>CBIHMU010000011.1:0-88874 GCA_966211105.1 uncultured Burkholderiales bacterium
GTCGTCCCCCGCAGCAATCGCCCCTGCCGTCGCCATGACCGCGTCGCCCGCAGCGGCGCGCGCCGCCCCGCCCGGCGCGGAGGCCGTGTCGGCGCGGGACGCGGCGTCGGCATCACTCGAAACGACCGAAACGCCCGGTGCGCCCGGCATGTCCGGATCGCCCGGATCGCCCGGAACGCCCGAAGTCATCGGACTTCGAGAAGCCACGGACCGCTTCCAGCGCGCCTGGATCGAGGCGGCGCTGGCCCGCAACGGCGGCGCGATGGCGGCCGCCGCGCGCGAGGCGGGCATGGACAGGAGCAATTTCATGCGGCTGCTGAAACGGCTCGGCGTGAGTTCGGCGTGAATCCGTCGCCGCGATCGCGCGCGGGCACCTCGATGCGACGCAGGTCCTGCGCCCAGCATCGGCGCTCGCCCGGCGCGGCGAGCAGCTCGCCGCCGACTGGCCCCCCACGAGACGTCATGCAGCACGTTACCGGCAGCTGCGGCGTGGTGGTCCTGATGGTGCCGCTCAAGGGAGCGTACCGCCCGACGCTCACAGCGACCTGATCCACGCCAGCAGCGCCTCGCGATCCGCCTTCGACAGCCGTTCGAAGCGCTGCCGCGACTTCTCCGCTTCGCCGCCGTGCCACAGGATCGCTTCGGTCAGCGTCCGGGCGCGGCCGTCGTGCAGATAGCCGACCGGCGTCGACTCGGCCACCTGCGCCGTGTAGCCGATGCCCCACAGCGGCGACGTGCGCCACATTGCGCCGCGCGCCCGGCCTTCCGGCAGCGGGTCCGCCAGCGCCGGACCCATGTCGTGCAACAGCAGGTCGGTGAACGGCCGGATCGTCTGGTCGCGCAGCTCCGCGAACGGATGGTGCCTGCCGGTCTTCATCTCCACCGTGTGGCAGGCCGCGCAGCGCAGCGCGTCGAACACGCGGCGGCCCGCGGCCACCTGCGCCGCGTCCACGCGATGCTCCTCCGGCGGTACGACGCCCTTCGGGAAACCGCTCGGCAGGCTGCGCTGCGCCGGCACGGCCAGCAGCTGCATGTACTGGGTCAGCGCGATCAGGTCGCTGTCCTGGATGCCCTTCTGCGCGGGCGCCGCCCGGCAGCCCGCTGGGTCGGTCGAGCAACTGCGGTTCGGGAACACCGGGGACGTCACCGACATGTCGTTCAGCAGCGCCGCGGCCACCTGATGGCGCACGCTGGACTTGGATGCCTTCCAGCCGAAGCGGCCCAGACGCGTGGCGCCGGATTCCGGGTCGACGCTGAAGTTGGCCTGGCCCAGCACGCCGTCGACGTCCGGCGTGCTGCGCACGCGTGACAGGATGTCCGCCTCCGGCACGGCTTCCAGCAGGCCGACGCCGATCAGCGGCTGCGCCGCGCGGGCCGACCACAGCTGCGGGATCGGCCCGTCGAAGCCGAACGTCGGCTTGCGCAGCTCGACGCGGGTGCCGTCGGCCAGCGTGACCGTGCGCGACTCGAAACCGGTCACCTTGACGGCGAGGCCCCCGTCCTGGAGGGCGCCAGAGGACGATGCCGTGTTCATCTGGATCGTCGCGCCGTAGCGCGGGTCCGGACGGATCGCGCCGTCGGCGTCCCTCGCGGCCACGTGGACGGCCATCCCGTCCAGGCGCTGGCCCACCATGAACGGCGCGGGTCCGCGGCCGTTGTTGGTGTGGCACTGCACGCAGGACGTGGCGTTGAGGCGCGGCCCCGCCAGGTCGACGATGGCGGCCATCGGCTCGTTGCCCGGTTCCAGGTGGGCGCCGGTGACAACGCTGCTGTGGGCCGTCCTGCGACCTTCGACGAAGCGCTGCATGTCCTGCATGCCGATGTGGCCGACCGGCTGCTGGAACATCCGGAGGCCCTCGGCCGAATAGTTGTACGAGACCGAGCCGAGCCCGCCCGACAAGGTGGACGCCGGCAGCGGCGCGCTGTTCAGGCGCGGCGCGACGCCGTACCACGGGGTCAGGCCTTGCCCGACGATGTAGAGCCGCTCGTTCGCGTAGTAGCGCAGGCCGCCGCCGTCGCCCACGGCCTGCATCGAGGCTGCCGTCGCGCCCATGGCCGGCGCCACCTCGACCGGATCGCCGACCTTCAGCGGCCGGGCGTCCACCCGGACGCCGTTGGGCAGGCCGTCGGCGCCCAGGCCTGCATGGCCGGGGTACTCCTTGATCAGGACCGTGCAATGGTCGTCGCCCGGCCGGCCGTCGGGCGGGTAGGCCGCCGGCTTGCAGACCGAGGCCGTCCCGTCGAGCAGCTCGCCGTTGTTCATCCAGCCGTAGCCGGTCACGCCGACGCGGTCGAAGGCGCGGAAGAACGCGGTGCCGCCCGGCAGGAGGTCCACCGTCGGGTGGTAGGTGTTGACCTTGAGCACAGGCCGGGTGACACCGGGCACGCGGCTGTTGTCGATGATCTCCAGACCCCAGGTGCGGTTCCGGAAGGAGTCCGGCACGAAGCTCAGGGCGGCGCCCCGCCGCTTGTCGAGCGGATGGCGCGACGCGTCCACCGTCTCGTTGGGGCCGTGGCCGATCTCGTTCCACTCCTCGCCGCGATCGCGGCCGTGCCGGCTCACGCCGCGATGGCCGACGCGGGTGACCAGCGTGCCGTCGGGCAGCGTGAACTGCAGCGTCTCGATCGGCGCTTGCGGCGGGAACAGCGGCACCAGCGGCGCGTCGTCGGCGGGCACCGGGAAGGGCGTGGTGACCGACTCGGGGAGCGCGTGCCCGCTGCCCGAAGCGGCGGGCGCCGCGGACTTGACGGCGACGCCCGGCGCCGTGTCGGCGGCCACGGGAGACTCGGCGTCCTGCGGGCTGGCGTCGCCCCCGCAGGCGACCAGCAGCGCGCAGCCCACGGCGATGCCGGCATGCTTGAATGCCATGGTGATCCCCCTCCCGAGCCAGTGGGTGCGATGAGCCCCTTCTTGGAGGGGCGTGGGGCGCGAGTGTGTCCGTTTGTTTTGCCGGTCGGCAAGTTTAAATGTGTGTCGAATTGATGCCTGCAGGAACGGCAGGGCCATCGACACCGCCGTCGAGGCAGTGCCCCCGCGCGGACGCCGTGACCTGACCCCGTCAGGCCTGCGACACCGCCGCCGGGTCCGGCGCCTTCGGTCCGCCGACCGCGCCGAGCGCGCCGCCCCACACGTGATAGAGCGCCTGCAGCACCACGTACTTGAGCATCTGCGTGGTGATGTTGGCGTCCTTCTCGCTCAGGCCGTGTTTCTCCATGAGCGTCGCCGGCAGGCTGGCGACCATGGCCGTCAGGCCGCCGAAGCCGGTGCTGAGGATCGCGTGCGAGGTCCAGCCGACCTTGCTGGCGAAGACGTCGCCGAGCGCCTCCGGGAAGGTGGACTTGAGGTGCTTCACGTGGGCCCCGGCGCGCGCGGCGGCGCTGAGGATCTGTTCGACCGCCGGCTTCTGCAGGTGGTCGAGGCAGGCGCCCAGGTCGTCGCGCGCCAGGAAGTGCTGGAAGCCGGCGCGCCCGGCGCCGACGTCGAAGTCGTTCTTGATCACGCGCATGCCGCCGCCGCCCACGGGCAGGCCGAAGCCCGGATCGAGGCGGCCATCCATCGCGGCGCGCTGCGCCGGCTGCCCCTTGAGCTCGTAGTTGAGCATCGCCGGGATCCGCACCAGCCCGTTGCGCGCGGCGCCGTAGCTGAGGCCCGCGGCGATCGCGTTGTCCGCGGCCAGGCTGGCCTTGGTCGGCGGGTTCGCGCTCGCGATGGGTTCAGGCAGCTGCTCGCCTGGCGGGCGGGTGTAGTAGGCGTCCTTGAAGGTCTTGTTGGTGGCGGCGCCGGAGGCCACGTCCAGCATCGACAGCGCAAAGCCCATCACCGCGCCGGTGATGAGCGCCGGCACGGCGACGGGCAACTGGGGCATCGCCTTGATCAGGCTGGAGAGCGTGAGGTCGGCGAGCTTGAGGTTGGCCGGGATGGTGCCGAGGTTGAAGCCGCTGGCCGAGGCCATGCCGTGCATCATGGCCGTGCCCTGGTCGCGCCACTGCACCTGCTTGAAGACGGCGACGAGGTCGTCGCGGGTGTGGATGCCGCGCGAGCTCAGCACCGCGGCCTGCTGCGTGGCCAGGCGTTCGAGCGCGGGGATGTCGTCGGGGCTCTTGCGCATCGCGCTGAGCATGTAGGCGACGCAGCCGGTGATGTCGTCGGGAAGTTTCTGCGCGAGCGAGTCGATGTCGATGCGCGGATTCACGTCGCGCGGGCTGGGCACGGTGGCCGCGCTGAGCGAGGCCAGCCCGCCGGGGGCGCGCTCCGCGGGCGCCGCCTCGGGCGGCGGCAGCGGATCGAAGGCGCCCGGCATGCGGCGCATCAGCTGGGAGACCTCGTCGTGCGGCTGCTGGCGCGGCAGGGCCGCGCCGTGCTCGGTCCCGGTGGCGGTGGAACGGCGCTGCTCGGTGATCGAGGGCGCATTGCCGACCGGCCGCTGCGCCACGCTCGACAGGGACAGCGCACTGCCGCCAGCCCCCTCGCCGGTACCGCCGCTGGCGTTCAAGTGGGACATGGGGATCTGCTCGCCGCCATGGGCGTCGGGCAGGCGCCCGGTCGTGGCGACGCTGCCGGCCGACGAGCTGCGGCTGGCCACCTTCGGCGGCGATTGGCGCGGCGGCGTCGACGGGCGCGAGCGGACCGCGCCGCCGTCGTTGTCGTTCTTCCCGGCGTCCTGCGAAGCGCGCGGGAACGAGCGGCGCGCGGACAGTCCCTCGGGCAGGATGTGCTCCGCGCCCGCGGGCTTGGCGGGTTGCGGCTCGATGGCGGTCGGCGACGAGGGCGACGAGGGCGACGACTGGGTCGGCGACGATTGCGACGCCTGCGGACTGCCGGGCGTCCCGAGGGACGGGGGAGGGACGTCGATCGCGCGGGCGGTCGGGATGGTGGTGCTCATGACGCCTTGGATGCCGTTACAACAAGGCGGCATCGTCGGCAGTGCGTCCCTCGTCGGAGGGCCGGATCCGAACCGGTGCCTGGGGATGCGAAGCGAGATCGCGCAGCGCCGAGGCCAGCGTCCCGTGGCGGTAGACAAAGCCGCCCGCCAGCGCCACGCGCGGCAGCACGCGCTGACCGTCCAGCAGCAGCGTCGACATCTCGCCCGCGAGCCGGCGCAGCGCCGCCGCCGGCAGGCGCATCCAGGCCTGTCGCCCGAAGGAGGCGGCGAGGGCGGTCGAGAACGAAGCCTGCGAGCAGAGGTCCGGCGCCACTGCGTTGACGGCCCCGCGCACATCCGCGCGGCGCAGCGCCCAGTCGATGAAGCCCACGGCGTCTTCCAGATGGATCCACGGCACCGGTTGACGACCGTCGCCCAGTCGCACGGCCAGTCCGAACCGCGCCGCCAGCGCCTGCATCGGATACGCGCCGTCTTCGCGACCGAGGATCACGCCGAAGCGCAGCCGCACGACGCGCATGCCCAGTCCCTCCATCCGCATCGCCTCATGCTCGACGGCCGCGCACAGGTCGGACTGGAACACGCCGCGCTGCGCGCGCGAGCGTTCATCGCAGATCACACCATCCTCGGGCACGCCGTAGAAGCCGACGGCCGACGCGGCCACCAGGACCGCGGGCGGATGCGCCAGACGCCGCGCCAGCTGATGGATCCCTTCCGTCAGGCGCGTGCGGCTGTCCAGCAGTTCGCGGCGACGGGCGCGCGTCCAGGGCCGGCCGAGCACGCGGGCGCCGGCGAGGTGGACGACGGCCTCGATGCGGGTTTCGGCGGCGATGTCGTCGAGCGCGCCGACGACGGCAATGTCCGCGCCGAACTGCAGCCGCGCCTGCTTCGGGTCCCGCGTCAGCACGATCAGCCGCCGCCCCTGCGACCGCAGCCGGCGCACCAGCGCCTGACCGACGAATCCGGTCGCGCCGGTGATCAGCACGGCCGCGGCCAGGCGAGGGGCTGCCGGAGGTGCCGGCTGATCGCGCAAGGCCGCGCTCTCGCGACCCAGCCGCCGCACGGCCAGCGCGTTGCGCAGGCTCCACGCCCACACGACGAGCGCCATGGCCGTGAAGAGCCACGACACCAGCCCCCGTCCCGCCGACGCCAGGCCGGTCGGCTGCTGCCACCAGTCGAGCAGGCGCGGCCCCATCAACCCCAGGAACAAGCCGTAGCAGACGGTCAGCACGGTGTGCAGCCAGCGCTCGAAGGGGGGCAACTGGCGGGTGCGGTCTTCTTCCAGGAAGTCGGCGAGCGTGATGACGACTTCCACGCCCAGCACCGCCGCGACCGCGACGGCGAGCGCGCCGTGCCACGACCACCAGGCCAGGCCGAGGAAGAGGGCGCCGTACAGCGCCTCGCGGCCTGCGTGCAGGGCGAGTTCGCGCCGTGCGCCGAGCTGCTGCGGCAGTCGGGCGGCCCATTCGTGGTGCCAGAGGTTGTCGAAGGCGCCGAGCAGCGCCTGGCCGATGAGGACGGCATCGAGGATGTGCATGTCAGGACTCCTGGACCGGGTCGATGAACACGCCGGTCTGTTCAAAGGTCCGGCCCCAGCGGGCGTGGGTCATGGTCAGGGTGAAACGGAAGCGGCCGGCGCCGAGGTCGCGGTGTTCGACACGGCATTGGCCGGGACTCAGGGCGTCGGGCAGCCGCAGCCGCATGGGGCCGACGCACCACAGGTAATGGCGGCTCTGGAATACCAGGGCGCCGTCGTCTTCGAAGACGTCCAAGGCCATGGCCAGGCCGCCGCGGGTGCGTTCAAGCACGCCGGGACCGGCGGGATGCGCGCGCTTGACGGACTGCACGAGTCGCCGGCCCAGTCGGCGGGACCAGACAACGCCGCCGAGGCCATCGGGCAAGACGGTGACTTCGACCGGCAGGTCCCGGGCGCAATCGGGCGTCAGCGGTCCGCGCAACGGCCAGGCGAGCCAGGCGAGCATGCGGCCCAGCGGCGAGCAGCGCAGGTCCATCCGGCCGACGTAGTGGACCGGCTCGGCGTGCAGGCCGAAACGGCGCTGCACGGCGGCCGGCAGACGCGACCAGGCGTCTGCGCCCATCAGCGCCTGCAGGTCGAGCGGTGCGGACGCTGCGGACGATGCCCATGCCCGCTGCGGGTCGAGGTTGGGTGCCGATATGTGGGCGGTGCGTTGCTTCGACGGCAGGGACCGAAGGCGGGCACTGGCTCGGAAGGTGGCTTCCAGGAGGGCATGGAACAGGGCATGGAAGAGGGCGTTCATGACCCCTCTATCGCGAGAATCGGGCCACGCGAGTTCGATACCTAAGTCGTTGATTCCATTGGCGGCGGTGCCAGGACTTGTCTTCGTCGTATACAGTTGCCGCCCTGTCGACTGTCTACGACGTATACACATGCTGCTGCGGGTGACGATGGGCCTGGCGCTGGCCGAAACGCTGCTGCTGGCGGGCGTGCTGATGGCCTGGGCCGACCGGGTGGCCGGCGGTCGGCTGCTGGCGGCCTTCCTCGTCGCGATCGCGGTCTGGATCTCGGGCAACGAGTTGCCGAACTGGTTCGGGCCGGGGGTCGAGACGCTGGCGCTCCATGTGCTGGCGACGGCGCCGCTGGCCTCGGCGGTGTTCTTCCATTTCTGCGTGGTGTTCTGCCGCGCGCCGCTGCGCCGCGGCTGGATCGCCGCGGCCTACGCGGTCGGCGGCGTCGCGGTGGCGGTGTCGCAGATCCTGGTGCCGGCGCATTTCGTCGATCACCCGGACGTGGGCCGGCTCGCCCTCGCGGAACCGGCGGCCGTGATCACCAGCCTGTCCTGGGTGGTCCTCGGTCTGGGTGGCGTCGGCGTGCTGCTGCACGCGCTAATGCGCCCGCCGGTCGACGGCCAGGGCCCGGCGCGGGGTCAGGTCGCGGCGGTCACCGCCTCGTGCCTGTGGGGCCTGGCCTGCCTGGGCGGCTACGGCATCGCGCTCACGGGCTGGCCGGTCTACCCGTTCCCGCTGCTGGCCTTCCCGCTGTATCCGCTGATACTCGTCTACGGGATCCTGCGCTATGGCGTTTTCGTCGCGAATGCCTGGGCCGGCAAGGCGCTGGTGTGGACCCTGCTGCTGGCGTCGGGCATCGCGATCGTGGCGCTGATGCCGCTGGTGCTGCCGTTCGAGTCGCGCTGGCTCAGTGGCCTGGCGGTCGCCGCCGGCTGCCTGGCCCTGAACGGACCGGTGCGGCGCTTCGTCCAGCGCCTGATCTATCCCGGCGGCGAGGTCAGCGCCCAGGACCTCGGACGCTGGCGCGAAACGCTGCAGGCGGCCGACAGCCTCGAGCGTCTGGGCGTCGAAGCGTCCGCGCTGCTCAGCCGACGGCTGGGCACGTCGGTGACGGTGTCCGTGGAGGAGGGCGCCGAACGGGGCGCCGAACGGACGCCCGACGGCGCCGCCGATCGCGCACGGCCGTCGAGCGTCCCGCCCGCACTGACGATGCGCCGCGACGGCGTGAGCTGGACGCCGCGCTGGACCGGCTGGGAGGCGGCGCCGCCGGGACAGCGCCACGTCGCGGAGCTGTTCGCCACCGTGCTGGCCGACGCGGCCCTGCGCGTCGAGCAGGCCCAGCAGGCCGCGGCCCGCGAGCGCGACCGGCAGATCCAGGCACGCCTGGCCGAACTGGGCGCTCTGGCCGCGACCGTGGCGCACGACATCCGCAATCCGCTCAACATCATCGGCATGGCCGTGGCGATGGCGCCGACGGAGACGCGGCAGGAGGTCGGCGCGCAGGTGGCACGCATCGCGCATCTGACCAGCGACCTGCTGGACTACGCCAAGCCGTGGAAGCTGCAGCGCGAACGCTTCGAGCTGCGCTCGCTCGTCGAGTCCCTGATCCGGCGCCAGCCCGGCGCGCGCCTGTCGACGGCGTGGCCGGCCGAGCTGTGGGTGGAGACGCTCGATCCGAGGCGTCTCGAGCAGGCGCTGGTCAACCTGATCGAGAACGCGCGTGGCGCGTCGGCGGCGGGCTGCGAGATCGGCGTCGATGTCGCCGACGGAGCGGTTGGCGGGTCGGTCCCCGGGCCCGAGGGCGCGATGCTGCGGCTGCATGTCTGCGACGACGGCGCGGGCGTGCCGGAGGAACTCCGCGAGCGCCTCTTCGAGCCTTTCGCCTCGCGCAGCCCCGGCGGCACAGGCCTGGGGCTGGCGATCGTCGCGCGCATCGCGCAAGCCCACGGCGGGCGCGCGTTGCTCAGCGCCCGGCCTCCCTGGACGACCTGTTTCACGCTGGAGTTGCCGCGATGAGTGCCTGTTCCACCTCCTCGATCCCCGGCCGCGTCCTGCTGGTCGACGACGAGCCCGCGTTCCAGCGGCTGGGCGGCGGTTTCCTGCGCAACCTGGGCCACGAGGTGCTCACCGCGGGCGACGGCGACGAGGCGTTGTCGACCTTCGCCCGCGAGCAGCCCGACCTGGTGCTCCTGGACCTGGCGATGCCGCCGAGCATGGACCCCGAACAAGGCCTGACCCTGATCCCGCGCTTCAACGGCGCGCCGGTCGTGGTGCTCACGGGCCATGCCGAGCACGAGCTCGCGCTGCGCGCGGCCGATCTCGGCGCCTGGGACTTCCTGGCCAAGCCCATCGACCCGGACCTGCTGCGGTTCGTCGTCGACCGGGCGCTGCGCAAGCGCAGGCTGGACGCGGAGCTGGCGCAGCTGCGGCGGCGGCAGGCCGAGGATTCAATGGGGCTGGTCGGGCCCTCGGCGGCGCTGCAATCGCTGCGGGCGATGATCCGGCGCGTCGCGCCGACGCGGGTCAACGTGCTGGTCCTCGGTCCGACCGGCACAGGCAAGGAGCTGGTGGCGCGCGCGCTGCACGAGCACGGTCCGCAGGCCGCGGCGCCCTTCGTGCCGGTGCATTGCGGCGCCCTGTCGGCGGAGCTGCTCGAGAGCGAGCTCTTCGGCCACCTGAAGGGCAGCTTCACCGGCGCCTACCGCGATCAGCCCGGACTGGTGGAGGTCGCGCGTGGCGGGACGCTGTTCCTCGACGAGGTCGGCGAGATGCCGCCGGCGATGCAGGTCAAACTGCTGCGTTTCCTGCAGGAAGCCACCTACATGCCGGTCGGCGGACGCGTGACCAAGACCAGCGAAGTCCGCGTGATCGCGGCGACGCACCGCGACCTCGAGGCGATGGTGCGCGCCGGCGAGTTCCGGGAGGACCTGTACTACCGGCTCAAGGGCGTGGTGCTGCGCACGCCGGGTCTGGAAGAGCGCCGTGGCGACGTGCCGGTGCTGGCCGCAAGCTTCGCGCGACAGCGCGGCGTGGGCGTGTCGACGGCTGCGATGGCCTGGCTGGGCGCGCGGGACTGGCCGGGCAACGTGCGCGAGCTGAAGGCGGTCGTGGACGCGGCCGCAGCCTTGCTGCTGCCCGGCCATTCGGACATCGACCCCGAGGCGCTGGCGCTGGCGGCGGGCGAAGCGCCGGTAGCGGGCACGACCGGCGCGACGTCCGGGGTGCCGACCGAGGAGCGCGGCGGTCTGCTGGACCAGGCGATGGAAGACCTGGAGCGCCGCCTGATCAGCGAAGCGATGCAGGCGACGGATGGGAATCAGTCGGAAACCGCCAGGCGCCTCGGGATCTCGCGGGCGGGCCTGATCAAGAAGCTGGGACGGCTGGGATTGAAGTGACGGGACGGGCTGTTCAGCCCGTCCGTGCGAGGCCCGGATTCAGGCCGCGAAGCCGCCGTCGATCAGCAGGTCGGCGCCGGTGACGAAGCCCGCTTCCGGACTCGCGAGGTAGGCCACCATGGCCGCGATCTCTTCGGCCTTGCCGTGGCGCGGCAGGGCCATCAGGCCGTGCAGGCCGGCGGCGAACTCGGTGTCGGCCGGGTTCATGTCGGTGTCGACCGGGCCGGGCGCCACGTTGTTGACGGTGATGCCCCGCGGTCCGAGGTCGCGCGCCAGCCCCTTCACCAGGCCGATCAGGGCGGACTTGCTCATCGCGTAGACCGCGCCGCCGGCGAAGGGCATGCGCTGGGCGTTGGTGCTGCCGATGTTGATGATGCGGCCGCCCTCGCGCATGTGCCTGGCCGCGGCCTGCGACGCGACGAAGACCGAGCGCACGTTGACGGCCACGGTGCGGTCGAAGTCTTCCAGCGTGAACTGGTCCAGCGGCGCCACGGCGAGCACACCGGCGCTGTTGACCAGGATGTCCAACCGGCCGAAGCGATCGGCCACGCCGTCGATGGCGCGGGTGAGGGCGGCCGCGTCCGTGGCGTCCGCCTTGACGGCGATGGCCTGCCCGCCGGCTGCCTTGATTTCCTCGACCAGCGCTTCGGCGGCGATCGCCGACGAGGCATAGCCGATCGCGACGGTTGCGCCGTCGCGGGCCAGGCGGCGGGCGGAGGCGGCGCCGATGCCGCGCGAACCGCCGTGGATGAAGGCGACCTTGCCGGTCAGGACGGCGTTGGCAGTGGCGGCGGCGGTGTTGGTGGTGGTGCTCATGACGTTTCCTTTCGAGGAGGGGTGGTTGATGGGATGAACTATGGTCGTCGGCACCTGATTGCGGTAGTTGGAAAGCGACGTTTTCAGTTTCAACCGTTGGTATAAGCTGCCGCCATGTCGACCGAACTGAGCAGCACCCTCGACGCCTTCATCGCCACCGCCGACGAAGGCAGCTTTTCCGCGGCGGCGCGGCGGCTGGGCCTGACGCCGGCGGCGGTCAGCAAAAGCGTCGCGCAGTTCGAGGCGAAGCTGGGTGTGCGCCTGTTCCAGCGCAGCACGCGCCACCTGGCGCTGACGACCGACGGCGAACGCCTGTACGCCCAGGTGCGACGGCCGTGGAGCGAGATCGGCGACGCGTTGACGGACTTGAGGCAGGGTGCGGGCAAGCCGGCGGGGACCTTGAAGGTCGCGTTGGCCCACACGGTGGGCCGCGAATATTTCGTGCCGATGATGGAAGCCTTCGTGCGGCGTTATCCGGACGTCGTGCCGGATCTGCATTTCGACAACCGCCAGGTCGACCTGGTGGCCGAGGGGTTCGACGTCGCCATCGGGGGCGGCATCGAATTGACGGACGCGCTCATCGCGCGCGAGCTGGCGCGGCTGCGGATCGTGCTCGCGGCGTCGCCGACGTATCTGGCGGCCAACCCGGTGCCGAAGCAGCCGGGCGATCTGGCGCGTCATCGCGGGCTGCTGCGGCGCTCGCTGGGGTCAGGTCGGCTGGTGCCGTGGACCTTGAAGAACAACGCCGGCCAGGAGGAAGTCGCCAGCGTGCGGCCGGTGATGGTGCTGGACGATCCGGAGGCGATGGCCCGCGCGGCGGCCAGCGGCATGGGCATCGCGATGCTGCCGATGCCGCATGCCTGGCCGTTCCTGGAGCGCGGCGAGCTGGTGCGCGTGCTGCCGGCCTGGTACGCCGAGGCGCTGCCGCTGGCGATCTACTACACGAGCCTCCGGCTGGTGCCGGCCAAGGTGCGGGTGTTCGTCGATCACGTGATCGAGCAGTTCAAGGCGCAGGGGTATGCGGCGCGGTTCAAGCAGGGATGAAGGCGCTCGAGCGCGTGCGAAGCAGGGCGCTCAGGTCGAGCGCCGCAGGAAGCGCTCGATCCCGCTGGCGATCAGCTGCGGCTGTTCATGGACGATCCAGTGCGTGGCGCCGGGCACCTTGAGGACCTCCATCCGCGGGACGTAGTCCTCAAGACCGTCGAGCAGCCCCGGCAGCAGCGCCGTGTCGTCGAGTGCCCAGAACACCAGCGTCGGCATGGTCACCATGAGCCGCTCGCGCGGCAGCACCGGGATGCCATCGATGCGCTGGCCGGGCATCGGCGGCTTCATCGGCGTCACGCGATAGAGGTTGCAGGCGCCGGTGAGTCCGGCACGCCAGACCTCGCGGTACTTCTGCTTGAGCGCGTCGGTGAGCCATCCGAAGCCGTCGGCGCCGGCCTTCATCTGGGTGAAGAAGGTCCACAGGCGCTGGAAGTCGTTCTCCGCAAGCAGCGCCTCGGCATCAGGCCGGGCGAGGAAGTTCATGTACGCGCTGGCCTCGCGCTGCGCCTCGTTGTTGCGCAGCTCGCGGGACAAGGTGCCTGCGTGCGGCGAGTTGATGATCACCAGCTGGCCGATCTGGTCCGGGAACGCGTTGGCGTAGCCCCAGGCGAAGGCGCCGCCCCAGTCGTGCGCCACCAGCGCGGCCATGGTGCCGTCTTCGCGTTCGCTCGCGACGAGCTGCTGGATGTCCTGCACCATCAGCTGCGCCTTGTAGGCGGCGACCTCGGTGGGTGCGCTGGAACGTTCGAAGCCGCGCAGGTTCGGCGCGACGCAGCGGTACCCGCCGTGCGCCGGATCGGCGAAGAACGCCAGCAGGTCGTCCCAGATGAAAGCCGCCTCAGGGAATCCGTGGAGGAACACCATCAGCGGCCGACCAGGCTCGCCGGCGGCGCGGCAGCTCAAGGTGATCCCGTTGGGGAGGCGGCGTTGGAAGGTCTCGATCATTGGGACGGGTCTCCGAATCGTGTTCCGCCGCGGAAGCTACCTCATGGCGCTCTGATCTGCTGCTGCGTCGGCGACGCACCCGGCGCCCGATGGACGCTGTGGAAAGGGGTCGATGCGCGCAGCAGATGCAGCGGGTCGATGCATCCATAAGATTGACAATGTGCATTATGTGATGTTACCAAGACACGCTTGGTCGGGTGTCCGGCGTGTGGCCGCTTTCTCGTACAGGTGGGTATGACGCAGCCACGAGGAGCCCTCGCCATGACCACCTGCCCGTCCGTCTCCGGAGTTCACGCGATGTCGACGCATCTCGGGGGCTGGCTGCGAGCCGCCGGATGGCTGATCCTGACGTCGACGGGACTGGCGACCAGGGCGCAAGCGGACGTCATCGACGACTGGCATGACCGCGCCTTGGTCGCGGTGTACGCGGCTCATCAGTCGCCGGTGGCGCAAGGGCGCACCGTCACCCTGGTCGACTTGGCCATGTTCCAGGCCTTGAACGCCGTCACGCCACGCTACCAGCCCTACCTGACCCGATTGCCCGCATCGCCTCGGGCGTCAGCGCTGGTGGCGGCGGCCAAGGCGGCGCACGATGTCCTGGCCAGCCTGTGCCCGACCCAAACCGCGGTGCTCGCGCCGGCCCTGCAGGCGGCGCTCGCCGCCGAGCAGGACAACGACGCGCGGCGCGACGGCGACGCGCTGGGTGCCCGGGCGGCCGCCGCTCTGCTGGCCGATCGCCGCAACGACGGCAGCGACCGGCCGGACAACTACCGTCCTGCCACGACACCCGGCACCTACGTCCCGACCGTCCTGCCCGCCGCCTCCCAGTGGGGAGGCGTGAGACCGTTCGCGCTGGTCGAGGGATCCCAGTTCCGCCCCGGCCCACCGTATGCGCTGAGCAGCGAGGACTGGGCGCGCGACTACAACGAAGTGCTTCGCCTTGGCGCGAAGAGCAACTCCGAGCGCAGCGCTGATCAGACCCAGATCGCCAGATTCTGGGAGATCGTCGGGCCGGCCACCTACAGCCCGCTCGCCCAGCAGGTGGCCCGCAGCAGGCACCTCGACCTGCTCGGCCACGCGCGTCTGCTCGCGCTGGTGTCGATGGCCACCTCCGACACGTCGATCGCGGTCTTCGATGCCAAGTACGCCTACGGGTTCTGGCGCCCGATCACGGCCATCCGCAACGGCGACCGGGACGGCAACGACGCGACGCCGCGAGATCCGGCGTGGGAGCCGTTCCTCCCGACACCGATGCACCCCGAATACCCGTGCGCCCACTGCGCCATCCAGGGCAGCGCAGCCCGGGTGCTGGAGCTGACCGGGGGTGACGAGGTGGCGACGGTGACCTTGACGAGCGACACGGCACCGGGTGCGATGCGCCGCTACAGCCGGTTGACGGATTACGTCGCCGAGGTCGTCAACGCCCGCATCTACGGCGGCATGCACTACCGCCGTTCAGGCGAGGTAGGCGTGGAGTTGGGGAGGCGCGTTGCCGAGGAAGTGATGAAGGGTCAGCTGTTACCGCTCTGAATCCCGATTCACGTCGCTGTACCGAAGCCCCCTATCGCTCCACCGCATTCACGATCCGTGCAATGTCTCCCCGGTGGGCCTCAATGGCGGCGTCGATGCTGGGCATGTAGGCCGCCAGCGGACTGTCCTTGGCCACGGCGAAATGCACGTCCTGCTGGATCAGGGGCACCTTGGACGTCTGCAGCGCCTGGAGATCGGCGCCCGCCGACCGCAGCCGTGCGAGCAGGCTTTCCAAGGACGCACTGCGGCTGGTCACCAGCAGCGCGTCGCAGCGCCCGGCCTCCAGTGTCCGCACCCGCTGCTTCAGATCACCGACGATTTGCCGGGCGTCGAGCCCATAGGTCGCCGGATCGGCCAGTGCCGACCCGTACTCCGCCGTCCGCGACACGCACACCACGCGGCCGCGCAAGTCTTCCACCCGATCGGCATGAAGCCCGCGATCGCGCCGGCTCACCGCCCACACTGCGCCCCGAAACAGCGGGCGGGAGAAGCGCATGGCCTCGCTGCGGTCCTCGGTGGGGCTGACGCCGAATCCGATCGCGTCGCCCTGCTCCACCATGCGCAGCAGGCGCGCAAAAGGGACGGCGTTGCGCTGCCAGCGCAGGTTCGCCCCCTGCTCGATGAGCGCCATCACGGGCGCCAGAGAGGCCGCATCGACCGCCTCGGACACGGCCAGCGGCACGACGACAGGCAGGGACACGACTGGTGAGGGCGCCGCCCGCGCGGAGCGCGCCATCGCCAAGGTGCTTGCCAGCGATGCGACGCAAAAGCCGCGTCGCCCGATCCCGAAGTTGTGCGTCAAACCGTGACGCTCGTCTGCCGTCGCATCCATCGATCACTGAACCTCGAGAAGCTGCCGTCCCAGCCGCATTCTCCGATGTCCTGTAGTCGAACCGCAGACGCAGTCGCTCGCCCACCACAGGTCTGAGGTCCATCACACGCGCGTCATTTCACCAACGGCCGCACCGTCGTGAACCCACCGTCCACCGCGATGATCTGACCGGTGAGCCGCGCGGCGCCGCCGCTGAGCAGCCAACCCAGCACCTCCGCCACCTGGTCGGCCGATTGCACGCCCCCGAGCGGATACTGCCGCCCTGCCCCTTCGCGCACCGCCGGCAGGTTCAGCAGACCGGCGGTCATCGGCGTCTCCGTCATGCCCGGCGCCACCGCGTTGACGCGCACACCCTGGCCGGCATAGGTCGCCGCGGCACTGCGCACCAAGGCCTCCACGCCGCCCTTGGCGGCGGCGATCGCCTCATGGTTGGCCACACCGATGCGCGCCACCACGGAGCTCGCGAAGACCGCCGATCCCGCCGCGCCTTTCAGCGCGGCGTGCCAGGCCTGGAGCATGTAGAACGCGCTGTCCAGATTGACCCGGAGCAGCTCGCGATAGACCTCCGGCCGCGTGCGGTGCAAGGGCGCGATCAAGGTGCTGCCCACACAGTGCGCCAGTTGCGTCGGCGCAGTCCCGAGCTCGCTCACGCAGACCGCCAACGCCTGCGCGGCCCCCTCGGGGGTGGTCGTGTCCGCGACGATGCGAAGCGCGGCGTCCACGTCGGCCAGGCGATCGGCATCGCGGCCCACCGCCGCCACTCGCACGCCCTTGGCGCTCAGCCGTCGCGCCAGCGCTCGGCCAATTCCGCCGGAGGCACCGGTGATCAGGGCGATTGAAGTCATCTTGTCGGATCCAGACAGTCGTTGAGTGAAAGGGCAGCGGCGACGCCTCGGGGAAGGCTCACCAGGCGGGCACCTCGTTGATGGCCAGCAGTTCGGCGGCGGTGCCGACACCGCGCACCGCGCGGCGCCACCATTGCGAGAAGGTGTCGCAGGGCGGATCGACCGGCGGGAAGAGCATCGGCGTGGGCAGCCAGTCCGCCGACGGCATGAGCCACGGCGCCAGGTGGGGATCCAGCCGACCGCGCACGCTGCGCGCACCTTGAAGCGCCACACGCAGGGCGTCTGCATCGCCCCGCCAACGCCAGGACGTCAGCGCCGCCATGCGACTGTCCACGAACTGCCACCGTCGCTCGCTCCAGGGCCACGCCCGATGGAAGTCGGCCAGGTAGAGCCCCACCACCACGGTGTCTGGCGACAACCCTGGCGGCAGGTCGCCGAGGCTCCATGGATGCACCAGCCACACCTCCCGCCCCTGGACTTGCGATGCCTCCGGCGCCACGGCGTCCACCCCCGGCGGCGGTTGATCGAACTGCGCCGGCTCGGTGACACCGGTCGTGTCGACGTCCGCGGACTGGGTCGATGCAGACGCTGCGCTCACGGCAGACGAGCGGGCCAGGCGTTCCAGCGCCTCGTAGCTGGTGTCGATGACGCTGCCCGGACTGTGCCAATCGGGCGGCGCATGACGCGCCACGTTCTCCGCATTGAACAGATAGGGCTTGGTGCTGCCCGTGCCCGCGACCCATTGCCAGCTCAGGTGGTTGCTCGCCAGATCGCCGTCCAGCAGATGCGCGTACAGCCAGTCCGCGCCGGCGCGCCAATGCACCTTGCGCAGGTGCACGACATAGCTGGCCAGCCACATGCGCGCATGGTTGTGCAGCGTGCCGGTGGCATACAGCTCGCGCACGGCCCGGTCGATCACCGGCACGCCGGTGCGGCCCTGGCGGATGTCGCCCGGCAGCGTCCGGGCATAGGCGTCGTCGGGCAACGGACCCGCATGCAGCGATCGCAGGATCGCCTCCCCCCGGTGGTGCCAGACATGGCGGAAGAACGCGCGCCAGCCGAGTTCGTAGACGAACTTGTGTTGCACGTCCAGCGGATGCCGCGCGGTCACCTCGGTCAGCACCTCCGCGAGCGTGATGAAGCCGTGGGTGAGGTAGGGCGACAGCCCGCTCACGGCGCCGTCGAGCGAGTTCCGCGTGCGGGCATAGGCCGACGGGCGCACCGCCGCCATCCGGGCGCGGGCGGCCGCCATCGTCGGCATGGACGACGTCGGGGACGCGATCGCCGGCGGGCTCGGCCACTCAGCCATGGCTGGCCTTGGCGCGCCGGCAGGCATCCGAGCAGTATTTGACCTCGGCCCAATTCCTGGCCCAGCGTCGGCGCCAGGTCATCGGCAGTCCGCAAGCGGCGCAGGGCTTGCTGGGGAGCGAGGTCTTGTTGCCGCGATGGGCCGCTGCGGACGGTTTCATCTTAAACCGCATGTTTCGGCAACACCGGCACGTCGGTGGTGGTGTCGCACATCGCTTCGGCCAGCGACCGCGCCGAGAGGAACGCGCCCTCCACGCCGGAGCTGCCGAACAGATCGCCGCAGACCCCCAGCCCCAGCCGGCCGTCCCACCAGTGCCGTGCGGACGGCCCTGACCCGTGGCCGGTCGCCGGCGGCAAGGCATAGCGCCAGCGATGCACCACCGCATGGGCCCAGCGCACCGACTCGCCGAGGTAGACCTCCAAGGCCGTGCTCAGTTGATGCTTCACCCACTCGGCGTCCTGCTCCAGGTTCAAGCGGCTCCAGCCCGGTCGCGCATGGACCACCCAGTGCGCCTGGCCGTCGACCGCCACGCGGCCGGGCCGCCGGTCATTGCGGATCACCCAGGCCAACGGCCCCTGCGCAGGCCGCGCCAGCGCCCAGGGACGGTCGGAGGTCGACGCCGCATCGTCCGCGCGCGCCACCCCCATCAAGGTCCAGCATGGCTGCATGGGGATCAGGGAGGCAAAGCGCGCCCAGTCTTCATGGTGGCGATTCAGCAGCGGCGCGGCCTGGGCCGGCGGTACCGCCAGCACCACGGCATCGAAGGCCTCCGGGTGGGTGAGCCCCCCTGCGGACAGGCGCCAGACCTGGCCCTCACGTTCCAGCCGGTCGACTGCCAACGACCAGTGCGTCCCCGCACCGGCCAGCAGGTGGCTGCTCAACGCGGGCATGTCCGGCACGGGCAGATAGAGTGCCGCGCCTTCCTCCAGGGGCAGGCTGTCCGGCGCCAGTGGAGGTGTCCACGGCGACACGCAGCCTGCCGCCTGCGCCTGCGACACGAACGCCTGGAACGCCTCGCTTCGCGCCGTGAAGCCGACCGCGCCGTGGTCGAGCCGGGCACGACCCAGGGCGCCGTCGTCCAGCGGCCATTCCAGACGTCGCGTCGCCAGCCGCCCGCCGGGACCGCGCGCCTTGTCGAACACCTGGACCGTGTGGCCAGCCTCCATCAGCGCCTGGGCACAGGTCGCCCCGGCGACACCGGCGCCGATCACCGCCACTGAAGCGATTTCATGTTTCAACATGAGTCAATGCTACGGGCTCCGCCCCACTATTTGGCTTCAATGTTGCGACATTCGCTCTAAACTGCGCTTCAATAACGATTCATCGTGAGGACCAATGCCAAATCCGCCTGCCTCCTCTTCGCCGTCAGCCACAGGTTCCGATGACGACGTCTCGCTGCGGCGCAGCGGGGCGGTGGCGCGGATGCTGCGCATGCCAGTGGCGACGCTGCGGGTCTGGGAGCGTCGCTATGCCTTGACGCCGCCCCGGTGGTCGGCCGGAGGCCAGCGGCTGTATGGGGCGGATGACATTCGGCGCCTGGCCTTGATCAAGCAACTCACCGAGCTGGGCCACGCCATCGGCAGCCTGGCCGCGTTGGACATGTCGCAGCTGCAGGCGGTGGCCGCCGACCATGTCGGCGCACGTTCGGTCGCCACCCGACGTGACCACGCGCCGGGAGGCCTTGAATCGCCCTCGCCTTGGCGTCTGGCGGTCATCGGCGCCGCCCTGGGCGCTCGCCTCCAGCGGCCCGCCCTTCTCCGCCGACTCGGAGGCTTGGGCCGGACCGTGCAGGTGCTCGGCCCTTTCGACTCGATGGCCGACGCGGCCCGATCGCTGGCGCGCACCGACGTCGACACCCTCCTGATCCATCAGCCGCATCTGCATGCGGGCTGGCTCGCGGAACAGGAAGCCGCCGCGCCCGGGCTCATGGGTGTCCCGATGGCCGTGCTCTATGGCTTCGCGGCGGACGCGGTCTGCGAATCGCTGGCCGCGGTGGGCACCACCCTGCTCCGCGAGCCCCAGCCGGATGTGGTGATCGGCCAGTGGCTGCGGCAGGTCGGCGCGGAGATCGTCGATGAGCGCGAGCGGAACGCCGGAGCGCCCGGCGGCATGCCGGGCGAGGGGACCGGCGCGATGGCGACGCCCTCAACCCCCGGTGACCCGTGGCCCGCACGACGCTGGGACGACGAGACGCTGGTGGCCTTTGCCAGCCGATCCACGACCGTGGCCTGCGAATGCCCGCGTCATGTGGCCGAGCTGTTGATGCAGCTCTCCCATTTCGAGGGCTACAGCGCCGATTGCAAGGACCGCGGCCCCGCCGACGCCGCCCTGCATGCCTACCTGAGACAGGTGGCGGCCGAATCGAGAGCGCGCTTCGAGGCCGCGCTGGAGCGCGTGGCGCAGCATGAAGGCTGGACGCTGCCGGCGCCGCGTCAGGGCGGACCGATCGCAACGTCGACCATGGCCTGGGCTTCCTGAACGATGGACTGCAGATGCGCCGGGCTGCGGAAGCTCTCCGCGTAGATCTTGTAGAGCGCCTCCGTGCCCGAGGGCCGCGCCGCAAACCAGCCGCCGGCCGCTTGGACCTTGATGCCGCCGATGGCGGCACCGTTGCCTGGCGCCTGCGTGAGGACCGCGTCGATCTGCTCGCCGGCCAAGGTGGTGGACCTGAGGTCCTGCGGTGTCAACGCCGCCAGGCGGCGCTTCTGCGCCGGCGTGGCGGCGGCCGCCGTCAGGCGCGCCGAGGGCTCGCCCAACTGGGCGGCCAGTTCGGCATACAGCACCCCAGGATCTTTCCCCGTGGTGGCCGTGATCTCCGCCGACAGGAGCGCGGCGGTGATGCCGTCCTTGTCCGTCGTCCACGCCGACCCGTCGCGGCGCGCGAAGCTCGCGCCCGCGCTCTCTTCACCGGCGAATCCCAGGCTGCCGTCCAGCAATCCGGTCGCGAACCATTTGAAGCCCACGGGCACCTCGATCACGCGGCGATTCAGCCGAGCGGCGACCCGGTCGATCAGTGCCGTGCTGACGAGCGTCTTGCCGATGGCGGCCTGCGGGCTCCACGACGACCGTTGGCGGAACAGGTAGTCGATGGCCACGCACAAGTAGTGGTTGGGCGGCAGCAAGCCGTGGGTCGGCGTGACGATGCCATGGCGGTCGTGGTCGGTGTCGCAGGCGAAGGCGACGTCATAGTCGTCCTTCAGCGCCGCCCAACGCGCCATCGCGTTGGCCGACGACGGATCCATGCGGATCTGCCCGTCCCAATCCAGCGTCATGAAACGGAAGGTGGGGTCGACGGACGCGTTGAGCACGTCCAGGTCGATCCGCCAGTGTTCGGCGATGGCGGCCCAGTAGTGGACGCCGGCGCCCCCCATCGGATCGACGCCGATGCGCAGCCCGGCGGCCCGGATCGCCGCCAGATCGATCACCTGATCGAGCTCGGACACGTAGCGGCTTCGATAGTCGTGGCGATGCGTCGTGGGCGCGTTCATCGCCTGCGCCAGCGGGATGCGACGGACGCCCTGCAGCCCCGATTCGAGATAGGCGTTGGCGGCCTTCTGGATGGCGCTCGTCAGCTCGTCGCCGGCCGGTCCGCCGTGCGGCGGGTTGTACTTGTAGCCCCCTTCCCGCGGCGGATTGTGGGACGGCGTCATCACGATGCCGTCGGCGCGTCCGCTGCCGGGCAGGCGGTTGTGGCTGAGGATGGCGTGCGAGATCGCCGGGGTCGGTGTGAATTCGCCTTCCGGCGCCAGCATCACCTCGACTTCATTGGCGGCCAGGACCTCCAGCGCACTGGCGCAGGCCGGCGCCGACAGCGCGTGGGTGTCCACGCCGAGGAACAGTGGACCGCGGATGTCCAGCTGTCGACGCTGATCGCAGATCGCCTGGGTGATCGCCCAGACATGCCACTCGTTGAACGAGACGTCGAGGGCCGAACCGCGGTGGCCCGACGTGCCGAAGGCGACCCGCTGCCCGGGGACCGTCGGGTCGGGCCGGTCGGCGTGGTAGGCCGCGACGAGCGCTGCCACATCGATGAGGTCGGACGCCGCGGCCGGCTGGCCGGCCCGCGCGTTGATTTGACTGGACATGGCTCGCGCGTCTTCCATGGAGGGGATCGTTGCGACTGTGCGCGCGAGCGTGCCCGCTCGTCTGTTCGCTGACGCACGACGGCGCGCATGCAGGGGTGTGAAGTGACACCCCGTGGCCGGTCATCCCTCTCCTGGCGGCGGCCCGACAAGCAGGACGGGCACGGGGCTGTCTCGAAGCACCAGGGCCGCATCGCTGCCGAGGACGAGCTTGGAGATGCCGCGGCGACCATGCGTGCCCATCGCGATCAGGTCGACGCGGTGGTCGGTGGCATCCTGGATGATCGCGCTGGCCGCATGTTCATCGAAGGACTCCCGGATGCGCATGGTCACCGCCAGGCCTCGATCCTGAAGTTCCATGGCGGCCGTGGCGAGCATGTCGCGCGCGGACGCTCGCCTGGACTCGAGCTCCTGACCCGCTCGTCCGTCGGGGTGGCCGGCGCCGAAGTCCGGGTAGGTGTCGAGCACGTGCAGCAGCGTGACCCGCGAGCCCATCGCCTGCGCGACGACCATCGCCTCGCGCAATCCGCGCAGCGCGGTCCGGCTGCCGTCCAAGGGAACCAAAATGGCTGTGTACATGGTGGAGCGCCTTCGCGTAGGGGATCTGGCAATGGGCCACTGCCAGCCTTTGCGCTAGCCTGCGCCAACCTTCGGATCAATTCGGTACGGCAGCGCACCGAGAGCTTGAATCTGCCAAGTTCCGAACACCGCGGAACACTGCGGAACACCGCCAGCATTGGAGCCCCATGCACCGAGATACCGACACCCCCGCCGGCACCGTCCATCGCCTGACCCTCGACAGCGAAATCCTCGCCGGCAACCTGGTCGGCGCCCCGACCCGACGCCGCGTCGATGTCTACATCCCGCACGGCCATGACGGCCGCGGCCTGCCGCTGCTCGTGGACATCGTGGGCTTCACCGCCGGCGGTCCGGTGCACACGAACTGGAAGAACTTCGGCGAGAACGTGCCCGAGCGCCTGGACCGGCTGATCGCCGCCGGCGAGATGCCGCCGGTGGTCGTCGCCTTCCCGGACTGCTTCACCCGGCTGGGCGGCAACCAGTACGTCAACTCGGTCGCCATGGGCCGCTGGGACGACTTCCTCCGCGACGAGGTGGTGAGCTTCGTCGAATCGCGTTTCCATTGCGGCGGCAGCGGCCGGCGCGGCCTGTTCGGCAAGTCCAGCGGCGGCTACGGCGCCATGGTCCATGCCTTGCTGCATCCGGACTTCTGGGCCGCGGCGGCCGTGCATTCCGGCGACATGGGCTTCGAACTGCTCTATCGCCACGAATTCGTCCCGGTGCTGCGCGCGCTGGCCAAGGCGCCGGACATCGGCCGATGGGTGGACGCCTTCTGGGCCGGGAAGAAGCCCAAGGACAGCGACGTCCACATCCTGATGATGTTCGCCCAGGCCGCGAGCTTCGACCCGGATCCCTCGGCGCCCTACGGCGTCCGGCTGCCGGTGACTGCCGACACCTGCGAGCTGATCCCGGACCGTTGGGAGAACTGGCTGGCCTGGGACCCGCTGACGCTGGTCGAATCGCATGGCCGCGGCCTGAGCGCGCTCAAGGCGCTCTACATCGACTGCGGAGACATCGACCAGTACAACCTGGTCTATGGCGCCCGCCGCATGCACAAGCGGCTGGACGCGATGGGCGTGAAACACGTCTATGAAGAGTTCGACGACAACCACACGGCCGTCGACTACCGGATGGACGTCAGCCTGCCGATGCTGACGAAGGCGCTTTCATGAGGGCGACTTCCGCCGACGTCCCATTCCAGCGCCTCAGCGCCCTCTGGAAGAACAGGCTGTTCGGCAGCTGCAGCATCGTGCCGTTCTGGGCATCGCCGCTCTCCAGCAGCGTGGTGTAGACCAGGTTGATGTCCACCACCCGGCCCTTCACGCCGGGCCGGTCGCCGGCCTCCAGCAGCTCGACGACGTCTCCGATCCGGAATGCATGCGTGATGTAGATCAGCAGCGTGCAGAACAGGTTGGACAGCACGCTCCAGGCCGCGAAGAACGCGACCGCGCCGACCGCCGCGAAGCCGGTGAAAGCCGTCCACAGCACCGATCCCGACACGCCCAGTCGTTCCAGCGACCACAGCACGGCGCCGCCATAGACCAGCACGCCGATGCTGCGCAGGAACAGCGAGGCGACCTTCACGGGGAAGCCATAGCGGGTCGTCAGCCGGCGTGAGATGAGCCGCGCCACGCGCATCAGCAGCCAGGCGCCGAAGCCGATGATCGCCACCTCGATCACGGGGACGAAGATGTCCAGCCATTCGGCCAGCCACAGGGGGAGACGGTCGTGCAGGGATTGGTAGAGCTTGTTCATGGCGCCGCAGATTACACGCCGATGTGAGCCGCTTGGCATCGCGCGCGCGCTCGACGAACATCGCGCCATGAAATTCGCTCAGACCACGCCCATCCTTCGCATCTTCGACGAAGCCAAGGCCCTCGAGTTCTACGTGCAGTTCCTGGGCTTCCAGGTCGACTGGACGCATCGCTTCGAACCCGGGCTGCCGCTGTACCTGCAGGTGTCGCGGGACGGCTGCGTGCTCCACCTCACCGAGCACCATGGCGACGCGTGCCCCGGCGCGGCGATGCGCATCCGGACGGACGACATCGAAGGCTTCCACGCGGAACTGATCGGCCGGCAATACGGCTATGCGCGCCCCGGGCTGGAGGACACGCCGTGGGGCTCCAGGGACGTGTCGGTGACGGATCCCTTCGGGAATCGGCTGACGTTCACCAACGCGGTGAGCACGTAGGCGCCTGTCCCGTTTCTGCGGCCATCTTCCTCAAGGTGATCGCCGGCTGCTCGCCGCACGGAGCGCGCGATGGGCGGCAAACGCCGCGACCGTCGCGCGGTCCGGCGACTTGCACACGCATCGATCCACGACGCTAGTCATATCTCGGCGCTGCAGGCCGTCATTGTCCTGCCGTCTGCGCCATGGGGTCAGGACTTGTCCGCGCTTGTCGGTAAGCCGTGACGCGGGTCCGATCAACGAGATGGCAGAAGCAGCGGAACGACATGCAGCTCCACGCTTCGGTTGTCGGCGTTCGCGATCTCCGGCCCGGTGATGGTCGGAAGCGCGGCTTTGGGAAGCTCCGACGCGAAGATCCGGTTTGCCGCGATCCCGCCCTGTGCCTGCAGGGCTCGTCGAACCGCGTCCGCGCGTCTCGCGGCGAGCGCACGATTGAGCTTGTCGCCCGCCACCATGTCCGTGTGAGCGAGCAGCAGAACGCCCATGTCAGGCTGCTGCCGAAGGACTGCCGCCACTTCGTTCAGGACGGCATACGCCGCGGGATCGAGTTCATGGGAATTGTTGGGAAACGTCACCCTTCTGGCGGTCTGCACGGGCGGCTGACCCAGGGGGCAAGACGCGCAGGACACGAAGGCCTGGATCACCGTCGGTTTCAGTGACGCATCGTCCTTCTTCGGCGGGTTGGCCGCCCAGGCAAACACCAGGAGCGCAACAAGACTGGCCATCCCCAGGATCTGAACCTTCCTGAGCCCCCGCTCCACCCGCTTTCGCAGCCGGGTGACCGTCGCCCAGAAACCGATGTCTTGCAGGTTGCGCTCGTAGTGATCGAAGCGCTTGCGGAGCGATTCAAGAACAGCGGCATCGAGCGTCTTCTGAGCGACTTCCTTTTCTGCCGCGGTCAGCTTCACCCATTGGCCGTCGAGATAGCTTTCGAATGCCTCATAGGACTTGATGTTCTCCGGGAGCAGCGCGCCACGGGACCGATTGAACTCGGCCTTCACCTCGATCAGCTCGTCCGTTTCCGCAGCAGGGAGGCCGAGCTTCCGGACTGCTTCGTCCGTGTACGAATCTCGCAGGATGATCGGATCGAGGAGATCCGGCCTCAGCATGAAGGTGAGCGCCTTCCACCCGAGAAACAAGCAGACGGCCACCGTCAACAGCCCGCCAATGGCCAGCGCGAAGCGGAGCGTCGCCGGATCCAATGCCCCGATCCCGGAGAACGGAGAGCCCGCAATCACGGCCCCTGCCGTCCCGGCGAGGATGGTCGACATCGTCTTGACGTTCTCGCGCAGATTGGCGCGCGGTGTCGCGTAGGGATCTGCGTTGTCGCTCATGGTGACTCGGTCCGCGAGGTCGCGTCGATCAGGTGCCGGGGACGTAATAGATCTGCACCGTCTGGAAGTCCGAGTCGATCTCGGCGCCCTTGCTCGCGACCTCGGTCAGGTCAATGGGATTCGCCAGGTCCCGCCGAAGCAGCAGCACGTTCAAGGTTCGCGCATCGGGAACGATCCGTCGCTCGGCCTGCTGCTTCAGATGATCGGCGATGGCCCTGGGAGAACGCGTGATCAGGTCGCCCCACAGCGCGGCGTGTCGGACGACCGGCGCGGTCCTGCGGATGGACTTTCCCCAAGCTTCCTTGAGGGTCGGGTCGGCAAGATCCAGTCGCGCCACGTGCACGAGCCGGCCTGGCAGCGCCAGTTCGGTCAGGTCAAGCGGCGACCGGACCATCGAGGGCAGCGGAATCCGGGGGCGACCCGGTTCTGCCGACTGCTCGGTGGGCTGGGGCGCGGGAGCGGGATTCGGCGCTGGCGCAGGACCCGCCACACCGGGCGATCTGAAGACATGTCTGCTGATCGGCAGATCAAGCGCATCCATGGCAAACAGGCGGCTCCGCTGAAGCTCCACGGTCCGTCGACCGTCGTTCAGCACCAGGACGCCATCGGCCGTGAGACTGAGTTTCGTGCCCATCCGTCCGCCCCGCGTGTTGGGCGCCCCCAGAGGTCGAATTGCACAGCAATCCCAGGAAGTGCGTATCCACAAGGTTGATGACTCCGCGCCATCCCCGGCTCGCGCCTTCCGGCGCGCGCGTCGATGGTCCGGCAAAGATCAGCATTCTGCTGATGGCCGCGCCCGCGCCCTCCGCGCACCATGCCGGCGTTGATCCCACCAGGAAGGACGCCGCCATGAAGATCGCCCCCCGTCGACCCGCCGCAAGGCGGTCCTGCGCGGCCGCCGCCTTCCTCGTGGCCTTCGCCCTCTCCGGCTGCGCGATCTCGCCCGCGCCCGCGCCCAGATCCCTTGCGGAAAGCAGCGCGACGCCCGCGCCGGTCTATGTCGCCGAGCCCGGGTTCCCGCAGCCGTCGGGGGTGCGCTTCGACACGGTCAGCTGGGTCGAGCGCGATCCGCGCACCGGCTTCCTGCACGCGGCGATGTAGGGACTGCCGTCGATCAGGGAGGCCGCGGTCGCGGCGCCTGGCGATGTCCTGGATGGAGCGGGCCCGGCCGCCTTGGCGCGCGGCTCGTTCGCCGGCATCGCGGCGGGGCGGGCAATGCGGTCCTGATGCGGCATGGCGGCGGTCGACGGGTGGCGAGCGCTGCGGGATTCCGCGCCCTGGCCGCCACTGTCGAGGCGCCCGCGCGCGTCGTCCATCGGCGGGATGCCGAGATCGCGCCGCTCAAAATCCGAGAGCTTGCCGGGGGAGGGATCGCTTCTTGCCAGTACCAGTCGCTCGCACACCGGCGATCCCGCCGGTCATCATTGTTTCAACGACAAGGAGATCCTCATGAAGCGTTCCCTGATCATCGCCGCCACGGCCACCGTTCTCTCCCTGGGCATCGCCGCCGGCCCCGCCATGGCGCAAGCCGCGTCGAGCCCGACGTCCGGCACCGTCGATCAAGCGAAGGCGCTGAAGAAGCAGGCCGATGCCGACTACAAGGCGGCCAAGAAGGCTTGCAACGCCATGAAGGGCGATGCCGAGAAGCAATGCGAAAAGGACGCCAAGGCGACGCATGAAAAGGCCGAGGCGGATGCCAAGGCCATGAAGGAAAAGGCTGAGGCCGACAAGAAGGCCATGAAGTAAGCAGAGCCGCTCGGCAGCGGCGTCGAGACGCCGCGCCCGCATGGGGTCAGAAGTTTGAGATACTGTATATAACATCAGTTCTCAAGCCTGACCCCGTTCGTGCTTTACACCGTCGCCGTCCGCGAGCTCTGCGAGTTCACCGCCAAGCAAGGCGATCTGGACCTGCGCTTCACCCCGGCGCCGACGGCGCAGGAAGGCATCGCCGGCCATGCGCTCGTCTACGAGCGCCGAGGGGCCGGCTATCGACGGGAGCTGACGCTCAGCGGCGACTTCAAGGACCTCCATGTGCGGGGCCGCGCGGACGGTTTCGATCCGGTGCGTCGGCGCCTCGAGGAGATCAAGACTTTCCGCGGCAGCCTCGATCGCCAGCGCCCCACGCATCGACGGCTTCACTGGGCCCAGGCCAAGGTCTACGCGTGGCTGCAGTGCCAGGCGGAAAGCCTGACCGACATCGAGGTCGCACTGGTCTATCTGGACCTCGGCAGCCAGGAAGAAACGCTGCTGACCGAGCGCTGCTCGGCGGCGGAACTGCGGGCGCACTTCGAATCCCTGTGCGAGCGCTTTCTGGCCTGGGCCGCCCTCGAGCTCGATCACCGCGAGCGCCGCGACGCGGCGCTGCTGGCGCTGCGCTTCCCGTTCGGCGACTTCCGGGTCGGGCAACGGCCGCTGGCCGAAGCGGTCTACCGTGCCGCCGCCACCGGCCGCTGCCTGCTGGCGCAGGCGCCGACCGGCATCGGCAAGACGATGGGCACCCTCTTCCCGTTGCTGAAGGCCGCGCCCGGCCAGCGCCTGGACAAGCTGTTCTTCCTGGCGGCGAAGACCTCGGGGCGGCAGACCGCGCTGGATGCGATGGAGCGGCTGGTCGGCAATGGCAATGGCAATGGCAATGGCAATGGCAGTGGGGACGGTGACGCCGCAGACGCCAGCGCATCGAAGCCCGCCGTGCCGCTGCGCGTGCTGGAACTCGTCGCACGCGACAAGGCCTGCGAGCATCCGGACAAGGCCTGCAACGGCGAATCCTGCCCGCTGGCCAAGGGCTTCTACGACCGGCTGCCCGCCGCGCGGTCGACGGCGTTGCGCGTCGGGCAAGACCTGGACTCGCGTCCGCGCGGGGCCGCTGGCGTCGCGTTGACCCGTGAGGCGGTTCGCCATGCCGCGCTGGCCCACGAGGTCTGCCCGTACTACCTCAGCCAGGAACTGGCCCGCTGGGCCGACGTGGTGGTCGGCGACTACAACTACTACTTCGACCACGGCGCCCTGCTCCACGGGCTGACGCAGGTCAACCAATGGCGCGTCGGGCTGCTCGTCGACGAGGCGCACAACCTCGTCGAACGCGGCCGCAAGATGTTCAGCGCGACGCTGTCGCCGGAGCGGCTCTTCCAGGCGCGGCGATCGGCGGGCGCGTCGGCCTCGCCGCTGGTCCGCAAGGCCTTGGACAAGGTGCACCGGAGCTGGCGGGCCATCGACAAGGCGCAGGCCGAGCCTTATGCAGCGTACGAGGCGTTCCCCGAGCCGCTGCTGAGCGCGCTCCAGCACGGCATCGGCGTGATCGCCGAACACCTCGCCGAACACCTCGCGGACCAGCCGGGCGATGACGACCACGCGCTGCTCGACTTCCATTTCGAGGCGATGCACCTGGCGCGCGCGGTGGAGTCCTTCGGGCCGCACTCGCTGGTGGACGTGCAGAAGCCCGACGGCTTCAACGCCAAGCCCGGCACGTCCGTCATCTGCATCCGCAACATCGTCCCCGCGACCTTCCTGCGACCGCGGCTCGCGGCGGCGCACACGAGCACGCTGTTCTCCGCGACGCTGCAGCCGCAGGCCTTCCACGCCGACCTGCTGGGACTGCCCGGGAACCACGCGAGCATCGAGGTCGCCTCGCCCTTCGACGCCAGCCAGCTGCAGGTGCATGTCGCGTCCCACATCTCGACGCGCTACCAGCACCGGCGCGCGTCGCTGCAGCCGATCGCCGACCTGATCGCCGCGCAGTACGGCCGCGCGCCCGGCAACTACCTGGCCTTCCTCAGCAGCTACGACTATCTGGCGCAGGTGGCCGGGCTGCTCGCCGAACGCCATCCCGAGGTGCCGCAATGGCGCCAGTCGCGCCGCATGAGCGAGGGCGAGCAGCGCGAGTTCCTGGACCGGTTCACCGAAGACGGCCGCGGCGTCGGCTTCGCGGTCCTGGGCGGCGCGTTCGCGGAGGGCGTGGACCTGCCGGGACGGCGGCTGATCGGGGCCTTCCTGTCGACGCTGGGCCTGCCGCAGGTCAATGCCGTCAACGAGCAGATCCGGGCGCGCATGGAAAAGCTGTTCGGCGCCGGCTACGACTACACCTACCTGTACCCGGGTTTGCAGAAAGTCGTGCAAGCGGCCGGACGCGTGATCCGCACGACCGAGGACCGCGGCGTGGTCCACCTGATCGACGACCGTTTCGCGCGCTCGGAGGTGCGGCGGCTGCTGCCGGCGTGGTGGGACCAGGGGCCTCGCCCCCACCCGTAGGAACGCGTCAGCACGGCCAGCGGCGCAATGCGGTCAGGCCCCATGCTTGCCAATGCAGGGCTCACCATGAGCTCCACCCGCGTCTATCGCTGCACCTGCGGCCACCGCCTCTACTTCCGCAACAGCGCCTGTCTGGCCTGCGCGGCGCCGCTCGGCTTCCTGCCGGACGACCTGACGCTGCACGCCTTGCTGCCAGGCCCGGCCCCCGCGACCTGGCGCATCGACGGCGTGGACGGGCTCTTCATCCGCTGCGCCAACTTCCACACCGCCGCCGGCTGCAACTGGTTGATGCCGCTCGATGACCGACGTCAGGGACGGCTCTGCGTCGCCTGCGCGCTCAACCGCATGATTCCCGACCTATCGGACCCGATCAACGCCGAACTCTGGGGCCGCCTGGAGCGCGCCAAGCGGCGTCTCGTCTCGCAACTCCTCGGCTTGAACCTGCCGGTCGCGCCCAAGTCCGAGGCCGGCGCGCGCGGGCTCGCCTTCGACTTCCTGCGCACCCTCCCGGGCCAGCCGCGCGTGATGACCGGGCACGCCTGGGGCGTCATCACCATCAACATCGAGGAAGCCGACGACGCCAAGCGCGAAGCCGCCCGCCAGCGCATGGGCGAGTCCTACCGCACGCTGCTCGGGCATTTCCGCCATGAGATCGGTCATTACTACTGGGACCGGCTGGTCGCCGGCACGGCCTGGCACGAGCCCTTCCGCGCGCTGTTCGGCGACGAACGCGTCGACTACGCCGGCGCGCTGCGGCGCCATCACCACACGGGCCCGCCGCCGGACTGGTCGCAACGCTTCATCACGTCGTACGCCAGCGCGCATCCGTGGGAGGATTGGGCCGAGACCTGGGCGCACTACCTGCACCTGCGCGACACCGTCGACACCGCCGGCAGCTTCAAGCTGCTGAGCACCGTCGACGACGCACGTCCCCTGCCCTACGGCCCCGGCGACCTCTGGTCGGCCGGCCACGCCACCGGACCGGACTTCCTGCGCCTGCTGCGCGACTGGCTCGCCATCACCAGCGTGATGAACGAGATGTCCCGCGCGATGGGCCAACCCGACTTCTATCCCTTCGTGCTGCAGCGCCGGGTGGTCCCGAAGCTGCACTTCATCCATTGCGTCGTCGAGAACGGCAGGACCCCATGATTCGTCTCGATCTCCACTTCGAACTGGACTACCGGATCGACTCGCCGCACGGCGATTTCGTGTTCAACATCCAGCCGGCCCACACGGCGGCGCAGCGGGTGCTGCAGGAGCGCGTCGTGTTGACGCCCGACGTGCCGTGGCGCTCGGAAACGATCGCCAGCACGCGCAACCGCCTGCTGCGCGTGCGCGCGCCGCAGGGCGCCTTCCACCTGACCTACACCGCCAGCGTGTCGATCGATCACGGCATCGCCGATCCGGCCTTCATCGAGGAATGCCCGATCGACGCATTGCCCGTCGAGTTCCTGACCTACCTCGCGCCCAGCCGCTATTGCGAATCCGACCGGCTCACCTCGTGGGCCGAGGCCGAGTTCAGTCATGTGCCGCCGGGCTATGCGCGCGCCGCCGCGATCGCGGCGTGGGTGCAGCGGCACATCGCCTATTCCCCTTTCGGATCGACGACGCAGACCACCGCGCTCGACACCCTCACCGATCGCGTCGGCGTCTGTCGCGACCAGGCGCACGTGATGATCGCGCTCTGCCGGGCGCTCTCGATGCCGGCGCGCTATGTGACCGGCACGGACTACGGCGCCGATCCGACCAAGGCGCCCGACTTCCACGCGTATGTCGAGGTCTACCTGGGCCGGCGCTGGTACACCTTCGACGCCTCGGGCACCGGCATCCCGATGGGCTTCGTGCGCATCGGCACCGGACGCGACGCGGCGGACGTGCCGTTCGCCACGATGTTCGGACGCATCCAGGCGCCGTTCGCCCCGCTGGTGCGGGCGACGGCCTGCGACGGCCCCGGGCTGCAACGCCCCGTCGACGTGGGCCACGCGCTGTCCACCGATGGCGCTTCGGCAGGCTGTCATCTGGCGCCGATCGCCGCCTGAGCATCGGGACTGCACGATGACCGCGAGGCGACGCATCCGCGCGGCGGATTGCCTCAATGGAAGTCTGTCCTACACCGTCACGATCCGCCTGGCGTTAACCTCATCGGCAATACCCGCTTGAAGGAGACTCTATGGAATCGCCCAACCATCAGTTCCACGACCTGTTCGATCAACTCGGCCTGCCGTCCTCCGAGGCGGAGATCCGCGAGTTCATCTCCGTGCACCGTCCACTGCCGGGCGACGTGAAGATCACCGAAGCCCCGTTCTGGACCGAACAGCAGTCGCGCCTGCTGAAGGAACTGCTGCTGCAGGATGCGGACTGGGCGGAGCTCGTCGATCAGCTGAACGTGGCGCTTCATTGAGCGTGCTCGCGCTCGAATCAGCATTCTGCTGATTGACCGGCGTGCCGCGCCCCTTTCCACTGGCGTTCTCCCGGCTCTGGAGGAGAAGGCGATGGTCAATGCGCGTGTGCCGGCACACGGGAATCCTCATTCACTCGGTGGCGGTCCTGCGGCTGAGCGGACCGCGCAGGGTGGCCAGGCCGCGCATGCCAGGCAAGCCCCGCAGCTGACGGCGGATGTGGCCAGCACCCCGAGAATGCAACGACAGGCTCGGACGATCGCCCAGCTGTTCGGTGCGGCGCCGGGCGACGTTCTCCAGCGCAGCATCCACGAGCACACGGAGGAGGCGGGCTGGAAAGTCGTCGAACCGGGCACCGCTGGCACGCACAGGCCCGGGAAACCGCCCGAGGGGCAACCCTTCTTCAACGACCTGACAGGCGCCTACGGTGCCACGCGGGACAGCGTGCGTGCCGGCCTGGCAGACCGACTGATGCATGTCGGCAGCCTGCCTGAGCTCGACAAGGATCTGGCGCTCCAATGGGGGCCCCTGGCCCTCAAGCTGGGCCTCTACACCGAGAAGGCCCTCGGCACGGTCGAGCAGAAGGACGTCGGCAAGGAGGACGGCGACCGGATGATCAACGTCGGCTCGCTGTACATGATCGATCTCGAAAGACCCGAATCCGACAAGGCGGTGGCCCGTTCCAACATGCCCATGGAAGACATCCTCGCCTGCGCTGCCTTCGTGCGCGGGCTCATGCAGGCCAACGGACAGCTCGACCACATCCGGCGGGCGCCGTGGTGGAAGGCCGGCGGGCGCCGGGTCCGCGTCGACATGAACTACTACCACAACCGACCTCTGGACAAGACCAGCCCCAATGTCGGCATGCACAAGGACACGGCCGGCGACAACGTCTTCGTGAACCTGGTGTTCACCAATACCGCGGCAACGCCGGCCACCGAATGGACGCAGGACCGCGCGGCGATCATCGGCAAGAAGAAGGAGAAGATGCTTGCAAAGGGGGTTCCGCAGAGCCTGCTCGACGAGTTCCACCAGGCCAAGCGCCTGCTGGCCGACGAGGAAGCGCCTGGGAAGAATCACATCGAGGGCGGCGTGATGCCCGCCATGGCTTTCGTGTCATGGGTGGACGAACTGGCCTGGCACGCCACGCCGTCGCTGCTCAATCGACTCAAGGTCACGAAGGAAACGTTGCCGCTGGTGAAGACCTGGTTCGAGTCGCCCGACCAGATCACGTCAAGCAAGAACGGGCCCACGGTGTTCGTCAATGTGCTGGGCCTCCTGCACGGACAGGCGCCAGCGCTCTTCGAAGGCACCGGTTTTCTGGAGTGGCAGTTCTCCATAGAGGGCGACGAGGTCCAGCAGTGGTACGAAGAACACTTCGACGGCGATGCTCGCGCCACGTTGCTTGAGCGATGGGTCGCAGTACTGGAGGCTGGGCAGGCCAAGCGCACGGGCCTGGTCGGCAACAGCCTGGACAGCGAACTGGAGGATTTCGTCGAGCTCGACAAGAGCGACACCTCTTCGGAGGAAGAGGATGAGGCGCTGTTCCAGCCCACCGGCATCGGCGCCCGGCCCCGCTCCAACAGCGACGCAGAGACCCAGGCGACCGTCAAGGAAGCCGCCGACCAGCAAGGCCTTCGCTCGTTCATCCGGACCTGGGTGCGGATCGAGCGCAATCTTTGACCAGTCGGGCAGCGGCCGTGGGGCTCGGCGCCCGGCCCGTTTGCCTGAGCACCGGAGGAGGTCGTGCCCGAGGCATCGTCCACACCGGCGCGCAGCCCTTGCACGCCGGCGCGGTCTGCGCCCACGCACGCCACGCCCTTCACCGATAGGCCGCTTCCGCCAGCTCGCACAGCTGCACGCAGCCGATGGGCTTGATGACATGGAGATCGAAACCCGTGCTGGCGACCATGACGCGGTCGGGATCCTGGTCGCGCGCGGTCAGGGCCACCAGTTGGGCGGGACATCCCTCCCCGGTGCCGCGGATGCACGCCGCGGTCTCGTACCCGTCCATGCCGGGCATGTCGATGTCGAGCAGGACAAGACTGGGACGCAGCAGTTCCGCGAGCAGGACGGCCTCGGCACCGCTGTAGACGGCGCAGGCGCAAAAGCCGCAGGCGTCCAGCAGCGCGACGAGGGTGTCGGCGGCATCCACGTTGTCGTCGACCACGAGGATGCGGCACGGACCGGTCGAATGGTGAGGCTCCATGCCTGGACAGGGCAAGGCGCGCGCCGAGCCACATCTCCTCGCTGGCATCCGGCATGTGAACCAGCAGCCCGTCGACCTGCTTGCCGTCCGACGTGCTCGACGTGCTCGACGTGCTCGACGTGCTCGACCTGTACGCCGTGCGCCGTCATCACGGCGGCCGTCATCCGGTGCAGCCGGTCAACGCGGCGATCCAGCCGCTGAGGGCGTCGATCGACCCGGCGCGGTGCGATCCTGGGCCGGTCCCCCGCGTCGCGAGCCCAGGCGCTGCGCATAGAGCCACGTGAACTCGGCGCCGACCAGGAACACCTGGGCCGAGTAGTACACCCAGACGAACACGACAGCCACCGAACCGGCCGCGCCGAAGCCGCTCGCCACGCCGGTCTTGCCGATGTAGAGGCTGATCAGGATGCGCCCGATGGTGAACAGCGTGGCCGTGACCGCCGCCCCGACCCAGACGTCCGACCAGGCCACTTTGACGCGCGGCAGCACCTTGTAGATCAGGCCGAAGACGGCCGTGGTCATGGCGAATCCGACCACGGCGTTGAGGCTTTGCAGCAACCATTCCCAGCCGCCGAACCAGCCGCCCCACCACTTGCCGAGTGCCGCCACCACCGCGCCGGTCACCAGCGACACCAGCAGCAGGAAGGCCACGCCGACGATCATGCCGAAGCTGAGCAGGCGCGCGCGCACCAGTGTCCAGACGCCGCTGGTCCGGTGGCGCACCGGCGCCCGCCAGATGCGGTCGAGGGCGTCCTGCAGTTCGCCGAACACGGTGGTCGCGCCGATCAGCAGCACGCCGACGCCCAGCACGGTGCCCAGGATGCCGGTGCTGGGCTTGCTGACGTTGCTCAGGACCTCCTGGATGCCCTTGGCCGCCTCGGGCCCCATCACGCCCTCGATCTGGCCGAAAAGCTCGCCGCGCACGGCGTCCTCGCCGAAGACCAGTCCGGCGATCGAGATGACGATCACCAGCAGCGGTCCCAGCGAGAACACCGTGTAGTACGACAGCGCCGCGCCCATGCTGGGCGCATAGTCGTCGATCCAGGCCGACAGCGAGTCTTTCAGCAGCGCCCACCAGGTCTTGAGCGATCGGCCTGACCAGGACGGCATCATTGCCGTGGAGGGCGTGGCGGCCGCCGCCGGGGCCGCGGCCGTCGCGGTGCCTGCGGCCTGCCCGGCGAGGGATGTCGTGTCTGCTGGGGATGGGCTCATGCCTCCCGGGGGCAACGAACGCGCCCAGGACAGGGGGACGTCCCGAGGCCGCGAGCTTGCGGCCAATTGCCCATTCATCGCTCTCCCGACAGGATTGGGCAAAACTCCGGCAGCTTCGTGCGTTGTCTGGATGCGGTCGGCGGCGAACAATCCAGGCCATCGACACGCATCCTCGTTCACCCCTTCCGGAGCCGACAGCCATGAACAACTTCACCCTCAACACCCCCACCAAGATCCTCTTCGGCAAGGGCCAGATTGCCGAGCTCGGACGGGAGATCCCTGCGGACGCCCGCATCCTGATCACCTACGGCGGCGGCAGCATCAAGAAGAACGGCGTGCTGGACCAGGTCCGCGCCGCGCTGACCGGGCGCACGGTGTTCGAGTTCGGCGGCATCGAGCCGAACCCGACGTTTGAAACGCTGATGAAGGCCGTCGAGGTCGTCAAGGCCGAGCAGGTCGACTTCCTGCTGGCGGTCGGGGGCGGCTCGGTCGCGGACGGCACCAAGTTCATCGCTGCGGCGGCGCGGTACGACGCCGCCAAGGACCCATGGGAGATCCTGCTGACGCGCGGCGCCAAGGTCAAGGCCGCCGTGAAGATGGGCGTCGTGCTGACGCTGCCCGCCACCGGCTCCGAGTCCAACAACGGCGCCGTCATCAGCCGCCAGGCCACGGGCGACAAGCTCCCGTTCTTCTCGGCCCACACCTACCCGGTGTTCGCGGTGCTCGATCCGGTGACCACCTACAGCCTGCCCGCGCGGCAGGTGGCCAACGGTGTCGTGGACGCCTTCGTCCACACGGTCGAGCAGTACCTGACCTACCCGGCCGAAGGCCGCATCCAGGACCGCTTCGCCGAAGGCATCCTGCTGACGCTGATCGAGGAAGGTCCGCGTGCGCTGGCCGAGCCGGAGAACTACGACGTCCGCGCCAACGTCATGTGGAGCGCGACGCAGGCGCTGAACGGCCTGATCGGCGCCGGTGTTCCGCAGGATTGGGCAACGCACATGATCGGCCACGAGCTGACCGCGATGCACGGTCTGGATCACGCGCAGACGCTGGCGGTCGTGCTGCCGTCGGTGCTCGCGTACAAGAAGGAGCAGAAGCGCGCCAAGCTGCTGCAGTACGCGGACCGCGTCTGGGGTCTGCGCGACGGCAGCGAGGAGCAACGCATCGACGGCGCGATCGCCGCGACGCGCGCCTTCTTCGAGCAGCTGGGCGTGGGTACGCGCCTGTCGGCCTACGGCCTGGACGGCAGCACCATCCCGGCCATGATCGCCAAGCTGGAGGAACACGGCGGCACGGCGCTGGGCGAGCACCAGGACGTCCGTCTCGAGGACAGCCGGCGCATCCTCGAAGCCGCGCGTTGACCTGCCTCGATGGCCACCACCACGCTCAACGACGGCATCCGGCGGCGGATCATCGAGACGGCCACCCGCTACAAGTCCGGGGCCTTCTCGACGCCGTCGCCGGTGGCGGGCGTGCGCATCCTCTACGCCGAGACGCCGCACCCGCGCACGCCGGTGCTGTACGAGCCGTCGATCGTCATCGTGGCGCAGGGGGCGAAGGTGGGGCATGTCGGCGGGAAGACCTTCCGCTACGACGCGCAGAACTACCTGCTGCTGACGGTGCCCCTGCCCTTCGAGTGCCAGACGATCGCCAGCAAGCAGGAGCCGTTTGTCGGCGTGTCGATCGACATCGACACGGCGGTGCTGCAGGAGCTGCTGATCGAGCTGGAGGACGAGCGTCTTGAGCGCCCCGCGAGCCTGGACGCCGCGGGCGTCAACAGCGCGGCGTTCACCGAGGACGTGCTCTGCGCGATCGAGCGGCTGTTCGACGCGATGCATCGCCCGCGCGACGCGAAGGTGCTGGGCAAGCTCATCCTCAAGGAGATCATCTATCACGTGCTCTGCGGCGAGAGCGGCGCGGCGCTGCAGGCGTTGGCCAACCGGCACACGCACTTCGCGCAGGTGACGAAGGCGCTGCAGCACATCGAATCCAACTTCGCCAAGCCGCTCAGCGTCGAGCAGTTGGCAGGGCTGGTGAACATGAGCGTGTCCGCCTTCCATCACAACTTCAAGGCGGTGACCAACACGTCGCCGCTGCAGTACGTGAAGAGCTACAAGCTGCACAAGGCGCGGCTGATCATGCTCAACGAAGGCGTGAAGGCCGGCGTCGCGGCGACGCGCGTGGGGTACGAGAGTCCGTCGCAGTTCAGCCGGGAATTCAAGCGCTACTTCGGCGCCACGCCGGTGGATGAAGTCGCGAGGTTGAGGGCGTTCAGTCCGTCGGTGAGTTGAGTATTGGGTCGCGCCAAATTGCCATTCGAAAGTTAACTATTTTTCGGGACAGAAGCGGCAACATTAAGTTAACTCAAATCATCAATTGTCAAGCGCTTTTCTCCAGAAATTCCGCAGCGGACAAGACCACGGCCGAGAATTGGGAAACAATTGCTGCCGCTCAGCGAGTCTCCCGCGTTGCACGCCCAAGCGCTCACCGAGGCGCCGTAGGTGCTGGACGCTGTGTGCGTGCAGGTGCTGCCGCTCAGACTATCGCCCGCATTGCAGGCATAAGTCGGCGTCGCGCCGTAGGTGCTCGTGGCGTACTGCGAGCACGTAGTTCCGCTCAACGAGTCCGCACCGCTGCACACCCAGCTCGCGACCGACGCGCCGTAGTTCGAGGGGATCAGGCAGCTGCTGCCCGACACCGTGCCGCTTGAGCAGCTGTAGCTCGAGATCGAGGCGGCCTGCGAGCTGGTGGTGACGCACTGGTTGCCGCTGAGCGAGCCGCCGCTCGGGAAGGCGTAGCTCGTCAGGTTGGCGGCGAAGTATCACGACAGGTTCTTGCCGCCGTGCGTATCGACGTCAGGAACTCCAACGGGTAAGCGCTTTTGGCCGGCCGGAAGCGATCGTCTGCACTCGTAGATCTGGCTGTCAGTGAATCTGGATTTCCTCATGCAGAGGCTCCATGGCGTTGGATTCTCTACTTCCGGCTGGATCAACATTTCGAGGAGGCTTCAATTCCCGCTGTCAGACTCTCCTGAGATCGGCAGGCAGGGCAAACCCTGCAGGAAACACGGTCGCGTCATCGATCAACGCATCCGCCAAATTGGCATCAGCGAGACGTAGACACGCCATGTTTGCGCCGCGAATGTCTGCCCCGCGGAAATCTGCAAATGCAACGTCCGCGCCAGACAGGTCGGCGTCTCGCAAGCAAGCCACTGCAAGGTTGGCGCCAATGAGCTTGGCTTGCGTCAAGATCGCACGTTCCAAATCTGCATGGTCCAACGCGGCGTTCATCAATTTTGCGCGCTCAAAGTTGGCGCTTTTGAGAGTTGCGTGAGTAAAGAGAGCCCCACGCAAGTCTGCTTCGACAAAACTTGCCTGACACAAGTCCTTACCCTCAAGCATTGCGCGGTGAAGGTTCATGCCATCGAACCTTGCGCCGGTGAATCCTTGCACATTCACCTGAACTATCTCGCCTGTCTGACAAACAATGGAGATCATCTATTGCCCCAGTCGGAAGGATCAATCTTGATATTCTGCACAGGCTGCACCTTACCAGCTTGCGAAGGGGAAAGAGTTCCGGCGGTCTGCGCTGGCTCTTGGCCTACAAGTCTGCCAGCCACGTAACGATGATTGCCATCGACGATCACCTTGCCATCAACTTTAATTGCGGGAGCGGCTTCTCCTGCTTGAAGACGCCCAACATAGCTCTCGACGACTGGTTTCGATATCGCATTTTGCGTTGTCTGAAGTTCAGAGCCTTGCAACGCAGCTTTGATTGAATCGTTTGTGACCGTCACGCTCCGCGCGCTGGTCACGGCTTCGGCAGCCTTGGGCGCGACCTCTGCGGCCTTAACGACTGCTGCCGCGCCCTCTACTCCTTTGATCGCTGTTCCACCCGCTCCGGCCGACGCTATGCCGATGAACTTTGCTGATTCAACAGCAAGAGTCTTCAGATACTCCATAGGGCTGAAATTCGGGTACACATTTACCGACTGCCGCCCGTCCGGATCCACCCTCAAGTACGGATTGTTATCGACGTAGGTATATAGCCCGAAGCCCTTGCCCGTATTGGCGTCGGTAACGATCGGATCCACGCTCAGAAACCTGCCAGGGATCGGATCGTAATACCTCTGCTGCATGTACACGAGATTCGTCTCCGAATCCTGCACATGCCCGGTGAAGCCAATGACGCTGGTGGCCTTGCTTGGCTTGGTGCCTGCGGCCGGGAAGCCGTAGGGCTCGAACCTCGTCCTGTTGAGCAGCGCCCCCGCCGCGCTCGAATGCGCCACCGGACTACCCAGCGCATCGGTGTGCGGGTACTGCGTCACCCCGCCCGTCACCTCCGCGATCTGCTTGCCTGCCAGGTAGACATACATCGTCTCCGACTGCTTGCGTCCGCCGATGCAGGTGCTGCCCGACAGCGTGCCGCTGGCGCAGCTGTAGTTCGGCGTCGCGTTGCTGGCCGTGGTCTTCGTGCAAGTGCTGCCGCTGAGCGAGTCTCCCGCGTTGCACGCCCAAGCGCTCACCGAAGCGCCGTAGGTGCTGGACGCCGTGTGCGTGCAAGTGCTGCCGCTCAGGCTGTCGCCCGCATTGCAGACGTAGCTCGGCGTCGCGCCATAGGTGCTCGTGGCGTACTGCGAGCACGTCGTCCCGCTCAACGAGTCTCCGCCGTTGCACACCCAGCTCGCGATGGATGCACCGTAGTTCGAGGGGATCAGGCAGCTGCTGTCCGACACCGTGCCGCTTGAGCAGCTGTAGCTGTTCACCGTCGCCGCTTGCGTGACGGTGCTCGTGCACTGGTTGCCGCTGAGCGAGCCGCCGCTCGGGCAGCTGTACACCGGCTGCGCGCTGAACCGGCAGGTGATGTTGCGCCCCGAACGGCTCGAGCTCGCGAACACCAGCGAGTAGGGATTGGCCGCCAGGCAACGGTCCTGGTCGCTCTCGTCGGCGCTGACGATCGCCGTGCCGATGCACTGCTGGCTCGCGTTCGGCGAGCCCAGGCCGTTGCAGGTGTACGAACTGATCGTCGCAACCACCGTCGTGGTCCTGGAGCACGTCGTGCCGCTAAGCGAATAACCGCCGGGGCAGGCGTACACCGGCGTGGCCGCCACGTTGGCGACGTGCGTGCAGGTGGACCCGCTCAGGCTATCGCCCGCGTTGCACGCGTACACCGGGCTGGCGCCGTAGGTGTTGGCCACGTAGGTGTGCGAGCAGGTGCTGCCGCTCAGGCTGTCGCCTGCATTGCACGACCAGCTCGCCACCGACGCGCCGTAGTTGCTCGTGGTCACGTGCGTGCAGGTCGTGCCGCTGAGCGAGTCCCCCGCGTTGCAGACATACCCGTTGGGCGTGGCACCGTAGGTGCTCGTCGTCAGGCACTGGCTGCCCGAGAGCGTGCCGCTGGCGCAGCTGTAGCTCGCAATCGTCGCCGGCACGTCGGGCTGCACCTCGTCGGCCGCGCCCCACAGCAACTGCCCGCCCTGGCCGTAGACCTGCACGCGCGTAGAGCCGTCGTTGTTGCGGATCCAGGTGCGCCGTCCGTGGCCGTCGTATTGATAGGTTCCTCCCAGGTTGGACGAGCCCATACGGTTGCCCAGGTCGAACGTATAGGACTGGGCGCCCTTGCTGAGGATGTTGCCGCGCTCGTCGTACTGGTACTGGTACAGCGCGCCGTTGGTCATCACGGTCGCGAGCCGGTTGCGCCCGTCGTAGCCCATGCTGCTGGCGCGCGCGCCCACCGTGGCCGAGGTGATGTTGTCCACCGCGTCGTAGGTGTAGCTGGCGTTGCCCCACACGCCCGGCGCGTTGGCCGAGGTCAGCCGGTCCAGCGCGTCGTAGCCCATGCTGCGGTTGAAGACACCTTCTTGCTGGTCCGCGATGGCGGCGACGTTGCCGTTCTCGTCGTAGCTGTACTGGTCCTGCAGCACCCCCGCGTCGCGGTTCACCAGCGGCAGCCCGCGCTTGTTCTGCGTCAGCGTGTGCGCGATGCCGTTGCCCAGCGTGTAGCCGGCCACGGCGCCGTTGGGGTGGTAGCTCACGCCGGCGGCGTAGCTTCCTGCAGTGGTCGCTTCACCCAGGCCGTTGGGCGTGTACGCCACCGTCGAGCCGTTGGGATAGACCAGCGAGGCGAGGTCCCCCGCGCTGTTGTGATTCCACGCGAAGCTGAACTGGCGGCCGCTGAAGTTCAGGATCTCGCTGCTGAGTTGGCGCAGCTCGTTGTAGCCGTAGACCCAGGTCGAGCCGTTGCTGACGATGGACTCGAGCTTGGCGTCGGGCGTGTAGGTCCGCGTGATGCCCGGGCTGCCGTCGCCGTAAGCCGTCGTGAGCAACTGGCCGATGGCGTCGTAGCCGTAGGCGATCTTGGCGCTGGCGGGAACGCTGGCCGTGTCGCAGGTCGTCGTGCCGGGCAAGGCCTGACCCGGAGCGCGCCATGCGACGTTGCCCGCCAGGTCGTAATCCTGCACCGTCGCGCCGACCTCGGGCTCGATCGTCTTGCACAGGCGCTGGCCCGCGTCGTAGACGTAGGCGCGCGTCACGCCGCCGCGCGTGATGCTCGTGGGTTTGCCGAAGGCATCGCGCACGATGCTGACCTGCACGCCCAGCGGTGCTTCGATGGTCTGGATGCTCGCCTCGTCGGGCTTGTCCAGCGCCCACATCGTCTGCGTCGTCTGGAAGCCGCGCGGGTTGGTGACGCGGGTCTTGAAGCCGGTCAGGTACTCCGTCTTCGTGCTCAGCGCGGTGACGTCGCTGAGCTCGCTGTCGGCGTCGACCTGCGTCGGGCGGCCGATGGCGTCGTAGGTCGTGCGCTTGCCCGCCGGGCGCAGCGCCACGCTGGCGATGTCGCGCTGCGGATAACTCTCGTAGGTGACCCGGTTCTGCGTGTCGAAGGCCTTGACCACGACCTTGCGGGTGTTGGCCTCGTCGCTCGCGTCCCAGGTGCGGCTCATCACCGGACGCCACATCGCGTCGAAGTAGGTCACCGTGCGCGCGTTGCCCTTGCTCACCGACTGGCGCCAGTGGCCCGCCGGGATGCCGTACTCCTCGGTCGGCACGCCCGAGAAGGTCACCGTCGTGCCAGTGAAACCGCTGGGCGGCGTGATGCTCGCGAGCCGCCCCATCGCGTCGTAGCCGAAGCTCGACGAGTACCCGGCGGCGTCGGTGTAGCTGGTCACCAGGCCGATGTCGTTGACGACTCCGCTCTCGTTGCCGCCGTTGGGGTAGTGCACGGTCTGCGCGACGCCGCGCTTGTAGTTGCTGAAGGTCGCGGTGTTGCCCGCGGCGTCCGACTTCGTGGCGACGGTGCCGTCGGCGTTGTAGGTCTGTGAGCCCTTGACGATGCCGAAGGCGCGGCTCGTCGTGGGACGCGCCAGCGAGTCGAAGTCGGTGGACTGGACGGAGTAGCCGCCGGAGGTGACCTCGGCGACCTGACCCAGCACCCAGAGCGCCGTGTTGTCGTAATAGGTCGTGGCTTCGGAACGCGTGCCGCCCGGGCCGGAGCGGGTCAGCGCCACGGGCCGCGCGTTGGCGTCGAAGGCATCGACCTGGTTCGAGAACGTCGCGCCGTCGCGCGTGATGACCGTGGTCTTGGTGGGCTTGTTGAGCGGTCCGTTCCAGTCGGCGAACTGCGCGTAGCTGATGCCGAAGGACTCGGGGAAGGGCTGGCCCGCGCCGCCCTTCTGGTAGGTGTAGGCGATGACCTGTTTGCCTGACGTGCCGCCGTCCCAGCCGTTGACGACATACAGCAGCAAGCCCTGGTCGTTCTCGTACCGGTTGCCGAAGACCTGACGCGTGCGTGTGCCGTCCGGGTTGGTGATGTCGGTGTTGCTGCAGCCGCTCGCGCAGGGCCAGTTGCCCGCGGTGAGGTAGTCGTAGGTCCAGGCCTGCGTCGTCAGTCCGGCGCCGGTGATGACCTTGTTGCTCAGTCCGATGACCGCGCGCGAGGGCATCACGTCGTAGCGCGCCACGCCGTCGGAGATGTTGCAGAACGCCTGCATGTCCGCGTAGGCGAGCAGGAAGTACTTCATCGTGTACGTCGCCGTCGCCCCGGAGGGATGCGTGATGCTGCCGGTGAAGACGTCCGCCCGCATGTAGTTCGAACCGTCGGGACACGCCGTGTCCGGCGAGGTATGCAGCCCGAGGTTGTCGGACGGCAGCAGGCCGCCGAGCTGATATCCCCACTGCGTGCCGTCGGGCAGCGTGACGGAGGTGAGGCCGCGTCCGGTGTAGCCGTAGGTGTAGGTGCGTGTGCCGTCGGTGGCCGAGACCGCGTGGCCGCCCGAGTTGGTGATCGTGATGGAGCGACCGTCGCTTGACTGGATGGAAGTCAGCTTCTCCGGGTCCGCCGGGTCATACGTGTACGTGACCCAGTTGCCGAAACGGTCGGTGACCTTGGTGGCCATCAGGTACATGTCCTGACGCCGGAAAGCGTTCTTGCCGATCTTGATGGCGTCGACCTCGCGGGTGGCCATCCAGTCGAAGTCGTAACGCACGCCCGAGGTGGAGATCGCGTAGAAGCCTTCGCCGCTGCCGTTCTTGATGGAGGCGAGACATCCGACCTGCCACTGCTGCTTGGTGACGATGGGATAAGGGCCGCCCGTGGTGGGCGCACCGGCGTAATCCGCGCTTCGCTTGAGCAGCTCCTGCTTGCCCGCGCCGGGCACGTCCAGGTAGGTGCCGTGCCAATAATCGTTGTCGAAAGCGACCTGGCCGCCGACAAAAACTTCGCCGGGCCGCCAGAAGGCGCTGCAACGCGTGGTGTCGCTGTGCACGCCGTTGGCGTAGCCCGTCCAGCCGACTGTCTTGCTGAAGGACCCGCCGATGCGCGGCGTCTTCCATTCCCATTGGCCGAGCGGGAAGTCGTAGGCGTAGGTGGTCGTGCGCCGCCCCACGGCGAGACCTCGCGTCAGGCGCACCGGCAGCTCGTTGTTGCCCTTGAGGTCCAGGTCCGTCTGCTCGAACGCGAGGCTGCCGTCATACAGGCTCACCTTGTCGCCGAACATGTCCTCGCCGTAGGGCTTGATGCTGTTCTGCGCCACCGGCACCAACTGCTTGAGGTAGTCGGCATCCATCGCCCGCGCGGGCACCGACGTCAAGACAGCGGCGCACAACGCCGCGACGGCCTGCAGGCCGAAACGAATCTTCATGGGTCCTCCCGATCCGCGACCCCGGGGCGGGGTGCGAGCCGTCCTTTTCTTGTCTTTGGCTGCCTATCGCGTAAAGCCCGACGCCGTGTCGTCGACGCGCTTCCGCGATGGCGCGTCGATGCTAGGTTCGAGGCATTTGCAATTCGGTTCGGGTTTGCACTGCGCCATCGCACCGACGTGCGATTGGCGCCCGAATCAGATGGGCAGGATCGCAGGCTGTCGGCGATTTGCCGACACGCACTGCGGTCCAAACCGGACGGGGAGCACCGAAGTCCGGAGATACCCCGCGATGGAGCGCCGCGCCACACTGCGGCAACGCAATCGCCCGAGGCCCGCCATGAAGATCCTTCTTGTTGATCCCTCTCCGACCTGGATCGCCACCCTGCGCCACAGGCTCAACGACATGCCCGGCGCCGTCGTGGTGGCCCAGTGCGCCTGCGAAGAGCACGCCGTGATCACCGCGGTGCTGTGCCAACCCGATGTGGTGATCTGCGATGTCGCCTTGGCTGAAGGTTCCGGCTTGAACACTGTCGCCCGGATGCGCAAGGCGGGCTTCCGCGGCGCGGCCTTCGTGATCAGCAACGCGGATGAAGCGCTGTTCGGTCCGCGTTGCCTGGAGGTCGGCATGAACGCGTTCTACAGCCGGGAACACGAGCTGGACGTTCTCCTGGACACACTGCGCGTTGTCGCGGACACCCCGCTGACCTTCCACCAGCCCAAGCTCCGCCAACTGGCCGTCGCCGCCTGATATCGCCAACCTGATCGGCGAGGCGCTGCTGATCGAGGCGGCTCCTCGCCTCGATCGCCCGAGGTCGTCCATCGTCATCGGCGGTCATCAACTGTCGCTGGCTGCCGTCGGCTGCCTTCAGCTGCCTGAAGCTGCCGTAGGCGGAACCCGCTTTACCTCAGTCGCTTGCCCAACATTACAACTTTTGTTGTAATGTCGGCCATGGACAAGACGACTGCCCTGGCCGGCCTCGGCGCGCTGGCTCATCCGATCCGGCTCGACGCCTTCCGCGCCCTGGTGGTCGCGGGCGCCGACGGCCTCACGCCTGGCGCGCTCGTCGACCTGCTCGGCGTCGCCTACGCCAAGCTGGGCTTCCATCTGAAGGACCTCGCCGAGGCGGGGCTCGTCACCTCGGAGCAGGTCGGCCGCCACGTGGTCTACCGGGCCGTGTATCCGCAGATGAACGCGCTCCTGGCCTATCTCACCGAGAACTGCTGCCAGGGCGCCGCCTGCGCCGTGCCGCCGAGCCCCACCCGTTGCGACTGCTGACCCGAGACCCGCCATGACACCGACAGCCTGCAACGTGCTCATCCTGTGCACGCACAACTCCGCCCGCAGCGTCCTCGCCGAGGGCATGCTCAACCACTGGGCGAGGCGGCTCGGCAAGGAGGTCCAGGCCTTCAGCGCGGGCAGCGCGCCCAGCGGGCGGATCAACCCGTTCGCGCTCGAGGTGCTGCAGGCTGCCGGCATCGACACCACGGGCCATCGCAGCAAGAGCTGGGACGAGTTCACCACGCCGGACGCGCCGCCACTGTCCATCGTCATCACCGTGTGCGACAGCGCCGCGGCCGAGCAGTGCCCGGTGTTCTTCGGCGGGAGCGGACAGCCGGTGAAGGTGCACTGGGGCTATCCGGACCCTTCCGACGCCGAAGGCGGCGATGACGGCAAGCGCCGCGCGTTCGAGCTCACGCGGCAGGCCATCGCCTATCGCATGCTGCAACTGCTGCAGTTGCCCTTGGGAACGATGAGCCGGAAGGAACTTCAGCAGGCGCTCCTCGACATCGCGCGGAGCTGACGCGATGAACCTGCCTCGAAAGCTCTTCGCGGAACTGCTGGGGACGGCGTTCCTGCTCGCCATCGTGATCGGTTCCGGCGTCATGGCGGAGCGCCTCAGCGGCGGCAACGTGGCCGTCGCGCTCCTGGCCAACACGCTGGCCACGGTGGGCGGGCTCTACGTCCTGATCGAGGTCTTCGGCCCCGTGAGCGGCGCCCACTTCAATCCTGCCGTCAGCGCCGTCATGGCGTGGCGCGGCGAGCTGGCCAGGACTTCTCTCCTGCCCTACGTCGCCGCGCAGTTGTCGGGGGCCGTGCTCGGTGCATGGCTCGCGCATGCGATGTTCGACATGAGCCTGTTCCAGGTCTCCACCAGGCTGCGCAGCGGTACGGGCCAGTGGATCGCTGAAGCGGTCGCCACCTTCGGCCTGCTGCTGGTGATCCTGCGCGCGCCCCGGTCACGCGTGGCGGCCCTGGTCGCGGCCTACATCGGCGCGGCCTACTGGTTCACCGCCTCGACGTCCTTCGCCAATCCGGCGGCCGTCGTCGGTCGCCTGTTCAGCGACAGCTTTGCCGGCATCGCGCCCGCGAGCGCCCCCGCCTTCATCGCCGCCGAGTTCGCCGGCGCGGCCCTCGCGGTGGGTGTCCATCACCTGCTGCTGCCGTCTCCGTCCCCCAGACGCGACGCCCTTCCCCACCCCGCCACCGACGCATGAACGACATGGCCGACCTTCTCTTTCCCGACGCCACGTTCCCGGCACTGAGCACGGACCTGCTGGCGATCCCCACGCTGGATCACCTCACGGTGGCGGCGCCGTCGCGGCATCGTCCGCGCATCCTCCTGCTGTACGGCTCGCTGCGCGAGCGCTCCTACAGCCGCCTGCTCAGCTTCGAGGCGGCGCGCCTGCTGGAGGCGCTGGGCGCGGAGGTCAGGATCTTCAACCCGTCGGGCCTGCCGCTGCCGGACGACGCGCCCGAGACGCATCCGAAGGTCCAGGCGCTGCGCGAGCTGGCCGCCTGGTCCGAAGGGATGGTCTGGTGCTCGCCGGAGCGGCACGGCGCCATGACCGGGATCATGAAGACGCAGATCGACTGGATCCCGCTGTCGACGGGCTCGGTGCGGCCCACCCAGGGCAAGACGCTCGCCGTGATGCAGGTGTCGGGCGGCTCGCAGTCGTTCAACGCCGTCAACCAGATGCGCGTGCTGGGCCGCTGGATGCGCATGCTGACCATCCCGAACCAGTCGTCGGTCGCGAAGGCCTTCGCCGAGTTCGACGAGGAGGGGCGCATGACACCGTCCCCGTTCTACGACCGTCTGGTCGATGTGATGGAGGAGTTGGTCAAGTTCACGCTGTTGACGCGCGATCTCGCGCCGTTCCTGTTGGACCGCTACAGCGAACGCAAGGAAAGCGCTCCGGAACTCGCCGCGCGTTAGGCCATCCGCTTCGGCGTGTGACGCATCTCCTCGCAGAGCGCGTCGATGGCCAGCTCGATGTGCCGGTGTGCCGCGTCGGCATGGCGCTTCAGGGCATCGCGGGCCGCGGCGCTGGCCGAAGCCGCCGTGTCGGCCGCCGCCGCCGCCGCGCCTCGGGTCACACGCTGCGCTTGCGCGCTCGCCTCCGGTCCGGCGGCGTGAGCCACCTCCGCCCGCCTCAGCGCGAGCGGGCCGGCCTCCGCGCTCAACAGCCCCTGCAGCCGGTTGACTTCGACGTGCTGCCGCCGGAGGTCCGCCTGCGCATCATTCAACGCGGTCGTGAGCCGGTCGATGCGTTGCTGCAGCGCCAGGGACGGCGCCGGCGCCGGTCCGCCTCCCGCCGGTGACGGCGGCAGCGACAGCCGCGCCTGCTTCAAGTCCGCGAGCCGTTCGGCCACGCGCTGCTGCAGTGGCGCGAGGCGCTCCTGCGCGACGGCATGAACGCCGGCGGCGGCGTCGACGCGATCCTGCAGCGCATGCACCTGATCGCGCGCGGTCACCGCCGCGCGGGTCTGCTCGGCGGCATTGGCCGCCGCGTCCGCCAGCCGTTGCTGCGCCTGGATCGCCGCGCTCGCGTCCGTCAGCGCCGCGCGCGCCGCCGCCGCGTGCGCCTGCAGGTCCGGCGTGCAGAGGCTCACCGCCGTCGTCAGCGCCTGCCGGGCCGTCGCCAGCCGGGCGACCGCTGCATTGGCCGCCGTGAGGCGCAGCTGCGCGGCCACGTGCTGGTCCATGCCCGCCTGCAGCGCCGCCTGCGCCGCCTGCAGATGCTCACGGTGCGTGGCCACCGCCGTGGTGTTGGTCTGCAGATTGTGCCGGGCTGAGGTGATCGCCTGCTCGTGCTGGACCGTGCGTTGAGGGTCCCGCAGCACGAGGTCCAGCGCGTGCCTCAACCCCGGCGTGGCGCCTTGGGCCGCGGTGAGCAGCTGCCGCTGCTGTTCCACCCGCCGGCGCAGCGTCGGCAACGCGTGGCGCGCCTGGAGTTCCGCCGCCTGGGCGACCTGCTGTTCGGTGACGCGGATCGGATGCTCGGCGGCGCCGGCGGCCTCCGCGCTGTTGCGGCGCCGCCGGAGCTCACGCATCGACTGCTGCCGGCTGCTGAGCACCGCCAGGGCGGCGGACTCGCTGTCGATGCGCACCGCCACCTGCGCGCGGGCTTGGTGCGCGCGGAACAGTGCCCGCGAGATCTCCGTCGCTGACGTCGCTGACGTCGCTGACGACGTCGACATCGCCGGCGAGGCCGGCGAGGCCGGCGGTTCAGCGCGCGAGACCACGCTCAAGCGCGGACGCTGGCTCTGGCGCCACCCGAAGCCACTCATCGCGCCCAAGGTGTTCAGCGGCGTCAGCGGAGCCGACTGGCTGCCGGTGGAATCATTGACCATCGACCGTCCTCCTGATGTTCATCGCCTGCTTGTGTGAGGCGTGTCGCATCACTGTGGGACAGTGGTGTTTCCGAAGGCAACAGCGAGCCGAAGCGCACGTCGAGGACCCGAAGTCCTCGTCTACCGATCAGTGGCCGATCAATGGGCGACAGGGATCGAGCGGTGCCGATCAATTGCCGATCAATTGCCGAACAATTGCCGATCGATGGTCGATCGATGGCCGATCATCGGCCCGATGTCGGCTCTCGTTGCGCGCCAGCTTCGGCGCCGGTCCTGTTGGCGGCATCGCCGGGAGCGACGTCCAGCCATCCGGCCGCGATCATCACGACCAGTGCGGCCACCGCCGCGAGCACGGCGCCCCAACTGGCGATGCGCATGCGCGGCGTGCGTCCGACGCGCTCCGCGGCGTCGGGCCGCACGCCCTCGATGCGTGCCGCGCTGCGCCGGGGCTGCACGCGCGATTCGGGACCGACGATGCGACCCGCGCCGTCGGTCGCGTCGACGCCCTGCGCCCACACGTCGTCTTCAGGCGGCGCGGCGCGACGCGCCGACGACGCGCCGCGGCGCGTCACCGGATCGGGCGTTGCGCGCGGCGGCATCCTTCCCTTGGCGCCGACCGACACGCGCGTCTGCGTTTTTCCGGCGGTCTTGCCGGCGGTCTTCCCCGCGCCCTCCGATCCCGTGGCCGAGGCCGCCGTCGCCGCGCCCGAGCCCACGTCGCCCGAGGACTCGCCGGTGACGCGCTCCTCTTCAGCCTCGTCCAGCAGATGGCGCGTCACCGCGCCCATCAGGCGGCTGGCCGAGGCCTGACGGCGACCGCTGGCCTCGTCGCGCCGGCGTGCCGACGGATCGCCCGGCAGCGGCCGCACCTCCTCGGCCGAGCCTGCCGACGCGGCCGCCGACGACGCGGCCGCCGACGACGCGGCCGCCGACGACGAGGGCCGCGCCGGCCATCGAGGCGGGTCGCCGCGCATCGCGCGACCTCAGACGCCGCCGACGGTGAACTCGCGCCGCGCGATCTCGGCGCCGGCGCCCGGGCCGACACCGCGCCCGATCGGCAGCACCGGCTCGCTGACCGCGGTGCCGCCGGCCACCGCCGCCGCGACGGTGGCCGCGATCGCCGGCAGTTCCGCGAAGCTCGGGATGCCGGCCGTGGCGCTCGGGGTCTCGCCGAACTGCTGGCGGTAGTTGTGTGCGAGCGTGGACCGGTTGGCCATGCCCCAGCGTGCCGCCACCGCGAGCACGCTGTCGCGCCCGGCCATCTGCTGCAGCTCGGTCCGGATGCAGGCCATGCGCAGCTTGCGGATCACTTCGGCCGGCGTCAGGCCGAGGTTGGCGCGGAACGCCATCTGCAGCGCACGTTCGGTGACGTCGATCTCCGCGGCGATGCGGCGGACCGACAGCGAGCGATCATGGAGGTGATCCAGGATGTATTGATAGGCGCGGCGATAACGCGGCGGCAGGCGCAGCTGGTCGGCGTCGGCCTGCTCGGCGCGTTCCTGCTGCTCGAGGAAGCGCGAGTACGGCACCCGCGTCAGCTCGAAGCGCAGCCGCGCCAGCGACAGCTGCGCATGCTGGCGATAGCAGCGCAGCGCGTCGGAATGCCGGCCGTTCATCGCATGCAGTTTCGACGCGCAGTAACGCAGCTCGATCGCATGACGATGGTGCAGCTGGCGCGCATCGTCGATGGCCAGCGGTCCGAGGATGTCGTAGGCGGTGCGCGCCTGGCCGCGGTCCAGCAGCGCCAGCGCCGCCTCGACCCGCGCGCGCTCTTCCATCGGCGCCAGGCGGCGATCGCGATACCAGCGCACGCCGTCGAAGAGCCCGTCCACGCTGTCGCCGCCGGCCGGCGCCGGCTCTTGCGCCACCAGCGCGAGCAGGAATGCCAGCCGTGCGACCACGCCCGGCAATGCCGCCAGCGCGAGCGCCGACGCCCGCAGCGACGCGCGCACGTCGCGGTCGCGCGGCAGCTCCGCGGCGGCGACGTCGTCGTAATGGCGCAGCCTGCGGCAGACCTGGAGCTCCAGCTCGATGGCGGTCAGCAGCGGCATCATCAGGGCCGGCGCCGGCGACGCGTCGACCAGCGCCATGGCGAAGGCCAGCGTGCGTCCCGCGCGGCGGTGCTCGCCCATGGACTGCATCGCCTGCGCCATGCCGGCCAGCGCCTCGACCCGCAGCGCCAGCGGCGCATCGTCCGCATCGGCGACCACGTTGAAGGTCTCGGCCGCGCGGCCCGGCTTGTTCAGGTGGAGGAACAGGAAGCCGCGATCCATCGACGACAGCCAGCGCACCTGCGCCCGCGGCAGGCCTTCGTACATGCGCAGCTGCTTCTGGAACAGCTCCTCGGCCTGCTCGTCGCGGCCCGCGGCCAGCAGCGCCTGCCCCAGCACCTGGCCCAGCGCGGCGAGCCGGTCGGCATCACCGCCGGCGCCCCGGTCGAGGCGACCGAGGCCCAGCCGCAAGGCCTCCTGCACGTCGCCGCGCGCCACCGCGGCGGCGACGTCGCCATCCTGGTCGGCCAGCCTCAAGCTACCCAAGGTCAGCAACAACATGTGAACTCCCCTTCAATGCGTATCGAGTGCGTTGTCGGATGCCTCCGGATGCGTTGAACCGTGCGTTGATCACGGTTCCATCGCGGTCGCATCACCCGCCGTGTGCTTCTCGGCGTGGGCTCATGCTAGGCAGCGACCCTCGCGGTCGGCCTCATGTCTTCACGATGAAATCCTCAACAATCCTCAACACGAAGTGATCCGGAGCGCGTGCGTCGCAGCGGCAGAAGGAGCAGGAGATCGCGGGTTCGCGTCGACGCTCATCGCTTCGCCCCCTCCCCGCTTGCCGGCTCCACCCGCAGGGACAGTGCGCCTCAGCCCCGAGGAGCCCCCCGTGTCCCTAGCCCTGCCGCCCGTCGAGAAGACTGCCCACGCGTCCCCGGGTCCGATCCCGGACGTCATCGCGCTGCGGCCCGCGACGACGCAGGACGCCGCCTCGGTGGCGGCCATCTACAACGCCTCGCTGCGCACGCCGCCCTACCAGCCGGACGGCGTGAGCGAGGCCGACGGCGCACGCTGGGTTGCGCAGGAACTCGCCAAGGTCAAGGACAAGGACGCGGTGAAGGACGCCAACTACATCGGCCCCATGAGCGTGCCGATGGCCAGGCTGCAGATCGAGCTCCACCAGTTCTACCGCCGCCCGATGGTGATCGCGACGCAGCGCGGCGAGACCGTCGGCTGGATGGGCTCGCTGGGCCTGCACGACCGGCCCGGCCTGTCCTCGCTGTTCGAGCTGTCCTACTACGTCGCGCCGCGCTGGCGCGGCCGCGGCGTCGGCACGCGGCTGGTCCAGCACCTCATCGCCCAGGCGCCGGTGTGGCGCGTGGACCGCCTGATGGCCATGGTCTGGAGCGACAACGCCGCCAGCCTGTCGGTGCTGCGACGCGCCGGCTTCAGCGCCTGGGGCGAGCTGCCCGGCGCGGTCACCGCGTTCGGCAAGCGACGCGACATGGTGCTGCTGGGCCTCACGCTGGCAGACGTCCCGTCCGACTTCGAGGACACGCGGACCGCGGAGGCGGTGGAGGCCACGAAGGCCGTTGCCGGTTCAACGGCCTGCGCCCCCTGAGCCATGGGGGAAAAGACCGAGCAGCCCAGCCAGAAGAAGCTGGACGACGCGAAGAAGAAAGGCCAGTCGCCCAAGAGCCAGGACATCAATGCCGCGGCCGGGCTGCTGGTGATCACCGTCTGCCTGAGCGCCGCCAGCGCCACCGCGCTCAGCCACCTGGAGCGGCTGTTCTCCCTGGCCAGCGGCGTCGGGCTGCAGGCCAAGACCGACAGCGACGTGTTCGCCGTCGCCTACGACATCGCGATCGAAGGCCTGTGGATCGTGCTGCCCTTCGTCGTGGCGGCGATCTTCGTCGGGCTGATCGCCTCCTTCGCGCAGGTCGGCTTCAACATCACCTTCGAGCCGCTGACGCCCAACTTCGACAAGGTCAACCCGGGCTCCGGGCTGAAGAAGCTGATCTCGCTGCGCTCGATCATCGAATTCGCGAAGACCGTCTTCAAGGCCATCCTGGTCGGCTGCGTGATCGCGATCATCACGATGGGCCTGATCCCGCTGATGGTCGGCGCCGCGACGCAGACGCCCATGGGCGTGGCCACGGTGGCGTGGACGGCGATGCTCAAGCTCTTCGTCGCGGCCGTGATCGCACTGGTCGTGCTCGGCCCGGTGGACTTCGCGCTGCAGCGCTGGCTCTTCATCCGCGACCAGCGCATGGACAAGGACGAGCTCAAGCGCGAGTACAAGGAAATGGAAGGCGATCCGATGGTCAAGGGCCAGCGCAAGCGCCTGGCCTTCGAGATGGCCAACAGCAGCCCCAAGCAGACGGTGCCCACCGCCACGGTGGTCGTCACCAATCCGACGCACTACGCGGTCGCGCTGCGCTACCAGCCGGGCGTCACGCCGCTGCCGCTGATCGTCGCCAAGGGCGCGGACGCGCAGGCGATGGAGATCCGCCGCATCGCCGAGGCCTCGGGCGTGCCCATCGTCGGCGATCCGCCGCTGGCGCGCGCGCTGTTTAAGGTGCCGGTCGACGAGACGGTGCCGGAGGCGCTGTTCGAGGCCGTCGCCACCGTGCTGCGCTGGGTGGCGATGCTCGACGGCATGGGGACCAAGGGCGGCGGTAGTAGTGGTGGTGGTGGTGGTGGCGGCAAACCAAGCGGGAGCAAGGCATGAGCAAGGCACTGGGTGACAAGAGCACGCTGGGCAACGACCTGGCGATGAGCTTCCTGGTGGTGGCCATCGTCGGGCTGATGATCCTGCCCCTGCCGACGGTGCTCATCGACAGCCTGCTGGCCGTCAACCTGGCGGTGAGCGTGCTGCTGCTGATGACCTCGCTGTTCATCCCGAACGCGGTGGCGCTGTCCTCGTTCCCGTCGCTGCTGCTGTTCACGACGCTGTTCCGGCTGTCGCTGAACATCGCCTCGACCAAGTCCATCCTGCTGCACGCCGACGCCGGCCACCTGATCGAGAGCTTCGGCGAACTGGTCGTCGGCGGCAACCTGGTCGTGGGCATCGTGGTGTTCATCATCATCACGGTGGTGCAGTTCATCGTGATCTCCAAGGGCTCGGAGCGCGTGGCCGAGGTCGGCGCGCGCTTCACGCTGGACGCGATGCCCGGCAAGCAGATGAGCATCGACGCCGACCTGCGCGCGGGCCTGCTCACCGGCGACGAGGCGCGCCGCAAGCGCGCGCTGCTCGGCATGGAAAGCCAGATGCACGGCGGCATGGACGGTGCGATGAAGTTCGTGAAGGGCGACGCCATCGCGGGCCTGATCATCACGCTGGTCAACATCCTGGCGGGCATCGTCGTCGGGATCATGTACCACGGCATGACCGCGGGCGAGGCGGCCAACCGCTTCGCGGTGCTCTCGATCGGCGACGCGATGGTGTCGCAGATCCCGTCGCTGTTCATCTGCGTGGCCGCCGGCGTGCTGATCACGCGCGTGGCCGACGAGCACCAGAAGAAGCCGCGCTCGCTGGGCCAGGAGATCGTCGCGCAGATGACCGCCAACGTGCGGGCGATGTACCTCGCGGCCGGCCTGACGGTCGCGTTCGCGGCGGTGCCCGGATTCCCGGCCCTCCAGTTCCTGGCGCTGGGCGTCGGCCTGGCGCTGGCGGGCCGGTATCTGGCGCGCCAGCGCAAGAGCGGCGAGGCCCAGAGCGTGTCCGCGCCCATCGCCGCGCTGCAGCGCGAAGGCGCCAAGGGCGACGCGCCGTCGATCATGCAGGAGGCGCCGCACTTTTCGCGGCCGCTGGCCGTGCGCATGTCGCCGGCGCTGGCCGCGCTGCTGCAGCCGCACCTGCTCGACCAGGCGATGGACCGCGAACGGCTGCAACTGCAGGCCATGCTGGGCGTGCCCTTCCCCGGCGTGTGCATGTGGGTGGATCCCACGCTGGCGGACCTGCGCTTCGAGGTGCTGATCAACGACGTGCCGGTGCGACACATCGCGCTGCCGGGCCGCCAGATGCTGGTACCGGCGGCGCTGTCGGGCGAGGCCTGGGCCGCGTCCGCCGCCACGCATGGTGCCTTGCTCGACCAGCCCGACTCCCGGTGGCTGCCGGCGGCGCAGGTGCCCGAGGCGGAACGCGCCAAGTGCCTGGACATCGAGCAGGTGATGGCGCGGCAGGTGATGCTGCTGCTGCGCCGCAATGCCCACCAGTTCATGGGCGTGCAGGAGATTCAGTGGATCGTCGACAAGGCCACCGCGGACTATCCGGGCCTGGTCGCCGAGGTGCAGAAGATCCTGCCGGTGCAGCGCATCGCGGAGGTGATGCGGCGGCTGCTCGAGGAGCAGGTGCCGATCCGCAACGTGCGCACGATCTTCGAGAGCCTGATCACCTGGGGTCCGAAGGAAAAGGACATGCTGCTGCTGACCGAGTACGTGCGCGGCGACCTCGGGCGCTACCTCGCGTTCGAGGCCAGCGGCGGGCGCAACTACGTGTCGGCGATCCTGCTGGACGCGGGCGTCGAGCAGGCGATCCGCCAGTGCATCAAGCCCACGCCCACCGGCAACTACCTGGCGATGCCGCCGGAGAGCGCCGCGGCGATCACGGAGAAGGTGATGCGCATCGCCGGCGAGGTGCCCGAGGCCGGCGTGGCGGTGATCACGTCGATGGACATCCGTCGCTACGTGAAGAAGATCATCGAGTCGCGCATGGAAGGCCTGCGCGTCTACTCCTACCAGGAGCTGGGCAACCAGGTCGAGCTGCGGCCGCTGGGCCGCGTGGCGGCCTGAGCGGCGAGACCCGGACATGAGGCAGCAACCGTGAGCGGACGATCATGATCGGGCCTGCATGAGCGACGAAGAGATCCGCCGCATCCGGCGCCTCCTCATCGCGGATCCGCAGATCCCGCCGCTGCCGGTAGACGCGCGGCAGGCGGAGCGTTTCCATCGCGCGCTGGGCGCGGTGCGACGCGCGACGTCCTCCACCGAGGCGACGCCGGAGTCGCCGGCACTCCCGCCTCCGCCGGAACAGGCCCCGCCGCCCCGGCACGAAGCGATGCACGCCCCGGTCGCAGCGGTCGCCGTGCCGTCACGGGAACGCCCGGATCGCACCGACCGCGCCGACCGCGCCGATCGCAAGGAGTCCGGCTCACCCTCCCGCAAGAAGGACGCGTCGCGCAACGACGGCGCGCTCCTCATCGACGGCCATCGTCCGCAACCGCCCGTGATCGCGATGGCGGAGGCTGGGGCGCGCGAGGCCGGCGAAGCGCAGGAGGCCGGGCCGGACACCGCGCTCGACCAGACGGTCATCGCGCCGCCCATGCCGATCCCGCACGTTGCCTGGACGCCGCTGCCCGAGGGCTGGGAGCGCGAGCTCGCCGACACGGTCGCGAGCTTGTGCCGGAGCAGCGAGCCCAACTTCCACAGCTGGACCATCCAGGTGCCCGTCGACGCCGAGAACCTGCCGCATACCGAGCTGCGCCTGACGTTTTCGCCTCATCACCTGACCCTTCGCTTCAGCACGCAGTCGACGCGCTCGCTCGCCCTAATTTCGGCGCACCAGTCGCAGCTGCGCGCGTTGCTGGTCCGCGCGCTGCCCGGCGACCGCCACATCGAGATCGACATCACATGAACCGGCCGACCTCCCCCGCATCGATGCCCCTGGCCAGTGCCGCTGACGACGGCGGCGCAGGCACGGCCTCGGCCGAGACGACGTCGCTCGCCGGCCGCCTGCCGACGATGCGCGAGGCCGAGGCCTCGCTCTCCCGTGTCGCGCACGACGCGCGCTTCGCCGACTGGCTGCGCGCGACGCTCCAGCATGCGGGCATCGGCATCGCGCGGCAGCGCGAGGCGATGCCGTGGCGGCTCACCATCGAATCGGGCCATGGACGTTTCCAGCTCGGACTTGATGCCGTGGATTCACCGGCGCTGCAGCTTGCCTGCGCGCACCAGCCACGCGACACGGCCTGCGCGGTCGTCACGCTGCTGCTGGCCGGCTGGGCCGATGCCTTCGCGCCTCTGCTCGGCGCGCTGCGCGTCGTGGACATCGCGCCGATCGACGACATCGCGCTGGGCGCGGCGTCCGCAACTTCGGCGGCGTCCGCAGCTTCGGCGTGCGATGGCGCGAGCGCATCGCCGCGTCTCGTGCCCATCGTCCTCGGCGGCGCGATGCCCGTCGCGCTCCTGGACGCCGACCCGGCGGTGCTGGAGCGCGTCCTCGCCACCGTCGCCGCATCCGGCGTCGATCTCAGCCCGCTGGCCGGTCTCGCGTTGCGTCCGGTGATCCGCCTGTTCGCGCGCGCCCTGCCGCTGGAGGTGCTGCGCGGACTGCGTCCGGGCGACACCGTGCTTGCCGGCGGCCAGCCGGCGCTGCTGCGCTGCGGCGTAGGCCGCGCACTGCGCGCCTCCCTTCACATCGATCCCCAGGAGTTCACCGTGCACCTTGCCGAGCCGCCCGCCATTTCCGACGATCCGGCCGCCTTCGAGGCCGCGCATCCGGCTTCAGAAGGGACGGAAGCCCCGCAGGCGGCCGGCTCGCTCGACGAGCTGCAGTTGCCCGTGGCCTTCGAGCTGGACACCGCGCGCGTCAGCTTGGCGGAGCTGGCCAGCATGCAGCCGGGATACGCCGTCGAGCTCGACGTGCCGCTGCGCGAAGCGACGGTGCGCCTGGTCTGCCACGGCCGCACGCTGGGCCAGGGGCAGCTGATCGCGATCGGCGACCACCTCGGCGTGCGCATCACCCGGCTGGAGTTCGCGCATGACGCCGCTGCAGCACGCTGATCCGGTCGCCCTCTTCCTGGTGCTGCTGGCGCTGGCGGCGCTGCCGTTCGCGGCCATGGTGGTCACCTCGTACACCAAGATCTCGATCGTGCTGGGCCTGCTGCGCAACGCCATCGGCGTGCAGCAGGTGCCGCCGAACATGGTGCTCAACGGCGTGGCGATCATCATCTCCTGCTACATCATGGCGCCGGTCTTCATCGAGGCGACCAAGGGCATGGGCGCCGCGTCCTCCGGGGGCTCCAGCACGCAGACGCTGATGGAGGCGGCCGACTCGGCGCGCGAGCCCTTCCGCAAGTTCCTCGACAAGCACGCCGAGGAGCGGGAGAAGCAGTTCTTCCTGAAATCGGCGGCGATCATCTGGCCGGCCGACAAGGCCGCCGCGCTGAAGAAGGACGACCTGATCGTGCTGGCGCCGGCCTTCCTGCTGAGCGAGCTGACGGCGGCCTTCCGCATCGGTTTCCTGCTGTACCTGGCCTTCATCGTGATCGACATCGTCATCGCCAACGTGCTGCTGGCGATGGGCTTGTCGCAGGTGACGCCGAGCAACGTCGCCATCCCGTTCAAGCTGCTGCTGTTCGTCACGCTGGACGGCTGGTCGCGGCTGGTGCACGGGCTGGTGCTGACCTACCGGTGAGCGATCGATGACGACCTTGAACACGATGACGATGCGATCGGCACGGTCGATGCGCGCACGCGGGGAGAACCCTCCATGAACTACGACGTGGTGGTGCAGCTGACGTCCGAGGCGCTGATGATGTGCGTGCTGCTGTCGCTGCCGGCGGTGGTGGTGTCGGCGCTGATCGGGCTGATCGTGTCCTTCTTCCAGGCGATCACCTCGCTGCAGGACTCGAGCATCTCGCAGGGCATCAAGTTGCTGGCGGTGACCGGCGTGGTCGTGGTGACGGCGCCGTGGGCGGGGTCCACGCTGATGAAGTTCAGCGAGAACCTCTTCACCGCGGTGTTCCAGAAATGAAGCTCGGGGGCACGCGCCAGGGCGCCGAGGCCCAGCAGGCGCGGGAAGCGCAGGAGGCCGCGGGCAAGGGGCAGGCGCGCGGCGGCGGCTCGTCCGGGTACGCGGGCGGGATGCACAAGGGCAACGCCTACCGGCACGCGCCGCGCGCGCAGCTGCCGGCGCGGCGCAACACCGGACCGGCCCCCCGGCCGCGACCGCGGCCGCCGTCGACGGGCGCGCAAGGGGCGCATCCCGAGGACGAGCATCCGCAGATGCCGATGGACGATCCGCGGCAGATGGCGGCGGGCGGTGCGGGCGCCAACACGATGCGACCGGTGCAAGGCGCCGGTGGCAGGCAGCAGCAACCGGATGCGGGCGAGCGTCAGCAGAAAGGCTCGCTGAGCTCACCGCCGCGCACGCGCCTGCCGCCGCCGCCGCCCGAAGTCCGCGAAGGCGCGGCCTTGCGGCGCAGCGCGCTGCCGGCGGCGGTGATGCTGCGCGCGACGCCGACGCCGGACGGCAAGCCGCCGGCGGTCCTGCTCGACGCGTTGGCCTCGCTGTACTTCCAGGGCGGAGGCGGCGGCATCGCCGTCGGCGCGATGCGGCTGGCGGCGATGACGGCCGTGGCCCGGCATCTGCCGCCGGACGCGACGCCGTCGCTGTCGGTCGTCAAGGCCGCGGCGGTGGCCTGGTGCGCGGCCAACGGCCCGCCGCCCTCCGCGACCGAGGCGCAGCAGAACGCCAACCTCCTGTTCCCGCTGAACGGCCTGCGCGCCCTCTTCCGCCCGCTCGAGGCGCTGCGAGACGGCGCGGAGGTCCGCAGCAGCCAACTGCAACGCGCGCTGACGTCGCTGCCGTCGCTTGCGTCGGCCGACGCGCCACGCACCAAGGACTCCCCGCCATGAACGTCGAGCACTACCAGCACCTGATCGTCGGCCTGTGCGAAGCCGTCGGACTGCCCGATGCCGAGGCGGCCATCGCCCGCAACGCGATCGAGGTCGAGGGCTTCGAGGTCCTGCTCGGGTATTACGACAACGACCCCGAGGCCCTGTACCTGAACTTCACCTTCGGGAACGTGACCTCCGGGCGCAGCCTGCGGGTGTATCGGCTGATGCTGGAGGCCAACCTGAGCCTCTACGCGCAGGACCAGGCGCAACTCGGCCTGGACGCGGATTCAGGCGTGGTGCTGCTGGTGGTGCGGGTGCCGATGCTGGACGGCGTCGACGGGCCTTACCTCGCCGACACCATCAACCACTACATCGAGCACGGCCGCTACTGGCGCGAGAACATCCTCCTCGCGGAGGATGAGATGTTCGAGAGCCTGTCGATGGGGGCGTACACGTGGATGCGGGCGTGAGCTGACCCTCAGCGACCGTCGCTGAAACTGGCCCCAGGCACGTCCCCCCGTTTCGGATAAGCCGGAACGAACGGTGGCGTTCGATGCGTGATCGGGGGCAACTTCCTGATGCGCGCCTGGACCAAGGCAATGGCGCGATCCAGTTGGCGGTCGCGTCCCTTCTCGACATCATCGGGCGCCAGCTCGACCTCCACATCCGGCGCGACGCCTTCGTTCTCGATGATCCAGGACCCGTTGATGTCGACCAGGGAGTCCTTCGGGATGGTGATCCCCGTGCCATCGGCCAGTCGCATCAAGCCCTTGATTCCCTGGACGCCGCCCGACGTTCTCGTCCCCACCAGCGGCCCCAGTCCGAAGCGATGGAAGAAGTAGGCGAACTGGTCGCCGTCGGATACCGTGGAACTGTTGATGAGCGTCACCATGGCGGGGGGCGCGGTGATGGCCGGCAGCGCCTCCGAAGCGCCCTGGCGGTTGACGAATGCGCCTGCCGCCGCGCGGCGCAAGGTGTTGAGCACCGCCTGACTGGTGAAGCCGCCCAGGTTCCAGCGGATATCGATGATCAACCCCGCCCTGCGGCTCTGCGCGGGGAACTGGCGCAGGAAGTCTTCAGACCCGAGCGCGTTGAAGTCCGCCAGGTACAGGTAGCCGATGCGTCCACCCGATGCCGCCTCGACGCGCTGGCGGTTGCGCTGCACCCATTCGAGCTGGCGCACGTCGACCTCGCTGCCGATCGTGGCCACCGTCAGCTCGCGGATCTGACCGGTCTCGGCCCCGGCGACGCGCAACTGAACGGTCTTGCCGGTGCCCACCAGGGCCGCCAGGAAGTCCTTGTCCGTGCTCACCTCGCGGCCGTCGATGGCGAGCAGCTGATCGCCTTCGGCCAACTCGAACGCGGGCGCGCCCAGCGGCGCCCGGAAACGGTCGCGCGTCGCGTCGCCGCGATAGATGTGCTGGACCTGGTAGCGCGTCGACCGGGCATCGGCGACCACGTCCATGCCCAGCAGCGGCGTGCGCGGCAGCCGCGGCACCTGGTCCGATGCCCCTGGAACGATGAAGGCATGCGACGTGGCGATCTCCCCTTGCATCTGCGACAGGAGGTAGAGGAAGTCCTCCTGGGACCCGAGCATCGGCACGAGCGCGGCATAGCTGCGATGAACCTGGTCCCAGTCCGTGCCGTTCATTCGTGCATTGAAGAAGAGGTCCCGATCGAGGCGCCATGCGTGCTCGAACATCTGCCGCCACTCCTGCCGCGGGTCGACCGTCATCTTCATGTGGCTCAGATCGAGCGCGGGCCCCTGGACGCCCGGGCCAGCGCCCGTGCCTGCACCCTTGTCGGCGGTCGCGCCGAATCGCCACGCGCCGCCCTCCCGGTAGAGCACGGTCTCGCCGTCGGCCGAGAGCATGTGGTTGTCCAGACCCTGCACCACCACGCTGTCGACATTCGTCGACAGGTCGAGCCGGCGCAGCGCGGACGCTTCACCCGGCAATTCGCCGTCGATGAGGGACGGGGGATGGGTTTCGTAGAACAGGCGATGGCCGCGGATCTCCAACGCATTGATCTGCGCCGGAGCGACGGGCAAGCGGATCGCGCGATCCATCAGCCCGGCGAAGTCGATGCGCACGACCGGCGCCGTGCCCGGCGATGAGGCTCGCGGGTCGACGGAGGACGCCTCGGCGGCCTGCGCGCTCCCCTGTCGCGGCGCCTGCAGGCTCGTCATGAAAATGCCGTCCGACTTGAGGGTGCTGATGACGGCCTCATCGCCCCGGTCCGAGACGAAGGGCAGTTCATTGCGGCGGGAAATGAAGTACAGCGCGCGGCCGTCGTCGGAGAACACCGGATTGGCGTCGCTCTCCAACGGAGCGCTCACCACCGTGTCGACCCCGGTGGCGAGCGCCATCAGATGGAGGGCGCGTTGATGCGGCGGCCGGACCGTGCTGTAGGCCAGCCAGGCGCCGTCGGGAGAAAAGCGCGCGTCGCGGATGTCCTCCGCCGGATCGAACGCCAGCCTTCGAGCGGCGCCTCCCGCCACGGGCACGAGCCACAACTCGTGAGCCGCAGTCGGCACCAGCAGGCTCTTCCCATCGGGGGACCAGATCGGGGTGTAAAGCACGCCCTGGCTGAATCGGGTCAGGATCCGTTCGCCACCGCTGCCGCCGCCGCTCGACGGCCGGATCGCGATCTGCTCCGCGCCGTTCGACTCGGTCTGGTAGGCGATGAACTGGCCGTCCGGCGACCAACTCGGATGCGCTTCCGCCGCGCCCGGCGTCGCCGTCAGGTTCAGTGTGTCCCCGTCGCGGGATACGCGAAAGAGATCGCCCCGCGCGGACAGCACGACGTGCTTTCCGTCGGGTGACAAGGCGTAGTCCGGCAATCCGCCCACATCGGTGTCACGGGCGCGGTGACCGACGCTCACTTCCCGCGTGGCGGTGCGCCCCTGGTCGTCCGGCACGTCGACGAGGACCTCTCGCAGACGCTCCGAGGGCAGATCCAATGCGTACAGCTTGCCGCCATGCTGGAAGGCAATGGCGTGATCGCCCAGCGATGGCGAATCGACGTCGACGTTGTCGAAGTGGGTGACAGCCTTGACGGCCTGGTTCTTGAGGTCCAGCGACCACAGGTTCGAACGGAACTTCCCGCCGCGGTCGGACAGGAAGTAGACCTTGTCCCCGTACCACATGGGCGAGGTGTCCGTGCCTCTCCATTGCGTGACTCTGGCGAGGGTCCTCTTCTCCAGGTCGTACAGGTACAGGTTCTGGGCCTGTCCGCCGACGTAGCGCTTGCGCAGCTGGTCGTTGCGATAGATGCGGTTGAAGATGATCGACTTCCCGCTCCGGGAGAAGGACAAGGGTCCGCTCTCCGCCATCGGCAAGGGCTCGGACGGTCCGCCCGTCACCGGCACGCTGAACGCCCGGCGGATCTTGGTTGTCACTCCGCCGCGCGACGACAGGTAGACGACCCGGCTGGAATCGGGCGTCCAAGCCAGCACGACAGCTTCGTTGGCGCGGTTGCTGCCTTCAAAGCTCAGACGTCGGGGCGTGCCGCCGTCCGGGACGATGACATAGACATCCTGACGACCGCCCCGGCGATACGAGAACGCGATCCATCGTCCGTCGGGGGAGAAGCGCGCACCGGTGACGACGCCCTCGTCCCCGAACACCCGGCGGGCCGTTCCCCCACCGGCCGGCGCCAGCCACAAGGCGTCATGCGCGACGAACGCCAGACGGCCGGCGTTCACGGTGGGATATCGCTTCAGGACATCGGTCGTGGCGTCGGCGGCCCCTGCCGACGGCAGGACCGACATCAGCGCCGCGGACAAGCCCACGCCGGCCGCACGGCGCAGGACGAGGGACAACTGAGCGACAACTGCGAATGCCTGCATGGTGTGTTCCGGGTGAATACGTGTGCCGTTCGAGGCCCGCTGCTCGATCTTCGCGGCGGTCGGCGGCGGTGCAGCCAACACGCCGGATTCTCGGGAGTCCGTTGCGACCAAGCCGAAAGACATCTCGGGGGACGCTGCATCGGGCGGACAAGAGGCGCCGTTCCCCTCTGCCGACACCGCGAGCGGGCGACTCACTGGCGGCAGAGCCGCTCGAAATACACCTGGATCTCCATCGGGATCCAGTCCTGCAGGTCCCAGTCCGGATGCTGGGCCGCCAGCACCGGCGTCAGCTCCTTCTGCAAGGTCGGCAGGTCCTTGCCGGCAGCGCATCCCCGTTGCACCTCGGCCTGTGCGACGTCCATGTGAGTCGCCGCCGCCTCGATGTCCGCGGCGGTGCCGATGCGGCCGTGCCCCGGGATCACGACCTTGGGCTGCGTCGCCGCCACGATGCGGAAGATCTCGCGCCAGTTCTGCGGGTTGACGTCGGTGTCCTGGAGATCGGGGAACCACGGCATGATCGGGAAGGACCGGGTCTCCAGCAGGTCGCCGAAGATCACCACGCCCTGCGCGGGCACGGAGATGACCTGGTCCCCGAGGGTGTGCGCGGCCTGGTAGTGGTTGAGCCTGACCACGCGCCCCCCCAGATCGATCTCGGCCTCACGGTCGTACACCACGTCCGGCAGGGTCAGCGTCACGCCCTTCATCGCCTGCGCGACGTCGAGCTTGTCGGCGAAGAGGGTCCGGAACTCCGGCCCCTTCTTCAGCAGCTCGTCGCGCTGCGCGCGGTTGTAGATGATGGTCGCCTGGCCCTTGAAGACCTGCGCGCCGAAGCCGTGCTCCGGATGGAAGTGGGTCACCGTCAGGTAGAGCTTGCGCTTGCCCGCCAGCTTCCTGGCGGTCTGCAGCACCAGCCTGGCGCTGTCGATGCCCAGGCCCGTGTCCACCACCAGCGCCGCATCCCGGCCGACGATGATGGTGACGTTGGGGACCAGGAAGATGTGCTGCCGGTCCTCGATCACATGCACGCCGGGGCTGACCTCCGTGAGGTTGGCCACCCGCACGACCTTCTCCTTCGAGACGTCCTTGCCGGCGGCAGGCGCCGCGGTGCTGGTCACGAGTCCCGCGAGCCCGAGGGCCGCGGCGATGATCTTGAGCGTGGTCATGGGTGAGTCCTGGGGCTTGCCGCGTCCGTGTTCATTTGCCTTGCAACTGCTCGATCGCGGCGTGCCAGTCTTCGACGTGATAGGACTTCACGATCTTGTGGTTCTCGACCGTGTGGATGTCGATCGACATGATCTCGAAGCGCTTGCCGCTCGGCGCCACGCCGAGGAAGGGGCGCACCGGCGTGGCGGTCGCCCGACCGCGGACCACGAAGCGGTTGCCGTCCTGGAGGACCTCCTCAACGTTCCAGACGAGATCGGGAACGACGTTGCCGGTCCCCTGGAGTTGCTTCAGGAACTGCGCCCGCGTCTTCGCCGGCTGGCCATAGCCGCCGTAGCTTTCCCAGGCGGGCGAGAGCACTTCATTCATGCGCTCCTGCAGCTCGGGGCTGGTCGTGCCGCTCAGCAGCTGCTTGTAGAACGACTCGACGACCGCGCGATCGTCGGCGGCGTGAGCGGCGCCGACGGAAAAGAGCAAGGTCGCGACGGCGAAGGTGGCGGCGAGATACGAATTCTTCATGGGAGAACCTGTGAGAAGCGATGGGAACGGGTGAAGCACGCGACGGTCGATCCGAGCGTCATTCGGGCATGCGGATGAGCACCTTGCCGACGGCGTGCCCCAGGGCCACGCGCGCCAGCGCCGCGGGCGCGTCGTCCAGCGTGAAGCTCGAATCGATCAGCACCTCCAGGCCGCCGTTGGCTACCCGTTGCAGGAGGGCGAGCAACGTCACCGGCTCGTGCTGGATGGTGGCGAACTGGGCGTGGACGCCGTCGCGCGGGCGGATCTGCGGGTCGACGATCGACACCACCCGGCCGCCCGGCTTGACGATCGACCAGGAGCGCTCCAGCGTCTCCGCGCCGCGCGTGTCCAGCACCAGATCCACATCGGACACGCACTGCGTGAAGTCTTCATGGCTGCGGTCGATCACCCGGTCGGCCCCGAGCTTCCTGACCAGGGCCAGGTTGTGGGTGGACGCCGTGGCGATGACGAAGGCGCCGGCCTGCTTGGCGAACTGCACGGCAAAACTCCCGACCCCGCCGGCGCCGGCATGGATCAGAACGCGTTGACCATGGGTCAGCTGGCCGGCCCGGATCAGCGCCTGGAAGGCGGTGCCCGCGGCCGTCGGCAACGCGGCTGCCCTCGACAGATCCAGGCTCTCGGGCACCAGTTGCAAGGTGCTGGCCGACACCCGGGCGAACTGCGCGAAAGCGCCACCCGCCTTCGGATCCAGGCGTCCCACGACGCGGTCGCCGTGCCGCAGATCGGCCACGTCTTCCCCGACGGCGGCGACCACGCCGGCGACGTCTGTGCCCAAGGTATAGGGGAAGGAGATGGGGAAGGCGGCCTGCTTCTCTCCCGCCAGGATCTTCAGATCCAAGGGGTTCACGCTGGCCGCCTTCACGCGGACCAGGACCTCGCCGGGTCCCGGCTCGGGCCACGGGATCTCTTCGAAGGCCGGGCTGTCCGGGGATCCAAAGGCGTGGATGCGAAGGGCTTTCATGGTGTCCTCTACGACTGCTGGGAGGGGGCGTATCGGAATCATGAAGATCCTGGTCAAATCAGTCCAACAAATAAGCTGTATGACTGTTTATCCGGAATATGGATTTCCATGGCATCGACCTGAACCTGCTGGCGGCGTTTGACGCGCTGATGAGCGAGCGCAACGTGACCCGCGCGGCTGCGCGGGTGGGCGTCAGCCAACCGGCGATGAGCGCGGCGCTGTCGCGTCTGCGCACGCTGTTCGGCGATCCCCTGTTCCTGCGCAGCGCGCAAGGGTTGCTGCCCACGCCCAAGGCGAGGGAGATGGCGGAGCCCATCTCCCAGGCGCTCCAGCAGATCGAGGCCGCGCTGCTGCCCAAGCCGCTTTTCGAGCCCGCCAGCGCCTCGGTGACCTTCAACGTCGGGATGTCCGAATACCCCGCTCACCTCCTGCTCCCTGCCCTTGCGAGCGCGTTGAGGACGCAGGGCCGCGGGCTGGCCCTGGCCGTGCATGGCATCGGCAGCCGCGACATCGCCGTCGACCTGCTCGATGCGGGCACCATCGACGTTGCCGTCGGGGTGCCGCCCACGCAGGCGGAGAGCCGGATCCTGTCGCGATCGATCCTGCAGGACCAGTTCGTGTGCATCGTGCGCCGCGGGCATCCGGCCTTGAAGGCGGCCAAAAAGGCGGGCGCAAAGGCGGTCGACAGTTCAGTCGCGAAGTCGGCCGCGAAGTCTGCCGCGAAGTCGGCGGAAGGGACGGCAGGCTTGGACCTCGCGCTGTTCCTCGAACTGGACCACCTGCTGGTCTCTCCGGAAGGCGATCGCCACGGCCTGGTCGATCAGGCGCTGGCCTACCTCGGCAAGCATCGACGGGTCGCGTTGAGCCTGCCGCAGATGTTCGCGGCCCCCACGATCGTGGCGCACTCCGACATGGTCTGCACCGTCATGAAACGGGTGGCCGGACATGCCTCGCTCGGGTCTCGCCTCGACCAGTTCCCGCCACCCGTGGCGCTGCCGGACATTGCCTACGACCTCATGTGGCACCGGCGCAATGACGCCCATCCGGCCCAGCAGTGGCTCCGGGAGCAGATCGCCACGGTGGCGGCCTCGCTGTGAAGCGCGCTCAGGCGGCTTCGGGGTCAGGTCGTGCGGTCGCCCGGACGGTGCGCCGGGCCTTGTCATCCGCTGTCGGTTCCGGTTTTCCGTCTGGCGCAGGAGATTCCGGTCAGGTCCTCCGCGATGCAAAGCGGCACACCGCGGCCGCCGGCCTGAGGGAAGTGTTCGCCGCTCCTGCGGCTTCACGCTGAGGCACGGGGCCCGCGCTTCCTTTCCAGGATGGCGGGCACCTCGGCCGCCAGCATGTCGAGGAAGGCCCGCACCGCCGGCATCATGCCGCGTCGCGTCGGGAAGACGGCATGCACCTGATGCGGCGGCAGCGCATGCGTCGGCAGCAAGGCCTGCAAGCGGCCTTCCTCCATCAGCGCCGCGCACAGGTTCAAGGGCAACTGCGCGATGCCGACGCCGGCCAGCGCGCTCTGCAACAGCAGCTGCAGGTCGTCGGTGAGCAGCGCGCAGGGGTAGTCGATGTGGACGACCCGCCCCTGCGCATCGGTCAGTCGCCACGACGGCCGCTCCCCATTCGGTCCGGCAGGTCCGATGCCGATGCTCCCGCGCAGCGCATCGATCGAGTCGACGGCCCCCCGTCTCGACAGGAAGGACGGACTGGCGACCAGCACCTGCGGGCTCTGTCCGAACGTGCGCACGACAAGTTCCGGGTCATCCATCGTCGGCCGCGCTCGAAGCGCGATGTCGACACCCTCGGGGATCAGCTCGACCTGCCGATTCGTCAGCTCCAGCTCCAGCCGGACATCGGGATGTGCGAGCAGGAAGGCCGGCAGATGAGGCGCAAGGAAGCGGTAGGCCATGCCGACCGGACAGCTCACGCGCAGTCGTCCGGACGGCTTGAGGCGCGCCTGTTCGACGACGTCGAACGCGGAGCGCGTCGCCTCCGCCACCCGTTCGCAGTGCTGATGGAAGGTCATGCCGAGCTCCGTCACCTGGATCGCTCGCGTCGAGCGCTGCAGGAGGCGGACGCCCAGCCGGCTCTCCAGCTCGGCAATGCGTCGGCTGACCCTCGATTTCGGAATGCCCAGCTTGCGGCCCGCCGCGGAGAAGCTGCCTTCGCTCACGACAGCCGCGAACAACAGGAGATCGTCTACACCGTCCATGCTTGCCTTCCCTCTTGCGGATGAGCCTGGCGAGCCCTTGACGACGTCCGGGCGGCGGACGCTGCCGGCAGTCATGACGAGCATGCCCTGAGCCATTGTCCTGCTGGCAGGACGGTCAGTCCTGCTGGGCGATCTCGCGCCGGCCGGCGCGGGTCATTACGCTCGGCCACCTTGCCACTCCAGTTCCCTTGTCCATGCAGATCCTTCACCTCGATGCCAGCATCCACGGCGAGAAATCGGTCTCTCGCCAGTTGACGGCGGCGCTCGTCCAGGCGTTGTCGGAGGCGGTGCCTCAGACCGCCGTCGTTCACCGGGACCTGGTCGCCTCGCCCATCGCGCATCTCGATCCCGCCATTGCCGCCGGCTTCCGGGACGTCGGGGATCCGCCGTCCGACGCGGCCACGGCGGCGGAGCGCGCGCGCTCAGAAGCCCTGGTCACCGAACTGCTGGACAGCGACGTGCTCGTGATCGGCGCGCCGATGTACAACTTCTCGGTGCCGAGCCAGCTCAAGGCCTGGATCGACCGGATCGTGCAGCCGGGACGCACCTTCCAATACGCGCCGACCGGCGCCATCGGCAAGGCCACGGGCATACGCGCCGTGATCGCCTCCTCACGAGGCGGTGTCTACGGGCCGGCACTGGCCACTCTCCTGGATTTCCAGGAGGACTATCTCCGCGCCGTGCTCGGATTCATCGGCATCCGCGACGTCCGTTTCCTCCGTGCCGAGGGCGTCAAGGGGCCGGAGGGCCGCCTGTCGATCGAGCGCGCGCTGCAGAGCGCGCCAGAGGTCGCGAAGTCCTTGCTTGAATCCCGGGGCTGACGGGCGATGCGACGCCGTCCGGGAGGCTGGTCGCCTGGCTCAGCCCCTCGACGTCACGGCGATCCCGCGTCTTCAGCGGAGCGCCGCGCGCGGACCATCGACATCCCGCCTGCGCCTCGCCGCCCAGCCCAGCAGGCCCACGCCCGCCAGCATCAGCGCGCAGGTCGCCGGCTCCGGCACGACCGACAGCGACCACACGCCGCGCGCACCGGCCAGTTGGCCGCTGGAGCCGGTGAAGGTCTCGTAGAAGCCGTACAGGCGATCCAGCGAGTCGCTGCTCGCGAGCTCCAGGAAGTCATGGCGGCCGGTCGGCAGGATGAAGCGCCGCGAGATGGAGAAGTCCCAATCGGTCGGCAGCGCGAACATGCCGATCGCCCCGATGGACAGCGCAGCCTCCGTCTCGCTGTGAACGCCGCACTGGAAACAGTAGGGCACGTGCGGGTAGAAGATCGTCTCGCTGTAGCGGAAGCCGTTGTCGTTCACGTTCAAGGTCATGGAGAACCGCGAGACGTCCTCCAGGGTGTCGCCGGCCTGCAGCAGCCGGGTCGTCGGCATGTAGATGTCCGCGTCCAGCGAGACCTCGAAGTAGCGGTACTGGTTGGGATCGCCAGGATTCACGCGGATGTTCTCGACGCGCATCTCGAAGGCGTTGCCGACGTAGTGGTAGCGCAGCTCCTCGGCGAAGCCGGGCGACGCGCCCATCGACAGCACCGCTGCGAGCGCCAGCGCACACAGCAGGCGACAACGGGAAAGGAACGATGACAGTGCGTTCATGACGACTCCCTGTGAGACTGATCGTCGGCCGCATCGCGGTCGCGGCAGGAAGCCTAAGCGGGCGCCTGCGGCGTTTCCAGGCCGTGAAGCCAGGATCAGGGGCGCTTGATCAAGGCGGGAACGCCAACCCGCGTTCCGAGGCCGATCCCGACATCGATTCCGACATCGATCCCGACGGCGCGGACGCCGCGATCGCGGGCGCCGAGGCTGCCGGTCCCGAGGCTGCCGCCGGCCCGGCCTTCGCCACCTCCGCCGCCCTCGCCCATTTCGCCATCTCCGCCGACAGGCTCTGCATCGACAGCGCCGGCTTCACCTGGTCGAAGAAGACCGCCACCAGCAGCGACAGCAGCGCGATCGCCACCGCGCCCTTCACTGGCTGCGCGAGGTTGTTGGGCTCCAGCTTCTCGGCCGTCTTCGACAGGATGCCGAAGCCCAGGTCGATCAGCATCAGCACCAGCAGCGCCGGCGCGGCGATCTTGATCATCAGTTCCAGGTAGTGCCCCGTCTGCACGCGCACGAAGTCTTCCAGGATGGTCGACCACGCCGGCGACAGGCTGCCGATCGGCCACCAGTGGAAGGAGTCGAACAGGATGCCCGTGAGCATCAGCATGCCGCCCAACAGGTAGAAGCCGCTGATCGCCAGCTGCGACAGCAGGTTGCCGATCGGCGTGCTCTGCTCGCCGCTGAGCGGGTTGGTCTGCTGCACGTTGTTGTAGCCGGCCTGGTTGTCGATCAGCACGCCGACACCCTCCGCCACCCAGAACACCGTCGACGCCGCGAAGCCGAGCACGACGCCGATCAGCGCCTCCTTCGCGATCGTGGCCACCAGCTGGACCATGTCCATGCCGTGCACCAGCCCCGCCGGCTGGCCCCACGCGATGAACAACGCCAGGCAGAGGCACACGCCGTTGCGGATCGGCCCCTGCAGCACCTGGTCGGTCGTCGCCGGCAGCACGAGGAACACCGCGTAGACGCGCAGCAGGCACACCGCCAGCAGCATCACCCCGTCCTGCAGCGTGGAGCCGAAGCCGATCACGCCGGCGAAGGTGTTGAACATCTCGTTCATGCGCCGGCCTCCGCCGCCTGCGCGCTTTTCGCTCGTGCCGCCGCTTCGGTCGCGCGCCGCTGTGCGACGCGGCGCGCGACCGCGGCCTCCTCGCTCTCTTCGTCCTGGGTGTCCTCCGCCTCCTGGTCGATCTCGACCAGCCGCTTGCGGCGCCGTTCCTCGAGCTGCTCGATCTGCTGCTCCGCGCGCTGCAGGGCCTGCTTCGCGGCCAGCACACGCGCCTCGGCCTGCGCCACCTGCGCCGCGGCCGTCCGCACGCCCTCCTCCGCCTGGCGGACCAGGTCCTGCAAGCCCTCGCGGACGTAGGTCAGCGTGACCGCGTCCTGAGGATTGAAGGACTCGGAGGTCGCGAGCGCCTCGATCTTGGCCGCGCAGGCCTCCTCGTCCGCGACGCAGCCCTCATGCCGCGCCATCGCGGCCTGATGCGCGCCCACGGCCGCGTCGCGTTGCGCGCTCTCGGCCTTGACCTGCTGCTCCATCGGCTCGAGCCGACGCCGCTTGGCCCACAACAGCAGCTTCAGCGAGCGCAGGTCTTTCATGCGGGCGTCCGGACCGGGCGTTTAGCGGGCACCAGGGCACGCGGATCGATGGTCGCGTCGATCATCCGTTCACCAGCGCCTGCAGCTCGGCCACCGTCTGCTCGATGGGCCGCAGGTCCGAGGTCGCCTGGTTGAGGAACTCGCGGATCGCGCCGTGCTTGCGCACCGCCTCGTCGGCGAAGGCGTCGTTGCCGGGCTTGTACTCGCCCATCTGGATCAGCAGCTCCATCTCGTCGTACTTGGCCATCAGCTTGCGCAGCCCGCCGTTGGCGGCCTGGTGGTCCTTGGGCACGATCTGCGACATGACCCGGCTCAGGCTGCCCAGCACGTCGATCGCCGGGTACTGATTGCGCGCCGCGATCTTGCGCGACAGGATCAGGTGGCCGTCCAGGATGCCGCGCACCTCCTCCGCGATCGGGTCGCTGCCGCTGTCGTCCTCGGCCAGCACCGTGTAGAGCGCGGTGATCGAGCCCTTGGCGCCCATGCCCGTGCGTTCCAGCAGACGCGGGATCTCCGCGAACACCGACGGCGGATAACCGCGCCGCGCCGGCGACTCGCCCGCCGCCAGGCCGATCTCGCGCTGCGCGCGGGCGAAGCGGGTCAGCGAGTCCATCATCAGCAGCACCCGCAGCCCGCGGTCGCGGAAGTACTCGGCGATGGCCGTGGCGACGTGCGCCGCCTTGGCGCGCTCGATCGAGGAGCGGTCCGAGGTCGCGCACACCACCACCGAGCGCGCCATGCCTTCCTTGCCCATGATGATCTCGATGAACTCGCGCACCTCGCGGCCGCGTTCGCCGATCAGCGCGATGACGCTGATGTCGCACTGCGTGCCGCGCGCCAGCATGCCCATCAGGGTGCTCTTGCCGACGCCCGCCGGCGCGAAGATGCCCATGCGCTGGCCCTCGCCCAGCGTGATCATCCCGTCGATGATCTTCACGCCGGTCGGCAGCGGGTGCTCGATCATTTCGCGGTCCATCGGGCTGGGCGGCATCGCGAAGACCGGCCGCCGCTCCGCGCAGACGATCGCCGGCCCGCCGTCCACCGGCTGCCCCAGGCTGTCCACCACGCGCCCCAGCAGCTCGTCGCCGACGGCGATGCTCTGGATCTCGCCCAACCCCACGACCTGCGTCTGGCCCGCCGCCACGCCCAGGATGGAGCCGAACGGCGACAGGATGGTCTGGCCGTTGGAGAAGCCGATCACCTCCGCCACCTGCAGCAGGCCGCCGTTGGCGTCCAGCAGGTGGCACATCTCGCCGAGCTTGGCCGACAGGCCGCTCGCGCGCACCAGCGTGCCGATGACCTCGACGACCTTGCCGGTGCGGTTCAGCGTCTCGGCGCCGGCGAGCTCGAGCTCCATCCAGCGGCCGAGTTCGTCCAGGTTGATCGGTGCGAGGCGGTCGGGAGCGTTCATCGCAGAGGCCAGGTCGTGGGCATGAACTCAGGAGGCAACAAGGATCAACTCTCGGCGACCGCGCGCTTGACGGCGCGCGACATCGCCGCGCGCAACGCGTCGAGCTGCGTCGTCAGGCTGGCGTCGACCACGCCCATGTCCGATTCGAAGAGGCAGCTGCCCGCCGGCAGCGCCGGATCGACGACGACCTCGACGGACAACCCGGCCGCTTGAAGTTCCGGCACGGCGGCGATGCCGTCGCGCGCGGCGTCGAAGTCGGCATGACTGACCTTCAGCGTCAAGGCCGTCGCGGAGCGCGACAGCGCCTGCACGCTGCGCAGCGCGCGCTGGTACAGCGCGGCGCGGCCTTCGGTCTGCACGATGCGCTCGACGGCGCTGGTCACGACCTCGGCCATGCGTTCATGCAGGCCGCGCACGGCGTCCGCCTGGTGGACTGCGCGGCCAGCCTGGCGCTCATGCCAGGCGATCGCCGCCTGACGTTCGCCTTCGGCGCGGCCGGCCTCGCAGGCGGCATCGATCCGGGCCTGCGCGTCCTGCAGCATCGCCTCGGCGCGCGCCTGCGCATCGGCCACGAGGCGCGCCGCTTCTTCCTGCGCCTGCGCGAGCAGCGCCTCGGCACGCGCGCTCGCCGCCTGGCGGACCTCGTGGTCCTGCCGCAGCAGCGTCACCTCGGCCGCGCGGAGGATGCCGTGCTGCGCGCCGGCGGCTGCGGCCCCGCCGTCCGCGGGCGTCGATGTCTTCCACCAGATCAGCATGGCCAGGTCACCTCGGCTTGCGCGAGCGCCGCGATCGCCACGGCCACGTTGCGTTCCGCCGCGACGGGCGCGACGCACAGCACCTCGTCCACGGCCGCGCGCGGCAACGACCAGCGCACCAGTTGCCGCACCGGACCGTCGTCGGCCGACAAGGCCGCGGACCAGTCCGCAAAACCGACGCAGGCCCATTGCACCGGTGTCCATGCGGCCTGCGCCGCGTCGACCGGACGGCCGTGGGCGCTCATCGCCACCAGCGGCGCGAAGTCCTCGCCGAGCGCGCGTTGCAGCGGCGCGCGCACGGTGCGGTCGATGCAGCAGCGCAGCACGCCCGGCCGGCGCGCCAGCGCCAGCGTGCACAGACGCTGCAGCAGCTCGCCGCGCGGCAGCAGACCGAGCCGTGGCAGCGGATCGGCGAAGCGGCCCAGGGCCGGCAGCCCGCCGACCGGCGCCATGCGGTCGCGCCACAGGCGCGGCCACAAGGCCGCGGCGCTCTCCGGCGGCAGGGCCTCCAGGAAGGACCACGGGCCGAGCACCTCGTCCTGCCAGCTCGCGTCCAGATCGTCGACCAGGCCGCGCAGCTTGCCGTCGAAGCTGATCGCCCAGGCCGCGAGCTGCTCGGGCGCGTCCATCGTCATGCGCCGCCGGTTTCGGCCGCGGGCACCGCAGCGACCGCCGCGGCAGCGCCGCCCCGCGGCGCCAGTCGCCGGCCCAGCGCCGGCGGCAGCAGGCCCGGCTTCTTCCAGGCGATCACGCCGATCGTGCCGCCCGCCAGCAGCAGCACGGCCAGCAGCCCGCCGGCCACCCACGCCCAGGTGGCGTCGGCGACCGCATGGCGCGGCGAGGTCGGCAGCATCGCGCCCGGCACCAGCGTCACCGTCACGTTCTCGTAGGTCAGGCCCTCGACGCTGCGCGCGACCATGCTCTTGATCGAGGGCGCGAGCTGCGGCACGTCGATCTCCGGCCGGTACTTGACGAACACCGACGCGCTCGACGGCTTCACCGTCGTGGCCATCGGGTCGTTGTTGGGCAGCACGATGTGGACCTTGGCCACGATCACGCCGTCGATCTTGGACAGGGTGCTGGAAAGCTCCTGCGACACGCCGTGGATGAAGCGCACCCGCTCCTCCGTCGGCGTGGAGATCAGCCCCTCCTTCTTGAACATGTCGCCCAGCGACACGTACTTGTCCGACGGCAGGCCGTTGGCGCGCAGGATGTCCAGCGCGTTCACCACCTCCTGCTCGTCGACGGCGACGTTCCAGGTCTTGCCGCCGTCGCCGCTCTTCTTCTCCGCCTCCACGCCGCGCTGCAGCAGCGCGGCGACCATGTCGTTGGCCTCCGCCTCGGTGCGCTTGGTGTAGAGATCGGTCTTGCAGCCGGCCAGCAGCGTGATCAGCAGCACCAGCGCCAGCATGTAGACCAGGTGCCAGGACGCCCTGGCACGGTCGCCGCCGCTGGGTGCGCCGTGTGCACCGGGAGCGCCGGCCGCACGGCCCGCGCCGCGACGGGGATCCGCAAGAGGATGGGCGCTCATGTCACTGGTTCTTCATCAGCGTCTGCAGGCCGTTCTTGCTGCTCTGCGCGACCGAGGTGCAGGCCGAGAACTGCAGGCCCTGCGTGGCGACCTGCAGGTTCAGCTCCATCGAGCGCGCGGTCAGCTCCTGCAGGTTCATGTTGGGCGCGTCGGCGACGTAGCGCTGCATGTCCGCCGTGACCTGGCGCGACGCATCGTCCAGCGTGTGCAGCGTCTTGGACATCGTGGAATCCGTATGGCCGACCGCGTTCGCCTGCGCGGCCGATGGATCAGCATGCGGCTCGCGCGCCATCAGCTGCTCGAACTTCTGCGCCTGCACCTGCAGGTCCGGCGTCGGCGACGCGGCCTGCCGGATCATCTCGTGAGCGGAAATGGCTTGGATGGGATCGGTCATGGCGGCTCCTGTCGTGTGCCCGGGGCTCAGGCCCGCATGTAGGCCATCTGCGAGAGGTCGATCGTCAGCCCGGGCGGCGTGGCGGCGCCTGAGGCCGCGTCATCGCCGGCGGACTCCGCGACGGCCTCGTCGGGATGCAGCAGCGAGCGCACCATGTCCAGCGCCTCGGCGTTGGTGGAGGTGTGCAGCACGTCCTCGGCGGTCGCGCGCCATCCCGCGTCGCCCGTGGCGAACTGGCAGTAGGCGAGGAAGGCCTTGGCCGTCGACCATTCCGGCGCGGTGGCGTCGAGGTTGCGCAGCGTGCGCATCGCGTCGGCCCAGTGACCGCGTTTCATCGCGATCCAGGCTTCGAAGAAGTCCAGCTGCGAGACCTTGGGACGCAGCAGGCGCACGGCGCCCAGCAGGGTCTCGGCGTCGTCCAGCAGCTCGCGGTCCACCGCCAGGCTCACCAGGCCGACCAGGCCGGAGACGAAATCTTTGCGTTGCAACGAGGAATCGATCATGTCTGCTCCATGGCTGTGCGGCGCACGGCCGGTCTCAGGAAAGCATTGGGTTCGGTGTCAAAAAAAACTGCTCAGTGACCCATGGTCGACGAGGCCCCGATTGGGGATGCGGCGCCAGGCGCAGACCGGAGCCATAGCGGGGCTATGGCGAGGATCTGCAACGACGCGCCGCGCCCCAAGCGGGGCCTCGGCGGCCGTGGGTCAGCCGCGCTTCAGGGTCTTTTCCAAGTCAGCCATGCTGTACTTGTTGTCGCCCTGCTGGTCGAACTTGCCTTGGGAGGTCTGCAGCGCGACGTCCGTGCCCTTGTTGAGGGCGGAGTCCTGCACGAACTTCTGGGCGGCCTGCTGCAGATCGAACGACGGCAGGATGCCGTTGGGCATCTGCTTGCCCTGGGCGACGTCCTTCAACGTGTCCAGGTCGAAGGTCTTGCCGTCCTTGGACAGCGCCTTGAAGTTGTCCTTCAGCGTCGAGATCGTCGCGTGCTGGTCGGCGTTCAGACCTTGCTTCTGGATGGAAGCGGTCAGGTCGCCGATGCCGATCGTGTCGTCGCCGCCCTTGTTCTTCAGGGCGAGACCCATCTTGCCGAGCGCGTTGTCGCGGTCCGCCGTGTCCAGCTGACCCATCTTCTTCTCGCCGGCGTCGCTGCGCAGGAACTTCATGGCGTTCTGGAACTCGGCCGTGAAGTCTTGCGGGCGCATGCCTTCGGGGCACTTGCCCGCGGCGGCTTCGTCCATTTCCTTGCCGCTGATCTTCTTCATGCCGGAGTCGGTCATGGCCTTGAACAGCGCGCGTTCGGCGCGGTTGCCGTCCATCGGACCGGTCTCGCCCTGCGGGCTGATCGATCCGCCCAGCGGCGAGGCGCCGCCGACGCCGCCGGCCAGCGCACCCGCCGCGCCCAGGGCGCTGCTCAGTCCGCCGATGGCCTGGCTCAGGCCGCCCAGCAGCTGGTTGGCGCCGCCCAGACCGGATTGGCCGAGGCCGCCCGCGGCTTGACCGAGACCGCCCGCCGCCTGACCCAGGCCGCCCAGCGCCTGGTTCAGGCCGTTGAGGCCCTGCGTCAGGCCGCCCAGCGCGCCCATGGCCGCGCCGAACGGATTGGCCGCACCGCCGCCCTGGCCGCCCAAGGCGTTCAGCCCTTGCGTCAGGCCGCCCAGCGCCTGGCCGATGCCGCCGAGGCTCTGGCCGATGCCGCCCAGCGCCTGGCCCAGTCCGCCCAGCGGCGAATTCGCCAGCTGGCCCATCTGGCCGATGGCCTGGCCGATGGCCTGGCCGGCGCCGCTCATCGCGGCCTGGATCGGGTTCTGCATCAGCTGTTCCAGCGGCCGCAGCAGCTGGGTCAGGCCTTGCAGACCCTGTTGAAGTCCTTGCAACGCCTGCTGGATGCCGGCCAGGGGACTCTGCGCCCCCTGCAGCATGCTCAGCGGCGATTGTTGGAGAAGTTGGATGCTCATGTGATTCGCTCCGACAGAGGTTGGATGCGGTGACGCGTCGTGCGCGCAGCGCGGGTCACACCAGTCCCTTGACGCTGTCGCCGCCGGCCTTGAACTTCTTGCCCAGCGCTTCCGACATGGCGGCCTGCTGGCTCATGCGGCCCATCGCCAGGTTGTTGGCGACGGTCTGCTTGCTCTGAGCCTTGAGTTCGTCCATGAACATCTGCGACGACGCGGAGGCCTCGGCCGACTGGGCCTGAGCCATCGGCGCTCCCGGGAGGGACAGGGACATGGGGTTCTCCTTGCGGGGCACGGAGCGGCCGCGCCGGACCCGGGACGGGCCGGCGCGGCCACCGCGGCGTCAGACCAGGCCTTTGACGCTGTCGCCGGAAGCCTTGAACTTCTTGCCCAGCGCTTCCGACATGGAAGCCTGCTGGCTCATGCGGCCCATCTCCAGGTTGTTGCGCATCTGTTCGGCGTTCTGCGAGCGCATTTCGCCCATCATCTGCTGCATGTCGGCGGAAGCACCTGCACCTTGTGCGCTGGCATTGTTGACACTCATGGCTCTCTCCTGATGGTCGGAAGATCACTTCCGGAATGAAGGTGCGCGAGGCACCGGATGACCGTGGGACGAGTCCGTCGTCCCATCGGATCGGGGGGATCGGCAGGCCCGCGTCAGGCGGGCCGGCCGACGTCAATCGGCGATCAAGGGTCGGCTATCGTCACTGCAGGGTCGCGGCGTACTCGAGCACGCCGTTCGCGGCCTGGCGCACGTTCTGGTCGGCGCTGGTGGCCAGCACCTCGTCCAGCACGCCCTTCCAGCGGGCGTCGCGCGCCAGCAGGAAGGCCGTGGCCAGCGCGACCTTCGCGCCCTCGTCCTGCGGATGGTCCTCGACGTGCTGCACCAGCGTGGCCGACGCGTACTCGGCGTCGCCGCCGATGCTGTGCGCGATGGCGCGGCAGATGCGGAACGGCGACGGGTCGGCCATCGTCAGCTCCACCGCGGCGCTGACCGTGGCGGCGTCGTCGCGGGCGCGGTACACGGCGCCCAGCAGCCCCACCGCCATGAGGTTGCGGTAGACCAGCGGGTAGCTGGCGGACGCGCCGGCAGCGCCGGCGGCGTCCAGGGTCGAGGCATCAATGGGCAACGCGGACATGGGGCGCTCCTTGTGCACTCAGGCGGGCAGCGAGGCGGTGTGGATCGTCTCCCACACGTGCCGCACGATGCGCTGCGAGGCGCGGAAGCCTTCGATGAGCTGCGAGCTCAGCTGGCGCTCGGCATCGGCCAGCGGCGTCTGCAGGTGGGCCTCGGTGCTCTGCGCGACCTGGTCGAAGTAGCTCAGCATCGCGCGGGTGCGCTCACCGCTGAGGTCGTCGGTCAGGGTCTTCTCGATGTGCGCGAGATCCGCGAACACGGTCTGTTCCAGGGGGTTGTCCATCACGGTTCTCCGGTGGGGGATGAGGAAGACGGATCCCCGGCGGCGGCGGTGCCGTCGTCCACGGGAGTCCGGAGCGAAAGGTGCTTCGTGCCGTCGGCCGTCTGCACGTACTGCAGGCCGTCGTCGCCGGCCAGCATCGAACCGACGCGCACGCGCGCCGTGGGCAGCGTCTGCTCGACGGCGACGTCGATGCGACGCACCAGCGGGCCGATGTCGCCGGCGATGCGGCGGACCTCGTCCTGCAGGTCCGCGGGATCGGCCGCCTGGCCTTCGACGGCGAAGACGCCCTGCCCGCGGTGGACGACGCGCACGCCGGGCCGGTTCAGCGCGTCGCCGATCTGGCGCACGATGTCGCTGGCGGAGGCATACCGGTGCAGCAGCTGACCCTCGCCGAAGGGCTGCAGCGCGGCGCGGGCGCGGGCCATCTCGGCGCTGCCGGGCAGCAGGCCCTCGACGACCAGCCGGCGATCGACGCGCCGCACCGTCAGTCCTTCGACGCCGGCCTGGCGGAGCGCCTGCGTCACCTGTTCCATCGGGCTGGCCGGCGGCGTGGTGGAGGCGGCGGTCTGCGTGCTGAGCACCGACGCCAGTCCCGCGATCAGCGCCGCGGCGGCCACCAGCGCGCTCAGCTTCAGGCCGATCGCCGCCTTCGCGCGCGGCGCCACCTGCGCGCCGGCGGATGCCGCGGCGGCGGCGGTCGCCTTGATCTTCGCGACGGGGCGCATCAGCGCGTCCATCAGCGCCATGTCGCTGGGCCAGGCGGCGGCATCGGGGCCGGCGCACAGCACGATGTCGCCGAAGCGCCGCGGCAGGAAGTCCTCCAGCAGGCCCAGCGCTCCCGCCGTCGTCCTGGCGGGTGTTCCGTCGTCGGCGATGAGGTGGAGCGCGGGAGACACGTCGGAGCCTTCTTCCTCGAACGTCAGGAGCAGCGGGGCGTGGGCCCAGTCGCTGATCTGGAGATCGGCGTCCTCATCGCTGGCGATGCGGTACTGCCGACGGGTCAACCGTAGCTGGACGCCGGCATGCAAGCCCGTGAGGATGCGAAGCTGCTTCATGGTTTGCGAATCCCGAACTTCTCTGTCGCTGCGTGGTGGCCTGGGGACGACGTCGCGGCTCAGCCGCCGCCGCCCTGCAGGAAGGATTCAGGCGTCGAGGACGGCGCGCGCGGCTCGGTGGCCGGCGGGATCGCCGGCGGGATGGACGGCATTGGGGCTGTCTGCGGCGCGGGCTGCGGCAGGCCCGATGGCGACGGGGCTTGCGGCGCACGCCCGTCCGCCGTCAAGCCCATCGCGCCCGCGGTCGCGGCGCCGTAGGGGCCGGCCGGGAAGGTCGGCTCGCGGATGATGCGCGGCGAGATCAGGAACAGCCGCTCGGTCTGGCCGGCGCTCTGGTTGGTGTGACGGAACAGGCCGCCGAGCAGCGGCACGCGGCCGAGCACCGGCACCTCGTCGCGCTGCGTGGACTGGCTGGTCGTGGTGATGCCGCCGATGAGCAGGCTCTCGCCCTCGCCCACGTGGGCCTCGGTCATGATCTCGGTGCGCTTGACGATGGGCACGCTGTCGACGCGCTGGTCCTCGAAGCTGCCGTCCTCGATGTAGAGCGAGAGCTTGATGCGGCGCGACACGCCGCCGTTGTCGGGCACCGAGGTGATCTGCGGCGTGACCTGCAGCAGCGTGCCGGCCTCGACCTGGAAGAGGTTGGCCTCGAGGTTGCCGGCGACCTTGACGGTGACGACGCGCTTCTCGCGCATGACGGCGGGCCGGTTGGCCACGCCCAGCACCTTGGGCTTGGCGATGACGCGGGCCTTGCCGCGCGCGCTGAGCGCGTCGATGCGCGCCATCAGCTCGCGGCCGGCGTTGGACCACAGCGTGCTCAGCGTGAAGGTGCCGGCGCTGTTGCTGCCCGGCGGCTGCGTGACGCCGAAACTGCCCTTGCTGCCGCGCACGCTCCAGTCGATGCCCAGGGAATCGATGCTGTCGCTGCTGACGTCGATGATGGTGGCTTCGAGCTCCACCAGCACCGGCTGCACGTCCAGGCGGCGGATCAGCTCGACGTACTCGTCCATGCGCTGCGGACGGCCGTGGATGATGACGGTGTTGGTGCCCTCGTCGGCCTGGAAGATCGGCGGCGCGTCGTCGTCCACCGGGCTCTGCAGGCCGCGGGCGCTGCCTTGCGAGGCCGCGCCGGCGCCCGACTTGGCGGACTGCCCCGCGGTGACCTGGTTGGGCTTGCGCGCCATGATGTCGGCCAGCCGCGTGTCGCGGCCCATGACGCCCTGCAGCGCCGTCAGCTTGCCGGGATGGACCTCGGCCATCGACGGCGTGTCCTCCTCGCCTTGCGCGCCGCTGAGGCTGCCGCTGTAGAGCGAGCTGAGCACGGAGGCGACGCCGCGGATGCGCGTCTGGCCGAACGTGCGGTCGCCGGCGGAGGCGAAGCGCAGCGGCACCACGCGCACCGCCTTGCGGTTGCGCTCCATCGCGCCGACGTCGAGCGACTCGATCGCCGCGGCGATCAGCTCGACGTGGCGCGGCGGGCCGTAGACCAGCAGCGTGCTTTCGGCCGTGTTGAACCGCAGCGGGAAACGGGCGTCGCCGAGCTGCAGCGAATCCAGCAGGTCCGTGACCTGCTCGCGGCGGAAGCCCTTGAGCCGGAAGAGCCGGCTCTGCACGGCGCCCGCCGGGTAGAAGTACAGCGCGGTGCCGTCGTGGTACCAGATGACGCCGTAGGCCCGGTTCATCGAGTCGAGGAACTTGTCGGGCGTGGTGTCGAAGGTGGCCTGCACCGTGCCCTCGATGCCCTCGGCGAGCACGGCGGGCAGGCCCTGGCTCGCGGCGAAGTCGAGCAGCACCTCGTTCACCCGCTTGCCTTCGGCCTTGTAGACGAAGCGCGGACTGCGCCATTGGCGCGAGACGTTCTTCGTCGCGAGGCGATCCGAGCGGACGGACTTCGCGGACGAGGCGGCGGCCGGTGCCGTCGAGGGCGCGGGCGGCGAACTCGTCTGGGCCTGGGTCAAGGTCTTGGCGGGTGGCGCCGCCAGCGGGACCGCCAGCGGCACCGCAATCGGACTCGCACCGGACCCTGCGGCCGGACCGGCGCCCGATGTCGACGTCGTCGAGGTCGTCGGGGTCGTCGATGATGGCGACTCGCCGACACGCGCCGACCAGCTGAGCGGCGCCGCCGCGCAGAGCATCAGCGCAACCGGCAGACGACCGACGCGCAACGCGCGGCCAGGAGAACGAGGACGTCGGGTCATGAGGGTCACGGTGCGGGAGGCGGCTTCGGCTTACTCGTCGTCCTGCATGGACGCCTTGATCTGGTCCGACACCTTGGTCATGGACTTGCTCATCGCCTGCTGACCCTGCTGCATGCTCATCATCATTCGCTGCGCCATCATCGATTCCATCTGCTGCAGGTCGGTAGGACCCGCGGGAGCAGCCGGGGTGGACGGGGCAGTGGCGGCGATCGGCGTGGTCATGGCGGGGCTCCGTGGATGAGATGGAGCGGAACATAGGGACCGGACGACCGGCATCAACGAAACCATGCGAAGCGGCTGCGGCGGATGCGAAGGGGCTTCGGCGAACGCCGCCTGCGGAGACTCGGGCATTGGCCGCCAGGGCGCAGGGCCTTGGCGTCAAGCGCCAAAACCCTGCGCCCTGCCGTCCCCCACCAGCTGATCACTTGATCGGTCTTGCCATCGAGGACCACGTCAGGCCGCGGTTCGGTCCGCCGTGTCGCGCTTCGCGTCGCGAGGCGCCCCCCTTCGACGCACGACCCAGCATCGCGCCCTTCGCAGTCATCGATGGAGCGCTCCATGAACGACCGTTCGTTCGTTTCCTTCCGCCGCACGCTCGCCGCCACGACGCTCGTCGTCCACGCCGCCGGCGCGACGGGCGCGATGGCGCAGTCGATCGGCGCCACCAGCGTGGCCAGCGCCGCCAGCTTCAGCGCCGCGAACGAGCGCCCGGCCGACCAGGTGACCCGCTTCCGCTGCACCTTGATCGACGGCAGCACGCGGCTGCTGATCGAGGATCCGCGCGAACGCCATCCCGGCCTCGCCGACGATTGCACGCTGGTGCGGGTCGCCGTCGCGCCGCTGCGCCCCGGCAGTCCGGACGACAGCCCGCCGTGGGTGGGTTTCGCCGCCCGTCTGATCCAGGGGCCGGCCAGCCTGGGCGGCGCCGCGCCCGACCTCAGCGCCTTCCTGCGCGACGCGGCGCGGCCCATGCCCGCGGAGATGGCCTCGATGGTCCGCGCCGCCAGCAGTCGCCACCGGCTCGATCCGGCCCTGGTCTCGGCGCTGATCTTCGTGGAGTCGCGCTACCGCGCCGACGCCCGCTCGCCCAAGGGCGCGATGGGTTTGATGCAGCTGATGCCCGCGACCGCCGCGCGGTACGGCGTGTATTCGCGCGCGGACCTGCTGGACCCGCGCGTGAACGTGGACATCGGCGTGCGTCATCTGCGCGCGCTGCACGACCGCTACGACGGCCGCATGGACCTGATCCTGGCCGCGTACAACGCCGGCGAAGGCGCGGTGGAGCGCTTCGGCCAGCGCGTGCCGCCCTTTCCGGAAACCGAGGATTACGTGCGTCGGATCACGACCTTGGTTGGCATGCCTGAAACCGCTTTCACCCCCTGAACGAGGGGGCATAAATGAAAATGAATGTTCCGTAAAGGACATGAAACGCTGGCGTTGGCGACAGTCTGCACGTCCCCCCGGTTTTCAAGGTCCACGTGAAAGTCGCCACCCTCTGCCCTTCCCGCTCGCTGGAACACTTCGCGGCCGCTGCGCTGCGTGATGCCGGCTACGAGCCCACCCCCCACACCCACCTGAGCGCGTTGATCGCGGCCTTGCGCACGCCGGGCGCCGACGCGGTGCTGCTGGAGGACCACGATGCCCACATCGACGGCTGGCTGGCCGCCTTGCGCCTGCATGCCGGTCGCAGCGTGCCCATCGTCGTCCTCGGACTGGGCGACTCGGTGGGCATCTCGCGGGCATTGCAACGTGGCGCGGACGACTACGCGGTCATCTCCGACGGCGCCGGCCCGCTGATCCACCGGCTGCGCGCGCGCATCCAGGCGCGCATGGACGGCGTGCGTGCGACCTCGCTGCGCGCCGGACCTTATGCGCTCAATGCGTCGACGCAGAGCCTGTCCACCGGCGCGCGCGAGGTCAGCCTGACGGCGCGCGAGTTCGCGCTGGCCTGGACGCTGTTCGAGAACCTGGGGCGCGTGGTCAGCATGCAGACGCTGTCGACCGAGATCTGGGGCCGCTCCAGCGACATCGGCAAGCGCACGCTGGAGCAGCACGTGTACAAGCTGCGGCTCAAGCTGAATCCGGGCGGACCCCGCTCACGGGCCCGCACGCTGGACGGCACGCCGGTGCCGCGCATCCAGACGGTGTACGGCGTGGGGTATCGGCTCGACGTGTGACGAGACAGGAGACTGCGGTCCTGCCGCGGCGGCCTTCGCAGTCAACAAGATCAACAGGCGTCCCCGCAGGCGGGAGCGAGCGGATTCTCAGGGCTGCGCGCGCTGCGCCGCGGCGCGTTGCGAGGCATTGCGGCTGCGCACCGTGTCGTTGAGCTGGTACGACGCGACGGTCAGCGCGAGCAGCGTGCCGCCCACCAGGCCCGCGACCAGCGCGTGCACGCCGGCCTGCGCGGCCTGGCGCTGGTCGGCGCCGACCCCCGGTTGATTCAGCGTCGACTGGAGCGCCTGCACCACCCCCAGCGCGATCAGACCCGGCACCATCGTGTTGAACACGCGCGTGTCGGCGCGTTCGGCCTGGCGGCCCAGCTCGTTGCGGGTGAACGGGTTGCGCAGGTCGACATGCAGATGGCGCACGTGCGACGGATCGGTCTGCTGCATGCGTCGCGCGGACGCGGTGTCGACCAGGTGATCCTCGACCGACGACGTGAGCATGTTGCCCGCGCCCGCGATGGCGCCCGCGCCGATGGCCAGGCCGCGTGCGGCCTGCCAGGCCGGCTGGCCGCCGAGCGTGCGCTGCATCAGCAGCTGGGTGCCCATGTCGATCACGGCCGTCGCGGCGCCGAAGGTGCCGCGCATGCCCCAGGTGACGTCGGCCGGGCGCAGGTTGCGGCCCTCGGGCGGTTGCGGGACGTTGCGGTCGCCGTTGCCGACGTGCACCGTGTTGATCGCGGGACGCAAGGCCTCCCGGAACTGCGCCTGCAGATGCGCCACCACCTGGATCGCCGCCGCCGCCTGCGCCACGCCGGTCAGCGCCGGGTTGCTGCGCGCGGCGATCGTGAGCGCCAGGGCGGCGAAGTCGCCGCCCGCGATGCCGGCCGACTGCACGCCTTGCCAGAGGCGGCGCGGCAGGCTGTTGTCGCGCTGCGCCGCATCGCCCGCGAAGGCCTGGTTGGCGACCTGCGCGCTGCTCTCGCTGTGGATCTGCGAGACGATGCGCCGCCCCAGCGAGTACGCCGTCAGCGCCGTCTGCGCCGCCAGCGCGGCGTCCGGATGCGAGGCCACCGCCCGTGCGAGCTCCGGCGCGATGACGCCCTGCACCACCGTGCGCACGCCGGCCACCGGCAGCGCGTGACGCACGTTCTGCATCAGGAAGAACGAGGCCGCGCCGGCTTCGCGCGGCGCATGGCCGTGTCCACCGGCGGCACCATGCGCGGGCGCATGGGGGTCCGCCGGCGCGCCGTGCGTCAACGCCCCCAGCGGCGGCGTGGCATCGCCCGACGGCCGGGCGGGACGGCGCAACTGGTCCAGCGATCGCCGCGGCGCGAGCGTCGCATCGGCGGCGCGTGACGGCCCCGGATCGGAGTGGCGCCGCGCGTTCAGGCCGCCGAGCTCGGTCGACATCCTGCGCGGCGGCGTGACACCGTCGCGGGACGACGCGGGTGATGCCGGAGATGCCGGAGATGCGGGAGATGCGGGCGATGCGGGCGTCCTGGATGTCGGCGCGCGATCGAGCCGGTCGAGCTCAATGGCGCCGGTGTGCGTCGTGAGCGGCGGCAAGCCGGCGGGCGGCGTGGTGATCGTCATGGGAGCGGGTCCTGCAGTGAGCAGCTGCCACTCTCGACAGTCCGCATGACCCACCCGTGACGGCCGGATCGGTGCGGGCATGGTCCCCGCGCGAACCCTTCGCGCGGCCGCGAGCCGCTTCGCCCGCCTCAGTGGCCCGCTCGATCGGCCCGGGCGGCGAACTCAATCGCCGAACGAGGCGGCCACGCCCGCCGCCCAGGCCAGCGCGGCCACGACCGCGCGCGGCTCATCCCAGCGCTGGCCTTCGTCCTGCAGCCGCGCCATCGAGAAGCCGTCCAGCCGCGTGCGCATCCGCTGCACCAAGCTACCCCACGGCGGCACGGGATCCGCACGGATCGGCGAATACGCCTGACCCGCATACCCGGTCAGGCGCGCCGCGTCCTGATCGCGCCCCTCCTCGAACGCCAGCCAGGCGAAGACGGGCAGCAGGCGATCGAAGGCCTCGTGCTGGTACTCGTGCTGGTACTCATGCGGGGGCGCGAGAGGCCGCTCGCGATGGCGATTGGGAAGGCGATCGGGAAGGCGGTCGGGAAGGCGGTCGGGATGGCGCTCGCGGGAGGACCTCGGCGAGACGATGCCCGTCAGCACCTCGCGCGCCTCCTCGACGCGCCCCTCGGCCAGCAGCACGGCGGCCAGGCAGCCGAGCACGCGCTGCAGGAACTCGCCGTTGGCCGTGTTGACGCCGCTCGCGCGGCTCGCGGCGTCCTCCCACTGGCGCACCAGCGCCGCGGAGCGCAGCGGCTCGCCATGCCCGACCTGCAGGGTCATGAGCCGATGCAGGTCGTCCAGCACCCATCGCGACGCACCGATCTCCTGCGCCAATTGCAGCGATGCGCACATCGCCTCGTCGGCCTCCGCCGCCTGCCCCTCGACGCGCCACACATGCGCCCGCGCCGCGAGTCCCCACAGCTTCAGCCGCGCCGCATGCGCGCCTTCGCAGCGGCCCGCGAGCGCGACCAGCTCGCCCATCGCGTAGCGCATCGCGGCCTGGCTCAGCTCGCGGTCCTCGACGACCTGCCGGCACAGCGCCAGATAACGCAGCGCCGGATCGTCCACCGTGCGCGACACCGTGACGCCGCGCCGGTACCAGATCGCCGCACGCTTCGGATCGTGCGGCGCCAGCAGACCGGCGTGATCGATGCAATAGCGAGCCAGCACCGCGGGCGGCAGCTCCGCCGGCAACTCGGCCTCGTAGGCGGCATGCCGCCACGCCGACTCGGGCACCAGCGACAGCAGCTCGAACAGCGCGCGCGAATGCGCAAGCAGCCCCAGGCCCCGGACCGGTTCGTGCTCCAGGCACCAGTCGAGCGCGGCGCGCACGTTGCCCAGTTCGGGCGAGAACTCCGCGATCCAGCGCGCGTCCGGCATCATCTGCAGGGCCCGCTCGGCGCGATCGAACAGCTGGCTCATCGCGCGCGCATGCTGGCCTCGCGCAATGTCGACCTCGCCGGTCTCTTCCAGCAACAGCAGCCCGTAGGCGCGGATGCCGTCGAAGAGCCGGTAGCGCGGGCGGTCCTCGGCCTCGACCTGGACCAGCGAATGGTCCACCAGTCCCTCGAGCGCCTCCGCCACGGTCCAGGCGTCCAGCTGCCGGTCCGACAACGCGGCCGTCGCCATCTCCAGCGTGAAGCCGCCCTCGAACGGTTCCAGCCGCCGCAGCACGAGCTGCTCGACGTCGTCCAGTAGCGCCAGGCTCGCCTCCATGCAGGCGCGCAGCGACTGATGGCGGCGCGGCCCCGCCTGCGTGCCGCGCGTCAGCAGCCGGTAGCGGTCGCTGAGGCGTTCGCAGAGCTGATCGATGCCGAACATCGCCAGCCGGCCCGCGGCCAGCTGCAGCGCCAGCGGAATGCCGTCCAGCCGGCGGCACAGGCCCGTCACCTGCGCCACGTTGTGCGCGCCGAGCGCGAAGGGCTGCCCCTGCGCCCGCACCTGATCGACGAACAGCGCGACGCTGCCGTGCATCAGCGCCTCG
>CBIHMU010000012.1:0-88384 GCA_966211105.1 uncultured Burkholderiales bacterium
ATCCCATCCCATCCCATTCCGGCCCGTCCCATTCCGGCCCGTCCCATTCCGGCCCGTCCTTGTCCAGGTCGAGGGCGGAGACCGGACTTGGCGGGAGCGTCGATTGCCACGGCGCGGCATCCGACCTCTCCGGACCGTCCCCCAAGGCGCATGGCGAGACTGCCCGTCCCCGCTCGCCACGACCCTTTCATGCCCAACACCCGTTGCTCCACCGGCATCTCCGGCCTCGATGACATCCTCCAGGGGGGGCTGCCGCGAGGTCATCTTTACCTGTTCGAGGGCGAGCCGGGCACCGGCAAGACCACGCTCGGCATCCACTTCCTGCTGGCCGGCCTGGCCGTCGGGGAATCCGGCTTGTACGTCACGCTGTCCGAGACCGGCAACGAGCTGAAGGAGGTCGCCCGCTCGCACGGCTGGGACCTCGATGCGGCCGGGCTCGAGGTCTTCGAGCTGGTCAGCGCGGAGCAGCTCGGTCCGGAGGCGGAGCAGACCATCATCCACCCCGCCGAGCTGGAGCTGAACCAGACGGTCCAGGGCGTGATGGCGCGCATCGAGGCGAACCGCCCCAAGCGCGTCGTCTTCGACAGCCTGTCGGAGATGCGCCTGCTCGCGCAGGACCCGCTGCGCTACCGGCGCCAGGTGCTGGCGCTCAAGCACTTCTTCGCCCGGCACGACTGCACGGTGCTGATGCTGGACGACCTCAGCGCCTCCACCGGCGACATGCAGCTGCGCAGCATCGCCCACGGCGTCGTGTGGCTGCAGCAGGTCGTGGGCGAGTACGGGGCGGACAAGCGCTTCCTGCGCGTGGCCAAGATGCGGGGCATCGGTTTCCGCAGCGGGGAACACGACTTCACCCTCAAGACCGGCGGCCTGGAGGTCTTCCCGCGCCTGGTCGCGGCCGAGCACCACAAGACCTTCGTGCCCGAAAACGTCAGCACCGGCAACGCCGCCTTCGACGAGGCGCTGGGCGGCGGACTGGCCCGAGGCAGCAACACGCTGTTCGTCGGACCCTCGGGCGTCGGCAAGACCACCACCGCCATCGCCTGTGTCCACGCGGCGCTGCGGCGCGGCGAACGGGCCGCGTACTACCTGTTCGACGAAGGCCTGGGGACGCTGCTGCCGCGCGCCAAGACCCTGGGCTACGACCTGCAGGGCTACATCGACGACGAGCAGTTCCTGCTCAACGCGCTGGATCCGGCGGAGGTCACCGCCGGGGAATTCGCCGCGCGCGTGCGGCGCTCCGTCGAGCAGGACGGCGTCCGCACCGTGGTCATCGACAGCCTCAACGCCTATCTGCAGGCGATGCCCGGCAGCAAGTTCCTGATGCTGCAGATGCATGAACTGCTGACCTACCTCAACCAGCGCGGCGTGACGACCATCCTGGTGCTGGGACAGCACGGCATCCTCGGCCAGGGACGCATCGACATCGACCTCAGCTACCTCAGCGACGCGGTCGTGCTGTTCCGCTACTTCGAGGCGCGCGGCAACCTGCTCAAGGCGGTCTCGGTGGCGAAGAGCCGCACCAGCAAGCACGCCAACACCATCCACGAATTCCGCCTCGGCGAGCGGGGCGTGGAGATCGGCGTGGCGCTGACCGACTTCGAAGGGGTGGTGTCCGGCATCTCGCGCTACGCGGGGGAGGTCGCCCTCCTGAGCGACGGCGACGATGCGCCGTCGCGAGGCTGAATGACGAGCGCCTTCGAATCCCGCGTGATCGTGCTGGCGCCGTTCGGCCGGGACGCGCAAGTGATCGCCGAAGTGGTGTCGGGCCTCGCCCCGGCCCATCCCGTCCATACCCCCCAGCAGCTGCTGACCGCGCTCAGCGACGGCGCCGCCGCGGCGGTGGTGACCGAGGAGGCCCTGGCCATCGCCCCCGGGAGCCCGATGCACCTGTGGCTGGGCGCCCAGCCGCCGTGGTCGGACTTCCCCTTCGTCGTCCTGACCAGCAAGCGCACCGGCCGGCGCGCGGCCAGCGCGGCGACGTCGCTGCGCCTGATGGGCAACGTCATCCTGCTGGAGCGGCCGCTGAGCCCCGACGTCCTGCACAGCGCGGTGGAGGCGGCGGTGCGCGCCCGCGCGAGGCAGTATGCGAACCGGGCGATGCTCGTCGAGCTGGCGGTCGCGCACGAGGCGGTGGAGCGCCTCAACCGGGAGCTCGAGGACCGCATCGATCGGCGCACGCGGGAGCTCTCGACGGCCAACAACCGGCTCATGAACGAGATCGCCGAGCGCGAGCGGGCGCAGGCGGCGCTGCTGCAGGTGCAGAAGATGGAGGCGATGGGGCACCTGACCGGCGGCATCGCCCACGACTTCAACAACCTGCTGCACGTCATCGGCACCAACCTGGACCTGCTGGCGCGCCTGGACTGTCCGCCGCCGGCCGGCCGGATCGTGGAAGGGGCGCGGCGCACGGTGAAGCGCGGCGCGCGATTGACCGAGCAGCTGCTGTCCTTCGCCCGCAACCAGTCCCTGGTGCCGCAGGCCACCGACGTGCATGCGTCGATCAACGGCATGCAGGAACTCCTGCTGACCTCGGTCGGATCGCGCGTGCGCATCGACCTGTCGCTGGACCATCCGCGCCCGGTCGTGCGGCTGGATCCGAACCAGCTGGAGATGGCCGTCCTCAACCTGGCCCTCAACGCGCGCGACGCGATGAAGGAGGGGGGCAGCATCCTGATCTCGACGCGGGAGATCGACTGGGAGCGCGAGGGTCAGGTCATGCCCGGCCTGCGGCTCACGGCGGCCGACAACGGCGCCGGCATCCCGCCGTCGATCATCGAGCGCGTCTTCGAGCCCTTCTTCACCACGAAGGCGATGGGCAGCGGCACCGGCCTGGGCCTGGCGCAGGTGTACGGCTTCGCGAAGCAGTCGGGCGGGCAGGTGAGCATCGAGAGCGCGCCGGGGCAGGGGACGCAGGTCCACCTCAGTTTCCCGCTGGCCACCGAGGCGCTGGCGGAGGACGCCGAGGTGGACCGATCGAGCCTGGTCACGCCGCCGCAGGAGATCCTGGTGGTGGAGGACGACGACGAGGTACGCCATTCCATCGTCCAGAGCCTGGAGCTGCTGGGGCATCAGGTGACGGCGGTGTCCAACGGCGCGGACGCCTTGCAGACGCTGGACCAGCGCCAGCCCAGCCTGCTGATCGTCGACTACGTCATGCCGGGCATGAACGGCGGGGAGCTGATCCGCCGCGTGCAGGACGCCTGGCCCACGATCCCGATCATCCTGGCGACCGGGTATGCCGACATGGACAAGGTCGGTCAGGTGCTGGGCGCGCGCTCCATCCTGAAGAAGCCGTTCCGCGTGGATGCGCTGGCCGAGGCGGTGCATCTGGCGGTGGCTTGAGCGGCGGACGGCGGACTCGCGTCGGGAGTCCGACCGGCGCAGCGCGGAGCTCGCATCAGGACGCCGGGTCGAAGAAGAACACGCGCAGCTCCTGCTGGCAGCGGCAGGCCTTGGCGATGCGCGCGGCCCAGTCGATGGCCGCGTCGCGCGTGGCCACTTCCAGGACACAGAATCCGCCGTCGAGCGTCGGCGCCCAGGGATAGCCGCCTTCGGCGACGGTGCCGTCGCCGGAGACGAGCACGGGCGGAACGCTTTCGTCGATGCCGCCGCCGAAGACGTAGACGCCGGCCACCTTGGCCTCCTCGATCACGGCATGCGAGTCGCGGACCACCGCGTCCCAGTCGCCATCGGGGACGACCATCGCGGCGCCGGGGAAGGAGATCAGGTACTTGGCCATGGGGCGTCCTTTCGAATGCGGTCTAGGGCTGGGGCCGGGGCTCGCTGGCCGGGTCGTCCGTGGCGGGCCTGCCGATCGTGTCGGCCGCCTCGTCCTTCTCCCTCGCCCAGAACTCCACCAGGACCGTCATGCCGATCCAGACGAGCAGGGTGGGACGCACCTTGTCGGGGACGAGTTCCGGGCTGCGCAGCAGCAGGCCCATGACCTCGGGAAAAGTCGCCGCATAGAAGAGCGCCAGCAGCGAGTACGCCAGCCGGTGCTTGCTGGAGGAGATGTAGAGCACCGTGATGACGATGCCGGCCAGCGCGGTGAGCAGGACGCCGAACTGCCAGGCGCTGAGCTTCTCGGTGCCGGAGAGCACGAAGCCCAGCACGGCGCCGAAGAACATGTTCATGCCGTTGAGGTTGGCCTGGTACTCGCCGCTGGACATGCGGCCCAGGCCGGTGCGCGCGAACACTCGACTCATCTTTCCTCCCATGGACAGGTCTCCGCTCTGTTGGAGGCCCGATCATGCCCAGGATTCGCGGGGGAACCATCCGGGCTTGCCAGAGAGGCGCCGGTGAAGACGCGGGGGCGTCGGTCACCGACGTCGCGCGTGGGAATGATGTTGAAATCACGGCGTCGTCGACCGGCGCCGCGAGCCGCCGTCCGGGGGGCACAGCAAGCGGCTGATGGATGCGGTGATGACCCCTCCCGATCTGTAGGGACTGCGGCGATTCACGCTCGCCACGGCAGACGCGCACGGGCTCTACACGCCGTTCGGCTTCACACCGCCGCTGAAGCTGGCGACGTTGATGGAGCGCTACGTTCCCGGCCTGTACGAGTCGACCTCGGGAGAGAGGGTGAACGAATGACGACAGTGATCTCCGTCCACCACGCCTTCGAGCAGATGGCGCGTCACCGCCATGGCGAGGGCTATGTCGCGCTCGTGCTTGCGGGCGGCTACGTCGAGGCGGGTGACCGGGGACGGCTGCGCGTCGAGGCCGGCCAGGCCGTGTTCCATGGCGAGCACGAAGCGCATCGGAACGAGTTCTTCGGCATCGGCGCAAGGGTGCTGAATCTGCCGGTGTCCGGGCGCGACATCCGCGAGGCGTTCGGGCAAGTCCACGATGCCGATGCGGTCGCCCGGCTCGCCGAGCGCGACCCCGCAGAGGCCGCGCGACTGCTGCAACGGACGTTCCGACCGCTCGCCGCGCGACTGGACGACTGGCCGGACCTGCTGGCCGCGGCGCTCGCCGCCGATCCGGATCTCGGGCTCGTCGAATGGGCCGACACCATGGGCATCGCGCCGCAGTCGCTCAGCCGGGGCTTCCATCGCGCCTATGGCACCAGCCCGAAGCGCTACCGCCTGGAGCAGCGGACGCTGCAGGCGCTGCACCGTCTGCCGGACTGGCAGGGATCGATGGCGTTGCTCGCCGCAGAGACCGGCTTCGCCGACCAGGCCCACCTGACGCGCGCCATCGTGGCGCTGACCGGACGGACACCGAAGCACTGGCTGGGTTAAGTCCGTTCAAGAAGGGAGGCCGCGGCATGCCTAGCATCCAGGCATGCAACGACGAACCTTCCTCAACATGCCGCTGATCGCGTCGGTGGCGTCCCTGCCTGCCGTCGAGCCCGTCGGCGCCCAGACCCGGCCCCACCGCACGCGATGGCGGGTGCGGGCGTCCGAAGGCTTCGATGCGATCGCCTTCCTCGGGCCGTTGTCGGGCACGCGGCTCTACCTCGATGTCTACGGCGACGACGCCGCCGCCTTCGCGCCGCGCCTGCCCGAGGCGGTACGCGGCGACGTGGCGCAGTTGTGGAACGAGGCAACCAAGGACGGCTTCGGCCTGCTCGGTCCCAACCTGCAGGTGCTGTTCTCGGCCAACGGCCACGACGCGACGATCGCCACGCTGCTGGCCGCGCTCCGGTCGCGGGAGACGTCCCTCCTGCCGAGCTACCAGGCCAGCAGCTATTGGAGCCAAGAGGACTGGGCCTGGTTCGACCGCGCGGCGCCCCGGATCGACGCGATCCTCAGCGCGATGCAGCGCGCCGGGTTCGCGGCCTTTCGCAAGGAGCGGATCGGCGAGGACCTGGACCGTCGCATCGCCGAGGTGGGGCGCGCATTGGCCGGCTTCGACGTGATCTCCTGGCAGGAGAAGCTGACCGGTCGCCGCTTCGAGCCGGACATCCAGATCGTGCTGCTTCAGTTCTCCAAGCCGCACGGGATCAAGGTGCAGGGGCAGACCTTCCTGCAGGCGGCCGACTACGACACCGCGACCACGGTGCGCATTGCCGCGCACGAGATGCTCCATCCGCCGATGCCGATGGACGGCCCGGCAGCGACCGCGGCGCTTGCCGCGTTCGGCCGCGATCCTCTGATCGCGAAGATCGTGCGCGAGCACGATCCGCGCTGGGGTTACACGACGCTGAAAGGACTGATGGACGAGGACCTGGTCCAGGCGCTGGACCAGTTGATCAGCGAGGCGCTGGGCGTGGCCCGCAACCCCGCGGACCGCTGGCGCAAATCCGACGACGGCATTCACGTGATCGCCGCCGGGCTGTATGGCTTGCTGCGCCAGGATCGCTGGACGGAGAAGGGCGGGGCGATCGAACGCTGGCTCGCCGACGCTGCCGCGCAGGGACGGCTGGATCCGGCGGCGTTCCATCCAGTGGCGGCCCGTGTGCTGGAGCGGCCCATCGATGCATTGTGGCCGCTGGCGCCCTCTGCGCCCTCTGCGCCCCTTGCGCAGTCAGCGCCGCCTGCGCCGGTGAGGGGCGCATCGGCGCCCGGCTGACCTCAACTCAATGGCTCGGCCAGTCCGACGATGAGACCTTCCGGTCCGCGGAGGTAGGCCAGTCGGTACGACTGCCCGTACTGCAGCTCGCCGATGAGTTCCGCGCCGTGGCCCCGCATCCGCGCAACGACGGCGTCGAGGCCGTCGACGGAGAACATCACCCGGCGAAGGCCCAGGGTGTTCACCGGCGTGTCCACGGGGCCGAACCTGACGGCCTCCGGCGTATGGAACTTGTCCAGCTCGATGCCTTGCCCATCAGGCGTGCGCAGCATCGCGAGTGTCGCGCGGACGTCGCCCAGCCCGATGAGGCGACCGATCTCGGGGCCCTCCACGTCGGTCTGGCCTTCCAGGGTCAGGCCCAGCTCGACGAAGAACGCCTTCACCGCCTCGAGGTCCTCGACAACGATCAGGACGTTGTCCATTCGTTTGATGGTCATGTGTTGATTCTCCTCCGTCCGATCGCGGCGTGCGACCGTTCGACCGCTCTATCCGCAGCTCGCGACACGCCCATCCACCGAAGCCGGGCAGCCACATACAACGCCTCCTGGAGCCATTGGAGGATTGAACATGCAGGCAATCTCTGCGGCGGGTGCGGGTGAAGACCGCATGACCGCCACCGTCCCTCGGAAGAGGAGCTACTTCATGGCCAGCGCGGCCACGGTCCTGGCCATCGGGATCGCTGCGGTGGCGACCTGGCTCACCGCGATGAGCCTCGTCGAGGCCTACGGCATCGGCGCGACGCACTTCGGCCAATCGACCGACCTGGCCAAGCGGACCGGGCCGGGGATGGCGCTGGTCGTGCTGGACGCGGCCGCCTTGCTGTTCGTGGCGGTACTGGCGCGGGTGGCGTGGCGGGGCTTCCGTTCGGGCTCGCGAGCCACGCTGTAAACGCAGCTGCATGCGGTCGAATTCGATCACCCCCCCTATGATTCCCGCACCAGCTATCGGGAGGTCCGCGTTGAGCAAAAGGGGGGAAGGGCATGACAGCGGGCGGCATGCCGCCGATGCGCTGGTCGATCAAGGCCGCTGGGAGGATGCGGCTGCGAGTTACCGCGCCCTGGCCGAGGCGGGCAGCCAGGATGCCGTGCTCTTCCACAACTGGGGCGTGACCTTGCGGGAACTCGGTCAGCCCCAGGCGGCCCTCGACGCGTTCGAACGGGCCATCGGCCTGCAGCCGACCTATGCGAAGGCGTTCCACGGTCTGAGTCTGGCCTACCGGGACCTCGGCGCCGCGGACGCGGCGCGGATGGCCATGGAGCTCGCCATCGAGCACGATCCCCAGCGCGACACCTTCCGTCTGGAGCTGATCGACCAGTTGATCGCTGCGGGCGAATTGGACGCTGCCCTCCAGCAAGCCGATCGATTCGAACGCGGCGCTCCTGGTCATGCCGTCGCCCAGAACCTGAAGGGGATGGCGCTTCGCAAGGCTGGATCACTCGACGGCGCGCTGGAAGCCTTCGGCAACGCGATCGAAGCGGATCCGCGCCTTGCCGCGCCGCTTCAGAACCGCGCGAACCTGCATCTCCGGGCCAGGCGGTTCTCGCTTGCCGTGGCGGACTTCGATGCGGCGATCGAGCGGGCGCCGCACACGACGTGGCTGGCCGGCCTGAGGCTGTACGCCGCGCTGCATCTCTTCGATTGGCGCGGTCATGCGCAGGACCGACAAGAACTCCTGACGCGCGTGGAAGCGGGCGAACCCGTCGCGCAGCCGCTGATCGTCCAGCACCTGACGGACGATCCGGCGCTGCAGCAGCGGGCGGCGAGAACCTGGGCGGCACAGACGCTGCCGCGACCGCAGCCGGGTCCGAGGGGGCTGGGCTTCCCGACGGGGCGCAAGATCCGCATCGCCTACGTCTCTCGCGACTTCCACAGTCACCCCGTCGCCTACCTGATCGCGGAAGTGCTGGAGCTTCACGACCGGCAGGTCTTCGACGTCGCGATCCTCAACTACGGCCGCGCCAGCGACGACCCCATGCAGCGCCGGCTGCGCGACGGCGTCGATGCGTTCATCGATGTCCAGCACCAGACCGATGAGCAGATCGTCCAGATCTGCCGCGAACTGTCCATCGACGTCGCCGTCGACCTGACGGGCTACACCGACCACGCCCGCAGCGCGATCTTCGCGCACCGCGTCGCGCCGGTGCAGGTGCTCTACCTGGGCTATCTCGGGACCTCGGGCTCGACGCTGTACGACTACGTCGTTGCGGATCGCCACCTCGTCGACGATCGGACCCGCAGCTGCTTCGATGAGAAGCTGCTGATCCTGCCGTCGTACCAGGCCAATGATCGACAACGTCCGAGGCCTCCGGCCGGTGAGCAACGCGCCGCCGCCGGACTGCCGGAGGACGCGTTCGTGTTCTGCTGCTTCAACAACCCGGCGAAGCTGACGCCATCGATGTTTGCGGCGTGGGCGCGGATCCTCGAACGCGTGCCTGGCTCGGTGCTCTGGCTGCTGGCCGAGGAGGACGAGGCCATCCGCAACCTGCGCAGTCATGCCGCAGAACTGGGCCTCGCGCCGGATCGACTGGTCTTCGCGAGTCGATGCGGTCGCGACACCTATCTCGCTCGACTGGCGTCGGCGGACCTCTTCCTCGACACGCTTCCGTACAACGCCGGCACGACGGCCAGCGACGCGTTGTGGATGGGTCTGCCAGTGGTGGCGCAGGCCGGGCAGTCCTTCGCTGGCCGGATGGCCTCCAGCCTGCTCCACGCCGTGGGCATGCCGGAGCTGGTGACGACGACGCAGGACGAGTACATCGACACCGCGGTGGCGCTCGCGACCGACGTGGGCAGGTACAAGGAGCTTCGCGATCGCTTGCGGAAGAATAGCGATTCGACGGCGCTGTTCGACACGCCGGCTTTCACGCGCAGCCTGGAGTTGGCCTACCTCACGGCGCTGTCAGGAACCCAGGACGGCGACATCGTCGTCGAATAGAAGCAGGTCAGGAGCGACTCGATGGCACATCGCGAACACAAGTACCCGGTCACCGTGACGTGGACCGGCAACGCGGGCACCGGCACCTCGGGATACAAGGCCTACCGCCGCGATCATGCGATCGAGTCTGCGGGCAAGCCGCCGATCCCGGGATCGTCCGACCCCACCTTCCTCGGCGACAAGACCCGCTGGAATCCCGAGGACCTGCTGGTGGCCTCCACCAGCGCCTGTCACAAGCTCTGGTACCTCCACCTCTGCGCCGAAGCCGGCATCGCCGTGCTCGCCTACGTGGACGAGGCCGAAGGCACGATGGTGGAAGGCGAAAAGGGCCGCTTCACGCAGATCGTCCTGCGCCCGCGCGTCACCGTGCGGGCCGGCGACGACGTCGAGCTCGCCCAGCGGCTGCACCACCAGGCGCACGAGCAGTGCTTCATCGCCAACTCGCTGAACTTCCCGGTGCGCTGCGAAGCGTCGATCCGGACGGAATGATCCGGAGCGGCACGTCAAGTCCCTGACGGACGCTTCCCCGTCCGGGCTGTGGCCTGGCATGGCGCAGTCGGGCAGCATGCGGTCCTCCGAATATCCGGATCCGATCGCATGCGCTTTCCCTCTCTCCGATCCGAAGCGGCGGCCCGTACCGCGTGCACGGCGTACGCCGCCTGCGCCGCCCGCACCGCCGCTGCCGCCCGCACCGCCGCTGTCGCCCGCGCCGCCAGCGCCTTGGCGCTGATCGCCCTCCCTGCCCACGCCGCGCCCGATGCGAAGAGCCTGGTCACCGACGCCGCCGCCATGAGCCAGCTCGTCGAGGCCGTGAGCTTCGACGTGATGTCCGAAACCGCGATCGACGCCTGCCAGGACCTCGGCGCGGCCGCCGTCCCGACGATGCGCGAGGCCTGGATCGCCTGGCGCGCCCGCTACCAGATCGCCCCGATGCGGGTGGTGCTCACCCGCATGATGCAGCGGCGCACCGCCGATGCTCCCTGGGAAAGACTCGTCGAGCCCATGCGCCAGCGCGTGCTGAACGATCCGCAGGCCTGCGTCACGCTCGCCCGCGAGTGGCAGGGCGGCGGCAAGGACGTCGCCGCCAGCTATCCGCAGGCGGCTGCCGTCGCCCGCGCGATCGTGCAATCCAATCTGGTGATGCCCGTCACCCCGCTGCCCGTCGCCGTCGAGCCCGCCCGGGGGCAGGTCTTGCTGCCCAGCCAGGTGATCGCCCTGACGGAGCAGCGCGGCAATTGGCTCGTGATCTCCGAGGAGGCCGCGCGGCGCAAGCTGGGGCTGGTGTACGTCAAGGGCCGAGTGGCCCGCGATCCGCGCCGCCCCGAGAACTTCTACCTGATGCAGGAACAGGGCGACCGGATCGGCGAGCAATACATCCATCTGAAGTTCAACGCCGAATCCTGGGTCGGTCGGGAGATCGTCCTGCGCGGCGTCGTCACCTCGCTGAGCCGCCTGTCGATGGACCTTGCCGACGCCGCGCTGGTTACCGATCCGTCGGGGCTGACGCCGTCGCCGCTGGCGCAGACGCCGCTCGCGCGCAAGGAGGTGGCGCTGCGGCGCGTGACGACCGCGCCCGGCAAGGGCCTGGGCGACAAGGACCTGGCGGCCGTCGTGATCCACGGTGACGCCAACAACCTCAACGGCACCCGCTGGGAGGAGGACGTGCGTTTCCTGCTGCGGGACGGCAGCGTCTACCGCCGCACCGAGATGCCGCCGGACCAGCTCGACGTCGCGGCGTCGCGCCAGCTCGAGCCGCAGCGCTGGGGCCGCTGGCGCAGCGCCGGCAAGGGCTACGCGATGCAGGCGCAGGACGACGACGGCCGTCCCGCCGGCGACTGGAAGCCCGAGGGCCATGAGGCGGTCCGCCCCTGGCCCAAGGACGCACGGCTGGAGGGCAGCTTCAGCCGGCGCAGCTTCACCGGCAGCATGATCACCGGCGGCACGTCGGCCACGCGCGGCATCCGCTTCACGAAGGACGGGCGCTTCGAGCGCAGCTTCAGCGCGGTCTCCAGCACGGGCAGCCTGCAGGCGATCACGGGCACGGTGATCGCCGGCTCGTCGCACGGCGACGGCAAGGGCAGCAGCAGCACGGGCAGCAGCACCGTCGGCACGGGGCTCGGGGATGTCGGCGTCAGCAGCGGCACGCGCACCAAGGACGACGGCGCCAGCCGACGCGGGCGGTACCAGCTGAACGGCTTCGCCATCACGCTCGAGTACGACGACGGCCACCAGGAGCGGCTGCTCAGCTTCCCGGTCGACAGCGACAACCGCTCGGTCTACATCGGCACGGGCAGCTACGACCGGGACAAGTGAGGCCGCTCTCCAGGCCCCGGCTCGCCTGAGCCCGCGCGGCCCCGGCGACCGGGGGCGGCGGGCGACCGGGCCGGCCCGGTCTCACTGCATCCGCAGGCGCCGCGCGGCTTCCTCGTCCACCGCGTCGTCGATCTCGCGGATCACCTCGCCGAGGTCCACCGGGCCCGTCGCATGCTTGAAGCGGCCGGTCAGCGGCGTGTCGGGCGTCAGGCTGCCGCTCTCGTACAAGGCCCAGATCTCGTGGCCGTAATCGGTGCTCAGCAGGTCCGGGGCGAAGCCGCCGAAGAAGTCGCGCAGGTTGTTGACGTCGCGCAGCAGCATGCGCTTGGCGTGGTTGTTGCCGGCGGCATCCACGGCCTGCGGCAGGTCGATGATGACCGGGCCGTCGCTGGCCAGCAGGATGTTGAATTCGGACAGGTCGCCGTGGACCACGCCCGCGCCGAGCATGCGCACCACTTCGGTCAGCAGGCTCTGGTGGTGCGTGCGGGCTTCCTCGGCGGTGAACATCGCGTCGTTCAGGCGCGGCGCCGCATCGCCGTTCTCGTCCACGACGAGTTCCATCAGCAGCACGCCGTCCATGAAGTTGTACGGCCGCGGCACGCGCACGCCGGCGCCGGCCAGGCGGTAGAGCGCGTCGACCTCGGCGTTCTGCCACGCGGCCTCCTGGGCCTGCCGCCCGAACTTCGTGCCCTTGGCCATGGCGCGCGCCTGGCGGCTGTTCTTGGTCTTGCGGTTCTCGGTGTAGTCGACGGCCTGGCGGAAGCTGCGCTGCGTCGCTTCCTTGTAGACCTTGGCGCAGCGGGTCTCGTCGCCGCAGCGCACCACGTAGACCAGCGCCTCCTTGCCGCTCATCAGCTGACGCACGACGGTGTCGATCAGGCCTTCCTCGATCAGGGATTGGAGACGCGGGGGTGCTTTCATGGATGCCTTGAGCGTGTGCTCATCGACCGCCGGTCGCGGCGGCTGAGTGAGCGGGAATCAGGGGAGCGACGAACTCCCAGACCGCCGTCAGGTTCTCGGCGGCGAGTGCCTTCATGTCGTCCGACAGGGGGGCGGCCAGGGTTTCGGTCTGGGCCGCGGTCCAGAAGCGCTGCGCCGCGCGCGTGGCCCGCTCCCAGACCTCGGGGCGGGCACCGATCGGGCCGACCTTGGGGTCGATGGGGCGCAGATCCGGATCCACGCCTCCACCGATGGAAGCGTAACGCATGGGCAGGATGTCGTACGCCGGCGCAATGCCTTGGTACTCGCCGCGTTCGTCGATGAGCATCGAGAGGTTCTCGAAGTGCCTGTCGCCGTTGCCGATCAGCTCGCTGAAAGCGGCCATCGTATGCACGTGACGGGCGTCCTCGGCGGACAAGGACTTCGCCGCCACGCAGCGCGTGGCGAACTCCGACCAGCTGTCGCGCTTGCCGAAGGATTCGTCGTCGACAGCGCCTGCGGAGAGCATGCCCACGCGGCCGTTGAGCCCCACGCGATCGAATCGCTGGACCTCGAGGAACACGTAGTCGCCGGCCGTGAGCAGTTGCGTGCGGGCGGCGGGTACGCCGACCTCGCCCAGCGATCGAAGGGCCAGGTGCTCAAGCGGCAACAGCTCCGCCATGCGGCTGCCCAGCTTGGCAAACTTGACGATCACATGGCCGGCGTCCTCGGTGAGCCAGAGGAACTTGGGCTGTTCGCCGCCGGCGCTGGCGCCGTAGGCCGAGCCCTTCAGCGCGGTCGCCATTTCCAGGTAGGCGAGCGGCTTCTCGGCCGCAGGGGTCGGCCTGGCCTTGCGGAGCTCCAGTTCCATCTGCAGGGAGGCGTTCCCGAACACGAGGTTGCCGGGAAGGTTGAGGCCGCGCGTGAAGAGGTAGGCGATGCGGTGCTCGTCGCTCCAGTCGTTCAGGCTCTGCGGGAAACCCTGCGCCCGTGCCAGTTCCTGGGCGAGTTGCTTGCCCAGGAAGCCCGACGGGGAGGCGAAGTTGATGTACGGCGGGAGGCCCTCGTAGAGCGTGACACGGCCACTGTCCGCCGATCGCTCCAGGGTGGCGCCGCCGCTCAGGAACTCCAATTCCGCAAACGGCACGACGGAGCCAGAGGCCAGCAGCCGGCTGACGTGCTGCCTGGATTCGAGACCCTGAGGCAGTTGGCGCAGGAGCGCGTACTTGGGCGTGCGGACGCCTCGGATCCGGAAGCTCGTGATCGGTAACGAGCTTCCATGAATAGTTCGAGACAATGTTGGCTGACTGACTCCCAGGCTTGCCAGAAGCTCTGCTGCGGAGCGCGGCCCCTCTCTGAGCGTGCGTTCCAGAGCGGACGTAAGATCATTCTCGGAGGTGCTGCCGGACGCGGCCAAGATGAATGCTCCATGAATAGTTCAGGGAATTTTACATGAATGTGTCGAGAATCGCTGGACTGCTGCGGTGGGTCAGGCAAGCGGTCGTGCGCACGCCCGTGCTCGGCGTGCTGCTGCTCGCCATCCGCAACTACGTGCTGCACCAGAGCGCCAACCAGGCGGGGAGCATGGCGTTCTCGATCGTGCTGTCGATGTTCCCGCTGCTGCTGTTGCTGTCGGCGGGGGCGGCGTACATCGGATCGCCCGGCGATGCCGCCGCGCTGGCAGGCCGCGTCGTGGAGTACGCGCCGCCGCTCGTGCGCAGCGCGCTGCAGCCGGTCGTCAACCAGGTGCTGGCCCAGCGCAACCAGGCGCTGCTGGCCTTCGGCCTCTTCGTCACCTTGTGGACGGCGTCGTCCGGCATGCAGGCGGTGCGCACCGCGCTGAACCGCGCCTACGCCATCGAGCGCGGCGCGCCCTTCTGGCGGGCGCGCCTCAAGGTCATCCTGTTCACGCTGGTCGTCGGCGGCGCCATCCTGGCCATCTTCAGCTCCGTGATCGTCATGCCCTACGTCTGGGAGGCGCTGGAGAACGGCGTGGGCAAGGGCCGCGAGACGCTGTGGCTGCGCAACAGCGTGCGCTACGGCGTTGCGTTCCCCGTGCTGGTGGTGCTGTACGCGCTGCTGTACGGCTGGCTGCCCGATGTCCGCCTGAGACTGCGCACCGTGCTGCCCGGCGCCGTCGTCGGCGCGGCGCTCTGGGTGGCGTCGGCGGCGACGCTCTCCTACACCCTGCGCAGCGCCGGCAAGCTGGCGCTGCTCTACGGCAGCTTCGCCGGCGTGGTCGCCACGCTGGTGTTCCTCTACGTCAGCGCGACCACGCTGATCTACGGCGCGGAGGTGAACGGGGTGCTGCGGCAGCGGTTGAAGGCGCAAAAGCCGCTCGACAAGGCGCCCGACAAGGCGTCTGAAAAGGCGTCTGAAAAGGAGGCGGATGCGAACCCCACACCGGAGACCGTCTGATCCGCCCGGTCGACGGGATTGGATTCACGCCCCCCACATCGCCACCACCTGCACCAGCACGATCTTCACGATCGTCATCGACGGGAAGATCATCGCGTAGCCGATGTCGGGCTGGTCGGTGGGCGCGATGCGGTTGGAGAAGGCCAGGATCGCCGGGTTGCCGGTGGCACCCGCCACGATGCCCGCGGCGGCGTCGAACGGCAGTCTGAACACCGCCGTCGCCATCACCAGCGTCACCCCCACCAGCACCGAGACGATCGCGCTGCCCAGCGCCAGGTAGAGCCAGCCGCTCTCCGCGATCGTCGCCGCGAAGGTCGATCCGGACGAGATCCCCACCACCGCGAGGAACACCGTCAGCCCGAAGTTGCGCAGCACCAGGTTGGCGGAGATCGGCATCACCCACGTGAGCGGCCCGGTGCGACGGCGCCAGCCCAGCAGCAGCGCGACGAGCAGCAGCCCCGCGAAGCCTAGCGAGAGGTGCCCCAGCAGCGGCAGCGGCAGGCTGATCGCACCGACGGCCAGACCCAGCGTCACGCCCACACCCATGCCGATGTAGCTCACCTCGCCGGTGGCGCGGACCGAATCGCCGAAGTAGCGGCTCAGCGTCGGGAAGCTCTCGCGCGGCGCGAGAACGCCGACGCGGTCGCCGAATTCGAGCACCCGGTCCGCGTGCGGCGCCAGGTCCACGTCGCTGCGCCGCAGGTGCAGGATGCGCGCGCGGCACTCGGGCGGGAGCTGCAGCTCCGACAGCCGCTTGCCGGCCAGTTGCGGGCTGGAGACGAAGAAGCGCTCATAGTCGAACTCGCTGCGGTCGCGCAGGATCCGTCCCGGCTCCGCGGGGCCGAAGCGCAGCGCGGCGTGCTTCAGCGCGGCGGGATCGGTGCCGCTGAGCAGCAGCACGTCGCCGCGCTGGAGCTCGACCTCCGGCGCCGCGCCCATGTTGTGATGACCGCGCCGGATCGCGGCGATCGCCACCCCGTGCGGCAGGGTCTGCGACACCGCGGCCACCGTCCGGCCGAGCACGGCCACATCGTCGACGCCGACTTCCTCGACGTGGAGCGACGGCGGGGCAGGGGGCTCCAGCGTCGGCTTGCGCCACGCGTTGTACAGGCCGAGCAGCAGGATGGGGATCGCCACGCCGACCGGATAGGCGACCGAGTAACCCGTCGCCGGCGACGGTCCGAACACGGCCAGCGCCGCCTGCAGCGCCGCCGTGCTGGTGCCCGCGCCGGAGAAGGCGCCCAGCGCCTTGGGCAGCTCGACGCCGGGCCACAGCCGCGTCGCCGCGATCATCAGGCCAAGCGAGGCCAGCACGCCGAGCAGCGCGGCCGCATTGGCCTTGGCGCCACGCGCGCTGGTCAGGCCGCGCAGGAACTGCGCGCCGTAGGCGATGCCCACGCCGTAGAGGAACAGCATCAGCCCCAGGTTGCCGATGAGCGCGGGCAGCTTCAGCTGCGGCGCGGCCGCGCCGATCGCGAGCCCGACGAAGAGCACCGCGCCCGATCCCAGCGCGAAGCCCTTGATGCTGCGCGCGCCCAGCCAGTAGCCGACCGCGATCGTGAGGAACAGCGCCAGCAGCGGCTGCGACGCCAGGAAGAGTCCGAACCGGTCGACGACATCCATGGAACGACACCCCCGAGGAAGACCGGTCGAGTGTAGGGGCCAGTCCTTGCCTCATGCATGAAGCTTGACGCAACCCCCGTATTGATCGACCCTGCGACGGTTCCTTCGTGATTCAATGGGACCAGGATCCCAGGGAGGACGCTGCGCATGACAGCCCGGTTGATCGCGCTCTATCGCTATTTCAAGCGGGCGGTGCCGTTCCGCCTCGTGCCCGCCTTCATCACGACGGGGGTGCTCCTCGGCCTGCTGCTGGTGCCGGTCCCGGCCGGGCTAAAGCCCGAAGCCTGGCATCTGGTGGCCATCTTCCTGACCACCATCGTGGCCATCATCCTGAAGGTGATGCCGATCGGCGTGATGGCGATGATGGCCATCGTCATCCTGTCGCTGGCGCAGGTGACATCGCCGACGTCCAAGGGCGCGATCACCGACGCGCTGAGCAGCTTCTCCAACCCGCTGATCTGGCTGATCGTCGTGGCCGTGCTGATCTCGCGCGGGCTCAAGAAGACGGGGCTGGGCAACCGCATCGGGCTGATGTTCATCGCGCTGATGGGCAGGCGCACCGTGGGCATCGGCTACGGGCTGGCGATCTGCGAGCTCGTGCTCGCGCCGTTCACGCCGAGCAACACGGCGCGCGGCGGCGGCATCGTCCATCCGATCATGAAGTCGATCGCCAGCGCCTTCGATTCCGATCCGGCCCAGGGCACGCAGGGCAAGGTCGGCACCTACCTGGCGCTGGTCAACTACCACGCGAATCCGATCACCTCGGCGATGTTCCTCACCGCGACGGCGCCCAATCCGCTGGTCGTCGACTACGTCGCCCAGGCCACCGGGCAGTCGCTGCACCTGAGCTGGACCACCTGGGCGCTGTGCATGCTGCTGCCCGGGCTGGTGGCGCTGCTGACGATGCCGCTGGTGGTGTTTCTGCTCGCGCCGCCCGAGCTCAAGGCCACGCCCGATGCCGTCGCGTACGCGCGGGGCGAGCTGGACCGCATGGGGCCACTGTCGGGCAGGGAGCGCGTGATGCTCGGCGTCTTCGGCCTGATGCTGCTGCTGTGGGCGAATGTGCCGGCGATGATCTTCGGCCCGCACTGGACGCTGGATCCGACGGTCGTCGCCTTCCTGGGCCTGTTCGCGCTGATCATCACCGGCACCATCGACTGGGACGACGTGTTGTCCGAGAAGAGCGCCTGGGACACGCTGATCTGGTTCGGCGCGCTGGTCATGCTCGCGGAGCAGCTGAACAAGCTCGGCGTGATCGCGTGGTTCTCGCTCGGCATGCGCGACGCGATCGTGGCGAGCGGCATGGGCTGGTTCTGGGTGGCCGCCGTGCTGGTGGCGGCCTTCGTGTTCTCGCACTACCTGTTCGCGAGCACCACCGCGCACATCAGCGCGATGATGCTGGCCTTCCTGACCGTCGGCGCGCAGCTGGTGCCGGGCGACTACCGGGTGCCGTTCATGCTGATGATGACGGCCGGATCGGCCATCATGATGACGCTGACCCACTACGCGACCGGCACGTCGCCCATCATCTTCGGCAGCGGCTACGTGAGCATGGGGCAGTGGTGGCGCGTGGGCGCGGTGATGTGCGTCCTGGAGCTGCTGATCTTCGCGACCGTGGGCATCGCGTGGTGGCGCGTGCTGGGGATGTGGTGAACGACAAGGAGCAGAAGCCATGAAAACCGCCGTCTTCAGTACCCGCCGGTACGACCAGACCCTGCTGCAGCAGGCCAACCGGGAGATCGGCCACGAGCTGGTCTTCGTGCAGGACCGGCTGACCGTCGACACGGCGGTGCTGGCGGCCGGCTGCCAGGCGGTGTGCGTCTTCGTCAACGACGCCGTCGATGCCGAGGTGCTGGCCCGGCTCGCGGCGCAGGGCATACGGCTGGTGGCGACGCGGTCGACCGGCTTCAACCACATCGACGCGGCGGCCGCACGGCGGCTGGGCATCGAGGTCGTGCGGGTCACCGACTATTCGCCGTACTCGGTCGCCGAATTCGCGGTGGGCCTGCTGCTGGCGGTCAACCGCAAGATCGTCCGGGCCAGCGTGCGCACGCGGGACGGCAACTTCGAACTCGACGGGCTGATGGGCTTCGACCTGCACGGCAAGACGGTCGGCGTGATCGGCACCGGCAAGATCGGGACGATCTTCGCGCGGATCATGGCGGGCTTCGGCTGCACGGTGCTGGGCCACGACGCGTTCCCGAAGCCGGCGTTCGAGGAACTCGGCGGACGCTACGTGCCGTTGAAGGAACTGATGGCGCAGTCGGACGTGATCTCGCTGCACTGTCCGCTGACCGAGCAGACGCGTCACATCGTCGATGCCGGCTCGCTGGCGCAGCTCAAGCGCGGCGCGATCCTGGTGAACACCAGCCGCGGCGGCCTCGTCGACACCGAGGCGGCGACGCAGGCGTTGAAGACGGGTCAGCTCGGCGGCCTCGCGATCGACGTCTACGAGCAGGAAGCCAGCCTTTTCTTCCAGGACCTGTCCTCCACGGTGATCCACGACGACGTGATCCAGCGGCTGGTGTCCTTCCCCAACGTGATCGTCACCGGGCACCAGGCCTTCTTCACCGTCGAGGCCATCGGCCAGATCATGGCCACGACGCTGGACAGCCTCAGCGCGTTCGAGCGCGGGGAGCCGCTGGTGAACCGGATCCCGGAAGACTGAGGCGGCAGGACCGCTCGATCAGTCGTCGCCGGCCGCCCCGGCCGCCCCGGCCGCCCCGGCGATCCCGGCGATCCCGGCGGAAGGCGGCTCGCCCGCGACGGTGAACGCGAAGACCACCCTCGGCGCCTCATACCGATAGCTCAGCGTCCCGCCGTGCTCCTCGACGATGCGCCGCGTGATGTAGAGCCCCAAACCCAGCCCGTTGCGGTTGGGCGCGCCGCGTTCCATGCCGCGCTTGAAGGGTTCGAAGAGTTCGGCGGCCACCGCTGACGGAATTTCATCGGCCTCGTTGGCCACGCTGAAACGATGACCGCCGTCGCCGGCCGGTTCCAGCGAGACCGTCACCGGCCGCCCCGGCGCGCCGTAGTTGCGCGCATTCGCGATCAGGTTGGACATCGCCTGCGCCAGCCGCACCGCATCGCCGCTCACCGTGGCCGGTCCCGCCGTGCGGAGGACGATCTCGAAGCCGGGATGTCCTATCCGGACTTCCTCGACCAGGTCCAGCAGCAAGGCCTCCAGATCCAGCGCGCGCAGCTCCGTGTGCAGGGGCATGCCGACCTCGGCCCGGCTGAAATCGAGCACCTGCGTGATGAGCCGGTGCATCCGCCCGCTCGACGCGTCCAGCCGCGCGCCCAGCCGCCCGGTCTGCGCCGGATCGGGCTCGCGCTTGAGCACGCCCGCCACCATCTGGATGGCCTGCAGCGGATCGCGCAGGTCGTGGCCCAGCATCGCCAGCAGGTTGCGCCGCGCCGCCTCGACCTCCGCATGCCGCGCGGCCGCCGTGCGCTGCAGCTCCAGCATCAGCTGCTTGCCGAAGCGCACGTCGGTCTCGGTCCACGGCTCGGCGCAGTCCTTGACCTGCTCGCGCCATTCGGTGAACGAGCCGCGCGGCGTCAAGCGCGCGCCGTTGGGGCCGCGCGCCACGACCTTGTCGGGCTGGCCGGCCCAGCGGACCGTCTCGCACTGTTCCTTGCGCAAGGCGATCAGGCGGCCGCCGTTGCTCGCGTCGAAGGGGAGGCACATCGCGCCGACCCACTGGCCGAGCAGCGGGCGCAGCGCCTCCGGCCAGTCCTCGCTGCAGGACCGCAGGGCCGGCATGTCGCCGGTCCAGGGGGCCGTGGCGATGGCCACCGCCAGCGCCTGCGGCAGGTCGCCATCCGAGACCACCTTGCTCTGCTGCGACAGCAGCAGCATGTCGGCGCGCAGCACGTCGCGCAGCCGCGCCGACTGGCCGAGCATCGCGGTGACGGCGTCGTCCGCGATGGAGAGATCGCCCGCCAGTTCCGCGACCAGCGAGGCGGTGTCGGCCTGGCGCCGCGCGAATTCGCGCGCCTCGATCGTCGCGATCGCCGAGGACAGGATGTTGGCCAGCACGTCGCAGTCCGAGCGCACCGGGTAGGGCACCTGCAGCGAGCTCATGTGGTGGCAGGCGATCAGGCCCCAGAGCTTGTCGTTGACGACGATGGAGACGCTCATGGACGCGCCCACGCCCATGTTGTGCAGGTACTCGACGTGGATCGGCGAGACGCTGCGCAGCACCGAGTGGGTCAGGTCCAGCGGCGGCGCCTCCGGATGGCCCACCAGCGCGACGGCGCGGTAACTCACGTGCGGGATCAGCCGCAGCGTGTTGAGCAGGTACAGGCGGCGCGCCTGCGCCGGGATGTCGCTGGCCGGGTAGCGCAGGCCGAGGTAGGAGGAGAGGGTGTCGGACTTGGCTTCCGCCTCGACCTCGCCGCTGTCGTCGTGGCGGAAGCGGTAGGCCATCACGCGGTCGAAACCGGTCCACGCGCGGATGGCGTCGACGGCGACCTGCAGCACCGACGCCATCGAGCCGGCGCGGCGGACGCGGTCGTAGACGCGCGCCTGGGAGCTCAGCGGCGCCAGCGGCTGGGTGCGGGGCTCGATCTCGATCACCGTGTGGTGGTCATGGACGTGGACGACGGCGTCGTGCGGCCGGCCGCCGAGCTCGACCTCGCAGAAGGCCGGCATGCCGGGCGTCAGCGCGGCCTCGTCGGCGAGCACGCTCAGCTCCTGGTGCACCGAGCCGGGCAGGAGCAGGTCCTTCCAGGCCAGGCCCAGCGTCGGCTGGACGCCGAGCAGAGCCGGCGCGTTGTCGCTCCAGGCGGCGATGCGACCCTCGCGCAGCGCCAGCAGCAGGCCGTGCGGCTGGATCGAGCCGGGGATGTGGATGGGCTCGTCGGCGCAGGATTGCAGCGTCGGAAACGAAGGCTCGAAGCGTTCCATGATGACTGTGGGAAGGGGGCCCCTGACTGTACCTGCCGTCCCGGTCCGCCGACCCCCGCGCCGACCCGGGGCCGGCGGTCCGGAAGACGCCGGGCCGGGCCGGGAGCGCGGATTGCTGCATCGTCTGTCCGGTGCCTGCGTCCGCGAGGCGGCCGGCACTTCGTTTCCCTGGAGGACAGGCGATGAGGCACTTCAGCACCTTCCTGACCGCGTTCTGCGTGACCCTGGTCGCGGCCGCCGCCCTCGCGCAGACGGCCGAGCCGCTGGCCACGTCCAACGCCAGCCGCCGCCAGTCGGGGACCGTCGGCCCGCCGATCGACGCGGCCTCCATGAACCCGTCGGCCGCGTCCGCCGCGCGGCCGGCGCCGCCGAACGCGCCCGCGCCCGCCGCCACGCCGGCGCCCGCCCGGACTCCGGCTCAGGCGCCGGCTCAAGGGACGGTTCAAGGGCCGGTTCAAGGGCCGGTTCAGGCGCCCGAGACCGTCCCCGCCGACGCCTCGCCGCCGGTCACGACGGCCCCGGCCGAATCCGCCAGGCCCGACAAGCCCGCCGCCGGCAGCCGCGCCAGCCGCCGGGCGAGCGGTCGCGTCACCGAAGCGGACGGGTCTTCCGGTGGGCTGCCGGTGCGGCCGGACAGGAACTGACGCGACCGGAACCCCGGGGCGTCAGGGCCTCACGACGTCCAGGATCACACGCTGGGACTCGTCCGGGGCCCGGTCGACGCAAGACCCGACCCCGCGTGCAAGCCCGATGACGGCAATCCCCCCAGAGGGTGTGGCGGATCACGGCCATGTCGGTGATGCCCCCATCGACCCCCCTCGCCAGCGCTGACACAATTCCCTCCAAAATTCTGAGAGGGAGAGAGCACATGTCCGTTTCCGCGGAAGACCGTTTCGCGCCGCCGCAAGCCGTGGTGGCCGATGTCGAGGGGCCCGATGCCGGCGAAGTGCTCGCCGGGCGGGGGATCCGATTCGTGGCGATGATCGTCGACACCGTGATCCTCATCGTCGCGATCCAGCTCCTGTCGCTGATCCCCGCCCTGGGCGCGCTCATCGCCAGCAGCGGCGCCAGGGCCAGCTTCCTGACCTTGAACCTGGAATCGATGATCCTCGGGCTGCTCGTGTTCTTCGCCATCCAGGCCTGGCCGCTGGTCAGCCGCGCGCAGACCCTCGGCAAGATGCTGTGCAAGCTGCGCATCGTGCGCTCCGACGGCAGCAAGCCCGACGCCGTGCGCCTGCTCGTGCTGCGCTACGGCATCGGGTATCTGCTGAACATCAACCTGACGCTCTCGTTCATTTACGGCGTCGTCGACGCGCTGCTGATCTTCCGCGAGTCGCGCCAGTGCCTGCACGACACCATCGCCGACACGAAGGTGATCAAGCTCTGAACCCGCAGGCCGCCGTGCCCGCGCCGCGCATCGACACGCTGGCGCTGGCCGAGACCCCCGAAGGCATCGTCCTGTCCCTGCGGCCCGCCGGGCTGGTGGCGCGGACCATGGCCTTCCTGCTCGACCTGTTCATCCGGCTGATCCTGGACCTCGCGCTGCTGATGATCCTCGGCGCCACGGGCGGCCTGGGCGGCATGGGCTACGGACTGATGCTGATCGGGTGGTTCCTGGTGGAATGGCTGTACCCGATCGCCTTCGAACTGGGCCGCTCCGGCGCCACGCCGGGCAAAGAGGCGCTGGGCCTGCGCGTGGTCATGGACACCGGCCTGCCGGTGACGCCGGCGGCCTCGGTCACCCGCAACCTGCTGCGCGTGGCGGACTTCCTCCCGCTGGCCTACGCCTTCGGCATCGTGACGATGCTGCTGAACCGCGACAGCAAACGCCTGGGCGATCTGGCCGCGGGCACGCTGGTCGTCCACGTCCAGCCGGTGGTCCTGCATGATGCGCCGCCCGCGGCCCCCAGCCTGTCCCCGGCGCGTCCGCTGAGCCAGCAGCAACAGGCCGCCATCTGGTCCTGGGCCGGCCGCGCGAAACGGCTGACGCCGGAGCGCGTCGAGGAACTCGCGCAGCTCGCCGTCCCCGTGCTGCCGCCGGAAGTCGTCGGCGAGCCCAGGCAGAGCGCGTCCGAACGCCTGCTCGGCGTCGCGCAATGGTTGATGGGAAAGCGGTGATGGCCGACGCGATGCGCACGATGACGGACATCGCGATGGATGTCGCGACCGGAAGACGCGCATGAGCCCGCTGCATTTCGAGGCGACCTACGGCCCGTTGTGGGAGGCCTTCGCCGCCGAACTCGCGCTCGCCAGGAAGGGCAAGGGCACGGACGGGGCGCTGCTGGCCTCGCAGTACCGGCGCGTCTGCGAGCACCTGGCGCTGGCCCAGTCGCGCGCCTACCCGATCCACCTCGTGGCGCGGCTGGAAACGCTCACGCAGGAAGCGCATCAGCTGATCTACCGCCGCCAGGACTACGGCCTGCGGCCCTTGTCGCGCCTGCTGCGCATCGGGCTGCCGCGCGCCGTGAGGGCGCAAGCGCGCTTCGTGCTGGCGTCGCTGATCCTCTTCGCGGTGCCGCTGGCCGCGGCCTTCCTGCTCGCGTGGTCGGGGCCGGATTTCGCGCTGCGCCTGCTCGACGCCACCCAGCTGCGGGAGTACGAGGCGATGTACGGCGACGGCCAGCACGTGCTCGGGCGCCTGCGCGAGGCCGGCGACGACTGGCAGAGGTTCGGCGTCTACATCTTCCACAACGTGGGCATCGGCTTCCGCTGCTTCGGCGCCGGCATCCTGGCGGGCGTGGGCAGCGCTTTCGCGCTGCTCTACAACGGGCTCGTGATCGGGGCCGTGGCCGGGCACCTGACCCGCGTCGGCGTCGGCCACAACTTCTGGCCCTTCGTGGTCACGCATTCGGCCTTCGAGCTGACCGGCATCGTGCTGTGCGGCGCGGCCGGGCTGCGCGTGGGCCTGGGCTGGCTCGCGCCCGGACGGCGGAGCCGGCTCGAGGCGCTGGCCGCCTCCGCGCGCGCGGCCGTGCCCCTTGTCTACGCGGCGTTCTTCCTGCTGCTGGTGGCCGCGGCCGTCGAGGCCTTCTGGTCCTCCGCGGCCTGGATCGCGCCGGGCGTCAAGTACGGCGTCGCGGCGGTGTGCTGGTGCCTGGTGATCGCGTGGCTGGGGCTGATGGGCCGCGAGAACGGCCGTGAAAAGGGCCTTGAAAAAGGCCTTGAAAAGGGCCGTGACCCCGCCGGGGAGCACACGCATGCGGGTTGACGGTCTGGCCATCGTCCTGCGCCCGCGCAGCCAGAGCGAGGCCTGCGACCTGGGGCTGGCGCTGGTGCGTTCGCACGCCGTGTCGATCTGGCGCTGCTTCGCGCCGGTGCTGCTGGCCGTCGCGGTGCTCGCGATGTGCACGGTGGACCTGGGCGGCTCGGTGCCCATCCTGATCCTGTTCTGGCTCAAGCCGTGGCTGGACCGCAGCCTGCTCTTCGTGATGTCGCGCGCCGTCTTCGGCGAGGCGACGCGCTGGACCGACCTGTGGCGCGCGCGCCGCCAGGTCTTCGGCGGGCAGTTCCTGCGCACGCTGCTGTGGCGCCGCTTCTCGCCATGGCGCGCCTACACGCAGCCGATCGAGCAGCTCGAAGGCCAGCGCGGCGCCGCGCGGCGCAAGCGCGCCAAGCTGATGCTCAACGACAACCGCGGCGCCGCCGTCGCCTGGCAGACTGCCTTCGCCCATGCGGAGGCGGTGCTGGGCTACGCCCTGATCGCGCTGGTGTGGTGGTTCACGCCGGAGAACCGCAGCGCCGGCGTGTGGGACTGGTTGTTCCATCCGGAGGCGCACGAGGCCGGGCGCCTGGGCTTCGACCTCGCGGCGGCGTCGGCCTACGCGCTGGTGGTGCTGTTCCTGGAGCCGTTCTACGTGGCGGCGGGCTTCGCCATGTACCTGAACCGGCGCGTGGTCCTCGAGGCCTGGGACATCGAGCAGGAGTTCCGCCGTGCGTTCTCGTGACCTGCTGCTGATCGTCGCGGTCCTGGCATGCGCGGGGCTGCGCGCCCAGCCCGTGCCGGCGAAGGTCGCCGCTTCCGCGATCGATGCCGAGGCCGTCCGGATCGCCGAGCGCGAGGTCCGCGCCGACCCGCTGTGGGCCGGCCAGGAGAAGACGAAGGTCCTGCGCTTCAAGAAGGACGAGGAAGAGAAGAAGCCCGGGCAGTCGGACGAGGTGGACTGGTGGATCGACCTGTTCAAGAGCCTGTCGTCGGGCCTGCGCGTGGCGCTGTGGCTGATCGGTGCCGCGGCCTTGGTCTGGGTGCTGCTGCGCCTGCGGGACTGGCTCAAGGGCCACGAGGGCGGGCGCGCGCTGAGCGCCGCGCCGCCGACCCACGTGGGCACGCTGGACATCCGCCCGGAGAGCCTGCCCGACGACATCGGCGCCGCGGCGCGCGCGCTGTGGCAGCGCGGCGAGCCGCGGGCCGCGCTGTCGCTGCTGTATCGGGGCGCGCTGTCGCGGCTGGTGCACGGACACGGTGTGCCGATCCGGTCGGCCAGCACGGAGCAGGACTGCCTGGTCCTGGCGGCGACACGGGTGTCGCCCGCGACGCTGGACTTCCTGTCGCGCCTGGTCGCGGGCTGGCAGTCGGTGGCCTATGCGCAGCGCGCGCTGCCGGCGGACCGCTTCGAAGCGCTGTGCGCCGACTTCGATGCGCGGATGGCCGACGCTCCGGCCGTCGCTCCGGGGACTGGCCCGGTGGATGGTCCAGCGGATGGTCCGGCGGATGATCCTGCGGTCGCGACAGACGGGAGGGCCGCATGACGCGCGAACGCCTGTTCCTGCTGCTGGCCGCGCTGGTGCTGGTCGCCGGCGGCTGGTGGCTGTCGGTCAATACCGAATGGGTGGCGGTGAAGCAGTCCCGCCCGGCGCGCGGCGAGGCCCGCGACAACCCGGTCTACGCGTTCGAGCAGATCATGCGGCGGCTCGGCGTGCACGCCGAGCACCACGAGCAGTTGGACCGGATGCCGCCGGAAGGCGCGCGGCTGGTGCTGCTGTCGGCCAACTGGGCGCTGGTGCCGGAACGCGCCGAGCAGCTGCGCGCGTGGGTCGAGCGCGGCGGTCACCTCGTGCTGCTGCAGGGCGCGGACTGGGACGACACGCGGCTGGAGCGCTGGGTGCCGGTCTTCGCCGTCGACATCACCGAGAAGCTCAAGCGGCAGCGGGCGGCGGCTGCCCTCGCGGCGGCCTCTGCAGCGTCTGCAGCCTCTGCAGCATCTGCGGCCTCTGCGGCCTCGGCGGCGGCTCGCGCGACCCCGCCGACGCAGGCCGCCCCGGCGGGACAAGGGCGCGACGAGGACGACGAGGGCAAGGACAGCGAGGACAGCGACGACAGTGAGGGTGCCAAGGACGCCAGAGACCAGGATCCCCGGAGGACCGGCGACGACGCCGACTCCGAGCCGCCGGTCTTCGACGAGGTCGACTCGCTCGATCTCTGCTACCAGTTCATCGGCTCCAAGCGCCTGAAGGTCAAGCCCGGCCACCAGGCGATCTGGACGCTCGCGCAGGCGCACGGCCAGCAACTGATCCGCGTGGCGCAAGGCCGCGGCACCGTGACCGTGCTCAACACCGGCGCGCATGTCTTCCGCGGCCGCATGCCTTTCGCATGCGACCTCTCGCTGCTGCTGGCGGCCTCGGTGCAGGCCGAGCGCGGCGCCACGGTCTGGATCCATCTGGACGAGACGCGCGAGGCCTTGACCCCGTGGCTGTGGCACAGCGGCTGGATCGCCGTCGTGCTGGGCTTGCTGACGCTGGCTGCCGCGCTGTGGCGCGCCGCCGTGCGCTTCGGCCCGCGCCTGCCGCCGCCGCCGCGGCTGCGCCGCTCGATCTCCGAGCAGGTGCGCGGCATGGGCGCCTACCTGCACCGCCACGGCCGCGACGCCTTGCTCGCCGCTCAGCACCGTGCGCTCGACGAGGCGGCGACGCGCACCGTGCGCGGCTACGCCCGCCTGCCGCTGGCCGACCGCGTGCACGCCATCGCGACCGCGACCGGCGTCGCGCGGGACGACCTGTACACGGCGATGTCGTCCAGGTTCTGCACCCGGGCGGAACTGCCGCAGCGACTGCATCTGCTCGAGACGGCGCGGCGGCTGCTGCTGAGCCGACCCTGAACCGCACCCGGACCGCTCCCGCCCCGCACTCACGACGAAAGACCTTCGCAATGATCAAGCCCGAGGAACTCAAGCTCGCCACGCACTGGCTGCAGGTGCTGCGCAACGAAGTCGGCAAGGCCGTGGTCGGCCAGCCGGAGGCGGTCGAGCAGATGCTCGTCGCCGTGGTGGCGTCGGGCCACGTGCTGGTCGAGGGCGTGCCGGGGCTGGGCAAGACGCTGCTGGCCCGCGCGATCGCGCAGGCGCTGCAGCTGAAGTACGCGCGGGTGCAGTTCACGCCGGACCTGATGCCGGCGGACGTCATCGGCCACAGCGTGCTGGACGACACCGGCGCGGGCCTGGGGCAGCTGCGCGTGCGCAAAGGCCCGGTGTTCACCCACCTGCTGCTGGCCGACGAGATCAACCGCGCGCCGGCCAAGACGCAGAGCGCGCTGCTGGAAGTGATGCAGGAGTACCAGGCCACGCTGGAAGGCGAGAGCCTGGGCCTGCCGCGGCCCTTCATCGTGATGGCCACGCAGAATCCGGTGGACACCGAGGGCACTTATCCGCTGCCCGAGGCGCAGCTCGACCGCTTCCTGCTGCAGATCCGCATCGGGTATCCGACGCACGACGAGGAGGCGGCCATCGTGCAGCTGGTGACGGCGCAGCGCGCCGGGCACGAGCTGCCGCTGGAGGCGGTGCGGCCGGTGCTGGACGACGTGCAGGTGCTGGAGCTCCAGCGCCTGGCCAGCCTCGTGCACGTGGACGCGAAGGTCGTCGACTACGCGGTGCGCGTGGTGCGGGTGACGCGCCATTGGCCGGGCCTGGCGTTCGGCGCCGGACCGCGCGCCAGCGTGGCCTTGATCCGCGCGGCGCGGGCCGTCGCGCTGATCGAGGGCCGCGACTTCGTCACGCCCGACGACGTCGCGAAGCAGGCGCTGGCGGTGCTGCGCCACCGCGTCACGATGGCGCCGGACGCCCAGATCGAAGGGCGCGACCTCGACGAGATCCTGCGGGCCGCGCTGGAGAGCGTGGAGGCGCCGCGGCTCTGATGAACACCGTGCGTCGCGTCGTCCTGCCCACCCGGGCCAGCATCGCGGTGCTGGCCGGCCTGGCCCTGGCCGCCGCCGTCGCGCTGGCCGCGGGGGCGCCGCTGGCCATCGTGGCGCCGGCGGGCGCGGGGCTGCTCGGTGTGCTGCTGATCGCGGCCGGCATCGACCTGTGGCGCAGCCTGCGCCTGTGGCGGCGCGGCGGCGTGCGGGTCGAGCGTCGCCTGCCCGCGGCCTTCGCCATCGGCGCGTCGACCGAGCTGACGCTGGATCTCGTCAACGCCGGCGAACTGGCCTGGCGGATGACGGTGTTCGACGAACTCGATCCGATCTTCGATTTCGAGGGCCTGCCGCGCGCGCTCGCGATCGGCGCGCAGAGCCGCAGCCGCGTGAGCTTCCGCGTCACGGCGCGCCAGCGCGGCGTGGCGCAGCTCGGTCGGACCCAGCTGCTGTGGCGCACCCGCGCGGGCTGCTTCGAGGTGCGCGACAGCGTCGGCGAGCCCAGCGCGCTGCGCGTCTATCCGAACTTCGCGGCGCTGTCGCGCTACGCCTGGTTGTCCGGCGATCGCCGGCTGGCGCAGATCGGCATCAAGACCTTCATCCAGCGGGGGCAGGGGACGGACTTCCGCCAGCTCGCGGAGTACCAGCGCGGCGATCCGCTGCGCCACCTCGACGTGAAAGCCTCGCTGCGGCATCGCAAGCCGGTGGTGCGCGAGTTCCAGGACGAGCGCGACCAGTGCGTGATGTTCCTGCTCGACTGCGGCCGCCGCATGCGGGCGGACGAACAGTCGGCCGGCGTGGGCAAGAGCAGCCACTTCGACGACGCGCTGGATGCGTTGATGCTGCTGGCCTACGTCGCGCTGTCGGAAGGCGACGAGGTGGGCGCGATGACCTTCGGCAACGGGGAAGGGCAGCGTCGCGACTGCGCGCCGCGCAAGGGCATGGGCACGCTCAACGTGCTGATGAACAAGATGCACGACCTGCAACCTGGCGGCCACCACTCCGACTATCTGGCGGCGGCGCAGGCCTTGTCGCACCGGTTGCGCCGGCGTTCGCTGGTCATCGTGCTGACCAACTTCCGCGACGAGGATTCGCCCGAACTGCAGCCGGCGCTGCGGCTGCTGCGCCGCCGGCATCTGGTGCTGCTGGCGAGTTTGCGCGAGACCGCGCTGGGCCGCATCGCTGCGCAGCCGATCGCCGAACCGGAGGATGCCGTCGCGGTCGCCAGCGCGCACCTGCTGTCCCAGGCCCGCCACGACGCCTTCGCCCGCGTGGTCGACCACGACCGCCTGTCCATCGACGTCGAGCCGCGCCAGCTCGCGTCCACGCTGGTCAACCGGTACCACGAGGTCAAGCGGGCCGGCCTGCTCTGACGCGACCCCCGCGACTCAGCACATCAGGGTCAGCACCGCCGCCCTGTCCCCGCCGACTAACAGGGTCGATGCCACGCTCTGATGCCGCGCATCCGAGGCCGCGCATCCGAGGCCGCGCATCTGAAGCCGCGCATCTGAAGCCGCGCATCCGAGTCCATGCAGGAAGGCCACCATGACTGAACAGACCTTGAACCAATACGCCGCGCCGACGGCGCATGTCGCCGACGTGGCGCTCTCCGAAGGCACATCCCCCCTCAACGTCTTCGGCATCGAGGGTCGCATCGGGCGGCTGCGCTACCTCGCGTACCTGATGGCGGGCTCGCTCGTGCACGGGATCCTGTCGCGCGTCCTGGGCGTGGCCACCGGCGGCGGGGACGAGGCCATGACGGCGGTCGCGGTGGTCCTGTCCCTGGCGCTGCTGTGCTTCCACGTCATCACCGGCGTCAAGCGGTGCCATGACCTGAACATCAGCGGATGGTGGTCGGCGACACTGGTCTTCCCGGTGATCATGCTGGTGTGGGCGTTCGTCCCCGGCAGCCAGGGCGGCAACCGCTTCGGCCCGCCGCCGCCGCCCAACACCTGGGGCGTGCGCATTCTCGGGCTGCTGTTCCCGGTCCTGTTCACCGGCGTGATGCTGGCGATCGCGATCCCGGCCTACAACCTGTACGTCGCCAAGGCCAAGGCCCACGCCAATGCCCCGGCCGCGCGGACCGCGCAGCCGGCCCAGCAGCCCTGAGCGGAGCGGGCGACGCTGCCCCGCGGACCGCCGCGGACAGCCACCCGGATGGGACCCTTCCGGACGGGGGCGTTGCGAACGGGAGCCTCCCGAATGGGGCAGGCGGGCGCTGCCGTTTGCCGATAGGCTGCGGGCTTCGCCCGACTACTGTCCACTGCCATGACCACCGACGCCTGCCACCAGCTCCGACGCAGCCTCCTCGACCTCCACCGCGCGCTGGTGGACCTCGAGCGCGGCGACTACCAGAAGGCCCACGGCCCGCAGAGCTCGGGAGAGTTCCTCCAGGTCATGGCGTTCGGCGAGGAGATGAAGTGGCTGGAGCCGCTGAGCCGGCTGATCACGATGCTCGACGAGGCGATCGACGGTGCCGCGGATGCGAAGGAGACGCCGCTGCCGGTGGCCCAGCGCTTGCGCGGACTGCTCAGTCTGGACCGCGACAGCGCGGACCCGTTCATGCGGCGGTACGCGGAGCGATTCGACCAGTCGCCGGAACTGGTGCATGCGCACTCGGGCGTCATCGCGGCGTTGAAGGCGGTGGGGACGGTGTCGCCGGAGGCATGAGTGGGGCGTGGGCGCCGGCGGGCGTGCGCCCAGGTGAGCGCATCCTCGAGGGCCTCGTCTACGGCCGGGATGACAGGACAGGCCCGCTTGCGCCGCGCGACCGGGCGACGCGCCACCGCTGCCGGGCCGTGTACGGTAAGTGCCCAGTAAGAGAGCCCGCCCGACGATGCGGGCTCTTTTCACCGCCCCTCTCGGGAACCCTCATGGTCACGCAGAAACGATTCCTCTCGCATGCTTCCACGGCGCTGGTGCGCACCGCCCTGACATCCGCCGCCGCCCTCTGCGTGGCGGCGCCCTTGAGCGCGCGCGCGGCCGGCCCCGGCGGTCCTGACGGCCCGGACGGCCCGGACGGCGGCTCGTCCACCTGGGGCCTGGGCATCGGCGCGGTCTCGACGCAGAAGGCCTACAAGGACATCGACCGCGACAACCTGGTGCTGCCGATGATCCAGTACGAGAACCGCTGGGTGCGCGTGTTCGGACCCGGCCTGACGGTGAAGCTGCCGCGCTGGGACGTGGCGCCGGGCCATCGCGTGGACTTCGGCCTGGTGGCGAGGTGGGACGGCGCGGGCTACGAGGCCGACGACGCGCCCATCCTCAACGGCATGGCCGAGCGCAAGGGCGGCATCTGGGTCGGCGCCAAGGCGGCGTGGAAGAGCGACTTCGCCGAACTCGGCGCCGAGTGGACCGCCGACGCCTCCGGCCACAGCAAGGGCCAGCGCCTGGGGCTGAGCTTGGAACGGTCGTTCCGCGTCGGCCAGCACGTGATGCTGACGCCGCGCCTGGGCGCGCACTGGCTCGACAAGAAGTACGTCGACTACTACTACGGCGTGCGCGCCGGCGAGGTCACCGCGGGCCGCGCGGCCTACCAGGGCAAGTCGACGGTCAACGCGGAACTCGCGCTGCGTGGCATGTACCTGTTCAACGCCAGGCATTCGGTCTTCGTCGACGTCGGCGTCACCCGCCTGGGCAGCGGCATCAAGGAGAGCCCGCTGGTCGACAGCTCGACCGAGAATCGCGTCTTCATGGGCTACCTGTACCGCTTCTGATGCCTGACGGACCGGGCTAGGCGGCGATCCCGCCGGGCACGGCGCGGTCCACGCGCCGGGGCGGGCCTCACGCCACGGCGGGGCCCACGCCGTCTTCGTCGCGAAGTTCGCCCGCGGCCATCTCGTCGAAGGACAGCCGGTAGTCGGGGACAGGTCTTGCCTGTCTTTCCTCGGCCTGCGCGCGGGCGAGCAGGGCGCGACGCGCGGGATCCGCCTTGATCAGGCGTCGGGCGCGACCGATCTCCGCCGCATGCTCCGGCCGGCGGCGCTCCCAGTCGGCCAGCAGGGGGCCGTGACGCTCAGGGAAGATGCACCACCATTCCACGATCGAGGCCGCGTTGTTGAGGTCGAGCAGCATGCCGGTACTCCGGGAGTTGGATGACTCGATGATACTGTATTTGCATACAGTACTCACTCAAACATGCAGGAGGACTTCCTCAAACGAACAGGGGGAAGGGGCGGGGCCGCGATCGCAGGAGCGCGGCGATGGACTCACACCGCGCTGGCGCGGATCCTGGACTGGCCGAAGGTCACCGGCGCCTGCGCCAGCACGGCCAAGGCCTGCAGCAGGCGCTCCAGGTCGTAGGTCTTGTCGTAGAAGCCGGTGATGCCCGCGTCCACGCATCGGGGGCCGTATTCCGCCTCGTCCGCCGAGGTGACCATGTAGGCCAGGCCTTCGTAGCCGGCCTGGCGCAGGCGTTCCATCAGCGCGAAACCGCATCCCCGGACGAGGTCCAGCTCGGTCAGCACGAGGTCCGGGGCGCACAGCGCGGCCAGCAGGACCGCCTGGTCCTCATCGGAGGCCTGGCCCACCACGGTCGCGGTGGGCACTTCCCGCAGGCGCTCGCAAAGCATCTTGCGGAAGGTGTCCGAGGGATCCACGAGCAGAATCTTCATGACTTTCTCCTGGGCGGATACTCGCATCGCCGCCGCCCGATGTCTGCGTCACCCTTGCCATTCTGGCTGTAGGTGATTGCCTGACCCGGGCACGCCGCGTGAAAACCTTCACGAAGCTCAAGACCGAGACGGGGCGATGTCGACGGGCGGGGACCACACCGTCACGCCCGCGCGCTTCGGGCCTTCGGCGGCCCAGCGCCACAGCGCGTCCGCCATCGCCTGCGCCGCAGCCGACAGCGCGCGGTCGCGGCGCCGGATCAGGTAGATGTGGCGCTGCAGCCCCTCGTCCGCGATCGGTCGCGCGATCAGGTCGGGGTGATGGAAGTGGAACAGCGTCAGCGCCGGCACCAGCGTCACGCCGAGGCCGGCGACGACCATGCCCGCGACCGAGCTGAGCTGCTCGAGCGCCAGGACCGGGCGCAGCGGCTGCGCCGCCAAGGCGGCGTCCAGCGCCTGCCGCACGCTGCTGTGGCGCGCCAGGCCGATCACGGCCAGGTGCGCCAGCTCTGCCAGCCGGGGTCGGCGACGGCGCGCCAGCGGATGATCCCGGCGGCAGACCAGGTAGAAGTCGTCGGAGAGGAACGGCGCCGCGGACAACTCCGGCGCGGTGGCGCGAATGGCGGCCAGCGCGAGGTCGGCACGGCCGGCGCGCACCCGCTCCACGCAGCTCTCCGACAGCACGTCCGCCAGGTCGAGCGCAATGCCGGGATGGTCGCGCCGGAAGGCCGCGAGGTGCGGCGGCAGCCAACCCGCGGCGAGCGCGGGCAAGGCGGCCAGCGCCACGCGGCCGCGGCGGCGCGCGACGTGGTCGCGCAGGTCGTCGGTCGCGAGCCGCATGTCCTGCAGCAGGCGCCGCGCGGGGTCCAGGAAGAGGCTGCCCTCGACCGTGGGCTCGACCGCGCGTGTCGTGCGGTCGAAGAGCCGGGCGCCCAGGCTCTCCTCCAGCGTCCGGATCAGCGCGCTGAAGGCCGGCTGCGACAGGTGGCACTGCGCCGCCGCGCGCGTGAAGCTGCGCAGCTCCGCCAGCGCGACGAAGGCCGCGAGCTGCCGGGCCGAGAGGTTGGGCGCGGAGCCGCCATCGGCCGACGCCGCCGACGCCGACGCCGACGCCGCCACCGCGGCTGTCGAGGTCGAGGTCGAGGATGGCCGCGTCCGATTCTTCTGAGTCATGGGATTCATCTGAATGCTCGATCATTGGATCCGAACAATCGAATTCTCCGATAGACGGTGCCCGCCTACAGTCGGCGGCATGGCCCCTGTTTCCACCTCCTTGCTCGTCGGCTGCGCCGCCGGCTTCTCCGGCGACCGCACCGACGCGGCGCGGCCGGTCGTGGACACGCTGATCCGCCTCGGCGGTCCGGCGGTGCTGATCTTCGAGACGCTGGCCGAGCGCACGTTGGCATTGGCGCAGCTCGCCCGGCAGCGCGATCCCGAGGGCGGTTTCGAGCCGCTGCTCGACGACATGCTGCGGCCGGTGCTGGCGGACTGCCTCGTCCACCGCATCCCGATCGTGGGCAACTTCGGCGCGGCGAATCCGCCGGCCGCGGCGCGACGCGTGCAGGCGCTGGCGGCCGAGCTCGGCCTGCGGGTGCCAGTCGTTGCCGTCGTCGGCGGCGACGCGCTGGTGTCGCCGTCGCAGCGCGCGTTGCTGACTCAGACGCTGGCGCGCGAGGGCCACGCGATCGCGGCGGACACCATCGCCTGCGCCAATGTCTACCTCGGCGCCGAGGGCATCGCCGACGCGTTGCGACGGGGGGCGGACGTCGTCGTCACCGGCCGCGTCGCGGACCCGTCGTTGACGGTCGGTCCGGCGCTGGCGCATTTCGGCTGGGCGCTCGACGACTGGGATCGTCTGGCTGGCGCGACGATGGCGGGCCACCTGCTGGAGTGCGGCGCCCAGGTCTGCGGCGGCTACTACGCCGACCCGGGATTCAAGGACGTGCCGGACCTGGCGCGCGTGGGATTCCCCATCGCGCGCTTGGAGGCCGACGGCGGCTGCACGGTCTTCAAGGCCGACAACACCGGCGGCTGCGTCGACGAGCACACGGTCAAGGAACAGCTGCTGTACGAGCTGCACGACCCGGCCGCCTACCTCACGCCGGACGTCGTCGCCGACATCGCCGGGGCGGAGGTGACGCGCGTCGGCCCGGACGAGGTGCGCCTGTCCGGCGTGCGCGGACATCCACGTCCGCAGGCGCTGAAGGCGAACGTCTTCTTTGCCAACGGCTGGTTGGCGGAGGGCGAGATCTCCTACGCCGGCCCGGGCGCGGAGGCGCGCGCGCGGCTTGCCGCCGAGGTGCTGCGGGCCCGGCTGGAAGAAGGGGACCGGCAGGGGCCGTTGCGCGTGGACCTGATCGGCGTTGCGAGCGTGCTGGGCGACGACGCCGGCGAGGCGCTGGCGCGGCTGCCGACGGGCGATGCACGCGACGTGCGGCTGCGCGTGGCGGCCAATCATGCCGATCGCGCGGGCGCGGAGCGTCTGACGCGCGAGGTCACGGCGCTGTACACCTGCGGTCCTGCGGGCGGCGGCGGCGTGAGGACCGGCCTGCGTCAACGACTTGGTCTGAGTTCATGCCTGTTCCCCCGAGCCCTCGCTCCTTCGACGGTGGTGCTCTCACCGGAAGGCAGCGAGGGCGGCTGGGGCCGGAATGGTGCTTGGGGGTCCAGGAGGGATCCCCCATGCACCGTGGAGAGCCCGCGCTTGGCGACGCGCGTGAAGGCGGCGTCCCGGACCGCCACTGCGTCACCCGCCTGCCGCGTCGACGTCCGCTTCGCCGCTCACGGCCGCACCGGCGACAAGGGCAACCGGTCCAACATCAGCGTGATCGCCTGGGACCCGGCGCTGTACCCGCTGCTGGTGGATCAGCTCACCGAAGAGGCCGTCGCCCGCCACTTCGCCTCCCGCGGACCGAGCCGCGTGATGCGCCATCTGCTGCCGCGCCTGCATGCGATGAACTTCGTGCTGGAAGACGTCCTGGACGGCGGCGTCAACGATGCGCTGAACCTCGACAGCCACGGCAAGGCCTTGTCCTTCGTCCTGCTGGCGATGCCTTTGGAGGTGCCGGAGCACCTGCTGCCCTTGCTCCGGCGACCGATCCCGAATCACAACGACACGATGGAGACGACCCGATGAGTTCCCAGAGATCGATCAGCCGGCGACACGCGCTGCGGACTGCGGCGTGCGCCGCGGCGCTTCCCATGGCACTGTCCGTGGCGCTGTCCGTGGCTGCGCCGGGGCAAGCCCTGGCCCAGGCTTCCGGCGCGGGCGGCTACCCGAGCAAGCCCATCACCTTCCTGGTCCCGTTCGCTGCGGCGAGCGCGACGGACCAGCTGGCGCGGGCGCTGGGCCAGGCGATCACGGAGCAGACCAAGCTGCCGGTCGTCGTCGACAACAAGGCCGGGGCGAGCGGCATGCTCGCCGCGCAGCAGGGCGCGCGCGCGGCGCCGGACGGCTACACGGTGCTGATCACGACCAACACGACGCAGGCCGCCAATCCGCATCTGTACCGCAAGCTGCCCTACGACCCGGTGAAGGACTTCGCGCCGGTGACCGGGCTGGGCAAGGGTGGCCAGGTGATGGTGGTGAAGGCGGATGGCCCGTACAAGACCGTGGCGGACGTGATCGCGCGCGCGAAGCGCGAGCCCGGCAAGGTGAGCTTCGGCAGCGGCAGCGCGTCGAGCCGCGTCGCGGGCGAGCAGTTCCAGCAGCTGTCCCACACGCAACTGCTGCACGTGCCGTACAAGAGCAATCCGCCCGCGCTGACCGACCTCATCGGCGGACAGGTCGATTTCATGATCACCGACACGGCGACCGGTCTGCCGCAGATCAAGGCGGGGAAGGTGAGGGCGCTGGGGTTCTCGATGACGAAGCGCTCACCACTGCTGCCGGACGTGCCGACGATCGATGAAGCCGGCGTCAAGGGCTACGACATGAGCTACTGGTTCGCGGCCTATGTGCCGGCGAGCACGCCCGCGCCGGTGGTGCAGCGGCTGCGCGAGCTGCTGACGGCGGCGCTGCGCAGCGTGCCGGCGAAGACCTTCTTCGAAGGCGCCGGCGTGGACGCCTGGGCCAGCACGCCGGACGAGCTGCGCCTGTTCCAGGAGGCGGAGACCCGCAAGTGGGGGCAGATCATCAAGGCGGCGGGGATCGAGCCGGAGTGATCGGTGCTCCTGCTCCCTCTCCCGCTTGCGGGAGGGGGTGGGGGTGAGGGCCAGCGGCCGTGGAAGTGCTGAAGCCCTCGCGGATCACTTGCCTTTGTCGCTCCACAGCACCCCGCCGGTCGCCCAGTCCTGACGCTTGATGTCGAAGAACACGACATCGACGCCGTCCGCGCTCCCGCCGAGCACGCGCACGCAGGCTTCGGTGAGTTCCTTGGCCAGATCGGCCTTCTGTTGCGGGGTCCGGCCTTCGAAGAGTTCGACGCGGAGGGTGGGCATGGGGTGCTCCTTGGAGTGATGGGAATTCAGTTGCGGAAGCCGGGCGAGAGCCGGTCCACGCGACGCAGCAGCGCAGGCCATTCGGCGTCGCCGTCGCGTTCGGTGCCGTCGCCGATCCATTGACGGTGGGTGAGGGCGGCCAGGTCGTCGGTGACCTGGAGCACCTGGCCGCCGGTTGCGGCCGTGGCGGCCATCGCGCGCAGCTGCGCCTGCGCGGCGCGCTCGAGGATGTGCATCAGCAGATAGGCCTCGGCCACCGAGCGGCCGACGGTCAGCGTGCCGTGGTTCTCGAGGATCAGTCCGTCGAGCGCGCCGAGACTGGCAACCAATCGGGCCTGTTCGTCCGCGCCCAGCGCGAGGCCTTCGTAGGCATGGCGGCCAAGCCGGCCATGCAGGCGCATCGCCCATTGCGAGGTCGGCTGAAGACCGCCGGGCAGCATCGCCAGCGCGACGCCCCAGGGGGCGTGCAGGTGGATCACGCATTCGACGTCGGGCCGGGCGGCATGTACCGCGCCGTGGATCGCGAAGCCGCTGGGGTTGACGCGGCGGCCGCTGCCGTCGACGACGCGCCCGCGCACGTCGATCTTCACCAGGCTGGAGGCGCTGACCTCGTCGAAGCCGAGGCCGAATTCATTCAGCAGGTAGACGCCGGGCTCGCCTGGCACGGCGGCCGACAGGTGCGTGTAGATCGTGTCGTCCCAGCCCGCGAGCGCGGCCAGACGATAGGCGGCGGCGAGGTCGATGCGCACGTCCGCTTCGGTGCGCGGGTGGCGGTGGGGGTTGGGGGACTGGCTCATGACGCGCTGGGCAACTTCTGACGGCGGTGGATGGTATCGCCGAGTTGCAGCGGAAACGCCGTCGCCGCGCGAGACCCTGAGTTCACCTGTGCGCTGCAGTCATCGCCAGTCGTCGTCCACGACGCCGGATCTCACACCCCCGGCACGCACACCATCGCGATGCTCGCCCACACCCCGAAGCTGAAGTACGGCGTGAGCCACAGCGCATCGGCCTTCCACGCCACCCAGCTCCCGCTTGGCACGCGGCGGCTCCATGCATCTCGCGCGCCTTCGTCCAGGCGCATGTACACCAGCCCGCGCGCGCGTCCCTCGCGGTAGCGGCGGCAGTACATCGGCACGTCGACGCTGAGCACGTAGGCGACGAAACCGGTCGCCCCCACGATCCCGGTGAGCGCCACCGCGTGGACCCACCCGCTGCTGTTCAGCGCGATGACGCCGAGCAGGATCGCCATCCAGCTGAAGCCCGCCGCCCAGAGCGAGGACTCCACCGCCTGCGTGATGTGGTTCAGCGTCAGCACGCTGTGCCAGCAGAAGCACTGCGCGATCACCATGAACAGCGGGATCGCCCACGCCGCCTTCTGGACGGCCGGCAGGCCGGCATGCGCCGCCAGCTGATGGACCAGCAGCCCGAGCTGGAAGGCGAAGCAGATCTCCGCGATCGTGGCCGCTGTGCGACCCAGGAAGATGCTCGACAAATGGGTGTCGACGACGACCAGCCGCTCCAGGTCCACCCGGGGAAACAGCGAGCGGTAGGCGCAGACCAGCACGTAGACGCCGGACAGCGCCAGGTGCAGGTGCGCGTAGATGCCGCTGACCGGCCCGAACTGCAGCACTGCCAGCCACAGGCAGACGTTCAGCGCGGCAATCGCGCGCAGGACGCGCCACCAGGACAGCACGCCGGGATCCACACCGGCGACGCCTATCGGAGATGCGTGACGAATTGATGACATGTCGCCGCGAGGGTAACCCCGAGGCGATCGTCGAGGGAATGGCCCGGAAGGCTCATCCTGCGGATCGCGCGATGATGGACGGCCCCTTCCAGGAGAGTCCATGTTCGACCACGTGAAATTCGGCGTCCGCGACTATGCCGCGAGCAAGGCGTTCTATCTCCAGGCGCTCGAACCGCTCGGCGTGACCGTCGGCGGGGAGGGCGTGCCGTCCTATGGCATCGAGATCTGCGGGAGCAACGACGCCTCGCTCTGCCTGTTCGAGACCGGGGAGCGGACCGCGCCGCTGCACATCGCCTTCGTCGCGCAGACGCGCGCGCAGGTCGACGCGTTCCACCGCGCCGCGCTGGCGGCCGGTGGCACGGACAACGGCCCGCCCGGGCTCCGTCCGAAGTACCACGCGAACTACTACGCGGCCTTCGTCATCGATCCGGACGGGCACAACATCGAGGCGGTCTGCCACGCGCCCGGCTGAGCGCCACCCGCCCGGGTCATCGCGGCGACGGGGGAGCCCCCGTCGGCGCTCAGAACCCGTAGAGGCTCAGCGCGTTGTCGGTGAGCACGACCTCGCTCATCGCGTCCGACGGCAGCCACCGCGCGAGCCACGTCGGCGACACGGAGGTGGCCTGTGCCTGCTCATGCGCCGTGCACGGCCAGTCGCTGCCCCACACCAGGCGCATCGGGCCCACGCGATCGAGCCAGCGGGTCGCGAGGTCTTCCGCGTCGCACCCGGCCGCCAGGCGGTAGGGCGCGCTCAACTTCACGTAGAGGCGGTCGTGCTGCCCCGCCACCAGGCCACTGACTTCAGCCGGAGCCGCTGGCTTGCCGAAGTGGTCCACGACGACCGTCAGCGATTCGGGCAGCTGGCGCAGCACCTCCGCAAGACGCCCGTGGTCGGTGTGGATCTGCAGGTGCCAGGACAAGGCTTCCAGCTGATCGAACAGCGGGTGGAGTTCTTCGCCGATCCGATGGTCCGTGCCGACCAGGTTGAGGCGGACGCCGCAGACGCCCAGCGCGTCCATGCGCCGGAGTTCGCTCACCGCGAAGTTGGCCGCGACGACGGCCACGCCGCGCAACTGCGCGGGACGATCCGCGAGGATCTGCAGCAACTGGCTGTTGTCCGTGCCGAGGAAGCTCGGCTGTACCAGCACACCGTGAGAGATGCCGTGCGGCGCGACCGCGGCTTCCCAGACCTCGATGGGCGCCGCGTAGTCCGGCACGTAGCGCGCGCCGGGCGCGCCGGCCGTCGTCAGCGCAAACGCGTGGAAGTGCGTATCGACCACGCCCGTGAGGGGCGCCGCAGCGAGCTCGCGCTGCCCTGCCGGGTCGGCGGTCTGGCTGCCGGCGTGCGGCTCGGTGGGCTTGACGGCGGGGAGGGGCGTCGGCATCATGGCGTGAATTCTAGTCCTATAGAGGACTATAGGAAAACAGCTTTGGGAACTTCCAGCATGGCCAGCGCCTCAGGGCCCGCGGACGCGGGGCTTGCCTCGACCGCCGGCGTCAGCCGTTATGCGCAACTCGCGCAGGACCTGCGCCAACGCATCATCGGCGGCGAGTGGTCCGCCGGCGCGGCGATCCCGTCGGAGACCGAGCTCGCGCAGCGCTTCGGCGTGGCGCTCGGCACCGTCCGGCAGGCCGTCGCCATGCTGGCGGCGGAGGGCATCGTCCAGCGGGTGCACGGCAAGGGCACCTTCGTCACGCAAGGCCTGAACGGCCCGTCGCTGCTGCGTTTCTTCCGCTTCCGCGGTCCGGCGGACGGGCCGCCCACGGCGCAGATCCGGCGCTGCCAGACGGTGCGCCTGCGCGCGGCGGAAGCCCAGGCGCTGGGTCAGCAGACCGGCGACGGCGCGCTGCGCGTCAAGCGGGTGCGGCTGCTCGACGGCAGGCCGGTGCTCGCCGAGGACATCCTGCTGCCGATGGACCGCTTCGCCGCGCTGCGCGAGCTCGCCCCGGGCGACTGGGAAGACCTGCTTTATCCGATGCTGGCCCGCCTGTGCGGCGTGACTGTCGCGCGGGCCGCCGACGAGCTGAGCTTCGGCCATCTGGACGCCGCGACCGCGGCCCTGCTGGACCTGCCCGAGGGCGCGCCCGGCATCCGTGTCGACCGAAAGGCCTTCGACCTCGGCGGCCGGTGCATCGAGCTGCGCACCACCTGGGGCGACGCCACCGCTTTCCATTACAGCGCCGAGATGCGCTGATCCGTGCGTTGATCCCTGCGCTGTTCCCTTCGCCGAGGCGGGCGCTTTCTGTTCTCTCCGCCCGCTCTGCCTGCTCTGCCCGCGACCCCCTCCCGCTGTTTTCGTCCTGACTTCTTTCTGGAGACTCCCCATGATCCAACGACGCCATGCCGTGATGACGGCGCTGGCCGCGGCCGCCCTGGCCAGCTTCCCAGGCGCCGCCTCGGCGCAAGCCTGGCCCACCAAGCCGGTGACCTTCATGGTGAGCTACCCGCCCGGCGGCGGCGCGGACCTGATCGCGCGGCTGATCGCGCCCAAGGTCGGCGAGGCGCTCGGCCAGACCGTCATCATCGAGAACCGCCCCGGCGGCAGCGGCCAGATCGCTGCCGGCGCCGTGTCGCGCGCGCCGGCCGACGGCTACACGCTGCTGTTCGACGCGTCCTCGTACGCGGTCACGCCGACGCTGTTCCCCAACTCGCCCTACAAGCACGGCAAGGCCTTCAAGACGGTCGCGGTGACGGCGCTGTTCCCCAACGTCGTGCTGGTGAACGCGCAGTTCCCCGCGAAGAACGCCGCCGAGCTGATCGCCGCGGCCAAGGCGAAGACGGACGCGGTGGCGTTCGCCTCGTCGGGCAACGGCTCGGCGCAGCACATCGCGGGCGTGCTGTTCGAGCAGTCCGCGAAGGTCGAGATGATGCACGTGCCCTACAAGGGCGGCGGTCCCGCGCTGACCGACGTCATCGGCGGCCAGGTCCCGGTGTTCTTCGGCAACGTGGCCTCGACGCTGCAGTACGTGAAGCAGGGCAAGCTGCGTCCGCTGGCGGTGAGCGGGAAGAAGCGTTCCGCGGCGCTGCCGGACGTGCCGACCGGCGCCGAGGCCGGCCTGCCCGGATTCGAGATGTACGAATGGAACGGGCTGTTCGCGCCGGTCGGCACGCCGGCGCCGGTGATCGATCGCCTGTCCAAGGCCGTGCAGCAGGCGCTGGCCTCGCCCGAGGTGAAGGCGCGGATCGCCGAGCTCGGCGGTGACGCCTTCCACGGCGGCGTGGCCGAGTCGGAGAAGTTCGTCGACGCCGAGCTCAAGCGCATGGCCACGCTGATCAAGGATCGCAGCATCACGGTGGAGTGAACGCGGCGTGACCTCGGCGCCGTGCGGCGTCAGTCGCGCACCATCCGCAATCGAATGAGGCTTTCGGCAGTCGCCACGATGGCTTCCTCGTTCGATCGCGGTCGCCAGCCGAGCAGGCGTCGCGCCTTGTCGCCGGAGGCGTTCATGTTCCGGTCGAGCAGCCACGCGACGCTGCGCCCCGCAGGCGTGCCGCGCCCGATCAGCTTCACCAGCCAGTTCGGGAGCACGCGCGTCCTCACACGGTGCGCCGCGGCACCCAGCTGTCGCTGGAGCACCCTGGCGATGTCGACCATCCACAGACTGTCGCCGGCGGTGGCGAGGAAACGCTCGCCGTTGGCGGCCGGATCCGTCATCGCGCGCAGATGCAGATCGGCGACGTCGCGGACGTCCACCACACCGGTGTTGATCTTCGGACAGCCGGGCTGGCCATTCAGCATGCGCTGGATGAGACGGATGGAATGGGAGGTGTCGTGGCCCAGCGCCGGTCCGAGCACCGCGACCGGATTGATCGCGGACAACTCCAGCGCGCCGCCTTCCTTCGCCACGAAGTCCCAGGCCGCGCGTTCGGCCAGGGTCTTGGACTTCTGGTACGGCCAGACCGGGCCGGAGAGATCGCTCCAGTCGGTCTCGTCGAAAGGGCGCGACATCGGACCATGCCCCGCGCAGATCGCGCCGAAGGCGGAGGTCAGGACGACGCGCTTGACCCCGGCATCCCGCGCCGCGCGCAGCACGCGCAGGTTGCCGTCCACCGCCGGGCGGATCCAGTCCTCCTCGGTGACCTGCGCGCCCGACGGCGTCGGCGAGGCGCCGTGCAGCACATAGCGGCATCCCGCCACGGCCTCGGCCCAGCCGGCGTCGGCCGACAGGTCGGCGAGGACGAAGGACAGCCGATCGCAAGTCGTTCATGTCGTTCGTGGTCTTCCTGTCGGGCACGGAGCACGACCCGGCGGGCGGGTGTCGATCCGTCGCCTCCTGGCCGCAGGGTGCGAACGATAGGAGGTGGTTGTCGAACTGTGAATGCTTGAGCGTCCGCATCACTTGCGCGATAGTTCGAACATGCTGGCCGATCCGTTGTCCGACATCCTCAAGTTCACCCGCGCTGCATCGCTGGTCACCGGCGGCTTGCAGGCCGGCGGCGCGTGGGCGATCCGCTTCCCGGCGCCGGACAAGATCAAGTTCTTCGCCGTCGTGAAGGGGCGGTGCTGGGTGCGCATCGACGGCGAGCCGGACGCGATCCTGTTCGAGACCGGCGACGTCGGACTGCTGGCGGCCAAGCGGACGTCGGTGCTGTCCAGCGCGCCGGACCTCGAGCCTGTGGAGGCGATGGGGCTTTTCTCGGGCGCGGGTCGCTCGACGGCCACGCTGGGCGATGGCAAGGACTTCGCGCACCTCGGGGGTCACGTCTTGCTCGAGCCGGCGAGCGCTCGGCTGCTCGAGGGCGTCCTGCCGCCGTGGATCCACATCCGGGCGGCCTCGCCGCGGGCGGCGGTCTTCCGCTGGGTGCTGAACCAGCTGGTCGAGGAGCGGGCCGACCCGATGCCCGGCACCCAACTGGTGTCGGAGCAGCTGTCGCAGCTGCTGTTCATCCAGATCCTGCGCGCGCATCTGGAGTCGTCCGGCCCGATGCCGGCCGGCTGGCTGCGCGCGCTGGCCGACCCGCGCATCGCGCCGGCGCTGCGCCTGATGCACGGCGACCCGGCGCGGCGCTGGCATCTGGAAGAACTGGCGGGCGCTTGCGCGATGTCGCGGACGACCTTCGCCGTGCGCTTCAAGGAGGCCGCGGGCGTCGCGCCGCTGAGCTATCTCTCGGACTGGCGCATGCGCCTGGCTGAGCGCGCGTTGAGGGAGGAGGACACCCCGGTGGCGGTACTGGCGCAGACGCTCGGCTACGCGTCGGAGAGCGCCTTCAGCCACGCGTTCAAACGCATCACGGGGCAATCGCCGAGGGCGTGGCGCCATGCCGTGACGGTCGCGCCGGAGCCGCGGCCCTCCGCGTAGCAGCGAGCCGTCACGGGCCTCCGTTGCCCGTCGCGCACGCCGTCATCTCTTCGTCATCTTCTCGACACACACTCCGGCGCACAACAACAAAAAGAAGAGACGAACATCCAGAAGACCAAGGACGACAACAAGAGCGGCCAGTCCCAAGACACGGGCCGCCATCGGAGGAACGAGCGCCTCCTCGACAGGCTGCTGAGGCGCCTGCGCCATCTCAACTGGGCGCGCCACCTGCGTCGGCATGAGCAGCGGCAACGACAAGCCGCCCGACAGTGGCAGAGGCCCGCGCCGCCGGCCTTTCCCCCGCACCTCAAGACTGCCTGGCTGAAGCAGGTCGCCGTCGATCACCCCGGCTGGAAGCCCGGAGAACGCGGATGGCGCCTCGCGGCCCATGCCCTTGAACAGTTCTTCGAAGCCAGCGCCGCCGCCGCGCCGCTGTCCTGCGCCCTGCCATCGCGGGCGGCGGACCTGGTGTGGCACCTCTGGATCGAGCGCGATCCCGAAGGACTCGCCGCCTGGCAGCTGCAGCGCTACGGGCGCACCGTGGCTCATCGCGAGCACGAGCCTGGCGAGGACAGCGGAGCGTCGCTCGCCCGCTGCCTGGTTCGCGCCTGTCGGGCCGAACAGCGCTCTCCGGTGCGCGGGACATTGCCGCTGGTCTTCCGGGTCGATCGTCTTCTGAAGACCCCGGGGGGCTGGTCCTACGAGCGCTTCCACGGCACGGTGCTGCACACCGACCTCGACGCGGACGGTCGACCCCGCGGGCACCCGCACCGGCACGGCACCTTGATGCCGGCGGCCTTGGTCGCCTTCGGTCTCGTCGGCGCACGCGAGGCGGGACTCGCCGCTCGCGAGCGCGGAGAGAAGGAGGACAAGGGTGGGGGGAGCGGCTGTGGCAGCAGCTGCGGCAGTGGCAGCGGGCACTGCGGAGATGGCGACGGCGGATGTGGCGGCGACGGAGGCGGCGACGGCGGAGGCGGCGACGGCGGAGGCGGCGACGGCGGAGGAGGGGGCAGTTGCGGGAGCAGCTGCGGCGGCGGCTGCGGCAGTTGAGGCCTAAGCGGCCGCGCCCTTCGCCTGCTCGAAGAACCGCACCAGGCTGCGCGGCGCGTCCTCGCCGATGCAGGCGTCCAGCACCTCGACCGAGCCGAGCGCCGCGGCCGCGCTGCGGGGGAACATCGTGGCCTCGTAGGCCGACAGCGCGGCCTCCAGATTGTCCGGGTGCGCCGCAATGGCTTCTCCGAGCTCGGCGCCGTCCACCATCGCGAGGTTCGCGCCGTCGCCGGCCGGCGCCATCAGGTGCGCCGCGTCGCCGACCAGCGTCACGCCGGGGACGCGCGCCCATCGGCCATCCGCGGGGAGCGCGTGGATCGGCCGCAGCACCGGCGCGGTCTCGCCGTCGGTGATGAGCGCCGTCAGCGCTGGTGTCCAGCCCTCGAATTCCAAGGCGACGCGCTGGCGCGCCGCGGCGGGCTCGGCGTCCTCCATCTCCGAGACCCACGCCATCGGCTTGCGCAGCGCCACGTAGGTGTGCAGGACGCCGTCCGGCTCGCGATGCGCAAAGATGCCTTTCCCCGGCGTCATGGCGAACAACGCGCCGCCGCCGACGGCCTTGGCGCTCGCGGGATGGCGGACGTCGGCGTCGGAGAGGTAGGTTTCGATGAAGGTCGTGCCGACGTATTCAGGCTTTGCCTGCGAGAGCAGCGGACGAACCTTCGACCACGCGCCATCGGCACCGACGAGCAGATCGGTCGTCGCCGTCGAGCCGTCGGTGAAGGTCAGCGCGTGCCGACCGTTGCCGAGGGCAGCGACCGTTGCGAGCTTGCGTCCCCATTGCACCGTGCCGGCGGGCAGCGCGTCCAGCAGCAGGCGACGGAGTTCGCCGCGTCGCACCTCGGGGCGACCGCCGCTGCCGTCGTCGGGTTGATCGAGGAGCACCGCGCCGGTCTTGTCGAGCACGCGCGAGGCCTGTCCGCCGGGATGGATGAGGCGGACGAATTCGTCGTGCAGCCGCGCGGCCTTCAACGCGACCTGGCCGCTGTCGTCGTGGATGTCGAGCATGCCGCCCTGCGCGCGCGCGGTGGGTGAGGCCTCCGCCTCGTAGACGGTCGAGGCGATGCCGTGGACGTGCAGCACCCGGGCGAGCATCAGGCCGCCCAGGCCGGCGCCGACGATGGCGATCGTGCGTGTCATGGTGAATCCTTCATGGGATGACATCGCCCGGACGCGAAGATCCGGTCGATGTATGGAATGCCGTTCCATGATGATGGAGCGGCGTTCCAGATGTGTCAAGATCGCGGCATGGTCAAGAAGACAGGGTCGCCTCAACGGCGGGAGGATTCCCTCTCGCGGGATCGCATCGTCGAAGCGTCGATTGCGTTGCTCGACAGCGCCGGGGAGGGCGGTCTGACCTTCCGCGCGTTGTCGGAGCGGCTCGCGACGGGGCCCGGCGCGATCTACTGGCACGTCGCCAACAAGGGTGATCTGCTCGTGGCCGCGTGCGACGCGGTGATCGCGGGCGTGATGGCCGAGGTGACGGCCGAGGTGACGGCCGAGGTGACGGCCGCGCAGGCGGACGCGAACGCCGACGCGAACGCCGACGCGCAGTCCGGCGCGGAGGCTGGCGCGCAGTCGCCGGAGGACACGATCCGCGCGCTCGCGCTCGGCACGTTCGACGCGATGGACGCGCACCCGTGGATCGGATCGGCGCTGTTCCAGTCGGCCGGCGCACTGCCGACGGTGCGCCTGTTCGAGTGCCTCGGGCAGCAGGTGCGGGCGCTCGGCGCGCCGGCGGCGGGGGAGTGGTCCGCGGCCTCGGCGCTGCTGCATTACATCCTCGGTGTCGGCGGGCAGAACGCGGCGAACCGGCTCTCCGCGCAGACGCGTGAGCTCGATCGGGAGGACTTCCTCGGCGAGGTGGCCGAGGCATGGACGGCGCTCGACGAGCGCGACTACCCGTTCACGCGATCGGTCGCGGACCAGCTGCAGCGTCACGACGACCGCGGCGACTTCCTCGCCGGGATCGACCTGATCCTGGGCGGGATCAAAGGGGCGACGAGGACGACGAAGGGAACGGTGAAGGGAACGGTGAAGGGGACGGAGAAGGGGACCGATAAGGGGACGGAGAAGGGGACGGAGAAGGGGACGGAGAAGGGGACGACGAGGTCGCCGGCGCGAAAACGCTAGCCCTCGCGCCGCGCGTACGCGTCGTCGGCCGATTCGGATTCATCGGAATCCCGTCCACCCTGTCCCCTCCAACGCTGACGCGTCAACGGGCACACGGGGCTCGCCCTTGCCCCAGCCGTCCCAGCGGTGGACCTCCAACCCGCGACACGGACCGGTCCGCGCATCCAATGCGGCCCGGGCCGCGTAAAAGGACTCGGGCGGCACCTCCGCGCCCGCCTCCACCACATCGTTCCCTCAAAGACGAGGAGCATTCCATGATCCAGATCCCCTCGACGCCGTTGCGCGCCGGACTGTTCGCCGTGAGCGCGCTCTGCGCCGGCCTGGCCTTCGCCTCCAGCCACCGGGAGGCGCCGTTCATCACGACCGTCCCCAAGGCGGATGCGACGGACTTCTACATGTTCATGAGTTACGAGACCGGTCGCGCCGACTACGTGACCCTGATCGCCAACTACCAGCCGCTGCAGGATCCCTACGGCGGCCCCAACTACTTCTCGCTGGACCCGAACGCGCTCTACGAGATCCACGTCGACAACAACGGCGACGCCAAGGAAGACATCACCTTCCAGTTCCGCTTCAAGAACTCGCTGAAGGGCACGGCGCTGACCATCGGCGACAAGAGCGTGCCCATCCCGCTGATCCAGTCCGGCACCGTGTCCGACGTGAAGGCCGCGTCGCTCAACCTCAACGAGAGCTACACCGTGGACATCGTGCGCGGCGACCGCCGTTCCGGCACGCGCTCGGCCATCACCAATGCCAGCGGCGGCGGCACGTCCTTCGACAAGCCCGTCGACAACATCGGCAAGAAGACGATCGCCGATTACACGGCCTACGCGGCCAAGCACGTCTACGCGGTCAACATTCCTGGCTGCAACCAGCCCGCCAAGGTCTTCGTGGGCCAGCGCAAGGACCCCTTCGCGGTCAACCTCGGCACGATCTTCGACCTGGTGAACGCGCCGGTCGCCGTCATCACCGATCCGGCCCTGATCAACGCGGCGCCCAACACGCTCGAGGGCAAGAACGTCACCACGCTCGCGCTCGAGGTGCACAAGAGCTGCCTCGTCTCCGGCGCCGAGCCGGTGATCGGCGGCTGGACCTCCGCCAGCATGCGCCAGGCCCGCATCATCGACCCCGCGCCCAAGGCCGGCCATCAGACCGCCGACAAGGCCGGCGGCGCCTGGGTCCAGGTCTCGCGCCTGGGCATGCCGCTGGTCAACGAGGTGGTCATCGGCCTGCCCGACAAGGACCGCTTCAACGCCTCCAAGCCCAAGGACGACGCGCAGTTCGCCACCTATGTGACCAACCCGACCCTGCCGGCGCTGCTCGCCACGGTGCTCAACCTGCCGGGCTCCGCGCCGACCAACCTGCCGCGCAACGACCTGGTCACCACCTTCCTCACCGGCATCAAGGGCGTGAACCAGCCGGCCAACCCGGTCGCGTCGGAAGAGCTGCGGCTGAACACGTCCATCGCGGCCGTGCCGTTCGCGCAGCAGAACCGCCTGGGGATCGTCGGCAACCTGCTGGCCAAGGGCAACGACAACGCGGGTTACCCCAACGGCCGCCGGCCGAAGGACGACGTCGTCGACATCTCGCTGGTGGCGGTGATGGGCGGCCTGTGCGTGGCCAACGGCGATACCGACGCACTGGGCTTCGGCGCGGCCTGCAAGCCGTCCGCGGTGCCGCTGGGCGCCACGGCGTTCAAGCTGCATGACGCGGTCGACCAGGCCGTCGTGCCGCTGCTGCCCGGATTCCCGTATCTGTACACGCCCGTCGGCGGTACGCAGTGAGCGAGGAGCCCATCATGAGTGACACCTCTTCGAGGGCCTCCGCGCCTGACCACGCATCGGCCGGCGCATCCACCGGCGCATCGGCCGGCGCATCCACCGGCGCATCGACCGGCGCATCGTCCGGCATCACGGCCGATCGCGGCGCCCGGTCCCGCGCCCTGCGCGTCGGTCGTCCGGCGCTCGCGCTCACCACGATCGCCGCCGCCATGATGGTGGCCGGCTGCTTCGGGGGCGGCGGCGACGACGGTGGCGGCGGTCCCGGCGACGTGACGCCGGCCTCGGTGCCGGACAGCGCGCTCGGGTCGTCCACGGCTTACACGCAGTTCACGCTGACGACTTCGCAGTCGAGCAGCGAGACCGCGGAGCCGTTGACGGCCGGCAACGTGACGACGCCGCCCGCCAGCGAGACCGACGAACCGGCGCCCGTCACTTGAAGGCCGCGCGAGCCCTCGCGCTCGCGTGCCTCGCCACCGTCGCCGCCGGGGCGTCGGCGGAGCCGTTCACGCCGCGTCAGGACGACGAGGTCGTGGAGCGGTTGCCGCTGCGCGCCGGCTCGGCGGGCGAGCGTGCGCGCCAGCGCGCCGAGCAGCGGGTGCTGGCGCAGCAGCCGCGCGACCTCGGATTGGCGCTGCGCGCCGCGCGCGAGGCCGTGGAGCGCAGTCGGCATTACGGCGATCCGCGGGACCTCGGCACCGCGCAGGCCTGGCTGCAACCGTGGTGGAACGATCCCGAGGCGCCGCCCGCGGCCCGCCTGCTGAAGGCGACGGTGCTGCAGGCGCGGCACGACTTCGACCCGGCGCTGGAGGAGCTCGACCGCCTGCTGCGCGAGCGCGGCCTGCCGGTCGCGCTGCAGGCCCAGGCGGAACTCACCCGCGCCGGCATCCTGCAGGTGCGCGGCCGATGGGACGAGGCGCGGGCGGGATGCCAGCGGCTGGCGTCGCCACCGCTGTCGCTCTCGCATGGTCACGCGTGCCTGGCCGAGCTCGACAGCCTGCAAGGCCGGGACGCCGCGGCGACGCAGCGACTGGCGGCGCTCGACGGTGCGCCGGGCGCGCCGCATGCGTGGATCGCCCTGCTGCGGGCCGAGCTCGCCGAGCGCCAGGGACTCGCGACTGCGGGCCCGCTCTATGAGCGGGCGCTGCAGCTCGGCGACGATCTCTACGTCCGCGCGGCCTACGCCGACTGGCTGCTGGACGCCGGCCGTCCGAAAGACGCCGCCGCCGCCGTCCGCGCCGGGCAGCCGGCGGGCGTGGATCAACTCCCCGACGCGCTGTTGCTGCGGCTGTCCATCGCCTGGAAGCGGGCGGGGGATCCCGGCGCGGCGGGCGCGGCCAAGGAGATGCAGCAGCGTTTCGATGCCGCGACGCTGCGCGGCGACACCAGCCATGCGCGGGAGCGCGCGCGCTTCGCGCTCGACGTCCGGGGCGACCCGGCCGCGGCCTTGAAGGAAGCCAGGATGAACTGGGCTCAACAGCGTGAGCCGGCGGATGCGGTGCTCCTGCTGCGCGCCGCGCGCGCGGCGAAACAGCCGGACGCCGTCGAACCGGTCCGGACCTTCGTCCGCGAGCGATCGATGAAGGACCTGCGTCTCAAGGAGCTCGAATGACGCCGGCGCCGACGACGGGGGATCGATGGATGGCGTCGCTGCGGCGGGGCCTGGCCGCCACCGCCATCCTGGCAGGGATGTTGGCGGGATTGCTGGGTGCCTCGATCGCCGAGGCCCACAAGGCGAGCGACGCCTACCTGCAGTGGCGCGTGGACGGCCCGGTCGCGACGCTGCGCGTCGACATCGCGTTGCGGGACCTGGACCGCGACCTGGTCCTGGATGCGGACGACGACGGCCTGCTGCGCTGGGGCGAGGTGCGGTCCCGCGCGGCGGACATCGAGTCGTTCGCCGACCGCGGCCTGCAGCTGGCGGTCCGCGACGCCCGAGGCGCCGCCTGCCGGCCCGGGGCGCACGTGCCCTTGCAACTGGACCAGCACAGCGACGGCCGTTATGCGGTGCTCGTGCGCACCTGGACCTGTGAGGCGGCGCCGGCCACCGGCACGCTGTCCTATGCGCTGTTCTCGACGACCGACCCGACGCACCGCGGCGTGCTGGTCTGGCGACAAGGCGGCGCGGCGAGAACCGCCGTCGTCGCGCCGGGGACGGTGGGACTGACGGTCGCGCTCGGTCCGATGGGCGCAGGCGGTCCGGGTTCCACGGGCTCGGCGGCCGCGGCGGACGCCGGAAGCGCCGCCTCCGGCGCGGACGGTGCTGCGGGCCCGGTCGCGGACGCGGCCGGCGACGGCGGCCGGCTGCACGGCCTGGCCGGCATCTTCCGCGACGGCGTGCATCACATCTGGATCGGCGTCGACCACGTGCTGTTCCTCGTGGTCCTGCTGCTGCCGGCGGTGCTCCGCCGCGAGGACGGACAGTGGCGTCCCGCCACCGCATGGCGGCCGGCGCTGTGGAGCGTGCTGGGCGTGGTCACCGCCTTCACCGTGGCGCATTCGATCACCCTGGCGCTCGCGGTCTTCGACGTCGTCAATCCGCCGTCGCGCTGGGTCGAAAGCCTGATCGCGCTGAGCGTACTGCTCGCCGCGATGAACAACCTGCGGCCGGTGCTGGTCGAGACGCGCTGGCGGCTGACCTTCCTCTTCGGCCTGGTGCACGGCTTCGGCTTCGCGAGCGCGCTGAAGGACCTTGGCCTGGCCCGGTCCGAGCTGGCGGCGCCGCTGGTGCTGTTCAACCTCGGCGTGGAAGCGGGACAGCTGGCGATCGTGGCCGTGCTGGTGCCGCTTGCCTGGGCCTTGCGGCGCTGGCGCGGTTATCCGCGCTGGGTGCTCGGCGCGGGATCCGCCCTCGTGGCGCTGATCGCGATCCTCTGGCTGGCCGAGCGGATCTTCGATGTCCAGATTCTGGGAGTGGGTGGATGACGACGACTCGCAAGGGGACGACGACGGCAGGGACGGCCCGGCTGGCCGCGACAGCAGCGAGCGCCGCTCATGCAGCGACCGCCGCGCAGGCAGCGACCGCCGCAAGGGCAGCGCGGACAGCGACGGCCATGGCGGCGATGACACTCGCGGCGATGACACTTGCGGCGACGAGCCTGATGAGCACGGCGCGCGCTGCGGAGCCGACCGCTGAGCGCAAGGCCGAGCCGACCGCCGATGCGGCGGCCGCGTCCGCGACCCCCGCCGCCGAGGTGCTCGCGCTGCAACGTGTCGAGGTCGACGGCCGTCACTACGACAACGGCCTCGGCAGCAGCGACGCGGCCTCGCAGGGGACGGTCCGTGCGGCGCTCCTCAAGAGCCGGCCGGTGCTGCGCCCCGGCGAAGTGCTGGAGTTCGTGCCCGGCCTGATCGTCACGCAGCACAGCGGCGACGGCAAGGCGAACCAGTACTTCCTGCGCGGCTTCAACCTCGACCACGGCACCGACTTCGCGACCACGGTGATGGGGCTTCCCGTCAACATGCCCAGCCATGCGCACGGGCAGGGGTATGCCGACCTCAACTTCCTGATCCCGGAACTGGTGGAGCGCATCGACTACCGCAAGGGCCCGTACTTCGCCCGCAACGGCGACTTCGCGGCGGCGGGCTCGGCGGACATCGACTACCTGCGCGCGCTCGACGCGCCCTTCGTCAGCCTGACGCTGGGCGAGGGGCGCTACCGCCGCGCGCTGGCGGCCGGATCGACACCTGTCGCCGAGGGCGTGCAGCTGCTGGGCGCCGTTGAGGCGATGGGCAACGATGGGCCCTGGCGCCTGCCGGAGGACCTGAGCCGTCGCAACCTCGTGCTGAGCCTGTCGGGCACCTCGGGCGCCGATCGCTGGCGCGTCGGACTGATGGACTACCGCGCCGACTGGACCTCGACCGACCAGGTGCCTCAGCGTCTCATCGAGGCGGGCACCTTCGACGGCCGGCCGTTCGGGCGCTTCGACACGATCGACCCCAGCGACGGCGGCCGCACGCGCCGCAGCAGCCTCTCCGGCGAGTGGTCCCGCGACGCGGACGGCGGGACCACCCGCGTCGCCGCCTACGCGATGGCGTATCGCCTGTCGCTCTATTCGAACTTCACCTACGCGATGGAGCGGCCCGAGACCGGCGACCAGTTCGCGCAGACCGACGATCGCCGCATCTACGGCTTCAGCGCGAGCCACGCCGAGGAGACCACGCTGGCGGGGCTGCCGGCCCGCGGCGAGATCGGCGTGCAGCTGCGCCAGGACCGCGCCCGGGTGGGACTGTTCGACACCCAGGCACGCGCGACCATCGGCACGACGCGCGACGACCGGGTGCGCGAGACGCTGGCGAGCCTCTACGGCGAGCTCGGCGTGGCGCTCACGCCGTGGGCCCGCACGGTCGTCGGCGTCCGGGCGGATCAGGCGCGTTTCCGCGTCGACAGCCTGAGCAACGCCATGAACTCGGGCGCCGCGCGTCAGACCTTGGCCTCGCCCAAGCTGTCGCTGGTGTTGGGGCCGTGGTCGCGCACCGAGTTCTTCCTCAACGCCGGCCGCGGCTTCCACAGCAACGACGCGCGGGGCGTGACCGCCCGCGTCGATCCGCGCAGCGGCGATCCGGTGGACGCGGTCCCCGGACTGGTCAAGGCCAAAGGCTATGAACTGGGCGTGCGCAGCGAGATCGTGCCGGGGCTGCAGAGCTCGCTGGCGCTGTGGAAGCTGGACTTCGATTCCGAGCTGGTCTACGTCGGCGATGCCGGCGCCACCGAGGCCAACCGGCCGAGCGCGCGACACGGCGTCGAATGGAACAACCGCTACGTGCCGCTGCCGTGGCTGCTGATCGACGCCGACCTGGCGTGGACGCGGGCGCGTTTCTCCGATGCCGATCCCGCCGGGACGCGCATTCCCAACGCGGTGGACAAGGTCGCTTCGTTCGGCGTGACCGTCCGGGACCTCGGCCCCTGGTCCGCGAGCCTGCAGTGGCGCTACCTCGGCAGCGCCCCGCTGATCGAGGACGACAGCGTGCGGTCCCGCTCCTCGCTGACGACCAACCTGCGCGTGAGCCGCCGCTTCGGGGCGAAGACGGAGCTGACGCTGGACGTCTTCAACCTGATGGATCGCCGGGTCAACGACATCGAGTACTTCTACGAGTCCCGGCTGCCCGGCGAGGCGGTCGCGGTGGCCGACCGCCACGTGCATCCCGCCGAGCCGCGCACGCTGCGCGTGACCTGGCGCCGCAGCTTCTGATGCCGTCCCCGCCCAACCCGATGCCTTTTCTTGATCCAGATGGACGTCGCGTGCGTATAAGCGGCCATGACGACCCCTCCCGACGATTCCGGTCCTGATCCGCGGGCCCAGGCAATGCCGTCCGCCCCGACCGAGCGCGACGACCGGCTCGCGACGCTGATGGCGCGCGTGGCGTCGTCCGACCGCGGCGCGTTCGATGAGCTCTACCGGGCCACCAGCGCGACGCTTTTCGGCATGGTGCTGCGGATCAATCGCGACCGCGGCCATGCGGAAGAGGTCCTGCAGGAGATCTACATCACCGTCTGGCGGCAGGCGCCGAGCTTCGACGTCGCGCACGGCAAGGTGTTGACCTGGCTCACGACGATCGCGCGGCACCGGGCGATCGACAGCTTGCGGCGCCGTGCCGCGCAACCGGCGACCATCAGCCGTTTCGGCGGGATCGACGGAGGCGGCGAGGGCGGCGAGGGCGAGCGCGACCTGCTCGACCACATGCCCAGCGAGCAGCCCAGCCCGCTGGACCTGCTGGACGACGCGAACCGCGCCCACGCGCTGGAGCGCTGCATGTCGCAGCTCAGCGGCGAGCAGCGCAGCAGCCTGGCGCTGGCCTACTACCAGGGCTTGTCGCACTCCGAGGTGGCCGAGCACCTGAGCCAGCCGCTGGGCACGGTGAAGAGCTGGGTGCGGCGCGGTTTGCTGAGCCTGCGCGGCTGCCTGGACCGGGCGACCGGGCGGCTGGGCGCGATGGGCAGGGTGCTCTGATGGACTACGGACATCCCGAACTCGCGGAGCGGCTGGCCGCGGACTATGCCTTGGGCACATTGCGAGGCGGCGCGCGCCGCCGCTTCGAGCGCCTGTTGCCGGCCCATCCCGCGCTCGCCGCCGCGACGGCGGCCTGGTCGGCGCGCCTGCAGCTGCTGGCGGGGCAGGTGGCGCCGGTCGAGCCGCCGCCGCAGGTGTGGGCGACGATCCAGACCCGACTCTTCGGCGCTGCGGACGCCGGGGTGCGCCCGGTCGCGCCGTCCCGTCCGGGACCGCTGCGCTTCTGGCGCGGCCTCAGCGCGGCGGCCCTCGCGGCGTCGGTCGTGCTGGCGGTGATGGTCGCCCGGCCCGTGCCCGAAGCGGCGCCCGTCGTGGTGGTGCTGCGCAGCACGCCGGAGGGCGTCGAGCTCGTCAAGACGGGCTTCGTGGCCAGCGTGTCGGCGGACGGACGGGCCCTGGTCCTGAAGCCCCTGGCGCCGGTGTCGATCGACGCGTCGCATGCGCTCGAGCTCTGGGCGGTGCCGAAGTCGGGCGCGCCGCGCTCGCTGGGCCTGATCGCGTCGGGCGACGTGCCGACCACGGTGACGCGCGCGAACCTGCTCGACGACACCCAGGCTTTCGCGGTCAGCCTGGAGCCGAGCGGCGGCTCGCGCACCGGCAAGCCGACCGGGCCGATCGTGTCGGCCGGCGGCATCTGATCGGCCTCTGGACAGACGGCCTTTGGACGCACGGTCGCTGGGCGTCTCCGCGTGGGTTGTTCCTTTCTCGAACAGGGAGGGTGTCCCTGATCGGCAGGACCTTGTCGAAATGGGCGAGGGCGGTTCGTCGTGTCTACGATGACCCCCCAACCCCAAGGAGACCCCATGCAAGCGAAGAACACGATCTGCGTCTGGTACGACCGCGATGCGGCAGAAGCCGCCCGTTTCTACGAGAAGACCTTTCCGGACAGCCGGGTGGGCCGCATCGCGCGGGCGCCGGGCGACTTTCCCTCGGGCGTGGAGGGCGACGTGCTGGTCGTCGAGTTCACGGTGATGGGCATTCCCTGCATCGGTCTCAACGGCGGCCCGGCCATGAAGCACAGCGAGGCCTTCTCGTTCCAGGTCGCGACGGACGACCAGGCCGAGACGGACCGGCTCTGGAACGCGATCGTCGGCAACGGCGGTCAGGAGAGCGCGTGCGGCTGGTGCAAGGACAAGTGGGGCATCTCCTGGCAGATCACGCCACGCGTGCTGACCGAGGCGCTGAACCATCCGGATCGCGCCGCGGCCAAGCGCGCGTTCAGCGCGATGATGGAGATGCACAAGATCGACGTCGCGAAGATCGAGGCGGCGGTCAAGGGCTGACGGGCTGAATCCCTCGCTCGCTCGCTGGCTGGCTGGCTCGCTGGCGGGCGGGCTGGCTGGCTGGCGGACCTGGCAGGCCGACGCCGGCCTCGGCCCGTCTCACGCGGTGAGCACGCCATGCAAATGGACGGACTGTTGAACGATGAATGACAGGAACGACTGGGTCGATCTGCCCAATGCACTGAGTCAGCTGCTGAATCGCCGCTTCGAGCGCATCGTCGTGTTCAGCGGCGCCGGCATGTCGGCCGACAGCGGCATCCCGACCTTCCGTTCAGGCAGCAACGGGCTGTGGGGCGAGTTCGATCCGCAGCAGCTGGCAACCCCTGACGCCTGGCGGCGCGACAGGGAGACCGTGTGGGGCTGGTATGAGTGGCGCCGCGGCCAGGTGATGGCCGCAACGCCCAACCCCGGCCATCTCGCGGTGGCGCGCCTGCAGCGCGATTTCGGCGCGCAGGTGGTGACGCAGAACGTGGACGATCTGCATGAGCGCGCGGGCGTTGAAGGCGCGCTGCATCTGCATGGCAGCCTCTTTGCCGCCCGGTGCGACCGGTGCGGCACGCGCGCGACCTTGAACGACCCGCCGCCGGAGGCACAGCGACGGCTGGCGCCGCCGACCTGCGTGGCGTGTGGTCACGGATCGATCCGCCCGGGCGTCGTGTGGTTCGGCGAGCAGCTCGACGACGAGGTCGTGAACGCGGCGGCGCAACGCATCGCCGACTGCGACCTGCTGCTGATCGTCGGCACGTCCGGCGTCGTCTATCCGGCGGCCGGCATGGTGCGGCTGGCGCCGAAAGGCGCGGTGATCGTCGAGATCAATCCGCAGCCGGGCGAAGTGGCCGCGCAGGTCAGCCACCGGTGGCAGACGACCGCGGCGGCCGGGCTGCCGGCCGTCGCCGCGCGTTTGTCGGCGGTCGCCTCCCTCTGACCGGAGCAGTGCCCGGGGCGCTGGCCTCACCCCGCGCTCTGTCGCGCTCTGTCGCGCTCTGCCGCGCTCTGCCGCGCTCTCAAGCGCCCTCGCTCTTCCTCACGCGCTCTTCCACGCGCCTCCGCGGGCGGGAGAGGCGCATACGGCAAGACCTGTCACCGCTCGAAGCGGTAGCCCACGCCGTAGATGGACCGGATCCGGTCCGTGCCGGCACCCGCGCGCTCCAGCTTGCGCCGCAGGTTCTTGATGTGGCTGTCGACGGCGCGCTCGGTGACCTCGCGGCCGTCGACGTGCAGCAGGTCCAGCAGCTGCGTGCGCGCGTACACGCGCCCCGGCTGGGCCGCCAGGATGTGGAGCAGGCGGAACTCGATCGGCGTGAGGTCCAGCGGCTCGCCGCGCCAGCTGGCGGTCCAGCCGGCCTCGTCGATGAACAGCGCCTCGCTCCCGGCCGCGAAGGCAGCCACCGCGGCGGCCGTCGCCATCTCGTGCGCGCGGCCTCGGCGCAGCGCCGCCTTCACCCGCGCCATCACCTCGCGCGGACTGAAGGGGTTCTTCGCGATGTAGTCGTCCGCGCCGGTCTCCAGGCCGGCGAGCCGGTCCGATTCGTCCGCCCGCGCCGTCAGCATCAGGATGGGCACGCTGCTCATCCCACGCAGGGTGCGGCACAGCGTCAGCCCGTCGATGCCCGGCAGCATCAGGTCGAGCAGGATCAGGTCGTGCCGCCGCGCCGTCCACGCCGGGATCACCTCGCGGCCGTCGGCCACGCATTCGGGCTCGTGCCCGGCCGCGCGCAGGTAGTCCGCCAGCAGCGCCGCGAGCTTGGGCTCGTCCTCGACCACCAGCACCCGCGACGGGCCCGGTTCCATCGGCATCGGCGCCAGGCCCGATCCCGATCCCGATCCCGATCCCGACTCCACAGTGTTCTCAGCCATGGACCGGCAGCTCCACGCGCATCCACAGGCCGCCCAGCGGCGAGGGGCGCGCCTCGATGCGGCCCTCGTGCGCCTCCGCGATGCGCTGGCAGATCGACAGCCCCAGCCCCGATCCGCCGCCGCGCCGGCTGCGCGAGGCGTCGACCCGGAAGAAGCGCTCGAACAGGCGCGGCAGGTGCTCCGGCCCGACGCCGGGCGAGGTGTCCTGCACGTCGATCACCGCGTGTCCGCCGCTGCGCCGCGCGCTGATGCTCAGCGCGCCGCCCGCGTCGGTGTAGCGGCAGCTGTTCTCGACGAGGTTGCCCAGCAGCTGCCGCAGCCGGCGCTCGTCGCCGAAGACCCGCAGCGGCTGCTCCGGCAGATCCAGCTGCAGCTTCAGCCCGCTGCCGTGCAGCCGCTCGCCGAAGGCGCCGGCCGTCACGTCGATCAGCTCGCGCAGGTCCACCTCCGACTTGCGGTAGGCGAGGGCGCCCACGTCCGCCATCGAGAGTTCATGGAGGTCGTCGACCAGCTTGTGCAGGATCGCGACCTCGCCCTGCAGCGAGCGCAGCGCCTGCGCGTCGAGCTTGCGCACGCCGTCCTCCAGGGCCTCCAGCTCGCCGTGCAGCACGCCCAGCGGCGTGCGCAGCTCGTGCGAGACGTCGGCGAGGAACTCGCGCCGCATCGCTTCGTTGCGCTGCAGGGTCAGCGCGAGCTGGTTGAAGTCGCGGCCCAGGCCGGCGATGTCGTCGTTGCGGCGCGTCTCGGGCACGCGGACCTCGAAGTCGCCCGCCGCCAGCCGGTGCGTGGCGACGGCGACGCGCCGCACGGGACTCAGCAGCCGGCGCGAGATCCAGTACGCGACCGCGCCGGCGAGCAGCACCGCCGCGCCGCCGACCACCCAGGCCGAGCGCAGCTGCGCGTCGTAGAAATGCTTCTCCGCGCCGGGGCTCACCGATTCGATCGGGGTCAGCGTCAGCCAGCCGACCGTCAGGCCGTCGACGATGATGGGCCGCTCCACGGTCGGCTCCACCGGGCCGGCGTAGCCGGCGACGCGCTCGCGGTTCTCGTCGAACAGCGTGAAGCGCCGCGTCGCCCCCGTCAGCTCCGCCGGGCCATGCTTGACCGCCGGCATGTCCGCCTCCGGCACCAGCGGGCGCAGCAGCCGGCCCCAGAGCTCCGGTTTCTCGCGCAGGAAATCCCAGCTCTGCCCGTGCTCGCGGTAGCCGGCGGTGACGCTGGTCCGGGCCAGCTCGAGCCGGTTCACGCCCTGCTCGTTGAGGTAGCCGATGAAGTCCCGGTTCAGGTTGATGTGCGAGAACACGCCCATCGCCAGCGCCACCGCCATGGCGGTGCTGAAGACGACGGCGAAGAGCCGGGCGGTGAGGGTGAACGAGAGCTTCATCCGGAACAGGGGCAGGAACGCGGCGCGGACCGCGGAACGGGCGGCGCCAATCGCCCTGGCGCGGAGGCGTCGAAACGAGTGGCAGTGTGCCGAAAGTGATGGGGACACCGTCGACGGACGGGATGATGAGGGCGTCGGCGTGCGACCGGCAAGCCATCCGGGCGGAGGCCGCGCGCCTGACGCGATCTTCAAGGTCTCTCCACATTCATGGCGGAGCATCCGCCGCCATGCCGAAGAAGATTCTGACATCCACCTCCTCGTCGTCGATGGACGCGTTGAAGCCGCCCCGCGCGCCGCGCGCGCCGACCCTCGGACCGATCGCGGCGGCGCTGGCCGCCCTGGCCGTGCTGGTGCTGGCCGGCTGCGGCGAGAAGAAGGAGGAGACCGTCAAGCGCGCCCCGCCGGAAGTCGGCGTGGTCGTCGTCACGACGCAGGACGCGCCCTTGGCGCTGGAGCTGCCGGGCCGGCTGTCCGCCAGCCAGGTGGCCGAGATCCGCCCGCAGGTGACCGGCATCGTGCAGAAGCGGCTCTTCGAGGAAGGCAAGCTGGTGCGTGCCGGCCAGCCGCTGTACCAGCTCGACGCCGCCACCTACGAGGCCGAGCGCGCCCGCACCGCCGCCGCGCTGCAGAAGGCCGAGGCCCAGGTGGCCGTCGCCCGCAGCCGCGCCGAGCGCGACGCGGAGCTGCTGAAGGCCGACGCCCTCAGCCGCCAGAGCGCCGACGACAGCGCCAGCGCGCTGCGCCAGGCGCAGGCCGACGTGGCCGTGGCCCGCGCCGCGCTCGACGCCGCGCGGGTGCAGCTGGACCGCACCCGCATCACCGCGCCGATCTCCGGCCGCATCGAGGTCTCCGCGGTGACCGCCGGCGCGCTGGTCACCGCCGCGCAGACGCAGGCGCTGACGACGGTGCAGCAGCTCGACCCGATGCATGTGGACATCGTCCAGAGCAGCGCCGAAATCCTGCAGCTGCGCCGCCAGCTCGATGCCCGCAGCGGCAGCAGCAGGATCAAGCTGGTGCTGGAGGACGGCACCGAATACGCCCGTCCCGGCACGCTGCAGTTCAGCGGCGTGACGGTGGACCGCGGCACCGGCGCGGTCACGCTGCGCGCGATCGTGCCCAATCCGGACGGTGCGCTGCTGCCCGGCATGGTGGTCCGGGCCAAGCTGCTGGCCGGCGTCGACAGCGGCGTGATCCTGGTGCCGCAGCAGGGCGTGACGCGCTCGCCCACCGGCGAGGCGACCGCGCTGGTCGTCGGCCCGGAGAACAAGCTGCAGCTGCGCCAGCTGGTGCTGACCCGCGCGGTTGGCAACCAGTGGCTGGTCGCCAGCGGCCTGAAGGCCGGCGACAAGCTCGCCATCGAAGGCCTGCAGCGCGTGCGCGCCGGCCAGCCGGTGACGCCGGTGCCGGCGGGCATGAAGAAGGGCGGCGCGGCCGGTCCGGCGGGCTCCGGCGGCAAGCCGGCCGCGGCCTCCGCGGCGGCCGCGGCCTCCGCGGCGGCCGCGGTCGCGGCGGAAACCGGCGGGCCGGCGGCCTCTGCTGCCGCGACGGCCACGACGGCCACGACGGCCACGCCGGCCTCCGGCGCGGGACGCTGACACCATGGCCTCGTTCTTCATCGACCGGCCCATCTTCGCGTGGGTCATCGCGATCGTGATCATGCTGGCGGGCGCCGCCGCGGTGCGCATCCTGCCGCTGGAGCGCTACCCCGACATCGCGCCCACCCGCATCTCCATCAACACCAGCTATCCGGGCGCGGCCGCCAAGGCGATCGAGGACTCGGTGACGCAGGTCATCGAGCAGAACCTCAAGGGCATCGACGGGTTGTTCTCGATCGAGTCCAACAGCAACGCCTCCGGCGGCGCCAGCACCGTGCTGAGCTTCGTCGCCGGCACGGACCCGGACCTGGCGCAGATGCAGGTCCAGAACAAGGTCTCGCAGTCGCTCTCGCGGCTGCCGCAGGCGGTGCAGGCGCAGGGCGTGCGCGTGACCAAGGCCGGCACCGAGAACCTGATGGTCATCATGCTGACCAGCGACAACCCGGCCGTGACCTCGGCCGACCTGGGCGACTACCTGTCCAGCACGCTGGTCGACATCATCAGCCGCCTCGAGGGCGTGGGCGACATCAACGTCTTCGGCTCCGGCTACGCGATGCGCATCTGGCTGGATCCCGCGCAGCTGCAGCGTTACGCGCTGGTGCCGGGCGACATCCGCAACGCGCTGCTGGCGCAGAACACCGAAGTCTCGGCGGGCCAGCTCGGCGCCCAGCCGGCGCCCGAAGGCCAGCGCCTCACGGCCATCATCACCGCGCGCGCCAAGCTGACGACGGCCGAGCAGTTCCGCAACATCGTGCTGCGCGTGCAGCCCGACGGTTCTGCGCTGAAGCTGGGCGACGTCGCCCGCGTCGAGCTGGGCCGCGACAGCTACACCACCAACGTCAAGAGCACCGGCCAGACCGCGGCGGGCATGGCCATCCTGCCGGCCAGCGGCGCCAACGCGCTCAAGACGGCGGAGCTGGTGAAGGCCAAGCTGGCCGAGCTCGAACCCTTCTTCCCGCACGGGATGAAGTCGACCATCACGTACGACACGACGCCCTTCATCAGCGTGTCCATCGAGGGCGTGGTGCACACGCTGATCGAGGCCATGGTGCTGGTCGTGGCGATCATGTACCTCTTCATGCAGAACCTGCGTGCGACGCTGATCCCCGCGATCGCGGTGCCGGTGGTGCTGCTGGGGACTTTCGGGGTGCTGGCGGTGGCGGGGTACTCGATCAACTCGCTGACGATGTTCGGGCTGGTGCTGGCCATCGGCCTGCTGGTGGACGACGCGATCGTCGTGGTCGAGAACGTCGAGCGCCTGATGCGCGAGGAGGGCCTGAGCCCGCGCGACGCGACCCGCGAGAGCATGAAGGAGATCAGCGGCGCGCTGGTCGGCATCGCGGTCGTGCTGTCGGCGGTGTTCATCCCGATGGCCTTCTTCGGCGGGTCGACCGGCATCATCTACCGCCAGTTCTCGATCACGGTCGTGAGCGCGATGATCCTGTCGGTGCTGGTGGCGATGAGCCTGTCGCCGGCGCTGTGCGCGACGCTGCTCAAGCCCGTGCACCAAGGCGAGCATGCGGCGCACGGCGGCCCGTTCGGGAAGCAGCTGGACTGGTTCTTTGGCGGCTTCAACCGCCAGTTCGACAAGTTCAGCGACCGCTATGTCGTGCGCGTGCGCTGGCTGACGGCGCGCGGGGTGCGCAGCTTCCTCGTCTACCTGCTGCTGATCGGCGGCATGGCGCTGCTCTACCGGTCGCTGCCGACCTCCTTCCTGCCGGACGAGGACCAGGGCAGCCTGCAGATGCAGGTCCGCATGGCGCCGGGCGCCACGGCCGAGCGCATGGAAGCGGTCGCGCAGGCGATGGAGGCCTACCTGGCCGAGCAGAAGGAAGTGCAGTTCTACAACCTCGTGCGCGGCGCCAACGGCGACCAGGGCTCGGGTCAGGGCTTCATCCGGCTGACCGACTGGAAGGAGCGCCCCGAGAAGCAGCAGGGCGCCGCGGCGCTGGCCGAGCGCTTCAGCCGCGAGCTCGGCAAGAAGGTGCGCGACGCCAACATCTTCATCGTGCAGCCGCCGACGGTGCGGGGCCTGGGCGGCAGCGCGGGCATCCAGCTCTTCCTGCAGGACCTGGGCGGCGTCGGCACCCAGGCGCTGGCGGAGGCGCGCGAGCGCGTGATCGACGAGGCCAACAAGCATCCCGAGCTGGCCCGCGCCCGCATCAACAGCCTGACCGAGACGCCGCAGCTGCAGATCAACATCGACGACCAGAAGGCCGGCACGCTGGGCGTGGCGACGACGACGATCAACGACACGCTGTCGATCGCGCTGGGCAGCAGCTACGTCAACGACTTCATCGACCGCGGCCGCGTCAAGCGCGTGCTGGTGCAGGGCGAGGGCGCCTACCGGGCCGATCCCGACGCGCTGCGCCATTGGTACGTGCGCAACGCCAACGGCGCGATGGTGTCGTTCAACGCCTTCGCCACGGCGACCTGGCAGAACGGGCCGCGTCAGCTGGTCCGCTACAACGGCAGTGCCGCCTACGAGATCCAGGCCGACGTGCCGCCGGGCGTGAGCTCCGGCGCGGCGATGAAGGCGATGGAATCCATCCTGCGCGAGATGCCGCCCGGCATCGGCTTCGAGTGGGCGGGCCGCAGCTACCAGGAGCGGCTCTCGGGCGATCAGGCGCCGATGCTGTATGCCGTGTCGGTGCTGTTCATCTTCCTGTGCCTGGCGGCGCTGTATGAAAGCTGGTCCGTGCCGTTCAGCGTGATGCTGGTCGTGCCGCTGGGCATCATCGGCGCGCTGGCGGCCAGCCACCTCGGCGGGCAGCAGAACGACGTGTTCTTCCAGGTCGGGCTGCTGACCACGGTAGGTCTGTCGGCGAAGAACGCGATCCTGATCGTGGAATTCGCCGAGACCCTGCGCGGGCAGGGGTTGAGCGTGCTGGAGGCGACCCTGAAAGCCTGCCGGCAGCGATTGCGACCGATCCTGATGACCTCCCTGGCCTTCATGATGGGCGTGCTGCCGCTGGCCTTCGCGAGCGGCGCGGGCTCGGGCTCGCAGCGCGCCATCGGCGTCGGCGTGCTCGGCGGGATGGGCAGCGCCACGCTGTTGGGGATCTTCTTCGTGCCGCTGTTCTATCTGTGGGTGAAGCAGCGATTCACCCGCGCGAAACCCTCGACGGCGGAGGCCGAAGGACACCAGGATCCGGAGGTGCGGGCATGAGCCGCTTTCTTGCACTGCGCCCGTCGGCTCAAGCCGGCCCGGGGGCTCCTCATACGCTGCCGCAAATCGTCTCCCCCGGGCCGGCTTGCGCCGACTCGACATCCAGCGCGTCCACGAAGAGCGCCTGGCTGCTGCCATTGATGCTCGCGCTGGGCGGCTGCGGTAGCCTCGTCCCGGCCACCGACACGCCGCGTCCTCCGCTTCGGGAGGACTTTCGTCCGACTGCAGTGACAGGTGTAGCCACAGGTGCAGCGACGGGTGCAGCGACGGGTGCGTCGACTGGCGGGCAGGCGTCTGCCGCGCCTGCGCCTTCGCACGAGTGGCGCGGCTTCTTCGCCGATGCGCGGTTGGACGAGGTCGTCGCGACGGCGCTCGACCAGAACCGCAGCCTGCGCGCGAGCGCAGCCGCTGTCGAGCGCGTGCGGGCTCAGTACCGCGTGACCGCGGCGGACCGCCTGCCGGAGATCGGCGTCGGTGGCTCCGTCACGCGTCAGCGCACGATCAACGGCGAAGGGGCGACGACGACCTACGGCGTCAACCTCGGCCTGGCGAGCTACGAGATCGATCTGTTCAACCGCCTGGGCAGCCTGGAAGGCGCGGCACTGTCGCGCTTCCTGGCCGAGCAGGAGACGCAGCGCAGCACGCGGCTGAGCCTGGCCGCGGAAGTCGCGACCGCCTGGCTGTCGCTCGCTACCGCGCAGCAACGCCTGGCCCTCAACCAGGAACTGCGCGACAGCCAGCAGCGCTCGCTGGATCTGGCGGAGCGGCAGTACGCGCTCGGCGCGGCGTCGGGGCTGGATCGGGCGCGCGCTCGCGCGGCTTTCGAGTCCGCGCGCGGTGACGCGGCGGAAAGCGTCAGCGCGGTGACGCAGGCGCGATTGCAGCTGGAGCTGCTCGTCGGCCAGCCGCTGCCGGATCGGCTCCTGCCGACCGCGACAGGCACGTCGTCCACGACGGGCGGCGTGGACGTCACCGCGCTGCCGGCGGTGCCGGGCGGATTGCCCGCCGACGTGCTGCTGCAGCGACCCGATCTGCGCGCGGCCGAGCAGCGCCTGCGCGCGGCGGCCTTCGACGTCGGCGCGGCGCGTGCGGCGCGCTTCCCGCGGCTGACGCTGACGGCCAGCGCCGGCACGCGCAGTCCCGATCTGGACGGCCTGTTCAAGAGCGGCAGCGGCGTGTGGAGCATCGTGCCCCAGATCGACCTGCCGATCTTCGACGGCGGCCAGCGCCGCGCGCAGGTAGAGGTCAGCGAAGCCAGCCGGCAGGAAGCCTTGGCGAACTACGAGTCCGCCTTGCAGACGGCGTTCCGCGAAGTCGCGGATGCGCTCGCGGTGCGCGACCAACTCGCCGAGCGGCTCGACGCGCAGCAGGCGCAGGTGGATGCGGCCGAGCAGTCGCAACGCCTCGCCGAGCGCAGCTACCGCCTGGGCGGCAGCAGCCAGCTCGAGCTGCTCGACGCGCAGCGCCAACTGTCCACAGCCAAGCGCGCGTTGGTGACGCTTCGTCAGACGGAGCAGAGCAATCGCGTGGCGTTGCTCAGGGCGCTTGGCGGCCGCTGGACGCAGTAACTCGCGGTGTGCCGGGGTGGGGTTCAGCGCCCCGACTTCGGCGACGCTTCGCCCTGGAGCAGCGCGGTGAGCAGGCATTCGATGAAGCCATCGCAATTGCTGCTCGCGCGAGCGCGGTCGCTGCGATCCTGCGCGGCGCCGCTCGCTTGACGTGCGCCGGCGCGTTGCAGGTCGATCGAGGCCTGCTGTTCTCGATCGGCGGTCTCACCCGAGTGGGTGGCGCAGCCGGTATTCAGCGCGACGACGAGCGCGAGCGTCATGGGCAGGCCGAAGCGGCGTGCAATGGTCATGTTGAAACTCCCTGGATGTCGCGGCGGAGTATTCCTCAAGCGTGCACGGTCTGCAGGAGTCCCCGCCGGTGGTTTTCGCTTTCGGATAAATCGAAAATAAAGCTTTCGATTTATCTTGTAAGGAAAGAAAAAAACGTGGCGTAAACGATATTCGAAAGAATTCGGTGGCTTTCTAGACTGACCCGGTCATTCACCACGACCAGGGGATTTCATGAAGCAAGCCACGCGTCTGAACACGTCGACCCACGCGACGTCCAGCACCGCATTCCGCACGTTCACCCGTCTTTCCGCCGTCGTCGCGCTCGCGGGCGCGGCGGCCGGTTTCGCGACCACGGCCACGGCGGCGCCGACCGGTTTCGGGCTGATCGCCTACTGGGGCGAGACCGCCAGCACCTACGGCGGCCAAGTGCCGACGGGCAGCTACGTCGTCATCAATCCCAACAGCGGCGCGCAGGGCCTGAGCGCGAGTCAGATCACCAACTGGAAGGCGGTCATCGCCAACATCCGCGCGCAGGGCGGCAAGGTGCTGGGCTACGTGCCGACCGGCTACGACCGCAACACCGCCGACGAGCTGACCCGCTACAACGCGATCCCGACGGAGCTGTCGGCCTACAAGAACACGCTGGGCGGCGTGGATGGCTTCTTCTTCGACGAGGCCGCGCACGACGACGCGTCCCTGACCGATGCGCAGAAGTGCAGTGGCACGCCGACGAAGTGGGCCAACGTGCGCTCGATGGTGTCGGGCTCCGGCGCGGGCGGCATCAAGGTGTGGAACGCGGGCTGGCCGGGCGCGAGCGGCTGCTTCGTCAGCGCGGCGCAGTCCGGCGAGCACATCGTGATGTACGAGGCCGCGTATGCGGACTACCTCAACGGCGCGAGCTGGCTCAACGGCGACGTGCAGAACCTGGCGACCTCGCTCAACGTCAAGACCTGGCTCCTGATCCACTCGGCGACGCAGGCGCAGATGCAGGCGACGCTCAAGGGCACGACGGCCAACTACGTCTACGTGACCAGCATGACCTACAACCCCAGCCTGCCGTGGGGCGGGCCGATCTGGAACTACACGCCGACGTATTGGGGGAACGACACGACCAGCGGGACGGAGCGGTGGTGTCTGAAGAGTCTGAAGAGTGGCGGGAGCTGCTGAGCTGACACCATTCAAAAGGCCCCGCCGGGAGGCGGGGCCTTCGCGTCGATGAGACCTGAACCGGCTTACCAGCCGATCGTGTACGTCACCGTCGTCGGCACATTCGTGTGCAGCGAGGGGCTGAAGCCGCCGACGTCGTCGTAGGCGAAACCGTACGCCAGGCCGTAGCCGTTGGCAGCGCCTTCCGTGCCCTTGATCGAATGGTCATGCCAGAACTTCGCGAACCAGTTGCCGCGCGTTCCCGTCGGATAGAAGGCCGCCGGGCGGTACCAGTCGGCCGGCGTCGCCAGCACGTGGCGGTTCAGCGCCGCGCACACCTGCGCCTGGATCTGCAGCTGGATCGACTTGGCCGCGTCAGCCGGCGTGTCGACCTGGAAGCTGCCGTCGGGCTTGCGCGGATCGTCCAGCTTGCCCGCGCCCAGGAACACCTCGGCCGTGTTGGGCTTGCCGTTGATGTAGTACGTGCCGTTCGAGCGCCCGCCGGTGAAGACGAAGCGGTTGGTGCTGCCGTCCACGCGACCGCGGAAGGTGCCCAGGTTGTCCAGCGTGAAGACCAGGTCCTGCGTCTTGAAGCGGTTCCACATGTCGCCGATGTAGCCGTCCAGGTAGGCGCCGTTCACGTCACCCGGGCGGAAGGTGAAATGTGCCGGCGCCAGGATGCGGGTGCGGTAGGGCACGTTCGGGAAGTTGGGGTCCGCCAGGCTGCGGAACTCGACCGGCACTTCCTGCTGGAACTTGGTAAAGAGCGTGTCGCGCGATTCGGTCAGCGGCTCGCCGACGGTCTTGTCGTAGCCGCCCAGGCCCTGCACGCGCAGCTTCAGCGGGAAGCCGAAGTGGTCCACGCGGGTCGTGTTGATGAAGATGCCCTGGTCCGGCTGGCCCTTGGGGATCAGCGCGAATTCACCGAAGTCGAAGATGACGTCCAGGTTGGGATCGCTCGCGTTCTCGATGTTGGCGCCGGCGTAGGCGATGTTGCCCGCGCCGTCGGTGTTGACCTCGATGAACATCGGGCTGCCCACCGACATCAGCACGCGCGCGGAGTTCACCGGCGGGATGGTGATCTGCCTCGTCTGCGACAGCGGGAAGAAGTAGTTGGCGTACTTGCGGCCGTTCTTCGTCACCGTGTTGTCGGACAGGCGCATCGGCACGATGTTGCCGCCCGCGTCGACGTGCACGAACTCGCCGGTCTGCCAGCTTTTGCCGATGATGGCCCAGTACACCTGCGAATCAGGCCAGCGGCCGTTGGTCGCGTTCTCGATCTTGAAGGTGGTCTTCGCGTTCCAGTCGGCCGGGTTCGTCGGCGTGCCCGGATTGCCGGGGTTGGTGGGCGTGCCGGGATCGGTGCCACCGCCGGTCGTGACGGTCGCGGTGAAGCGCGCGCTGTCGTAGGCCGGGTTGCCGTTGTTGTAGGTGAACCAGTAGTCCACGCGCGTGCCGGCTGCCGCGCCGGGCAGTGCCAGTTCATAACGGGCCGCGTTGCCGTTGAAGGGCATGCGCAGGTTCTGCTGCGCGCCGCCGTTCAACTGGTAATGCGCATCGACCCAGGTCGTCGCGACCTTGGACTTGAACCAGAGCGTGGCCTGGCTGCCGTTGAACGCGACACCGTGCGAGAAGCTCGCGTTGGACTGCGCCTGCGTGACGGGCACGCTGAAGCTCAGCGCCAGGAAGGCCAGGCACGCGCCCAGCCAGGAGAGGAGGCGATTCATGAAGTCTCCAAGAGGTTTCGATGGTGTGCTGGAGGGCACCGATCGGCACGGTCCGGCCAGCGCTCTGCGACGCTCGTCCGGGTCCGCGACTTCTCTCCTGCGCTCACCATCCTAGGCAAAAGCCGTGGATTCTGAAAGCGCTTTCACCTTTCCGAGGTATTCGATTGCAACGGCTTGAAAGTGGCGATCGGGAGCGGGCGTCATGCCGCCTTGGCGCCGTCGTGGCGTGAGCGGCGGTGCGATATCCGGGCGGCCCGCGCGGGCGCAGGTGGCATGAATGGCGGGCTGCGGGCGAAGAGCGCCGTCCATGGGCACGGACCTCGCTTATCGTCATGGTCGCCTCTGCCGGCGGCCCTGCGTCCGAGTCGCTTCCGATCCATTCCCGATTCACGTCCGATGTCGACACCTTCCGCAACGACTGATGCCGAGTTCTCGTTCCGCCGGATCGCGGTGCCCGCGTTCGGGCCGTCGCTGCTGTTCGGGCTGGGAGAGGGCGCGATCCTGCCGATCGTGCCGTTGATGGCGCGGGACTTCGGCTCGTCGGTGTCGATGGCGGCCTTCGTGGTGACGCTGATCGGGCTGGGCTCGCTGCTGAACAACATTCCGGCGTCGGTGATCACCATGCGCTGGGGCGAGCGCTGGGCCATCGTCGCGGCGGGCGTGTGGAGCGCGCTGGGCATGGCCCTGGCCGTGCTGCTGCCCGGCGTGCTGACGCTGGGCATCGGCTGCTTCATGGTGGGCATGTCCCAGGCCGTCTACAACCTGGCACGCCAGAGTTACCTGACCGAGGCGGTGCCCGCCGCGTACCGCGCGCGGGCGCTGTCGACGCTGGGCGGCGTGATGCGGATCGGGATGTTCATCGGACCGTTCCTGTCGGCGGCGGCGGTGCATGCGTTCGGGCTGCAGGCGGCGTTCGGCGTCGGCATCGCGGGCGTGCTGGCCGCGGCGGCGATCGGCGCGCGGCTGCCGGACCTGGAGGCGCCGCCGCATCCCGCCGGCGCGGCGGCGCCCGCACCGGTGTCGCTGAAGACCATCGTGGCCGATCACCGCCGGGTGTTCCTGACGCTGGGCCTGGGCGTGATGCTGGTGAGCGCGGTGCGGGCATCGCGGCAGGCGGTGATCCCGCTGTGGGCGGACCACCTGCTGCTGGCGCCGGCGGTGACCTCGCTGATCTACGGCATTTCGGGCGGCATCGAGATGCTGCTGTTCTACCCGGCCGGGCGCGTGATGGACCTGAAGGGGCGCCGCTGGGTGGCGGTGCCGTCGATGGCGATCATCGGGCTGGCGCTGCTGGCCATGCCGTTCACCGTCGGCTTCACCACGCTGCTGATCGCCGCGACGGCGATCGGCTTCGGCAACGGCATCGGCTCGGGCCTCATCATGACGCTGGGCGCCGACCACGCGCCGCGCCACGGGCGCGCCTACTTCCTCGCGGTGTGGCGCTTCCTGTCCGACCTGGGCGGCTCCTGCGGACCCGCGCTGCTGTCGGCGCTGGTGGCGACGGCGTCGCTGGCAGGCGGCATCGCGGTCACCGGCGGGCTGGCGATGCTGGCGGCGATGCTGCTGGGGATGTGGATCCCGGCGAAACAGGCGGTCGAGCGATCGCGTTGAGGTCGATGACACCCGACGGACCGATCGGGCGACTACAGTGCCGCCATGCCTGCTCCCCCTGACGACTCTCCGGCCGGCTACCGTCCCGGATCACCGCCCAAGCTGCTGCGGACCGAGCGCCTGCTGATGCGGGCCTCCGTGCCCGCGCTGGCCGAGGCCACGATCGACTACCAGTCCCGCAACCTCGCGCACTTCGCCCGCTGGGATCCGACGCGGCCCGCGAATCATTGGGAATTGGACGTCACGCGCGCCCGGCTCGCCCGCGAAGAGGCGGCCTTCGAGACGGGCACGATCTGGCGCTATTGGCTGTCGCTGGTCGACGAGCCTGGGCGCGTGATCGGCGTGTGCGCGCTGTCGGACATCGTGCGCGGCGTGTTCCAGAGCGCCATGCTGGGCTACAGCCTGGACGAGGGCTGCGTCGGCGGCGGACTCATGCAGGAAGCGCTGACGCATCTCATCGACGAAGCCTTCGCGCCGGCGGTGTCGCTGCACCGCGTGCAGGCGTCGGTGAGGCCGGAGAATGCGCGCAGCCGTCGTGTGCTGGAACGCCTGGGCTTCCAGCGCGAAGGCTTCAGCCCGCGCTACCTGTTCATCGACGGCGCCTGGCGCGATCACGAGACCTTCGCGCTCATCAATCCGCAGTGGGGCGATCACGGCGATGGCGGCGATACCCGCCGATAGGCTCCCACGTCACGACGCCGCTCAAGAACCGTTGCCCGACCCGGACGCCAAGGCGCCTTGAGTCAGCGGGGCGTTGTCGACTTCGAGCTTCGCATGAGCATGTGCGCGGAGCTTCGTTGGCCGGGCATGCCAATGCCCGCAGGCTATGGGGTTGTCGTGACTGATGCATCCCCGAAAGCCCCCATGTCTCTTCGCTTGTCCCGTCGTCCGTCCTTCCGCTCGCTGATCGCCGGAATCCCGCTGAGTGCCGTGGCGCTCGCCGCCATGGCGAGCCTCGCGCCCGCTGTACAGGCTCAGACGCAAACGCAGACGCAGACGGCGCCGCCGTCGGCCGCCTCCGGCGATCAGCTCCAGCAGGTCGTCGTCACCGGCACCCGACGCGTGAACCGGACGGTCGCGGAGTCCGAATCCCCAATCGACGTCCTCAGCGTCGCCGACCTGCAACGCACCGGGACGTCCGAACTTGCGACTGCGCTCGGCCAACTGCTGCCGTCGCTGAACTTCCCGCGACCGTCGCTGACCGACGCCTCCGACGCCGTGCGGCCCGCCCAGCTGCGCGGCCTCTCGCCGGACCAGACCCTCGTGCTGATCGACGGCAAGCGCCGCCATACCACCGCCGTCGTCAACATCAACGGCACGCAGGGCCGCGGCTCGGCGCCGGTGGACCTGAACACCATCCCCTTCGCGGCCATCGAGCGCGTCGAGGTCCTGCGCGACGGCGCCGCGGCGCAGTACGGCTCCGATGCCATCGCCGGCGTGATCAACATCGTGCTGAAGAAAGGGGCCAAGGGCGGCGGCGTCAACGCCGAGGTCGGCCAGACCGATGCCGGCGACGGATTCCGTCATACCGAGTCGGCCAGCGCGGGCTTCGCGCTCGGCGACGACGGCTGGGTGCGCTTCGCGCTGGAGAACCGTCATCAGCAGCGCACCAACCGCGCCGGCGCCGACACGCGCGAGGCCGCGACGGAGCCGCGCTTCGGGCAGGTCAACAACCGCCTCGGCGATCCGGACAGCCGCCAGCAGTCGGCCGTGATCAATGCGGCCATCGCGTTGACCGGCAGCCTGCAGGCTTACGCCGTCGCCACCCTCAGCCATCGGGACACCGTCTCCGCCGCGTTCTGGCGCACCCGCGCCACCGCCGTGGCCAACGACGTCGCGGGCTTGTATCCCGAAGGCTTCCTGCCGCTGGAGCAGAGCACCACCGTCGACACCGGCATCGTCGCCGGCCTGCGCGGCGAATTCGCCGGCTGGTCCTGGGATGCGAGCGTGAACCACGGCCGCAACCGGTTCGACATCGATGTGGCCAACACGGCCAACTACTCGCTCGGCAACGCGAGCCCGACGCGCTTCGACGCCGGCCGGCTCAGCAACCAGCAGACGGTGCTGAACCTGGACCTGTCGCGGGACGTGGACATCGGACTTGCGGCGCCCTGGACCTTGGCGCTCGGCGCCGAAGCCCGCCGCGAGCGCTACGCGATCGACGCCGGCGAACCCGCGTCCTACCAGAGCGGCGGCGCCTCCGGCTTCCCCGGCTTCCAGCCGAGCAACGCCGGCGCGCATTCGCGGCACGACGTCGCGGCCTATGCGAGCCTCGAGGGTCAGGTGACGACAGCCTTCAGCGCCTCGGCCGCCTTGCGGGCCGAGCACTACAACGATTTCGGCAGCGCCACCTCGGCGAAGCTGTCCGGCCGCTATGCGTGGTCGCCGGCCGTGGCGCTGCGCGGCACCGTATCGACCGGCTTCCGCGCGCCGTCGCTGGCGCAGCAGTACTTCGCCACCACCTCGACCAACCTGATCAACGGCGCGCTGGTCGATGCGGGCACCTTCCCGGTGGCATCGGCCCCGGCGGCGGCGCTCGGCGCCCAGCCGTTGAAGGCGGAGAAGTCGCGCAACCTGAGCCTGGGCCTGCTGCTCCAGCCGCTGGCGCAGTGGCAGACGACGGTCGACGTCTACCAGATCGACATCGACGACCGCGTCCTGCTCTCAGCCAACCTCACGCTGCCCGCCGCGCTGCGCAACCAACTGGCGGCGCAGGGCGTGCTGGTCAGCGCGGGACGCTACTTCACCAACGCGCTGGACACGCGCACGCGCGGCGTGGACCTCGTGAGCACCTGGCAGCAGGAGTGGGGCAGCGCGGGCCGAGGCCAGTACACGGTCGCCTACAACCACAACAAGAACTCGATCCGGCATGTCGACGACAACCCGGCCATCCTGACCGCCAACAGCCTGGAGCTGATCGACCGCGTCTCGCTGGCGCGCGCCACGATCGGTTCCCCAAAGGACAAGCTGGTGATCGGCGCCGAGCATCGCTGGGGGCCCTGGATCGGCCGCGCGGCGGCGAGCCGTTACGGCAGCTTCGTGATCCGCCAGTCCAACGCGGCCAACGACCAGACCTTCGGGCCGGCGTGGCTGCTCGATCTGTCGGCGGGATGGGACCAGGGCGCCTGGTCGCTCAGCGCGGGGGTCGACAACGTCACCAACCGCTACCCCGATCGGGTGATCACGGCCAACGCCATCGGCGGCATCCTGGCCTACAACCAGTTCTCGCCGTTCGGGGCGAATGGGCGTCAGTACTTCGCGAAGGCGGCATACCGGTGGTGATCCACCAGTCGGACTTCCTCTCCCGCTTGCGGGAGAGGGCAGAGCGAACCGCTGCCAGGGCCAGCGCCCTCTGCAGTCAGACCAGGCCCTGCTTGGACGCCAGCACCGCGGCTTCCGCGCGGCTCGAGACATTGAGCTTCTTGTAGATGCTCTTGATGTGGTCGTTGACGGTGAACCACTTGATGCCCATCAGGTTCGCGATCTCCTTGATCGTGAAACCCTTGCTGAGGTAGGTGAGCACCTCGTTCTCGCGCGGGGTCAGGCGTTCCCATTCGGGCACCGGATCCAGCGTGACGCCGCGCGTGCTGGGCGTGGCCGACGAGGTCAGGCTGCCGAAGCCGGAGTTCAGTCCCATCGGACCCGAATCGCCGGTCGAGCCGGGACGGAAGTGCGACAGCAGCCGGCGCGCGATCGCCGGCGACAGCGGCGGCTGGCCGCGCACGATGCGCTGCAGCTCTTCCACCAGCACCTCGAAACGGTCTTCCTTCAGCAGGTAGCCGTCGGCGCCGCGCTGCAGGGCGGGGAAGAGATGGTCATCGTCCGAATACAGCGTGGTGACGATCTTGACCGCCGGCCGGCCGGCCAGCTCGCCGAGGAACTCCATGCCGTTGCCGTCCGGCAGCTCCAGGTCGATGAGGATCAGCTTGTAGCCGGTGGCGGGCGACTCGGCCTCCACCTTGGCCAGATTCCGGCGGGCGCCTTCCAGGTCGCCCGCCTCGGTGATCTCCATGCCGTCGCTGAAGCTTTCACGCACCACGCGGCACAGGAAGCTGCGGGCGACGGGGTTGTCTTCGACGATGAGAACTTTGACGGCCATGGTGTGGGGAGCGATAGCTGGCCGCATCCTAGCAGCGCCCCCCGGGCTTGCATGCCCCGTGAAACAGGGTGTCGGCGGCGGCCGGCGCAGGGCTCAGCCGTTGACCACCACCAGCTTGCCCACCACCTGCCGCGACGCCATGCGCGCAAAGGCCTGCGGGAGCTGTTCCATGGGCAGGACCTGGTCGATCACCGGGCGGATCTTGCCGGCCGCGTACCACTGCGCCAGCGCCATCATCATCGCGGCGTTGCGCTTGGGTTCGCGCTTCGCGAACTCTCCCCAGAACACGCCCACCAGCGAGGCCCCCTTGAGCAGCGCCAGGTTCAGCGGCAGCGCCGGAATGCTGCCCTGGGCGAAACCGACCACCAGGTAGCGCCCGCGCCAGCCGATCGAGCGGAAGGCCGCCTCGGCCAGGTCGCCGCCGACCGGGTCGTAGATGATGTCCGGACCCTTGCCGTCCGTCAGGGCCTTGATCTCGTCGCGCAGCGAGCCGGTCGCATAGTTGATCGTGGCATCGGCACCGATCTCGCGGCAACGCGCGCACTTCTCGTCCGACGAGGCTGCGGCGATCACCCGCGCCCCGGCCGCCTTCGCGATCTGGATCGCCGCCGTGCCGACACCGCCCGCCGCGCCCAGGATCAGCACCGTCTCGCCGGGCTGGAGCGCGCCGCGGTCGATCAGCGCATGGTGGCTGGTGGCATAGGTGCAGATGAAGGCGGCCGCATCCTCGAACGGGAAACCCGGCGGCAGCGGCAGGGCCAGCGCGGCGGGGACCAGCGCCTCGGTGCCGAAGCCGCCGGTGCCGGTGAAGGCCGCCACCGCGTCGCCGGGCTTGAAGCCGGTCACGCCGTCGCCGACCGCCTCGACGATGCCGGCGCACTCGGTGCCCGGCACGAAGGGCAGCGGCGGCTTCATCTGGTACTTGTTCTGGACGATCAGCAGGTCGGGGAAGTTCAGGCTCGCCGCCTTGATCGCCACCTTCAGCTGGCCGGGACCGGGCTGCGGGGAGGGCAGTTCCTTCCACTGCAGCGCCTCGACGCCGACCGGGTTCTCGCACAGCCATGCCTTCATGTCTCGTCTCCTCGTTCCTGTGACGCTCAGACCCGCCACGGGGTCGCCGGGCGCATGATAGGCAGCACGGGTGGACCCTCGCGTCGCCGGGGTGACGGCCTGCCTACAATGCCGCCCATGCGCATCCTCATCGCCAACGACGACGGCTACCTGGCCCCCGGACTCGCCGCCCTGGTCCGCGCCTGCGAAGGGCTCGGCACGGTGGAAGTCATCGCCCCCGAGCAGAACGCCAGCGGCACGTCCAACTCGCTCACGCTGCACCGGCCGCTGTCGGTCTACACCGCCTCCAACGGCTACCGCTATGTCAACGGCACGCCGTCGGACTGCGTCCACCTGGCCCTGACCGGGCTGCTGGACTACAAGCCGGACCTGGTGCTGTCCGGGATCAACAACGGCGCCAACATGGGCGACGACACGCTCTATTCCGGCACCGTCGCCGCCGCGACCGAGGGCTACCTCTTCGGTGTGCCGTCGATCGCGTTCTCGCAGGTCGAGAAGGGCTGGGGGCACCTGGACGCCGCCACGGCCGTGATGCGGACGCTGATCCAGGACGTCATCGCCGGCGGGCTCGACAAGGCCTTCCTGCTGAGCGTCAACATCCCGAACCGCGCCGACGCCGCCGCTCTGCCGCGCCGCATCACGCGCCTGGGCCGCCGCCACGCCAGCGAAGCCACCATCCAGCAGCGCAGCCCGCGCGGCGACATGATCTACTGGATCGGCCCCGCCGGCGCCGAGCGCGAAGCGGGCGAGGGCACCGACTTCCATGCGACCGCCAACGGCGCCGTGTCGGTCACGCCGCTGCAGGTCGACCTCACCGAGCACGCCACGCTGGGCCACTGGCGCCAGCAACTGCAGACCGACGCCCGTCCATGACCTCCCTGCCGCCCCGGCCCAAGCGATTCCCGCTGTCGCTGGACAAGCTCGGACCTGCGCGATCCGGCGCGCCCGGCGCCGTCGCAGCTGCCGCGGCCGCCGAGGCGCGCGAGCCGATCAAGCCGCAAGGCCACTGGCAGCAGGCCGCCGCGCTGAAGGCGCGGCAGTCGACGCCGAGCGGGCTGGGCCTCGATTCGGCCGGCGTGCGCCAGCGCATGGTCGACCGCCTGCGTCGCGAGGGCTTGAGCGACGAGCGCGTGCTGCAGGCCCTGAACACGGTCCATCGCCACCACTTCGTCGACTCGGCGCTCGCCACGCAGGCCTACGAGGACACCAGCCTGCCGATCGGCCACGGGCAGACGATCTCCAAGCCGTCCGTCGTCGGCCGGATGATGGCCCTGATGCTGGACGCGCCCGGCGCGCGCCAGCGCGGCCATCTGGGCAAGGTGCTGGAGATCGGCACCGGTTGCGGCTACCAGGCGGCGCTGCTGATGCAGCTGTCGAAACAGGTCGTCTCGGTCGAGCGGCTCAAGCCGCTGCACGACAAGGCGCGCGCCAACCTCGTGGGGCATCACCAGATCCGGCTCGTCTACGGCGACGGCATGCTCGGGCATCGGCCGTCGGCGCCCTACGACAGCATCATTTCCGCCGCCGGCGGCGACGACATCCCGCAGGCCTGGCTGGACCAGCTCGCGCCCGGCGGCCGGCTGGTCGCGCCGATGACCGCGCCCAGCGGCCGGGGGCAAGTCCTGGTCCTGATCGATCATGTCCGCGACGCCGCGGGCTCGCGATTCCTGCGCAGCCTGCATGAGGCCGTCCTGTTCGTGCCCCTAAAATCGGGGGTCCTGTAGCGCGCCGGCCTCCTGATTGCCTCCCGGTTGGCCTCCCGCCAGCCTTTCATCCCGGCCCCGCGCTTCGGCTTTCCAAATGACAACTTCGCGCATGCAACCACTCTTCCGTTCCCCGCTGCTCTGGGTCACCGCGGCGGTGCTCGCGCTCTCCGGCTGCCAGAACACCCCGCACCGCGCGCCGGTGGAGGATCGCCCCGTCGGCAAGGCGACGGCGCCCGCCATTCCCGGCACGGCCGTCACGCCGGCCCCGGAATCGAAACCGCTGCCCGGCGCCGAGAACGCCGGCAAACCCGGCTACTACACCGTCAAGCCCGGCGACACGCTGATCCGCATCGCGATGGACAACGGCCAGGGCTGGAAGGATGTGGCGCGGTGGAACGGCATGGACAACCCCAACCTGATCGAGGTGGGTCAGGTCTTGCGCGTGGTGCCGCCGGGCCTCGACCCGACGGCGGTCACGACCAGACCGTTGGCGACCTCCAAGGTCGAGACGCGTCCACTGGATGGCAAGTCCCCGGCTCCGGCGACGACGACCGCCGCCGCTTCGGCGCCGGCCGGCGCCACCTCGACCCCGAGCGTGCCCCTGGCCGCCAAGGACGACGACGACATCAGCTGGGGCTGGCCCGCGTCCGGCGCCGTCGCGGCCGGCTTCGACGAGGTCCGCAACAAGGGCATGGCCTTCTCCGGCAAGGCCGGCGATCCGGTCTTCGCCGCCGCCGATGGCCGCGTGATGTATGCGGGCGCGGGGTTGCGCGGATACGGCAACATGATCATCATCAAGCACAGCACGAACTATCTGACGGCTTACGCGCACAACCAGACATTGCTGGTGAAGGAAGACCAGGTGGTGCGCAAGGGCCAGAAGATCGCCGAGATGGGCAGCAGTGACGCGGATTCGGTGAAGTTGCACTTCGAGGTGCGCAAGCAGGGCAAGCCGATCGATCCGTCCAAGTTGTTGCCCGCGCGCTAGAGGCGCTCAAGGAGGCGCCGCAACATGACATTGCATCGCGCCTCTTCGACCGACGGACTTCTGCCTGACGGCCTGGATCGCTCCGTCCATCCCGGCCGCTTCAAGCTGCCGCCCGAGCTCGCCGTCGACGGCCACGATGCGGGGCAGGAGGGGGCACGCGATGCCGCACCGGATGCCGGGCACGTTGCTGGAGATGACGGCGGACAGCCGGCCGGTCACGACGATGGGCATGAGGGCCACGATCCCCAGGACGGCGACGAGCGCGAACACGCGGCGCGCGATCACGGCGACGACTCCGACGCACCCGGCGCGGCCGAGGCCGTCACCGACGACGATGACGAGGTGCGCGTCCTGCGCAGCGTCGAGTCGGAAGACGGCAAGGCCAAGGCGAAGTCGGGCAAGGGCGACCTGGGTCCCGCCGACGGCGATGCCACCAACGCCCTGCAGGCCTACCTGCGCGACATCCGGCGCACGCCGCTGCTGACGCCCCAGGAGGAGTACGACACCGCGGTGAAGGCGCGCGCCGGCGACTTCGAGGCGCGGCAGGCGATGATCGAGCACAACCTGCGCCTGGTCGTCAGCATCGCCAAGAACTACCTGGGGCGCGGCCTGCCGATGAGCGACCTCATCGAGGAAGGCAACCTCGGCCTGATGCACGCGATCGGCAAGTTCGAGCCCGAACGCGGTTTCCGTTTCTCGACCTACGCGAGCTGGTGGATCCGCCAGGCCGTGGAGCGCGCGCTGATGCATCAGGCGCGCCTGGTGCGGCTGCCGGTGCACATCGTGCGCGAGCTCAACCAGGTGCTGAAAGCGCGCCGCGCGCTGGAGGCGGTTGCGGCCCAGCGCGGCGGCGAAGGCGGTGTGCGCGCCGAAGACGTGGCGCAGGCGCTCGGCCGGCCGGTCCACGAGATCGCCGAACTGCTGGCGTATGCGGAGCTGCCCAGCTCGCTGGATTCGCCGGTCGACCGCAACGGCGAAGGCGGCGAATCGATGCTGGATCTCGTCGCCGACGAACAGGCGGTCGATCCGGCGGGACATCGCCTGAGCCATGAGCTCGAGGACCTGCTCAAGGGCGGCCTGGCCTCGCTCAGCGACCGCGAGCGCGAGGTGCTCGCCGGGCGCTACGGCCTCGCCGACCGCGAGCCGGAAACGCTCGACATCCTCGCCGTGCGCCTCAGCCTGACCCGGGAACGCATCCGTCAGATCCAGATCGAGGCATTGGCCAAGCTCAAGCGCAACATGATGCGACAGGGCATCAGCCGCGATTCGATCTTCTGAGGCGCGTGGGCCGCTTCCCGCGCCAGGTCCTGCAAGGTCCTTCCATGGCGCTGGGATAATGCGCCCCCATGACTGATGTATCGGAATGGCTGAAGGTCGATTCGCTGGACCTCGAAGCGCAGGGCGTCGCCCACAACAGCGAAGGCAAGGTGGTGTTCATCGAGGGCGCCTTGCCCGGCGAGGAAGTCCAGGTCGCCGTCGGCCGCAAGAAGAACAACTGGGAGCAGGCCGCGCTGGTCGCGATGCGACGCGAGAGCTCGCAGCGCGTGCGCCCCGTCTGTCCGCACTTCGGCCTGCATCCCGGCGCCTGCGGCGGCTGCAAGATGCAGCATCTGCACACCGGCGCCCAGGTGGCCGTCAAGCAGCGGGTCCTGGAAGACAACCTCTGGCACCTCGGCAAGGTCCGGGCCGAGGCGCTGCTGCGCCCGATCGAGGGCCCGGCCACCGGCTACCGCTATCGCGCGCGCCTGTCGGTGCGCTACGTGCCGAAGAAGGGGCACGTGCTGGTGGGCTTCCATGAGCGCAAGAGCCGCTACATCGCCGACATGCAGGTCTGCAAGGTGCTGCCCGAGAAGATCAGCGCGATGCTGATGCCGCTGCGCGAGCTGGTCGGCGCGATGGACGCGCGCGACCGGCTGCCGCAGATCGAGCTGGCCATCGGCGACACCGACGGCACGCAGGTCATCGCGCTGGTGCTGCGGCACCTGGAACCGCTGAGCCCGGGCGACGTGCACAAGCTGCGCGCGTTCGCGGCCGAGCACGCCGTGCAATGGTGGTTGCAGCCCAAGGGGCCGGACACGGTGCACCTGCTGGACGAGGGCGGTCCCGAGCTGGCCTACACGCTGCCGGAGTTCGGCGTGCTGATGCCGTTCAAGCCGACCGACTTCACGCAGGTCAATCACCACATCAACACGGTGCTGGTCGGGCGCGCGCTGCGGCTGCTGGCCGTGCAGCCGGGCGAGCGTGTCATCGACTGGTTCTGCGGCCTGGGCAACTTCACGCTGCCGCTGGCCACGCAGGCGCGCGAGGTGCTGGGCATCGAGGGCAGCGAGGCGCTGGTGCAGCGCTCGCGCGAGAACGCGGCGCGCAACGGCCTCGATCACAAGGCGAGCTTCGTCGCCCGCAACCTGTTCGAGATGACGCCGCAGCTGCTGGCCGCCGACGGCGTGTCGGACCGCTGGCTGATCGATCCGCCGCGCGAGGGCGCCTTCGCGCTGGTGAAGGCGCTGGCGGAACTGGTCAAGGACCCGTCGCTGGCGCCCGGCTGGACGCCGCCGGAGCGCATCGTGTACGTGTCCTGCGCGCCGGCGACGCTGGCGCGCGATGCGGGCCTGCTCGTGCACGTGGCCGGCTACCGCTGCACGAAGGCGGGTGCGGTGAACATGTTCCCGCACACGGCCCACGTCGAATCGATCGCGGTCTTCGAGCGGGACCCCGACGCGCAGGCGCGCATCGCACGCGGCGAGGCCGTCGTCGATGCAGGGGCGGGCGGCGATCGTGGTGCCGAGGTCGGCGCTCAAGTCGATGCGGAGGCCGGCGCGGGTGCCCTCGCCGACGCATCGTGATCTCCGAGTGCTGAGTTGACCGCTTATTGAGGGCGGCACCGGGCGCATGACGGGTCGGGCGGGCAGGAGCCGCTCGTAGAATCGACGGCTTCGGTTTCTCCCGCCTCGGCAGGTTCCCAGATGTCCGGCAGCACTTTCGGCAGCTTGTTTCGCGTCACCAACTTCGGCGAGAGCCACGGTCCGGCCATCGGCTGCGTGATCGACGGCTGTCCGCCGGGGCTGGCGCTGTCGGTGGCGGACATCCAGCCCGAGCTCGACCGCCGCCGTCCCGGCACCTCGCGTCACGTGACGCAGCGCCAGGAGCCGGACCAGGTCGAGATCCTGTCCGGCGTCTACGAGGGCCTGACCACCGGCACGCCGATCTGCCTGCTGATCCGCAACGTGGACCAGCGCAGCAAGGACTACGGGAACATCCTGGACACCTTCCGGCCGGGCCACGCCGACTACACCTACTGGCGCAAGTACGGCCTGCGCGATCCGCGCGGCGGCGGGCGCTCGTCGGCGCGGCTGACCGCGCCCATGGTCGCGGCCGGCGCGGTCGCGCGCAAATGGCTCAAGCAGGAGCTCGGCGTCGGTTTCCGCGGCTGCATGACCGCCCTCGGCGAGATCGACCTGGCCTTCGAGGGCTGGGAACACGTCGACCAGAATCCGTTCTTCGCGGCCAACGCGTCGCAGATCCAGGCGCTCGAGGACTACATGGACGCGCTGCGCAAGGACGGGGACTCCGTCGGCGCGCGGCTGATGGTCGAGGCCACCGGCATGCCGGCCGGGCTGGGCCAGCCGCTGTTCGACAAGCTCGACGCCGACATCGCCTACGCGATGATGGGCATCAACGCGGTCAAGGGCGTCGAGATCGGCGCCGGCTTCGACAGCGTGCGCCAGCGCGGCAGCCAGCATGGCGACGAGCTGACGCCGGCCGGTTTCGCCAGCAACAACGCCGGCGGCGTGCTTGGCGGCATCTCGAGCGGCCAGGACCTGCGCGTCTCGATCGCGATCAAGCCGACCAGCTCGATCCGCACACCCAAGGCGTCGATCAACCGCGCCGGTGAACCGACCACGGTCGAGACCTTCGGCCGCCACGATCCCTGCGTCGGCATCCGCGCGACGCCGATCGCCGAGGCCATGCTGGCGCTGGTCGTCATCGACCATGTCCTGATGGACCGCGCCCAGTGCGCGGATGTCGAACTGCCGATCCCGGCCCTCGCCGGTCAGCGCCCGAGCGGCGACTGACAAGCGATCCACCGGCCATCCGCCGCCCGTCGCGGCAATTTCAGTCCCGAAGAAGAGCAGGCCATGACGCGCAATCTGCAATTCGTCGCGTCTGGCCCTCGCATCATTTTGGGGATTCCTACACTCCGCCGCATTCAAGGATCATCGATTGGGTGATCCCGTGTCGACGGATGGGGGAGAGCATGCGCAAGCAATGGTGGTTGGCTGGGGTGGCGGTGGCGGTCCTCGCGGTGGGCGCCGGCGTGTACGCCACGAGCGGGAGCCGCGCTCCCGCCGCGAAGAAGGACGAGGCCAAACCGGCCCTGGAATTCCAGGCCGGCGAGATCGTCAAGCCGTTGATGGCGCCCATGCCCGGGGTCATCGAGTTCTCCGGCCCGCTGGTCGCGCCCAACACCGTGATCGTGCGCGCCAAGGCGTCGGGCAGCCTGGACCGGCTCGCCGTCGCCGAAGGCAGCCGCGTGAGCGCCGGCCAGTCGCTGGGTCAGCTGGACCTGGAGGAACTGCGCCACAAGGTCGCCGAGCGCAATGCCAGCGTCGAGGCCATGCAGGCCATGTACGAGCAGTCCGAGCGCCAGTACAAGGCCAACCAGGGCCTGGCGGCGCAGAACTTCATCGCGCCGACGGCGCTCGACAACTCCCGCGCCCAGCTCGAGTCGGCCAGGGGGCAGATGCTGTCCGCCAAGGCGCAACTCGGGACGAGCGAGGTGCTGCTGCGCCAGGCCGCGCTGGTCTCGCCGATCAACGGCATCGTGGCCAAGCGTCACACCCTGCCCGGCGAGAAGGTCGCGGCCGAACAGCCGGTGCTGACCATCGTCGACCTCTCCAAGCTGGAACTGGCCGGGCTGGTCGGCATGCACGAGGTCGGCAAGCTGTCGCCCGGCATGACGGTGCAGCTGAGGATCGAGGGGGTCGACGATCCGGTGACGGCCCGCATCGCGCGCATCTCGCCGGCCGCCGAGCCCGGCACGCGCTCGATCGGCGTGACGCTGTCGCTGGACAACCCCGGCGAGCGTTTCCGTGCCGGCCAGTACGCGGTCGCCCGCGTCGAGCTGGCCGACGACAAGCCGCGTCTGACGGTGCCGGTGACCGCGATCGGCGCGGTGTCGGGCCAGGAACACGTGTGGCTGATCGAGAAGGGCACGCTGGTGCGCCGCATCGTGACCACCGGCCGCCGCGATCCGCGTGAGGGTCGCGTCGAGATCCTCGCCGGCGTGACGCCGCAGTCGCAGGTGCTGGGCGCACGATTCGACAACCTCAAGGAAGGCGAGCGCGCCGAGATCCGCGTGCCGAAGGCGAGCGTGGCGAGCGCGGCGGCCAGCGGCAGCGCGGCCCAGTAAGCCGCTCACAAGCCGCTCTCAAGCGCTTTCAAGCCGCCCGCAAGCCGCTCAATGGCCGCTGCCCCAGCAGCTCAACCCGCAGAACAACAACAACTTCCGCCGAGGAGCCTCCCATGTGGATGACCCGCGTCTCGATCCGCAACCCCGTCTTCGCCACCATGGTCATGGTCGCGCTGTGCGTGCTGGGGCTGGTCGCCTATTCCAAGCTGGGCGTCGAGCAGTCGCCCGACATCACCTTCCCCGGCGCGCAGATCGACATCCAGTACCCCGGCGCCTCGCCCGAGGCGGTCGAGCGCGAAGTGGCCAAGCCGCTGGAGGAGGCGCTCAACACCATCGCCGGCGTGGAGCGCGTGCAGTCGCGCAGCTTCGAAGGGCGCGTGCAGACCTCGGTCGAGTTCTCGCTGAACGCGGACATGAACCGCGGCATGCAGGAGATCCGCGACCGCGTCGCGATGGCGCAGGCGCAGTTCCCGCGCGAGGTGAAGCCGCCGATGGTGCAGCGCTTCCAGGGCGAGAACGCGCAGCCGATCATCGTGGCCGCGCTGATGAGCCCGAACCGCACGCTGCGCGAGCTGTCGATGCTGGCCGACCTGAACGTCTCCAAGCGCCTGGGCCGCGTCGAGGGCGTGGCCAAGGTGGACGTCGGCGGCATGGCGGTGCGCGAGGTCCGCATCGACCTCGACCCCACCCGGCTGCGCGCCTACAACATCACCCCGGCGGAGATCTCGACCGCGCTGAACGCGGCCAACACCGACGCGCCGGTGGGCCTGATCTCCAACCGCTACGACGACGCGATGCTGCGCGTCGAAGGCAAGGTGAAGGATCCGAAGCAGTTCGTGAACGTCGTGGTCGCGCGCCGTGGCGACCTGGCGCTGACGCTCGGCGACCTGGGCACCTTGAGCGAGCGCGAGCGCGAGCTCGATTCCATCGCCCGCATCAACGGCCAGCCGGCGGTCACCTTCAACATCTTCAAGCAGCAGGACGCCAACATCGTCCAGACCGGCGAGGCCGTGAAGGCCGCCATCGAGGAGCTGCGCAAGACGCTGCCCAAGGACATGGAGCTGCGCCTGGTCTACATCAACAGCGACTTCGTGAAGCATTCGCTCGACGGCCTGCGCCACACGCTGATCGAAGGCGCGCTGCTGACGATCGCCATCGTGTTCCTGTTCCTGCACAGCTGGCGCTCGACCATCATCACGGGGCTGACGCTGCCGATCTCGGTGATCTCCAGCTTCATCGCGATCTACGCCTTCGGCTTCACGCTGAACTTCATGACGATGATGGCGCTGAGCCTGTGCATCGGCCTGCTGATCGACGATGCGATCGTCGTGCGCGAGAACATCGTGCGCCACGTCGGCATGGGCAAGGACCACCACCGCGCGGCCGAGGACGGCACCAACGAGATCGGCCTGGCCGTCATGGCCACGACCTTCGCGATCTGCGCGGTCTTCGTGCCGGTGGCCTTCATGGGCGGCATCGTCGGCAAGTTCTTCTACCCGTTCGGCATCACCGTCGCGGTCGCGGTGCTGGTGTCGCTGTTCGTGAGCTTCACGCTGGACCCGATGCTGTCGTCGGTGTGGCCCGATCCGCCGAGCACCTACGTCAAGAAGGTGCCGGTCATCGGCCACCTGATCCGCGCCACCGACGCCGGCATGGACCTGCTGCACACGGTCTACGAAAAGACGCTGCGCTGGGTGTTCTCGCCGCGCCGCTTCCGCGTCCCGCTGCCGGCCTTCGGTCGTCCCTTCGACGCCGACGGGCAGCGCCAGAAGGCGGCGCCGCGCCGGCTGCGGCTGGCGACGATCACGCCGCGCGGCATCGTCGCGTGGTCGGGCGTCGGCAGCTTCGTGCTGGCGATCCTGCTGGTCCCGGCGGTGGGCAGCGAGTTCCAGCCGCAGATCGACCAGGGCTTCACCCACCTGACGCTGCGCATGCCGGTGGCGACCAGCCTGGAGCGCGGCGAGGCCAAGGTCCGGCAGGTCGAGGAGATCCTGGCGACCTTCCCGGAGATCAAGACCGTCGCGACCGTCGTCGGCAGCAGCGGCGAAGGTCTGGCCACCGGTCGCAACCAGGCCAACCTGGACATCGCGCTGGTCGATCGCAAGCTGCGCAAGCGCAGCCAGACGGAGGTCGAGGACGCGATCCGCGGCGAGATCGCGCGCATTCCCGGCGTCGAGGTCAGCGTCGGTTTCAACCGGCCGGTGTGGGTGACGATCCTCGGCTCCGATCCGGAAGTGCTGACGCAGGTGGCCAAGGACTTCGCCGAGAAGGTCAAGAAGATCAAGGGCGCCGTCGACGTGGACACCACCGTCAAGCCCGGCCTCCCGGCCTTCGCGGTCAAGCTGCGCGACAACGCGGTGCGCGAGCTCGGGCTCAACGCGGTGCAGGTGGCCTCGTCGCTGCGCGCCTACGTCAACGGCGACATCGCCACCTACTGGACCACGCCCGACGGCAACCAGGTCGAGGTGCTGCTGCGCCTGCCCAAGGCGCAGCGCCAGAGCATCGAGCAGATGCGCAACCTGCCGGTGGCCTTCGCCAAGGACGGCTCGCCCATCTCGCTGGAGCAGGTCGCGACGATCGAGCCGGTGTTCAACCCCGAGGTCATCCGCCGCCAGAACCTGCAGCGCCGCGAGGCGGTGTACGCCGGCGTGCAGGGCCGTCCGGGCGGCGACGTCAACGCCGACGTGCAGAAGCTGATCAAGGAGACGCAGCTGCCCCCGGGCATCAGCTTCATGGTCGACGGCGACGGCAAGCAGCAGGCGGAAGCCTTCAACGGCCTGCTGATCGCGATGGGTCTGGCGCTGATCTTCATCTACATCGTGCTGGCCAGCCAGTTCGGCAGCTTCGTGCAGCCGATCGCGATCATGGCCTCCCTGCCGCTGGCCTTGATCGGCGTCATGATCGCGCTGCTGCTCTGGAAGACGACGCTGAACATCTTCTCGATGATCGGTCTGGTGATGCTGATGGGCCTGGTGACCAAGAACGCCATCCTGCTGGTCGACTTCACCAACCACCTGCGCAAGGACCAGAGCCTGTCGGTGCCCGAGGCGCTGCTGCAGGCCGGCCTGATCCGGATGCGGCCCATCATCATGACGACGGCGGCGATGGTGTTCGGCATGCTGCCCATGGCGATCGCGCTCAACGAGGGCGGCGAGATCCAGGCCCCGATGGGCCGGGCCATCATCGGCGGCGTGATCACCTCGACCATTCTCACGCTGGTGGTGGTGCCGGTGATCTATTCGTACCTGGTGCGGGGCCGCAAGGTGTTCTCGGCGGCGGATGCCGACGCGATGCCCGACACGACCCCCGACGAGCAGGACCACGGCCGGCAGTCCGTGATGCCCGTCACGCCGACGCCCGGAATCGCGGACTGACATTGCAACAATAAGTTGGTGGGCGTAACTGGATGACTTGTCGAGGTGATGGGCCTCGGCGACGCGGGCGGGCAGATTAGCGGCATCGTTTCAACGCGCTCTGCCGCCGCCGTCCGTGTCCATGAGGCCTCCCCACCCGCCGATCCCGATCCCCCCGCCGCCGCTGCCGCGCGGGCAGGCGCTCCAAGGGCCCCCGCGCGCTTGCCCTGCGGCGCCCGCCGCCGTGCCGCGCGCCGCGTCATCGGCCGCCGACGATGCCGCCAACGATGCGGACTTCGAGACCGCCGGCCAGGACCAC
>CBIHMU010000013.1:0-86923 GCA_966211105.1 uncultured Burkholderiales bacterium
CCCTCCTCCCCCACCGTCCCCTTTGCCAGCCGCTCCGCGCTCGCGCTGGCGGTCGTGGTCGCGTTGGCCGCAGGCCTCGCCCCGTCCGCGCAGGCCCAGGTCAGCCGCGCGACCGTGCGCGGTCTGGTCAACGCGCCGGCGGGCGTTCCGCCCGGCGGCTTGTCCATCACCGCCACGAACAGCGCCAATGGCGCCCGCTACCGCACGAGCACCCGCGCCGACGGCCGCTACGCGCTGATCGGTCTCGCGCCGGGCGAGTACGTGGTCAGCGTCGCCGCCGCCGACGGCAAGCCGATCAGGACGGAGCGCATCACGCTGTCCGTCGGCGAGAGCGCCTCGCTCGACCTGGGCGCCGCGCCCGTGTCCGCCACGCCGGACGCGATCCAGCTGGGCACCGTCACCGTCGAAGGCAACGCGAGCCGTCAGGGCGTCAAGGACTCGCAGCTGGGCACCGTCGTGTCGCAGCGCATGATCGAGGCCCTGCCGCAGAACACCCGCAATTTCCTGAGCGCGGCTGACCTGGCGCCGGGCGTCGCGTTCTCGACCGACGCCAGCGGCCTGAGCCGTGTGCAGTCGGGCGCGCAGGACTTCGACCACCTCAACGTCTTCATCGACGGCGTGGGCCAGAAGAACAACATCCTGCGCGGCGGTGTCAGCGGCCAGTCGGACACGCGCGGCAATCCGTTCCCGCAGTCGGCGATCTCCGAATACAAGGTGCTGACGCAGAACTACAAGGCCGAGTTCGACCAGGTCAGCAGCGCGGCGATCACGGCGGTGACGAAGTCCGGCACCAACGAGTTCCACGGTGAGCTCTACGGTGACCGCACCGGCACCAACTGGCGGGCCAAGAACACGCTGGAAAAGGAGCGCGAGGCCCAGGGCATCGCGCGCCCGTCGTCCGAGAAGTACGAATACGGCGGCAGCGTCGGCGGTCCCATCGTCAAGGACAAGCTGCATTTCTTCGTCGCCTACGACGCCAAGCGGATCGAGGACTCGCGCCAGATCGCCGGCCAGAACTTCGAGAAGCTGCCCAACGCGGGCATCGTGCCGGAGCTGCTCGCGCGACGCGGCAGCCAGGTCGACCCGTTCCACGAGGACCTGTTCTTCGGCAAGCTTGACGCGCAGCTCAACGACGAGCATCGCCTGACCCTCAGCGCCAGGTTGCGACGCGAGACCGACCGCATCGCCGAGGACCGCAACCTCTCGCTGCCCGGCAACGACAAGGAGCGCCGCAACGACGAGACCCGCATCGACCTGAAGCACGAGTGGTCGCGCGACGACTGGCTCAGCGAGGCGCGCATCGGTTACGAGGACTATCTCTGGAATCCGAAGTCGGCATCCGACACGCCGCTGGTCCGCTACAAGGTGTCGACGGCGTCGCCGCAGGTGCTGACGGCCTCGCAGGACGTGATCCTCGACGGCGGCTCGCCGGACGCGCAGCGGCGCCAGCAGCGCGGCACCTTCGTGTCGGAGGAACTGACCTACACCGGCTTCGACGGTCACGTGATCAAGGGCGGCGCCAAGCTCAAGGACATGCGCTACGAGCTCAGCGGCACCGCCAACTCGGTCGACGCGGTCGAGGTGCTGATCGACAAGGTCACCGGCCTGCCCTACTGGGACGGCACGAACTGCCTCGGCACCAACGTCTCCAACAACGGCAGCACCAGCGCGGAGTGCAACATCCGGCGCGCGTCGGCGGCGTCGGTCGCCAGCTTCAAGAACAAGCAGTGGGGGCTGTACCTGCAGGATGACTGGAGTGTCACGCCCAAACTCGAGCTCAACCTCGGCGTCCGGTGGGACTACGAGGACAACATGCTCAACAACGCCTACGCGACGCCCGCCGACCGCATCGCGGCGCTGCTGGCGCCGGACGGCGAGCGCTACGGCATCGTCCCGCCCACGGGGCAGACCTATGCGCAGTCGCTGGCCAAGGGCGGCATCGACGTGTCGCAGTACATCAGCAGCGGCAACTCCCGCAAGGCCTTCAAGAACGCGATCGCGCCGCGGGTCGGCTTCTCCTACGACGTCCTGGGCAACCGGAACACGGTGATCTTCGGCGGCTACGGCCGCAGCTACGACCGCACGATGGCCAACCATGCGCTGGACGAGCTGCAGAAGAACCAGGCGCCGGGCGGCGAGATCTGGCTGATCCGCAACGACTTGAAGATGCCCTACGCGGATCAGTTCAGCATCGGGCTGCGGCAGGCGCTCACGAAGACGTGGAACGGCGAGATCGCGCTCAGCCGCATCGAGGCGAAGAACCAGTTCGTCTGGTTCAGCGGCAACCGCGACGCCAATGGCGGCTTCGCGCAGCAGTCGTCCATCGACCCGCTGTGGGGCGGCCCCCCCGGCTTCGGGCAACTGGTGCTCGGGGATTCGATCGGCCGGACGCGCACGGACTCGGTGTTCGTGAAGGCGGAGAAGCCGTATTCGGATTCGTCCGGCTGGACGGCGACGCTGGCCTACACCTACAGCGACGCGAAGACGACCAACCTGCAGTGGAGCAACGACACCTTCGACTGGACCTACGGCCGCGCGGGTCGCGGCTGGAATCCGAGCACGCTGGTGGACCGGCACCGGCTGGTGGGCGCGTTCATGACGGACAAGCTGCTGCCGTGGGGACTGACCTTCTCGGCCAAGGGCACCTATGCCAGCGGCTTCCCGCGTCGCCTGACGAACTGCATCGGCGGCACGCCGCAGTGTTTCCTGGTGGAAGGCGATTCCCCGAGCTTCCGGCAGGTCGACATCAGCATCGGCAAGGCCTTCAAGTACGGCATCCACCAGGTCGCGCTGCGGCTGGACGTGCTGAACGTGCTCGGCGCTGACAACTACGGGGGTTTCGACGACTGGATCGGCAACGCGCCGCAGCCGGGGGCGACGCCCAACCGGCTGGGCGGCGACAACCTCAACCTCGACAAGCCCAACAACATCCGCGGCGACAACCGCGCGATGCGGGTGGTGCTGAACTACAAGTTCTGAGGCGTCGCCAGCGAAGGCCGGCGCCCGCCGGGGCGCACCGGCGCCGCAAAACGGTGACAAGGACGGCGGCCATGACGATCGGCATCGACGGCGGCCTGCCGGCTATGCTGGCTGGCATCGTTCATCGTCCATTGAACAGCGCCGCACGCCATGACCACTGCCCTCCTCATCATCGATCTGCAACGCGCGCTCTGCGTGGGCGAATACGCCTGCCATGAGGTCGAGGCGGTGATCGGTCGCATCAACGGCCTGATCGCGAAGGCACGGGAAAGCGCCACGCCCGTGGTCTTCGTCCAGCACGAGGAGGATGGCTACGAACCGCTGCGCCACGGCAGCGAGGGCTGGCAGATCGACGATCGCCTGCAGGTGCGGCCGGAGGACCGGCGCGTATTCAAGACCTCGCCGGACTCGTTCCACAAGACCGATCTGGACGCGGCGCTGAAGGGCCTGGGCGTCACGCACCTCGTCATCTGCGGCGCGCAGAGCGATTTCTGCGTCGACACGTCGACGCGCCGCGCATTGAGCGCCGGCTACGATGTCACGCTGGTCGAGGACGGCCACACGACGATCGCCTTCGGCGACCTCACCGCGCCGCAGATCATCGACCACCACACGCTGATCCTGCGCAACCTCAACAGCTTCGGGCCGAAGATGGCAGCGATGAAGGCGGCGGAGATCAGCTTCGCCAAGACCTGACCCTGAACGTTCGGGTCACTTCATCGGCGTCCGCGTGCTGGCAAGCTGCGACAAGGTCATGTCGCACTGATCCACCGTCGCGATGCAGTCGAGCCCGCGCGACTCGACTTCGCCCATCAGACTCAGCCACGCGTTCAGGCCCTCGAGCGTGACCTTGGTGCGCGAGGTCCGGCCCCAGCCGCGTTCCGCCAGCTGGCCCAGGTAGATCCAGGTCTGCCGGCGCGACAGCCCCGACAACTGCCCGATGCAGGCCTGCGACACCGGCAGCGCCAGGCTGTTGCCCGCCGTGCCCGCGCGCTGCGAGCTGCTCAGCGCCGCCGCCAGGGTCGCCAGCACGCTGATCAGGCGCTGGAAGCCGTTGCCGGCCAGCCGCATCGTGATCTGGTCCTGCAGCCGCGACGCCGTCGCCGCATAGAGCTCGCCCGTCGCCGCGTCGCGCTCGGGCACGCTCGCATCCTTCATCCGCGGCATCGGGATGTGGATCGTCGTCACGTCGACCAGCGCCGTCACGTCGTAACGCGCCGCCAGCTTGCCCAGCGGCGAGTCCGCCCCGATCACGTCGCCCAGCCACAGCGCCGCCACCGCCACGCGCGTGTCCGCCGCGACCTTCGCCGCGAGGAAGGCCGCGCCGCCGCTGATCGCGATCCACTCAGCCAGCGGCGTGCCGGCCTCGATGATCTTCTGGCCGCGCCGATACGTCCGGATCTGGCCGTCGGCCAGCCAGTCGTCGCTCGTCGCGTCCGGTGCGCCGTCATGCGTCGGCGTCCGCGTCCCTCTCGTGCTCATGGTGTGTTCTGCGTGAAACCCGCCGGACAAGGCTCCGCCCGCCGCCTCTCCTGCGGAAGCGTCGCGGCTGCCTTGACGGCGAATCGTGGGTTATAGAAGCGGACCGCCGACCTCGATCGGTCGATAAGGCCCGTGGCCCCGGCCCGGTTTGCGGGTTGACCGCGCGTCGATCAGTCCGTCACCAGATGGAGAGGCTCCTCGCGAGCACGCGCTGCAGCCAGCTGCGCGACGAGGCCTCCGACACGTCGCCCTGCGCGACGCTCTCCAGGCTCGCGTTCACCACGTCGCGCGAGGACACGAGGTTGCCCGGGCGGATGTCGCGCGGATTCACGATCCCCGAGAAACGCAGCGTGTTCACGCCCTTGTTCAGGCCCACGTTGCGCTCGCCCGCGACCAGCAGGTTGCCGTTGGGCAGCACGTTGATGACGCTCACCGCCACGGTGGTGGTGAAGCTGTTGTCCGTCTCCGTCGTGCCCGAGCCCTTGAACGAATCGCTGCCCGCGGCCGTCGCGTCGATGTTGAGCAGCCGCTCCACCGCGCCGATCCTGCTCTGGCCGCCCGGCCCGTGCACCGCGAGCTTGTTGTCGCGGCTGGTGTCGGTCGTCTGCTTCTGGGTCGCCTTCAGCGTCTCCTGGATGTCCACCTTCATCGTGTCGCCGATCGCGCTCGGACGCTTCTCGCCCGAGAACAGCGAGGTCGTCGCCATGCTCGGCTGGTAGATCGCGCCGTTGTTGGGCCGCTCGATGTACATGGGCGCCTGCGGCGGCGTGACCATCATCGGACCGGCCACCGTGGGCGGCGTGCCGGCGCACGCGACCAGCATGGCCGCCGCCCCCAGCACGGCGGTGACCGCCGGCCAGGCGGTCGGCCAGGTGGTCGGCGGCGTGGACGCGTTCATCGCGCCTCGGGACTTGTTCCTCGACATGATTCCCCTCCCCTCAGCTCTGGAAGCCGGTGATCAGCGCCTTCACGACCGGCGCGATCTTGTTGCGCGTCCCGGCCCAGCGGGCCAGGCCGAAGTTTTCTTCGGCGACGTAGCTGCTGGTCGACAGCAGCGTTCCGTCGGACCGGTGCAGGCTCAGCGCCGCGGCGCTGAGGTTGGCGCGGTAGCCGCTGGCCATCGGCGGCACGCCCCATTCGATCGTTGCGACATACCGCAGCCAGACCTCGCATTGCTGCAGCCCGGTGCCGGGCTCGTAGACGCGGCTGTCCACGCCCTGGCCCTTCAGTTCCGCCTGCATCGCCGGGACCAGGTCCTCCAGCGGCGCATTGCGGTTGAATTCGATGCACAGCGCGCGCACCGGCGCGTCGCCGTGATGGACGGTGTTGCTGGCCTTGGCCGGCGCGGCGGTCGCCAGCGCCGTCGAGGTCGCGGTGCCGGCGCCCTTGAGCAGCTCCCAGGCGGGGAGCGGACTCAACGCGCTGCAGCCGCCGAGGCCCGTCAGCGCGGCGATGCCCAGGGGCACGAGGCCTCCGTTGGACGCGCGCGGCCACCGTGCGGGTCGGATGCGCATGGCCCCGTCCTCACACCAGCTCGTCGAGCACGGCGGCGCCGCCCAGCGCGGCCATCACGCCGTAGCCGACGACATTGCCGAGCACGTGGCCGACGCCGCCGGCGACATCGCCGACCGTGCCGGTGACGACGTCGGCGGCGGTCTCGACCGCGTCCGCCGCGTCGCTCGCCAGCGCCTGCAGGCCCTTGGCGCTGATGGTCGCCGTCACGCCGAGGACGGGACCGAGCGTCAGGCTGGGACCGCCGCCGCGCGAGGATCCCGACGACCCGCCCGAGGACGCGGCGCGGCCGCTCTCAGGCGCGCCGTCGGAGGACGTCGCCAGGGCGACCAGACTGGACAGGAGGGGCACGCTGCTCAACGGGGTGCTCAAGGGGGACTCCCGGCGGCGCTCAGCCGCGCGCGGCCAGCGAGGCCGTGTCGAGCGAGAGCGTGGCGGGCGCGGCGGGCGTGGCGGGCGCGGCGGTCGACATGGCGGCGGCGGCCGGCGCGGCGGCCATCGGGGCCGTCGCCGCGGAGGCCGGCGCGCCGGCCTTCGCGTCGTTCAGCATCCTGGTGAAATCGGGCGCGCCGCCATTGGCGCTCTTGGCGCTCCTGGCGCCCATGGCGGCGCCCGCGGGCGCCGGAGCGCCGGCGTGCACGGCCGGCGACGGAGAAGCGTTGGACTTGACGTGCATGGCGAAGCGCTCTCGTTCGTTGGGGTGAACGGATTCTTCGCCGCGGCCACCTCCCGGCATGCCGCGATGAGCGCGACGAACGCAGCGGTCGTCGCCGACTCGGTGCACTGCGTCACCGAGGCAAGGAACTGGGGGAGGTCGTCGCCGCTTTGCCGGCTCAAGTTCGCGCGAGGGCGGCACCGGCCCGGGCGATCAGCGCGCGGTTTGAGCGCAGTGCGGGCGCAGGGGGCGCCGCCTGGGCACCGCTTGGGCACCGCTTGGGGCCGCTTGGGTGCCGCTCAAGCGCGAGGCCCAGGAGAGGGTCAGGTCATGCGCCGCGGCTCTGGTGCGCCATCGCCTCGGTCCATTCGTCCCAGGTGGACTCGGTGACCTCCAGGCCTTCCAGCGTGGGCGGTTCCTCGATCGGCCAGCCGGAAGGGCTGAACGGAATGCGCCGCTGCAGCAACAGCTCGGTCTGCCGCAGGATGTGCTGCATGGCCTTGCTGAACGGGTGACCGGGATCTCCGGCGGCTGGCGCGAAACGTGGTCGCATGGTCCTCTCCTGACGAGTTCCCACTATCAGCGGGTGTCGGTCCGAGTGCCATCCCACCATAGGGTGGACTCGGGGGGAAGGAGCGGGGGGTGTGACGAAAGGCCCCCGAGGAGAGCCAGGCGGTCGGCGGCAGGACGCCGCGGCGTCATTCATCACATCGATCATTTCGATCTGATGAATGTGATGGTGCAGGTTCAGATCACCTGGCGCAGCAGCGCATACAGGGCGATCCCGCCGGAGACCACCGCGCAGGCGGTCTTCATCGAACGGTTGGCCACGAAGGCGCCGATCAGGCTGCTGACCAGGATGGCGGCGAGAAGGTAGTTGGTTTTCATGGGCCGCGATTGTGGCGTCGCGCCAGCGCGCGCCCGCCGGGCACCGCGGCGCGGATCAGACAGTTGCCCGAGGGGGGCGGTTGATCTCGACCGTGACGTGAACAAGTTCCTCGTGGATGGACAGCATCCGGCGGACGTCGTCGGGACGCGCCTCGGGACTGTCGGTGACCAGCGAGACGATGCACGCGTACTGCGCGCGGCCGACCCGCCACACGTGCAGGTCGGCGATCACCGCCGGCCAGGGCGCGGCGGCCACGACCTCGCGGATCTCGTCGACCACCGGCGCGTCCATCTCGGCGTCCAGCAGCACGCGGCCGGTGTCGCGCAGCAGCCCGCGCGCCCACGCCGCCACCAGCACCGCGCCCGCGATGCCCATCACCGGATCGAGCCAGTCCGCGCCCCACAACCGGCCGCCCAGCAAGGCCACGATCGCCAGCACCGAGGTCGCCGCATCGGCAAGCACATGCATGTAGGCGGCACGGAGGTTCAGATCGCCATGGCCGTGCCCATGGCCGTGACCATGGTCGTGACCTTGCCCATGAGCGTGGTGACCATGACCGTGCCCGTGCCCGTGCCCATGGTCGTGCCCCTGGTGGGAATGCTCGCCGCGCAGCAGCCACGCGCAGGCGAGGTTGACGAGGAGGCCGACCGCCGCGACCGCGATCGCTTCGTCGTAATGGATGGGCGTCGGCGAGAACAGCCGTTCGACCGACTGCCACAGCATCAGCCCCGCGACGCCGACCAGCAGCAGCGCGCTGCTGTAGCCGCCGAGGATCTCGATCTTCCAGGTGCCGAAGGCGAAGCGTCCGTCCTTCGCCCAGCGCCGCGCGGCGCCGTAGGCGAGCAGCGACACGCCCAGCGCCACCGCGTGCGAGCTCATGTGCCAGCCGTCGGCCAGCAGCGCCATCGAGTTGAAGACGTAGCCGCCGACGATCTCCGCGACCATCATCACGACCGTCAGCAGCACGGCCCATCGCGTGTTGCGTGCGGCAAGCGGATTGCCTTCGTCGAAGACATGCGTGTGTTGCCAGGGCGCGGGGGACATCGACGATGACATGGCGGTCGCTGAGAGGTGACGTGGCGGGAGGGATTGGCCGGGCAGTATCCCTGTCGCGACGCGTCGGCGACAACAGAACCCCCGCGCGGAACCGGCCATCCGACGAGGGTAGACTCGCGCGCAGCTTTTCAATCAACACGACGGGATCCTGGGTGGACACAGAGGAGCGACAGCCCCTGCGGGTGGTGGTACTCGGCGGCTCCGCCGGCAGCATCGACGCGCTCGGCAGCGTGCTGGGTGCGCTACCGAACGAACCGGGCTTCGCGGTCCTGGTCATCACGCACCTCGATCCCAACGAGGAGACGCGCCTGCCCGAGGTGCTGCGCGACCGCACCACGCTCCCGGTGGAGCGCCTCGAACACCTCACCAAGGTCGAACACGGCCGCGTCTACGTGATGCCGGAGAACGCCGGCGTCATGGCGCTGGACGGGCACTTCCGCCTGACCCGCCGCACGCCCGGCCTGCACCTGCCGATCGACGCCTTCCTGGCCTCGCTGGCGCAGGACCCCGACCTCGACGGCGCGGTGGTCATCCTGTCGGGCACCGGCCAGGACGGCGCGGCGGGCCTCGTCGACCTCAAGGCCACCGGCGGTTTCGCGATCGCGCAGATGCCCAACACCGCCGCGCATGACGGCATGCCGGTCGCGGCGATCAATACCGGCCTGGTGGACGAGGTCCTGCCGCCGGAGGACATCCCCGCCGCGCTGCTGCGCCGCTTCGGCCAGCCGCACCACGAGAGCGACCTGCCCGGTTCCGCCAGCGTCGCGCAGGACGTGGACGCGCTGGAGACCGCGCTGGCCATCGTCCAGCAGAAGGCCGGCGTCAACCTGGGCTACGTCAAGGACGTCAACCTGCGCCGCCGCTTCCTGCGCCGCGTGCTGCTGCAGAAGGACCGCGACGTCGGCGCCTACCTCCAGTTCCTGCGCACCGACCCCTACGAGGCCGCCGCGCTGCGCGACGACGTGCTGATCGGCGTCACCGCGTTCTTCCGCGACGCGGAGTTCGTCAACGTGCTGCGCCAGGTCGTGCTGCCCAAGCTGCTGGCGCTGCGCCACGACCCGATCCGCATCTGGGTGCCCGCCTGCTCGACCGGCGAGGAGGTCTACACGATCGCGATGCTGCTCAAGGAGGCGATGAACGCCGAGGGCATCCACCGCCGGGTGCAGATCTTCGGCACCGACCTGAACGAGGCCTCGATCGAGACCGCGCGCGCCGGCCGCTACACCGCCGCCGCGCTGGAGAACGTGCCCCAGCCCTTCCGCGACAGCGCCTTCGTGCCCAGCTCCGGCGGCTACCTGGTGGCCAAGGACCTGCGCGAGATGTGCGTCTTCGCGCGGCACAACCTGCTCACGCATGCGCCGTTCTCGGGCATGGGCCTGATCAGCTGCCGCAACATGCTGATCTACCTGCGCAAGGAGGCGCAGCAGCATGTCTTCGAGGTGCTGCACTACGCCTGCCGCAACGACGGCTTCATGCTGCTGGGCCGCGCCGAGGCCGCGTCGGTCGCCGACGGCTTCGAGCACGCCGGCGCGCCGCACCTGTACCGCAAGCTGCCGAACTCGCGCCGCCACCGGCCGCTGTTCCCGATCGACGCGCTGCGCCCCTGGGCCAGCGACGGCAACGCCCCCCGCGTGCCGCAGGCGCCGCCGCCGGACCTGGTCAGCGAAGCCGCCAACCGCGTCGCGCTGGCGCGCTACGTGCCGCCGGGCTTCGTCGTCAGCCAGGGCGGCGACGTGGTGCAGTTCCGCGGCGACGTCTCGGCCTTCATCGCGCCGGCCAGCGGCGAGGCCACGCTCGCGCTGCCGCGCCTGCTGAACGCGGCGCTCAACGTGCCGGTGCGCACGGCGCTGGTCGAGGCCAAGCGCACCGGGCAGCCGGTGCGGCGCGAGCGCGTCGCCTTCAACGACCGCCGCTACGTGCTCGAGGTCCTGCCGCTGGAGGCGGGCGAGGCGCCGCAGCACTTCCTGGTCACGCTGGCGCCCCAGCCGGATGAGCCGGTCGCCGACGCCGCGTCGGCGCTGTCCACGCCGCCGTTCTCGCCCAGCGGCGCCCGCGCGCGCGTCGACGAGCTCGAGCGCACCGTCACGACCCTGTCCGACGAACTCGAGGCGACCCAGGCGCAGCTGCGCACGCTGGTGGTCGAATTCGAATCGGCCAACGAGGAGCTGCGCACCGCCAACGAGGAGATGCTCAGCACCAACGAGGAACTGCAGAGTGCCAACGAGGAGCTGCAGAGCGCCAAGCAGGAACTCGAATCGGCGAACCAGGAGCTGCTGTCGCTCAACGAGGAGCTCAAGTCGCGCAACGACGAGCTGGACCTCGCCAACGACGACCTCAGCAACCTCGTCGAGGGCATCCCGCTGCCGGTCGTGGTGCTGGACCGCCAGCTGCGGCTGCGGCACGCCTCGCCGCAGGTGGCGCAGCTGTTCGGGCTCGATCCCGCGGCGCTGGGCCAGGCGATCGGACAGCCGGCCGTGAAGGTCACCTCGCGCTTCGCCGTCGGCCAGCTGGAGCAGCTGGTGCAGGCCGCCGTGCAAGGCCTGGCCCCGGTCGAGCACGAACACCAGGACACCGAGGGCCGCTGGTGGCTGATCAACGTGCGGGCCTACCGCACCGCGGACGAGCGCATAGACGGCGCGGTGATCGCCTTCCAGGACATCCATGAACTGCGCTGCGCGCTCGAATCGGCGCAGCACGCGCGCGACGACGCGGAGCGCGCCAACACGGCCAAGGACGACTTCCTCGGCATGGTCTCTCACGAGCTGCGCGCGCCGCTGAACGTCATCTCCGGCTGGGCCTCGGTGCTGAAGCAGTCGCAGGAACGCGGCGCGCTGGCCGAGGCGACCGCGACGCGCGCGATCGGCACCATCCTCAAGCACTGCCAGGCGCAGGCGCAGCTGATCGACGACCTGCTGGACGTGTCGCGCATCGCGTCCGGCCACCTGACGCTGGAGATGCGGCCGATCGACCTCGCGGCCTGCGTGCGCAGCGTCATCGACGGCCTGCAGCCCGCCGCGGAGGCCAAGGCCTTGACGCTGAGCGGCACCGGCCTGCAGCAGCCGCACCGCATCCAGGGCGACCAGCGCCGGATGCAGCAGATCGTGGCCAACCTCGTCGGCAACGCCCTGAAATTCACGCCGCGCGACGGCCGGATCACCGTGTCGCTGAGCCGCATCGGACCGACGATCGAACTGGCCGTCGTCGACACGGGCATCGGCGTCGCGGTGGAACTGCTGCCGCGGCTGTTCGACCGCTTCACCCAGGCCGACATCAGCCGCACGCGCGAGTACGGCGGCCTGGGACTGGGGCTGTCCATCGTCCGGCACCTGGTGCTGGCGCACGGCGGCACGGTCACGGCGCACAGCGACGGCGAGGGCCGCGGCACCCGGCTGATGGTGCGCTTCCCGGCGGTGGAGCTGGTCTCGGACACGCACGAGACGGCGCCGCGCGGCCGGGTCGACGCCGACCTGAGCGGCTTGCGCGTGATGCTGGTGGACGACGACCCGCATGCGCTGGACGCGATGCGGCATCTGCTGGAACTGGCCGGCGCGGAGGTGCGCGCGGCGGGGTCGGTCGAGCAGGGATGGGAACTGGTGGCGGCCGCGTCGGAGCATCCGCCGCACGTGCTCATCAGCGACGTGGCCATGCCCGGCGCGGACGGGTACTCGCTGGTGCGCCGGCTGCGGGACCGCGAACGTTCGATGGGCACGGCGGCGCCGCTGTACGCCGTCGCGCTGACCGGGCTGGCGACGCTGCAGGACCGCGATGCGGCCATCGCCGCCGGTTTCGACGACCACCTGGCCAAGCCGGTGAACGTCGACCTGCTCATCGAGAAGGTGCTGCTGGCGCGCCCGCGCTGATCGGCGCCGATTGGCGCCCATTGGCAACGATTGGCAACGATTGGCAACGACTGGCACTACCGGCACTACCGGCACTGACCGGCACTCACCGGCGCCGATCGGCACTCACCGGCGCGGCGGCGCCGTCACGGCCCGACGGCTCAGTCCGCGGCCTGCGCCAGGACCGCCGGCATGACGATGCTGCGGCGACGCACGCGCTTGACGTCGTACATGCGCTGATCGGCCAGGTGCAGCGCCTGCTCCACGCTGAGGCCGGCCGGATCGAGCGCCACCACGCCCACGCTCGCGCCCGCGTACTGCAGCGGGTGGCCGTCGAGGTCGAAACGGCCGACGCTGGCCAGCGCGGCGCGCTGCTCCAGCGTGCGCGCGGCCTGGGCCGGTTCGCCGCGGTCCACCACCGGGCCCTGCGAACGCGGCAGTCCGCCCAGGCTCACGCCGGGACCGACGACGATGAACTCATCCCCGCCGACCCGCGCGAGCATGTCCGAGCCGCGCAGCTCCAGCGACAGGCGCTGGGCCATGTCGCGCAGGAACAGGTCGCCGCGATGGTGGCCGAGCTGGTCGTTGACCGACTTGAAGCCGTCCAGGTCGATGCAGCCCAGCAGCACGCAGCGGCCGTCGCGGGTCGCGCGCACCAGCGCGCGCTGCAGTTCGTCGAAGAGCGCGCGGCGGTTCGGCAGTCCGGTCAGCGCATCGGTCAGGGCGAAGGTCGTCAGCTGCTCGTTGGCCGCGCGCAGGTCGGCCACCAGGCGCTCGCGCTGCATGAACTGGCTCACCAGGGTCGAGAACAGCCGCAGCAGCGACTGCGCCTCGGGACTGATCGGGCGGCGTTCGGCGCTGGCCGCGCACAGCGTGCCCAGCAGCTCGCCGCCGTCGTCGCGCACGGGGGCGCTCACATAGGTCTGGATGCCCAGCCGTCGCGCGGCGTCGGAGTCGCCCCAGCACGCCGCCACGTCGTTCGTGACCATGCGGCCGCTATCGAGCGCACGCTTGCACAGCGTGTCCGACCAGGCGACCGTCAGGCCTTCCGGGATGGTCATCGTGCCGGCGTTGCGGGCGAGCAGCACATGCTGTTCCCCGGCGCGCAGGTCGATGGTGGTGAGGTAGGTCGATTCCAGGCCGGTCACCGTGCCCAGCATGTCCAGCAGCGGGCGGGTCAGCTGTTCCAGGTTGCGGGCGACGGGGAGGGTCGACGTGAGGCGGGCGAGCAGGGCGTCCAAGATCGGGGGTCGAAATCAGGTCTGAAGCCGTGGATGTTGTCACAACTGCGCAGCACTCCCGGACGCCGTCCGTCCCGGCACCGGTGCCGTCCGCCGGATCGCGCACGGGTCCCGCATCGCCGCGACGGGGTGCCGCCCCGCCGGGCGTGGGAATTGCCGCTCCCGCACCATCGCAGACCCGGGAGAACCCTCATGCAACGCGACGGACAGTACCGCGGCGTCACCTACCGCGTCGAATCGACACCGGCGTCCGGCGACACCTTCGTCGGACATTTCCAGCTGCTGGACGCCGGACGGCGCCGGCACGATGCGGCCGGGCCTGAGGCGGATCGGCTCGCCGCCGCGGCGCCGGCGGCCGAGGACGCCTTCGGGGATGAGCTCGCACCCGGGCGGAATGAAGCCAACGACGTCAAGGATGCCAAGGACCTCAACGACGTCGAGGGCGTCGCCGATGTCGTCCATCCGAGCATGGACGCCGCCTGGGCGACGGAGAACGAGGCGCTCAACTACGCCACCGAGGCGGCGTGCCATGCGATCGAGATCCTGCAGCTCGGCCGACCGCAGGCGCAGGGACGGGGCAGCAGTTCGAGCCGTCGGCGGACGGACTCGTTGGGGCAATAGGCGTCACGTCACGCACGTCACGCACGTCACGGCACGTCGAGCTCGACATCACGCCTCGCCGAGGGCGCGCGCGACCAGCGCCATCTGCTCCAGCTGATGGATCGTGTGGGAGGACGTCGCGCCGGAACCGTTGGCGCGGCGCGCCACGCAGCGCAGTGGCACCTGCCTCGGCAGCACCGCGTCCATCTGCTCGCGCAGGAAAGTCCACGCGCCCTGCTGGCGATGCTCCTCCTGCACCCAGGTGATCTCGACCAGGGCCGGGTAGCGCGCGAAGAGCGCCGTCAGCGCGTCCGCCGGGAAGGGATAGAACTGCTCGATGCGGGCCAGCGCCAGGTCCGCCCGCGCCACCGACCGACGCCCGCGATCCAGGTCGTGATACACCTTGCCGCTGCACAGCAGCAGCCGCTCGACCTGCGACGGACGCTCGACCGACGCGTCGTCGATCACGGGCTGGAAGCAGCCGCTCGTCAGCTCGGCGATCTCCGCGTGCGACGCCGGCTCGTGGTACAGCGTGCCCTTGGGCGACATCACGATCAAGGGCTTGCGCAAGGTGTCGAAAGCCTGCCGGCGCAGCAGATGGAACCATTGCGCCGCCGTCGACGGGCAGGCCACGCGCAGGTTGTCCTCGCCGCACAGCTGCAGGAAGCGGCTGAGGTAGCCGCTCGAATGATCGGGGCCTATCCCCTCGTTGCCATGCGGCAGCAGCATCACCAGCGAGGAGGTGTCGCCCCACTTCTCCTCGCCGGAGCTGATGTACTGGTCGACGAAGACCTGCGCGCCGTTGACGAAGTCGCCGAACTGCGCCTCCCACACCGTGAGCGTGCGCCGCGCACCGACGCTGTAGCCGTACTCGAAACCGAGCACCGCCTCCTCGGACAGCGGCGAGTTGAAGATGTCGAAACGCCCGCGGGACGGATCGCCCGGACCTCCGCCCTGACCCTGATCGTGACCGTGGTCGTGGTCGTGGTCGTGGCCGTGGCCGTGAACGTGGCCCGCACCGATCTGCCGCAGCGGCACGAACTCCGTCGGGCCGCCCTCGCCCGAGGCGTCCGTCACCGCACTCGTCTGTGAGGTCCACACCGCCTGCCGATGCAGGAAGGTGCCGCGACGCACGTCCATGCCGGAGATGCGCACGTTGAGCCCGCCTTGCAGGATCGTCGCGTAGGCGAGGTTCTCGGCGAAGCACCAGTCGGCGCGCAGCGGCGGGTCGGCCAGGCCGGCCATGCGCCGCCAGTGGTCCGCGAGCGTGCGCACCATCGCGTGCGGCTCGAAGCCGTCGGGCAGCCGCGTCATCGGATCGATCAGCGCCTGCACGCCGTGCGCGTCGAGGGCCGGCACCTCACCGGGTCGGCGCAGCGGGGACGGTGCCTCGTCCGGCTCGGGCATCGCCGGATCGGAGAAGGCCTGGTGCGCCCGCACGCGGCTGTGCGTGAGGTGCGACGCCATGTCGGTGTCGGGCGGCAGGACGCGATCGGCGCGCAGCGCGTCGGCGTAGCGGTCGACGATCGTCGGGTGCGTCTGCGTCAGCGCATGGATGCGCGGCCGCGTGAGCGCCGGGACGTCGCTCTCCGAATGGCCGAGGCGGCGGTAACCGATCAGGTCGATGACGATGTCGGCGCCGAAGCGCGCCCGCCAGTCCAGCGCGATCGCCGCGGCGCGCAAGGCCTGCTCGGGCTCGTCGGCGTTCACGCGCAGGACCGGCGCGTCGACCATGCGCGTGACGTCGGTGCAGTACTGCGCCGGCCAGGCGCTCATCGGGTTCGGCTCGGTGAAGCCGACCTGGTTGTTGATGATCACATGCACCGTGCCGCCGACGGTGTAGCCCGGCTTGCCGCCGAGCATCAGCGTCTCCATCACGACGCCCTGCCCCGCGAAGGCCGCGTCGCCGTGCAGCATCAGCGGCAGCACCAGCCGCCGGCCGTCCTGGTCCGCGCGCTCGCGGCTGAGCGCGTCCTGGCAGGCTCGCGCCAGGCCGGTGAGCACGGGATGCACGCTCTGCAGGTGCGAGGGGTTGTGGGCGAGCGTCAGCGTCACGCGGCCGCGCGGCGTGTCGAGCTCGCGCTCGCCGCCGAGGTGGTAGATGAGGTCGGTGTGCCGCTCGGGATGCGGCGACTTCGGGTCGAAGAAGTCGAGCACGCGCGCCGGCGGGACACCCATCAGGTTGACCAGCACGTTGACCCGGCCGCGGTGCGGCATGCCGAGGAAGATGCGCCGCACGCCGTGGCCCGCCGCCTGCTCGCAGAGCGCGTCCAGCAGCGGGATCAGCGTTTCGTTGCCCTCCAGCGAGAAGCGCTTTGCATGCGGGAAGGCTTGCGCGACGTGCTCTTCCCAGCCCTGGGCGCGGATCAGCCGGTCGAGCAGCGCGAGGCGCTCCGCGGCGCCGCCCGCGCCCGGCGGCGCGGACTCCATCGCGTGATGGAGCCAGTCGCGCCGCGACGCGTCCCGCACCGCGCTGGCATCGAGCGCCAGCCCGCCGCAGTAGATCGCCTTCAGCGCGCGGTCGAGGTCGGCGACGGTGCGGGCGCTCCACAGCGGCGTGCCGCGCGGCGACAGCCAGTCGCCCGGTTGCAGGCCGAAGCGCTGCGGATCGAGCAGCGTCGGATCGGCCGGGCGCGAGAGACCGAGCGGATCCAGCCGCGCACTGCGATGGCCGTCGCGGCGATGCGCGTCGATGAAGGCGAGCACCTCGGGTCGCCAACGCGTGGGCGTCTCGCCCGCGGGGGCGCCCTCTTGCATCCGGTCGTTCATCTGAAACTCCCTGGTGAGTTTGCAAAGACCCCGGCCGTCAAAGGACGAAGGCCCGCACCGCGTTGTTCAGATGCGCCGCTTCATCCTGCAGCGCCTTCGCCGACGCGGTGCTCTGCTCCACCATCGCGGCGTTCTTCTGCGTGGTGTCGTCCATCTGGATGATGGCGGCGTTGACCTGCTCGATGCCCATGCTCTGCTCGCGGCTGGAGGCGCTGATCTCGGCGACGACGCCGCTGACCCGCCGGATGCCCGAGACCACCTGCGCCATCGTCTCGCCGGCCCGCTCCACCAGCCGGCCGCCGGCCCCGACCTGCTCGGTCGATTCGACGATCAGCGCCTTGATCTCCTTGGCCGCGCCGGCCGAGCGCTGCGCCAGCGCGCGCACCTCCGACGCCACCACCGCGAAGCCGCGTCCGTGCTCGCCCGCGCGTGCCGCCTCCACCGCCGCATTCAGCGCCAGGATGTTGGTCTGGAAGGCGATGCCGTCGATCGTGCCGATGATCTCGCCGATGCGCTGCGAGGACGCGGAGATGGCGCTCATCGTCGCGACCACCTCGCCGACCGCCTTGCCGCCTTCGCTGGCCACGTCGGAGGCGGACGCCGCGCTCGCATTGGCCTGGTCGGCGTTGTCCGCGCTCATGCGCACCGCCGCAGTGAGCTGTTCCATCGCCGACGCGGTCTGCTGCAGCGCGCTGGCCTGCGCCTCGGTGCGGGCCGACAGGTCGGCGTTGCCCTGCGCGACCTCCTTGGCCGCCGCCGAGATGGTGTCCGCGCCCTGCCGCACCTCGGAGACGATGCGATGCAGGCTGCGCACCATGTGCTGCAGCGCACCGATCAGGCGGCCGATCTCGTCGGTGCTCTGCGGCATCGGGCGCAGCGTGAGGTCGCCCTTGGCGACATCCTCGGCCAGCCGGATCGCGCCATGGATGCGTTGCGTGATCGAGCGCGTGATGCTGACCGCCGTCACCACGCCCAGCACCACCGCGATCGCGGCCACCAGCGTCATCCACAGCTTGGAGCGCCGCGCGTCTTCCTTGGCCTTCACGACGTCGTCCGCCATGGCCTTGGCCTGGTGGTCGACCATCTTGTCGATCAGCGCGTAGTAGCGGACCTGCGACTGCGCCATGTCCCCCTGGTAGACCGCCATGGCCTGCTCGCGCTGCCCCGCCGCGACCAGGTCGAAGAGCTTGCGCACCGCCGCGCCATAGGTCTTCCGGGCCTCCGACTGCTCGGCGAAGATGGCCTTGGCCTCGTCGGTGTTGAGCATCTTCTCGAACTTCGCGAAGTTCGCGGTGTTGGCGGCGCGCACGGCGGCGTAATCGTCCATGTAGCGCTTGGCCTGCGCGGGGTCGGTGGCCATCAGCAGCCGGCCGATGACGATCACCCCCTGGTCGCCGACATTCTTGATGTCGTCGCTGACGGCGATCTGCGCGTAGCGGTCCTCCACCACCCGGTCCATCGTGCCGCTGGTGCGGTTCAGCACCGAGACGGCCACGGCCAGCACGAGCAGCAGCAAGGCAATCACGACGGCGAATGCGGCGGCCAGCCGCGTGCCGATGTTGAAGTTTGACAACGTTGGCATGTTTTTTCTCCCTGAGGCCGAACGGTTGGACCTCGGCGGGGCAAAAAACGGTCCGGCAGGCTTTACTGCCGCTCGTTCACGGCATCTGCCCAGGGCGCGGATGGCTCACGCCTGCTCTGCGAACGTCGCGATGTACTGGCACGCGACGCGATCGGCGTGGGCGACGGCCTCGTCGGCGGACGGGAATTCGTCGTCGAGGTCGTGCCAGGCGGTGACGCCCGGACGGCCGTCGTCCACGCCCTTGACGACGAAGCGCCCGCGCCAGGGCCCGGCGCCGGGCCCATGGGGATCGCCCGGGGTCGTGCCGTGGGTATCGAGGATGTAGGTGCGGCCCTTGTGCTGGCGGACGGTTTGCGAGGTCGTCATGGTCGGCAACGTTCGGACGGACGTCGGGGAGCCGGGTCGACGTGCGCGAAGGAAGCGGCACGGACACGGGTCATGCGGAGTCTGTGTTGTACACCCGCTCCCGCTTCACAGGCATGAAATCCTTGCGACCGCTCGGTCGACGCAGATCAGCGGACCTGATTCCGCCCTTCCCGCTTGGCGAGGTACATCGCCTCATCCGCCTGCGCGATGAGGCTTTCCAGCGTGCACGTGTCGCTGGGCACGCAGGCGGCGACGCCGAGGCTGACGGTGACCACCGGACGGACGGGCGAGGTCGGATGCGGCATGGCGAGCGACTCGATGCCGGCGCGGACGGACTCGGCCACTTTGAGGGCGGCCTCGCGGTCGGCGCCGGGCAGCAGCACGACGAACTCCTCGCCGCCGTAGCGCGCCGCGAGATCGCCCGCGCGCCCGATCGACGCGCCCAGCACGGCGCCCACGGCGGCCAGGCATTCATCGCCCTTCAGGTGTCCCATCTGGTCGTTGTAGCGCTTGAACGCGTCGACGTCGGCGATCACCAGCGCCAGCGAGGTATTGGCGCGACGCGCGCGGCGCCACTCCTCGTCGGCGGCTTCGTTGAACCGGCGGCGGTTCGGCAGCCCGGTGACCGCGTCGAGGAAGGAGAGCTGCTTCAGATGCTCGTTGGCCTGCCGGAGTTCCTCGGTGCGTTGCGCCACCAGGCGCTCCATCTCGACGTGGCGCACGCGGAGCTGGCGCATCCGGAACATCACGGCACCGGCGAAGAAGCCGATCGCGCCCACCGCGACCAGGACGTGGAACCAGCCGGTCTCATGGAAGCGCGGCTGCACGGTGACGGCCAGCGGGGTGTCCGACTCGCGCCAGCGCTGACCGTCGCCGGACACCGCCAGGCGCAGCGTGTACCGGCCGTGCGACAGCGCCGGGAAGGTGAGCTCGCGGTCGTTGCCGACGTCGGTCCAGCCGCGCGACAGGCCTTCCATCCAGAAGCGGAAACGCACCCGGTCGGCTTCGCGCAGCGTCGACGCCGCGAGACTGACCGACAGCGCCACCGGCCCCGGTGGCAGCGCCAGCGGCTGGCCGTCCAGGGCGCGCGTTTCGCCGTCGACCTTGATCTGCTGGATGCGCACCGTCGGCGGTTCGCCGCCGCCGGGCAGGCGCCCGGGATCGACCACCACCAGACCCGCCGACGACGGCAGCCACACCCGCCCCTGGGCATCGATCGCGCCGGCGGCCTGCAGGCTGCCGGCGAAGCTGGTCGCGCGCAGCGCGTCGCCGGGGCCGTAGCCGACCGAGCGCACCTGCTTGAGCCGACCGTCGAGGAAGCCGTCGAGATCGTCCCGCGCGACGCGGTAGAAGCCGCGGTTGCAGGTGATCCAGAAGTGCCCCGCACGGTCCTCGAGGAAGACCTGCGACAGCCCGTCCCACAGGCCGTCCGCCGGCTTGATCGCGCCGATGCGGCCGTCCTTGAGGCGGTTGATGCCCTCGCCGTTCGTGCCGATCCAGAGCTCGCCGCGGGCGTCTTCCTTGAGCGCGACGATCCAGTCGGACAGCAGGCCGTCGGCGGTCGTGAACTGCCGCGCCTTGCCGTCGCGCCAGCGCACCAGTCCCTGCCCGGTCGTGCCGAACCACAGCGTGCCGGCGCTGTCCTGCAGGATCGCGGCGACACCCTCGTTGGGCAGGCCGGGCGCGGTGACGACGTCGAAGCCGCGGCCGTTGAAGCGCGCCAGCGCCGAGCGCGTGCCGACCCACACCGTGCCGGCGCGGTCCTCGAAGATCGCGCGGACCTCGATGCCGGGCAGCCCGCTGTCGGCGCCGAAGGTGTCGATGTGGCCGTCCGGCCGCCGCCGCGCGACGCCGGCCGTGTAGGTGCCGATCCAGAGCGTGCCGTCGCGCGCCTCGTGCATCGTGGAGACCTCGTCGGTCGGAAGACCGTCGGCCCGGCGCACCGTCTCGATGCGGCCGTCCTTCAAGCGGTTGAGTCCGCCGCCGGAGGTCGCGGCCCAGATCGAGCCGTCGCGCGCGGCGACGACCGACCGGACGTTGTCGTGGCTGAGGCCCTCGGGCGTGCCGAGCACGGTGAAGGCGCGGTTGCGCAGGCGATTCAGGCCGTCGACCCAGGTGCCGACCCAGACGCTGCCCTCGCGGTCGCCCATCAGCGACCAGATCTGGTTGCCGGCCAGTCCCGTGCCCGGACCGCTGCCGGTCGAGATCGTGCTGAAGCGACCGTCGCGGAAGCGGCTGACGCCCGCGCCCCAGCTGCCCACCCACAGGTCGCCGCGGGCGTCGCGGGTCAGCGCGGTCAGATGGTCGCTGGGCAGGCCGTCGGCGGTCGTGTAGACACGCGCCGGCGGCTGGTCGACGCCTGGCATGCGGACCAGCCCGCCGCCCGCCGTCGCCGCCCAGATGCCGCCCGCGGGATCGGTCAGCACGAAGCGCACCTGAAGATGCGGGAAGCCGTTCGCCGGATCGAAGACCTTGAACCTGCCGTCCGGCGTCATCGCGAACAGGCCGGCCCCGGTGGTGCCGATCCAGAGCGTGCCAGCGGTGTCGAAGGCGACGCTGCGCAGACGCGCGCTGGGCAGGCCGTCCGCGGCGCCGAAGACCTTGACCGCGCCGTCCTTCCAGCGGACCAGCCCGCCGTCGCCGGCGGCCCAGATCGCGCCGGCCTGGTCCTCGACCAGGGACCAGATCCGGCGGCGGCCCACCTGTGCCTTGGTGATGGCTGTCGAAAACCGGCCTTGCTCGTAGACGGTCACGCCGTTGGGATGGCCGATCCACAGCCGGCCGCGACGGTCCTCGAGCAGCGCGAACACCGGCTGCGAAGCGACGTCCGGCGCCTGCGCGGCGTCGAAGCCCACGAAACGCTTGCCGTCGAAGCGCGCCAGACCGCCGCCCGTGCCTATCCACAGGCCGCCGTCGCGGGACTGGAGCAAAGCCTGGACGGTGTTGAGCGGCAGCCCTTGTTCGGTCTGCCAGAGGTCGATCTTGTACTGGCTGACCGCGCGGGCCGGATCGGACAGGTCGCCGATGGCGCCCGGATCGACGGCCGGCGCGGAAGCCGAGGAGGCGGCCGAGGCGGCGCCGGCCGTCCCCGCCGCCATCGCGCCCGGTGCGCCGAACGCCGCGCAGCACGCGGCGAGCAGCCAAGCCGCCGCGCGGTGACGCAGGGTCGTCGCGGGCACGGGATCGGCGCAGGGCGCGGGGGAGGACCGGTCGAAAGTCATAGGCAGGACAGCGGCGATTGTGACCGGTCCTGAAGCAGCATCCCGGTTGCCGTACGGGCGACGGGTGCGGTGCGCGTGAAGGTGGGGGCGGTCATCGTTCAACGCGTCGCGGCGATGCGATCCCAGGAGAGGCCGAACTTCAGCAGGTACTTGCGCAGACGGTCCGCGTCGTTGACCACGCTGCGGGCCTGCCGGCTGGCGTGGAAGAGCTGGCGCCCGGCCTCCGACAGCGACGCCGCCGCCGCGCACACGCGCAGCACGGCGGCAAGCTGCAGGCGGTCGAAGAGGTCCATGGCCTCGAGCGTCTGCGCGTCGATGAGCGCCTCCAGCAACGCGTCAGCCGCGCCGGCGCCGCCGGTGCCGCCCGTGCCGCCGCCCGCCGTCTCGCGCTCCCACAGCCACTGGAGGCGCGCGATCTCCGCCTCGACCAGCGGCAGGCTGATGCGGCCGCCCTCGGCCAGCGTCACCAGCCGGGTCACGGACGCGGAGAGGTCGCGGAAGTTGCCGCTCCACGGCGCCCGTGGCGACTGCGCAAAACCCAGGTAGCGCGTCTTCGCCTCGGCGTTGAAGCGCACCGCACGGCCGCTCTCGCGGCCGACCTGCTGCACCAGATGGTCGACGTTGGGCTCGATGTCCTCGGGCCGGTCGCGCAGGCCCGGCAGGCTGTAGGTCCAGAGGTTGATGCGGGCGAACAGGTCGTCGCGGAACCGCCCCGCGGCGACCTCGGCGCGCAGGTCGCGGTTGGTGCCGGCGATCAGCTGGAAGTCGCTGGCCACCTCGCGATCGGCGCCGACGGGCAGGAAGCGCTTCTCCTCGATCGCCTTCAGCAGCATGGCCTGCTCGTCGAGGCCGAGCTCGCCGATCTCGTCCAGGAACAGCAGCCCGCCGTCCGCCGTGCGCAGCAGGCCGGCGCGGTCGGCCATCGCGCCGGTGAACGAGCCCTTCTTGTGCCCGAACAGCGTCGAGGCCGCCCCGTCGCCGCGCAGCGTCGCGCAGTTGACCTCGACGAAGGCGCCTTCGAGCTGGTGGCGCGTCTGCTTCAGCTCGTACATGCGGCGCGCGAGGAAGGATTTCCCCGCCCCCGTCGGCCCGGCCAGCAGGATGGGCGCGCGCGAATGCACGGCCACGCGCTCGATCTCCTCGATCAGCGCGTTGAAGCGGCGGTTGCGCGTCGCGATGCCGCTCTTCAGGAAGGCGACCGCGTCGTGCTGCTCGGCCTGGAAGCGCTGCGCGATGCGGTCGTACCGCGACAGGTCCAGGTCGATCAGCGTCATCGAGCCGGGTTCGCCCTCCTTCCACTTGCGCGGCGGCGAGGTCTGCAGCAGCACGCCCGGGATGAAGCGCGCCTCCACCATCAGGAACATGCAGATCTGCGCGACGTGCGTGCCGGTGGTGATGTGCGCCCAGTACTGCTCGTGCGCGGGATCGAAGCGGTAGCCGCGCACCCAGTCGTACAGCGTCGCGTAGACCTCGCCGAAGTCCCAGGGGTCCTCGTGCGGCATCTCGACGAGATGGACATCCGTCTCCGGCGAGATCTTGGCGATGTCGGTGCGCAGCAACTCCGCGAGGGCCAGGTGTTGCGGCGCGTGGAAGAGCTCCAGCCGATGGACGACCACGTCCGGCTGCGACACCAGCGAGACCGTCGGCCGCCACTTCTCCCAGCGACCGGCGCCCATGCCGCCGTCCAGCTGCGACCCGAGGTAGCCGATCACCACATTCTTCTTCGCCATGGGACCGCAGTTTATCCGGGCCGCGCCAGCGATCTAGCTTTTTCGCTAGTCGTTTAGCCAATCATCCAATCTGGAACCGGAGCGTGGATGAATGGAGGGTGGTGATCTCTCCGCGATCTCTCGGTCATCGAAATAATTTTCCTTTCTGGATCAATGACTTGAAGACTCACGAGGCAAGGCCTGGCACGACCGGGCAAAACCTGGCACGGGCGTTGCAAAGAAGAAGGCAAGACAACACGGCGACGCCACCAGGACGGCATCGCCGAACGACATCCGAATCCGACAGGGAGGACAACATGGTCAACACGCAACTCTTCAAGACGACGCCCGGCAAGCTGCCGCCCGCCGCGGACGCGGTGAACCAGTCCGGCGCCCGTGCCTATGGCTACGAGACCCGGCACCGCCTGGCGCAGCTGGCGGTTACCGGCTGCATGACGTCGACCTTCTACGCCGACGCCCGATCCCAGCTGGAAGATGCGCTGGCCCTGGCTCAGGACGTCGACACCGCCTTCCTGGCCAAGACCGCGGTCTACGCCCGCCAGGCCGGTCACATGAAGGACATGCCCGCGCTGCTGGCCGCCGTGCTGGCGCAACGCGACATCGCGCTGCTGCAGCCCGTGTTCGGCCGCGTCATCGACAACGGCAAGATGCTGCGCAACTTCGTCCAGATCCTGCGATCCGGCCAGACCGGCCGCAAGTCGCTGGGATCGCGTCCGAAGAAGCTGGTCCAGCAGTGGCTGGTGAACGCGAGCGAGCAGCGCCTGCTGCAGGCGGCCATCGGCAATGAGCCGACGCTGGCCGATGTGGTCCGCATGGTCCACCCGAAGCCGACGGAAGCCTGGCGCGCGGCGTGGTTCGCGTGGTTGATCGGCCGTCCGTACGACGAAGCGGCGCTGCCGCCCGCGACGCAGGCTTATGAGCGCTTCAAGCGCGCGCTGCTCTCCGGCAAGACGGAAGGCGCGACGGCGGACGATCTGCCGCCCGTGCCCTTCCAGATGCTGACGGCGCTGCCGCTGAACGACGCGCACTGGGCGCGCATCGCGGCGCAGGGCTCGTGGCAGATGGTGCGTCAGAACCTGAACGCGTTCGCACGCCACGGCGTGTTCGAGCGTCCGGAGATGACGGCGCAATTGGCCGCGCTGCTGCGCGATCCGAAGGCCGTGGCCTTGGCCCGCGTGCTGCCGTACCAGCTGATGACGGCGTTCAACGCGACGTCCGACGTGCCGGCGGAGATCCGCGAAGCGCTGCAGGACGCGATGGAGGCCGCGCTGGTCAACGTGCCGGCGATCGAAGGTCGCATCGTGGTCTGCCCGGACGTGTCGGGGTCGATGTCGTCGGCGGTGACCGGCGGACGCGGTTCGGCGACGTCGGTGGTGCGATGCATCGACGTGGCCGCCCTGGTGGCTGCGGCGCTGGTTCGCAAGAACCCGGACTGCCGCGTGATGCCGTTCGAATGCGACGTCGTGCCGGTGAAGCTGAATCCTCGCGATTCGGTGATGACCAACGCGGCGAAGCTGGCGGCGGTCGGCGGAGGTGGAACGACGGTCAGCGCGCCGCTGCGTCAGCTCAACAAGGAGCGGGCGATGGTGGACCTGGTCGTGATCGTGTCCGACAACGAGTCGTGGATCGACGCGCGCCGTCACGGCGCGACCGAGACCATGGCGCAGTGGGAGGCGATCAAGGCCCGGTGCCCGACGGCGAAGCTGGTGTGCATCGACATCCAGCCCGGCGCGTCGACGCAGGCGGTGGAGCGCCGGGACGTGATGAACGTCGGCGGCTTCTCGGATGCGGTGTTCCGCATGGTCGGCGAGTTCGCCACCGGAGCGACCGAGGCCGGCCACTGGGTCCGCGAGATCGAGCGCGTGTCGCTGGATCCGCAGTGAACGATTGAAGGATGGAATGATTGAATGAAGGCTGTCGACGGCACCGGATGCGGTTGCCGCGGCGAGCGATGAATGCCGGTGGAACTACAGCACTCTTAATGCCCTGGTCGCGGGTTCGAATCCCGCCGGGGTCCTTCGGGACACCGTAGCTCAGTCTGGTAGAGCAGGAACATGTTTCACCATCCCTTGTCATCGCTCACCGCGGCAACTGCCCGGTCGAGTCCCGGCCCCCTGTTTTTGCGGTGAATGCAGACAGGACTACATCGGTGAGCACCCGCCCCTCGGGGCGCGGAGGTCGCGGGTCCGAACCCCGCCCGGCGCAAGCCGGTAGCTCAGAAAACGTCTTGCCGATTCCTTGTCACCGCGCTTTTGAATGGAACGAATCATGAAGAACTACAACGAGATGGAAGTTGCCGGCGGCGTGCCGGTGAAGATGTGGACGCAGGGCGTGCCCGTCGAGGATGAGGCGCGCAAGCAGCTGATGAATGCGGCGAAGCTGCCGGTCGTGTTCAAGCACATCGCGGCGATGCCCGACGTGCATCTGGGCATCGGCGCGACGGTGGGCTCGGTGATTCCGACGCTGAAGGCGATCATCCCGGCCGCGGTCGGCGTCGACATCGGCTGCGGGATGATGGCCTGCAAGACCACGCTGCGCGCCGAGGACCTGCCGGACAACCTGGGCCCGCTGCGTTCCGCGATCGAAGCCGCCGTGCCGCACGGACGCACGCCCAAGGGCCGCGACGTCGGCGCGTGGGAGAACCCGCCCGAGATGGTCGACGCCGCCTGGGCGGCGCTGCAGCCCGACTTCGCCGAGATCTGCCGCGACTACCCCAAGCTGAAGAACACCAACAGCCACAAGCACCTGGGCACGCTCGGGACGGGCAACCACTTCATCGAGGTCTGCCTGGATGAACTGGGCTTCGTGTGGTTCATGCTGCATTCGGGTTCGCGCGGTGTCGGGAACGCGATCGGCACGATGTTCATCGAGCTGGCGAAGAAGGACGCGATGCAGCATCAGGCCAACCTGCCGGATGCGAACCTCGCGTACTTCGAGGAAGGCGCGAAGTACTTCGGCGACTACGTGCGCGCGGTGGGCTGGGCGCAGAAGTTCGCGGAGACCAACCGCGAAGTGATGATGCGCCGCGTGATCGCCGCCGCCAAGAAGGTGATCGGGAAGAAGTTCGAGAGCCACATCGAGGCGGTGAACTGCCACCACAACTACGTGCAGAAGGAGACCCACTTCGGCCAGGACGTGTTCGTGACCCGCAAGGGCGCGGTGAGCGCGAAGCAGGGCCAGATGGGGATCATCCCCGGCAGCATGGGCGCGCGCAGCTACATCGTGCGCGGCAAGGGCAACCCGGAGAGCTTCGAGAGCTGCTCGCACGGGGCCGGCCGCACGATGAGCCGCACCGAAGCCAAGCGCCGCTTCACGCTCAAGGACCAGCGCGCCGCCACCGAGGGCGTCGAGTGCCGCAAGGACGCCGACGTCATCGACGAGATCCCGATGGCCTACAAGGACATCGATGCGGTCATGGCGGCCCAGCAGGACCTGGTGGAGGTGGTGCACACGCTGAAGCAGGTGGTGTGTGTGAAGGGGTGATGAGCGGCACGCCGGGCAGCAGACCCGGCGACCGGCAAGACAACAACAAGCGCAGCACACGCGCGACAACGACAGAGAGGCGCGCCCCTCGCATGGATTGCGGGGACGCGAGAGAACATGAAGACCACGGAGAAGATGATTGAACTGGACGGCTCGCACGGCGAAGGCGGCGGGCAGATCCTGCGCACGGCGCTGGCGCTCTCGATGTGCACCGGCACGCCGCTGCGCATCGAGCACATCCGCGCGAATCGCCCCAAGCCGGGATTGATGCGCCAACACCTGACCTGCGTGCTGGCCGCGCAGGAGGTCTGCGGCGCGACGGTGATCGGCGCGGAGCTGGGCTCGCAAGCGCTGGAATTCCGTCCCGGCCAGGCTCATGCCGGCGACTACCGCTTCGCGGTCGGCACCGCGGGCAGCTGCACGCTGGTGCTGCAGACGGTGCTGCCGCCGCTGATGCTGGCCGACGGACCCAGCCGCCTGCGCCTGTCCGGCGGCACGCACAACCCGATGGCGCCGCCCTTCCATTTCCTGCAGCGCAGCTTCGCGCCGCTGATCGCTCGCGCGGGCGCGAAGCTGGACCTGACGCTGCGTCGTCACGGCTTCTTCCCCGCCGGCGGCGGTGAGATCGAGGCCGTGATCACCCCGGCAGACGGCGGCCTGCGCCCGTTCGACCTGCTCGAACGCGGCGAGCCGCTGGAAGCCTTCGCGGAAGTGCTGGCGCCCGCGCTCCCGCGCGGCGTCGCCGATCGCGAGCTCGAAGCGCTGCAAGGCCTGACCGGCTGGGACAGTCACCAGTTGCGCGTCGGCACGGCGCGTCAGAACGAAGGGCCCGGCAACGCGCTGATGACGACGCTCGCCTACGAGCAGTTGACCGAGGTCTTCATCGCCTTCGGCGAACGCGGTCTCTCGGCGGAGGAAGTGGCACGGACCGTCTTCAAGGAGATGCGCACGTACGAGATCTCCGCCGGCGCGGTCGGCCCGCACCTGGCGGACCAGTTGGCGTTGCCGCTCGCGCTGGCGGTCGCGGGTTCGGGCCGCCCGGCGGCCTTCACCTGCACGGAACTGACCGAGCACAGCCGCACCAACTTCGGCGTCATCGAGCGATTCCTGGACGTGCGCTTCGACTCGCATCTGGAGGTCTCGCGCGCCGGCAACGCCTGGCGCGTCGACGTCCTGCCCGGCTGAACTTGCCGTCAGCTTCGCGCGAAGAAACCGACAAGATCGCGCCGCTATAGTCCCCTCCCAAAGCACTTTCAGGGAGGGGTAGCGATGCGGCGTTTCGAGTTGGTGGAAGGCAGTGCCAGCAAGTTCTGGGAAGTCTCGCGCGACGGCGCGGCGGTGACCGTGCGCTTCGGCCGCATCGGCACCAACGGCCAGGAAAAGACCAAGACGCACGCCAGCGAAGCCGCCGCGATCAAGGACCTCGAAACGCTCGTCCGCGAGAAGACCGGCAAGGGCTACAGCGAGGTCGGCGGTGAGGTCGCCGCCGACGGCACCGCGAGCTCGCAGACCAGCGCCGCGCCGGCTCCTGCGCCAGCTCCGAAGAAGACCGCGCAGCGCGCCGCTGCGCCAGTCGCAGCCCTGGCCAAGGCCAAGGCCGAGGCCGAGACTGAGACTGAGAACGCTCCCGAGGCGGCATCGGCATCGGCGTCGGCATCCGCACCTGCTCCGGCATCCATGGCGAACGCGGCGGGCGGCCCGCTGCCCGCCATCGACTGGCCGTCCGGCGGCCTGACCTGGACCGCCGCGCTGATCGAGGCCCTGCCGCCGCTGCGCGGCGTGCACGCCCCTGAAGGTCCCGCGGCGGCCTCGCTGGCGACGGCACTGCCCCGTCGCGATGCCACCTACGTCCACTATCACAAGGCCGACCTCGAGCGCACCCTCCAGGACCTCTGGCCGGGCTTCACCCGCTGGACCAACGACGAGCTCGGCCAGCGCCTGCAGCGCGATGCGCTGAAGGATCTCTCGCTTGACGGCTGGGTGCAGCACTTCCTGCAAGCCATGGCGGCCGATTTCACCTTCGGGCCCGAGGAAGCCGTCGGCGGCAGCCGTCCCCAGACCGGCCTGCGCTGGCTGACCGAGTGGGCGCTGGCGCTGCGCGGCGTGGCTGTCGCCACCGACATCGCGATCGCACTCGGTCCGATCGGCGACAGGCACTACTTTGCCGCGAGCTGGCTGCATGACGCCACGCTGCGGCCGATCCGCCGCGAGCTCGCGCGCTGCGACGACGCCACGCACGCGCAGGTCGAGACGCGCCTGGGCGACATGGACGCCAGCCTCCACTCCACGCTGCGCATCCGCGCGATGCTCTTCCCGCGCCGCCTGGACTGGGTGCGTGAACTGCCGGTCCCGCGCGACCACTTCGGCGTGTTCCTCGACGCCACGCTGCCGGTGGAGGAGATGCTCGAACGCCTGCGCGAATTCATCCGCCATCGCTACATCTCGCAGATGAAGTCGAGCCTGCTGCTGCAGCTCCGCCAACACGGCGAGGCCGCCGTCCCGCTGCTGACGGGGCTGCTGGCGATGGTCACGAGCAAGGAAAGCATCACGCCCATCACCGGCCTGCTGCAGCGACTGCGCGCGCCGGCGCTTCCGCGTCTGCTCGCACCGATGCTGGAGCGGCCGGAGGTGCGCGAACTGCTGGACCGCATCGCCGAGACGCATCCGGCCGCCGTCATCGCGAGCACCGCCGGCGAGGCCCTGTCCGGCCGCAACGCCTTCCTCGAAAGCTGGCTGCAGCGACTGGCGCTGCGTGCGCCCGATGCGCTCGCCGTCGCCGAACAGGAACTCGCTCCGGAGGTCCGCGAGCGCCTGCACGCGGTGCTCGCGCGCAACCAGGCCGCCGAGTGTCCGCCCGACCAGTTGCCCGCGCTGCTGCGCGAGCTGCCGTGGACGCGCAAGGTCAAGCTCACCCCGCTGCCCACGCTCGAGCTGAGCGCCGCCGACCGTCCGGTCCACATCGCATTGAGCCCCGCCGAGAGCGCCGCCGTGCGCGCGATCGAGATCAAGCCGGTCGTCATCCGGAGGGGAGACAAGAAGCTCGACGAGCAGTTGTCGGACATGCAGATCCGTCCCGAAGGACGCGCACGCCTCCTGGCCGGCGCGCCGCTCGAGGACGGCGACTTCGTCCTCACCAAGCAATGGTTCTACGGCGTCGACCCCGAGATCCTGATGACCCTGCCGCCCGCCCCGTCGCTCGCGCTGTGGAACAGCTATCCGAGCCGGTACTGGAACACCTGGTACTGGAAGCCCGCCTACATCCACGCGCTGCTCGACCGGCACGGAGAGGCGGCGGTGCCGGGCCTGATCGGCCTGGTGGCGGCGTTGCCTGAGATCGGTCTGCCGGTCGCGAATGCCGTGGACAGCGTGGGCCTGGTGCCCGCCATGCTGCACACGTTGCGCAACCTCAAGAAGGCCAAGCCCGCGGCGATCGCCTGGGCCAACGCGCATCCGGGCACCTTCCTGGCCGGCGCGCTGGTGTCGGCCTTCAGCGCCGACAAGACCGCCCGCGAGAACGGCCAGCACGGTCTGCGCTGGTTCATGACCGCGCACGGCGAAGCGCCGGCCCGCGAGGCCGCCGCGGCCTTCGGCCCCGAGGTCGAGGCCGCGCTGCAGGCGCTGATCGACGCCGACCCGCTGCTGGTGCTGCCCGCTCGCATGCCCAAGCTGCCCGCCTTCGCCGTCACCCTGGCGATGCGCCGCCCGGTGCTGCGCGAGAACGGCCTGATGCTCTCGGGCCCCGATGCGGAATCGGTCGCGCTGATGCTGGCCATCAGCAAGGTCGAAGCGCCCTATGCCGGCATCGTCGAGCTGAAGGCGCTGTGCACGCCGACCTCGCTGAGCGCGTTCGCCTGGGACCTCTGCGAGGCCTGGCTGCAGAATGGCGCACCGGCCAAGGAAGGCTGGGCCTTCCAGGCGCTGGGCATCCTCGGCGACGACGACACCGCGCGCCGCCTCGCCGCGCGCATCCGCGAGTGGCCCGGCGAATCGGCGCATCAGCGCGCCGTGTCCGGCCTCGATCTGCTGGTGGCCATCGGCACCGACGCCGCGCTGATGCACCTGAACGGCATCGCCGGCAAGGTCAAGTTCAAGGGCCTGCAGGAACGCGCCCGCGAGAAGATCGCCGCGCTGGCCGAGGCCCGCGGGCTCACGTCTGAAGAGCTCGCCGACCGGCTCGTTCCCGACCTCGGCCTGGACGAAGACGGCACGCTGACGCTGGACTTCGGCCCGCGCCAGTTCCGCATCGGCTTCGACGAATCGCTCAAGCCCTTCGTGCGCGACAGCGCCGGTGCGCGGCTCAAGGACCTGCCCAAGCCGATCCGCACGGACGACGCCGCGCTCGCGGGCGCCGCCACCGAGCGCTACAAGCTGCTCAAGAAGGACGCCAAGGCCATCGCCAGCCTGCAGGTCATGCGCATGGAACTGGCGATGACCGCGCGGCGGCGCTGGACCGGCGAGGAATTCCGTGCCTTCTTCCTGTCGCATCCGCTGATGCGCCACCTCGCGGCCCGCGTCGCGTGGGGCGTCTACGAGGGCGACCGCGTCGCGCGCCTGTTCCGCGTGGCCGAGGACTGGACCCTGGCCAGCGCCGAAGACGACACCGCGGAGCTGGCCGACGGGGAGATCGTCGGCATCGCGCATCCGCTGGAGATCCCGGCCGCGGAACTCGCCGCGATGGGCCAGGTCTTCGCGGACTACGAGATCCTGCAGCCCTTCCGCCAGCTGGGCCGCGAGACCTACGCGCTGAGCGACGCGGAACGCGCCGCCAAGTCGATCACCCGCTTCGCCGACAAGGCCGTCGCCACCGGCAGCGTGCTCGGCCTGGTCAACCGCGGCTGGGGGCGCGGCCAGGCGCAGGACGCGGGCTGGGTCGGCCAGTTCGAGCGCCCGGTCGGCGACGGCCTGTCGATCGAGCTTGAACTCGACCCGGGCACCATCGTCGGCGATCCGAGCTACGAGCCCAAGCAGCGCATCCCGCGCATCGTGCTGCGGCGACAGGGCACCTGGGGCGACGACGGCCTGGAGAGCTTCGACCGCCTGCATCCGGTCGCCGCCAGCGAAATGCTGCGCGACGCCGACCTGCTCGCCCCTTGGAAGGAACCCGCGAAATGACCCGCAAGACCAGCGCCGCAGCGGCGGCCACGGCGAAGTCCGATGCATCGGCCGCTTCGCCGTCCGTCGCGGCTCCAGCCGGCCCCTCTGCCATGCAGCGTCCGCCTGCGGAGCTGCTCTACGCCGACGAGCTCGCGCGCCTCGCGGCCGAGGACCGCGGCCCGGTGCCGCCGGGCTGGCGTCTGTCGATGGGCGCGGTGATCCGCTTCATCGCCGGCGGCGAGGGCCACCGGCGCAAGCTGGTCTGCGCGCCCAGCCTGCTCGAACGCGCGCTGGTGACGCTCGCGTCCAACCGCGCACTGCTGCTGGTCGGCGAGCCGGGCACCGCCAAAAGCCTGTTGTCGGAACTGCTGAGTGCGGCGATCAGCGGCACCAGCACGCTGACCGTGCAAGGCAGCGCCGCCACGACCGAGGACCAGATCAAATACGGCTGGAACTACGCGCTGCTGCTCAACGAAGGTCCCAGCGAGCGCGCACTCGTGCCCTCGCCGCTGATGCGCGGTCTGCGCGAGGGACGGGTGGTCCGCTTCGAGGAGATCACCCGCTGCCCACCGGAGGTGCAGGACGCGCTGCTGTCCGTCCTGTCGGAGCGGCTGCTGATGGTGCCCGAGCTGGCCGACGCCGGCACCGCCGCCGGCACGGTGTTCGCGGCGCCGGGCTTCAACCTGATCGCCACCGCCAACATCCGCGACCGCGGCGTCAATGAGATGTCCGCGGCGCTGAAGCGGCGCTTCGCCTTCGAGACGGTGTTCCCGATCGCGGACTACGACGAGGAACTCGCGCTTGTTCGGAGCGAGGTCGACCGCCTGCTGGCCCGCGACGGCCTCAGCGTCACGCCGTCGCCTGACGTGCTCGAAGTGCTGGTCACGGTCTTCCGCGAGCTGCGCACCGGCATCGGCCGCGACGGCCAGGCGGGCGAGCGGCTGTCGACGGTCGTCAGCACCGCCGAGGCCGTCAGCGTCGCCCACGCCATCACCCTGCGCGGCCACTACCTGCGCGGCGACGCCGGCCGCGCGGCCGACATCGTGGAGGCGCTGGCCGGCGCGGCCGCCAAGGACAACGCGGACGACCTCAAGAAGATCCGGCGCTACATCGACCAGCGCGCCGCCAAGCGCGCGGGCGAGCACTGGCAGGCCTTCCACGCGGCGCGGCATCTGCTGCCCGAATGAAGCCGCCGCGCGTCCTCGGCATCCGCCACCACAGCCCCGCCTGCGCGCGGCTGGTGGCGCGAACGATCGCGCGCCAGCGCCCGCAGGCCGTGCTGATCGAGGGCCCGTCCGACTTCAATGCGCGGCTGGGCGAGCTGATGCTCGACCACGAACCGCCGCTGGCGATCTACAGCCACGCCCACGCCAAGGACGGCGCGCCGGCGCAGTGCTGGTACCCCTTGCTGTCGCATTCCCCGGAATGGATCGCGCTGCGTCACGGTCTGGCGGCCGGGGCGCAGGTCCGGTTCATCGACCTGCCTCACTGGGCCTACCGCGCGATTCCCGACGACACGCGACGCACGGCGGGACAGCCGCGCAGCCGTTACGGCCGCGTCGATGCCATGCTGCGCGACCGTCTGCGCTGCGACGGTCCGGACGCGCTGTGGGACCACCTGTTTGAAGCGGACGAGTTCGGCGTCGGCGTCGGCGTCGGCGTCGGCGTCGGCGTCGACAGCGACCGCGACCGCGATGCTTCTCCGACGCCGTTCGAGCAACGGCTCGATGCCTACTTCGACGAACTGCGTGGAGACGATCCCGGCACGCCGCAGGACCGCGCGCGCGAGGCCCTGATGTCGGAATGGATCCGCTGGGCCACGGCGCGCTTCGAGCGCGTGCTGGTCGTCTGCGGCGGCTGGCACAAGCCGCCGCTCGACCAGGCGTGGCGCGCGTGGCGCGACGAGTCCGCCGCCGGCTCCCGTGGGGCGTCCGAACGCCCGCTCGATTCCCCGTCCACCGGTTCCCCGTCCACCGATCCGCCGTCCACCGATCCGCCGTCCACCGATTCCCTGGCGACCGGCTCCCTGCCGCCCGAGCCCCTCGCGCCCATGCCGCCCGATCCCCGCGAAGCCGGCAGCTACCTCGTGCCCTTCAGCGACCGGCAGGTCGACGCGCTCGGCGGCTATGGCGCGGGACTGCCGTCGCCGCTGTACTACCGCTGGCTCTGGGACCACGGCGCCGCCCGCGCCGCGGAGCGGTCCATGGCGGCGATCGTGCGCCGGCTGCGGCAGGCGAAAGTCCCCTGCTCGACCGCCGACGTCATTGCCTTCGCGCATCACACGCGAGCCCTCGCCGCACTGCGTGGTCGCGCCACGCCCCTGCGCACGGACCTGCTCGACGGTCTGCTCAGCGCGGTCGTCAAGGAGGCGCTGGAGTCACCCGCCCCGTGGCACGGCGACGGCCTGCTGCGCGGCGACCATCACCCGATCCTGCGCGAAGCCCTGCTCGCGCTGACCGGCGACGGCGTCGGCCGCCTGCACGGCGACACGCCGCAGCCGCCGCTGCTGCGCGACGCCGAGCGGCGCCTGGCCGAGGCGGATCTGCTGATCCCGTTCTCCTCGCACACGATGGTGCTGGACCGCCGCCGTGCGGAAGACCGTCCGCGCTCGCGCCTGCTGTGGCAGCTGCGCGTGATCGGCGTCGGCGGCGTCAAGCTGCGCGGCATGGCCGCACCGGGCGGCGCGCGTTCGCTCGCGCCGGCGCTGCACTTCCAGGAACACTGGCAGCTGCGGCGTGACGACCGCTGGCACGCGGACCTGATCGAAGCGGCCATCCACGGCGCGACGCTGGACGCCGCGGCGCGTCAGGCGCTCGCGCAACGGGCCGGCGCGCAGGGCGGCGACCCGGCGGCCTTGACCGGCACCTTGCTGGCGGCTGTTCGCGCGGGCCTGCTCGACATGGGCGAGGACCTCGCCGCGCAACTGCGCGACGGCCTGCCGCGCTGCCACGATCACGGTGCGCTGGCCGGCGCGGCTCGCACCCTCGCGGAAATCGCCCGCACCGGCTTCTGGAGCGACGACCCGCGCGCGATGCTCGAAGCCACGCTGGGCGCGATCGCGGATCGATTGATGTGGCTGCTCGAAGACCGAGGGCTGGCGTCCGACGCGGACACCGGGTCCTCTGATGCCGGGAACGCCGGCAGCGCCCCGACCGTGCCCGGCTCCTCGCCCGCACGGGCGGAGGCCGACGTGCGCGCGGTGGCGGTCTTCGAACCGCTGCTGCAACTGGACCTGCCCGCGCTCGACCGCGAGGCCGTGCTCTCGACGATGGTCCGGCTGGCCGACGGCGCCGGTCGACCGCCGGCACTGCGCGGCGCGGCGCTCGGCCTGGCGTATGCGCTGGAGGCGCTCGGCGACGACGACACGGCCCGCGCCCGCGTGATGGCGGTGCTGCGCGCCATGCCGCCGCGCGACGCGCTGGGCGATTTCCTGTACGGCCTGTTCGCCTGCGCGCGCTCGCTGGCTACCGCCGACGACGCGATTGCGCGGGCGTTGCATGCGACGCTGGCGGCGATCGGCACCGAAGACTTTCTCGCGGCGCTGCCGGCGTTGCGCGGCGCAATGGGCTGGCTGCCGCCACGCGAGCGCGGCGCCGTGGCGGCGCACGCGGCGCGGCTCCTGGACGACGGCGCGCTCGGTGCCGGCAACGGGCACGGGAACGGCACCAGCACTGGCGTCGGCGCGAATGCTGGCACGGGGCCGCGGGGCGTCGGCGTCCTCTCACCCTGGCTGCTGACCTCCGGCCGCAGCGCCGCCCTGCTCGACGCGCGACGCATCGAGACCCGGGCGCTGGCGGCCGCGCGGGAGCTGGGCCTGTGAGCGCGCCCCTGCCGGAGCTCGACATTGCCGACCGCTGGCGCCTGCTGCTCGGCGAAGCGGGCACCGGCAGCCTGGGCGCCGCCGGCGCGCAGGCGTTCGCGATGGACCGGGCGCTGGCCTGGCTCTACGGCCGGGACGACAACGGCGGCGGCCTCGCGCCAGAGGACCGCCTCGATCGCGGCGGCGGTCTCGGGGCTTCGCAGCTCAGCGTGCCGGAATGGATCAACGAGATCCACACGCTCTTCCCCAAGGAGACGATCGAGCGGCTCGAACGCGATGCGATCGAGCGCTACGGCATTGACGACGTCGTCACCAACCCCGAGGTGCTGGCGCGCGCGACGCCCAACGTGGCGCTGCTGCAGGCGGTCCTGCGGACCAAGCACCTGATGAACCCGGCGGTGCTGGCGATGGCGCGCGAGCTGGTGGCGCAGGTGGTGCGACAGCTGATGGAGAAGATGGCGACGCGCGTGGCGCAGGCCTTCAACGGCAGGCGGCAGCCGCAGCGCACCGCGGCGGGCGGACCGGCGTCGCAGTTCGCCGCGCGCGAGACCCTGCGGCGCAACCTGCGCCACTACGACGCGGCCAGCGGCCGGCTGGTCGTGCGGGAGCCGCGCTTCCGCGTCGACAGCCGGCGCGTGATGACGCCGTGGCAGGTGCTGATGCTGGTGGACCAGAGCGGCAGCATGGTGCCGTCCGTGATCCATGCGGCGGTGACGGCGGCCTGCCTGTGCGGGCTGCCTGGCATCAGGACCCATCTGATCGCCTTCGACACCGAGGTCGTGGACCTGACCGGCCAGACCGGCGATCCGGTCGAGCTGCTGCTCAACGTGCAGCTCGGCGGCGGCACCTGCATCGGCACCGCGGTGGGCTACGCGGCCGATCTCATCGAGGTGCCGCGACGCGCGATCGTCGTGATCGTCAGCGACTTCTACGAAGGCATGGATCCGCAGGTGCTGGTCGGGCACGTCCGCGCATTGATCGCGCAGGGCACGACGGTGCTGGGCCTCGCGGCGCTGGACGAACGCGCGGATCCCGTCTACGACCGCGAACTCGCGGGGAGGCTGGTCGAGGTCGGCGCGCACGTCGGCGCGATGACGCCGGGGCAGCTCGCGGGATGGCTGGCGGAGAAACTCGGATGAGCCTTGGCGACCACGCCCCGATCCGCGAGGACCTGCTGCATCTGACGCCGGAGGCTCTGGCGCATGCGGCCAACGCCGGCATCGTCAAGCGCGCCCAGCGCGAGCTGGCGGGCGGCTACCGGCCGACGATCGAGGTGGACGCCGACGGGCAGTTGAGCGCGCGCTTCGACGACGGCATCGCGTGCCGCTGGCCGCGCGCCGTCACCCTGCCCGACGTGCGCTGCAGCTGCGCCGCCGCGGGCATCTGCAGGCACCGGATCATCGCGGTGCTCGCGTATCGCGAGACGATCGGGTCTGCGCCCGCATCGCCATCCGGGTCGGCGGCGCCGGTTCTCGCCGCCGCGCCGACGCCCTCCCCAACACCCGTCCATGAGGTCGGCGAAGACGCGCTCGTCGCGCTCCTTCCCCCCGCGGTGCTGGCCCTGGCCCATGCGCTGCGGGAACACGGCCTGTCGATCGAGGTCCGTCCGCGCGATCAGACGCAGACGGCGGGCGGCGAACCCTGCGACACCGCGCGCCTGCCCAGCGCCACCGTGCGCTTCTGGGCCGGCGCCGGCCTGGAGGCCGCGCGATGCGACTGCCTCCGCGCAACGGCCTGCGAGCACGTGGCGCTCGGCGTGTGGGCCTTCCGCGAAGCGCATCGCCTCGGTCTCACGGGCGCAGCCTCGGTGCGCCTGGCGCCGGCGGTGCCCGGCGGCAAGACGCCCACCGTCGATCGCGCACCGTTCGAGGAGCTCGCCGCGGCGCTGCTGCGACACGGCGCGGCCGGCGGCGCGTCGGCGCTGGCGCAGCCGCTGTCGCTCGCGCGCGGCGCGGCGGGCGACGCGGCCTGGTTGATGGGCACGCTGGACGATCTCGAAGCCTGGAGCGATGCCTATGCGCGCCGCAGCGCCCGCCACGACGCGGCGGAGGGCGTGGACCTCCTGGCGGAACTCGGCCTGCGCCTGGCCGCCGGCGCGCGGCCCGGCCATGCCGGCGACGCATGGGGCACCGGCCAACCGGGCGAGGTCGAACTGGATCGCCTGCGCCTGACCTGCCTGGGCGCGCGCACGACGCGGGACGGCGACACGCGACGGACCTCGCTGGTCATGGCGGACCTGGACACCGGCACCCCGCTGCTGCTCCGCCACGACTGGCAAGTGCCCGGCGACAAGGCCGAGAATGAAGCCGCGATCCGCGCCAGCGAGCGGCTGGCGCCGGGTCTGCTGATGTCGATGCTGGGGCTCGGACAACTGATCTCGCGCCAGGCCCGTCGTCGGCCCGACGGCAGCCTGCGTCTGGCCAAGCATCGGTCCGATCGCAACCAGCCGCTGCCGCAGACGGCGGACTGGCAGACGCTGCGGGCGCCGCTGCGGACCGATCGCGTCGCACAGCTGAGGCGCGAGCGCCTGCTGCATCCGCACCCGGACGTGACGCCGCGCCACGCGGCGCGCCGCTTCGTGGTGTTCACGCCGGCCGACTGGGGCACGCCGTTCTACGACGCCCACGAGCAGACAGTCGCCACGCTGCTGCGCGATGCCGACGGCGCAGCGCTGATCGCCCGACGCGCGCATGAGCGCCACACGCCGCATGCGCTCGAAGCCATCGCGCAGGCCTTGACCGGCGCGGACGCCGCCCCCACCCACATCGCCGGCATGCTGCGATGGCGCGGCGGACTTCCGGAACTGGAGATCTGGGCGATCGCGGGCGCCGGCGGCTTGACGGTCCCCGACCTGGACACGCGGGCCGGCGCCGCGCTGGCGGGGTTGCCGCTGGGGCACGTGCCGGCGCCGGAGGCGATGCCGGACGCGATGTCCTCCGCCAGCGACGGCCCGGCAGCGCTGCGGACCCTCCTGGCCGCGCTGCTCCACCACGGCCGCAACCAACTCCCTGCCGCCTGGCGGAGCGAGGCGCGCGCGTTGGAGCGCCGTCTGGCGATCGCCGGCTGGCGCGCACTGGCCGAAGGCCTCGGTGGGGTGCTGACCGCGATGGACGAGGCGCAGTCACGCAGCGCCGGTGCCGCGCTCATGCGACTGGTGGCGCTGCTCCGGCTCCACGTGGATGCGGCGGCGCTGGAAGCGGCCGCGCTGGAATCGGGCCAGGGGTCCATCGAGACCGCCGATCACGCGGAGGGTCCCGAGGACGACCGGGAAGCCCGGGACGACGGCGAGCGGCCGTCCGCAGGCGCCTGAAACCGCGCTGAAACCCGGCCGCTCGGCCCGGCGTCACAATCGCGGCCTCGCGCCTTTCCCGGCGCTCTTCTTCCCGCTCTTCTTCCCGCTCTTCTTCCTGCACTTCCTCCTTCAAGCGGCCGCCTCGCCATGACCACACTCCCCCTGCAGCAGCACCTCCCGACCGTCAGCCCGCTCGCCTATGGCTGCATGGGCCTGGGCGGCCATTGGGACGACGCCCCGTTCACCGCGGCCCACGTCGACCATGCGCAGGCCGCCGTCGAGGCCGCGCTGGAGATCGGCGTCACGCTGTTCGACCACGCCGACATCTACACCCGCGGCAAGGCCGAGTCGGTCTTCGGCGAACTGTTCCGCCGCCAGCCCTCGCTGCGCGAGCGCATCGTGCTGCAGAGCAAGTGCGGCATCCGCTTCGCCGACGCGGAGGGCCCGGGCCGCTACGACCTGTCGGGCGGCTACATCGTCCAGGCGGTCGAGGCCAGCCTCCAGCGCCTGGGCACCGAGCGTCTGGACATCCTGTTGCTGCACCGCCCGGATCCGCTGATGCAGCCGGACGAGATCGCCGAAGCCTTCCGGCGCCTGCGCGCGGCGGGCAAGGTGAGCCACTTCGGCGTGTCCAACATGAACGTCGGCCAGATGGCCTGGCTGGGCCGTGCGCTGGACCAGCCGCTGGTCGTCAACCAGCTGGAACTCGGCCTCGGCCATCTGGAACCGCTGGACGCCGGCACCTGCTTCAACGACCCCCAGGCCGCGGCGCGCCCCGGCGCGCTGGCCTGGACCGGCACGCTGGAACACTGCCAGCAGCACGGCATCCAGCTGCAGGCGTGGGCCGCGCTGGCCCGCGGCCGCTTCAGCGGGGACACCGCTCAAGCCCCGGCCGACGAGGCCGCCCGCGCGTTGGTCCAGAAGCTGGCCCAGGAACACGGCGTCAGCACCGAAGGCATCCTGCTGGCGTGGCTGATGAAGCACCCGGCACGCATCCAGCCGGTCATCGGGTCGGCGAATCCGGATCGCATCCGCGCCTGCGGCGACGCGCTGAAGGTTCAGCTCACTCGCAACGAGTGGTACGCGCTGTACGTGGCAGCGCGGGGCGCGCCCCTGCCTTGACTGCAAAAGGGCCAGCGGCGGTGGCAGTGCTGAAGCCCGTCAGAACGCCGCGCTGAGTTCGCTCACGAGTGCCGCCGCGCCGATCTCGCGCACCGCGGCGAAGTTCTGACCCGACCACAGCGGCGAGAAATCGCCGCTGCCCTGCGCCTCGGCCTTGGCGCGCAGTGGCGCGACGCTGGAGGTCGCCAGCGGGAACGCCGGTGCCGCGTCGTTCAGCGGACCGAGTTCTCGCATGTAGCGGTTCACGATGCCGCGCGCAGGACGCCCCGTGAAGAGGTTGGTCACCGCCGTGTGGTGATTCGCCGGATCGCGCAGCGCCGCCCGATGCGGCGCGCTCGTCGTCGCTTCCTCGCACAGCAGGAAGGCCGTGCCCAGCTGCACCGCCGACGCGCCCAGCGCCAAGGCCGCACGGATGCCGCGCACATCGGCGATGCCGCCCGCCGCGATCACCGGCACCCTCACCGCGCGCACGATCTGCGGCAGCAACGCCATCGTGCCAGGCTGCCGCGTCAGGTCGTCGCTGAGGAAATGGCCGCGATGGCCGCCCGCCTCCCAGCCTTGCGCGATGACACCGTCGGCGCCGTGCGCTTCGAGCCAGCGGGCCTCGTCGACCGTGGTCGCATTGCCCAGCACCAGGCTGCCCCAGCCCTTCACGCGAGCCATCAGCTCGGCGGACGGCAGCCCGAAATGGAAGCTCACCACCGGCAGCTTGAAAGGCTCGACCAGATCGGCGATCTCCGCGGTGAACGGCGCGCGTCCAGGCCCTGCCTTGATCTGCGTGGGATCGATGCCGAACTCGGCGTAGTACGGGCCGAGTCGATCGCGCCAGCGCGCCTCGCGCGCGTCGTCCGCCGTCGGCGGCGTGTGTGCGAAGAAGTTGACGTTGAACGGCTTGTCGGTGCCGTCGCGCAAGGCCTTCAGTTCCTTCTGGAGGACCTCGGGCGTGAGCATCGCCGCGGGCAGGGACCCCAGCCCGCCCGCATGGCTCACCGCCAGCGCCAGGCGGGCGTCCTGCACCCCGGCCATCGGCGCCTGGATCAGCGGCAGGCGGGTACCGAGGAAGAACGGGGCGAAAGGCGCGCTGGAGGTCGGCATGGCGGCGGATCCTGGACTCGACAAGACGGGTCCTGATGATCGCGCAAGGGCGATGCCCCTGTCAGGACGGTTGCATCTCGAAGAGCGGCAGGCGACGGCGGTCGAGCCGGGTGGGCTCGTCACCGCCATCAGCGCGGCGCTTCACTTGCAGGTGAAACTCTTCGAATTGACTTCCTTCACGTTGCCCACGCCGCAGGTGGCGGTCGCCTGTTCGCTCATCTTGCGGACGTCCTCCATGCGCTGGGTGTTGGCCTCGGAGGTGTTGGGCGCGATCACGCAGCCGGTGGACAGGACGGCCGCGGCGCCGGCGAGCAGCCAGGCGATCGGACGGGCGGCGTGAATGGAGCGGATGGTCATGAAACGGTTCCCTCGGAAATGGATGTGGAGGCGGAGTCTAGGCAAGCGCGCGCGCGATGGTCGCGCCTCCGACAGACCGATCTCCGGAGGCGATGAACTGCAGGAGGGCGCGATGCGCGGGGGATACGCCGCCAAGGGAACTGTCCCGACGGCGACCCGTCACACAGCGGGTGTCCCAAGGATCGGGGGCCGGGCGCATCTCGCCCAAAAACCCCATTCACACACGCTTGACGAAGCACCGCTAGCCTGGGCGTCTCGTCCTGCGGTCCAGCGGGACGATCCAGGAGTAGCCGTGACTGACCTTCGATCGATCCAGCGCCCTGCGACCGCGGTCCGCGCCGTGGTCGCGGTGGCGATCCTGGGCGCCCTGCTCAGCGCCTGCGGGTCGGGCTCGACCGGCCGCAAGCCGGAGATGAGCGCCTACGAAAACACGCAGCATGACCGCTGCGTCGCCTTGCTGCGGCCGATGCTGCACGGCCAGCCGGTGCGCTCGACGGCGGTCGAGCACGGCACGCAGGGGCTGGACTACGTCTGGGTGAACGCCGACGTCCACGACGACGACGACGACCTGGACCGCCGTGTGGCCAAGGGCACGCGTGTCGGCGGCCATTGCCAGTTCGAGGCCGGCGGCGAGGGCGTGCACCTGCATGTCTACGCGCTGGACGACGAGGACTCGCCGATACCGGCGCCGGACTACCGTTTCGTGGCCGGCCCCCGCGACGTGCTCGTGAGCGCCGACGCCCACTGAAGGACGGCTGACCGGACGCCGACGGGTCGCGACCGGCTGCCGCGCGCCGCGCACCCCCCTGCATCACCGCCGGCGACCGCGCGCCGGCCGGCGTCGAGGTTCAGCGGATACTCCCGCATCCCAGTCACGCGGGAGCGCACTTGGCAGCCCCCTCCTCTCTCTCCCCTTCCATCGCCCCCACGCCGTTGCCGCCCTTCCTGGCCGGCGGCGGCGAGATCGCGCCGCTGATCGCCGCCTTCGACTGGGGAGCGACCGCGCTCGGACCCTTGAGGGCCTGGCCCGACCACGTGCGCCACGCGACGGCATTGATGCTGCGTTCGCGCACGCCGATCGTGATGCTCTGGGGCGAGCCCGGCGTGATGATCTACAACGACGCCTACGGCGTGATCGCCGGCGCGCGACATCCGCGCCTGCTCGGCAGCAATGTGCGCGAAGGCTGGCCCGAGGTGGCCGACTTCAACGATCACGTCATGCGCGTCGGCCTGGCCGGCGGCACGCTGCACTACGAAGACCAGGAACTCGTGCTGCACCGACACGGCCGGGCGGAGACCGTCTGGATGAACCTGGACTACTCGCCGCTGCTGGACGACGACGGTCGTCCCGCCGGCGTGATGGCGATCGTGGTCGAGACCACGGGGAAGGTGATGGCCGAGCGCCACGCCCGCGGCGAACGCCAGCGGCTGACCCAGCTCTTCGAGCAGGCGCCCAGCTTCATGGCCGTGCTGGCCGGACCGGAACATCGCTTCGAGAGCGTCAACCCCGCGTACCAGCGGCTGATCGGCGATCGGGACGTGATCGGCCGCACCGTCGCGCAGGCGCTGCCCGACGCGGCCGCGCAGGGCTATGTGAGCCTGCTCGACGCCGTCTACGCGACCGGACGCGCCTACACGGCGCAGGCCGCGGCGTTCGTCGCCCAGGCGCCCGACGGGCCCGACGGCCACGCGCGCGAGTACTTCCTGGACTTCGTCTACCAGCCGATCCGCGACGACCGCGGCGCGGTCACCCACATCTTCGTCGAGGGCGTCGACGTCACCGCGCGGGTGCGCGGCGAGCAGCGCGGCGCCGCGCTCGCCGGGTTGAGCGAGCGGCTGCGCGAGGTCGGCTCGCCGGCCGACATCGGCTTCGCCTCGGCGCAGATGCTGGGGATGATGCTGACGGCGACACGCGCCGGCTACTGCACCGTCGATCACGAGTCGGAGACCGTCCGCATCGAACGCGACTGGCGGCGCGGCGGCTTCGACAGTCTGGCCGGGCTGCGCCGCTTCCGCGATTACGGCAGCTTCGTGGACCAGCTCAAGCGCGACGAGGTCGTCGAGATCGTCGACGTCCACGAGGATCCGCGCACGCGCGACCACCGCGAGTCCTTCGACGCGATGCGGGTGCGCTCCATCGTGAACGTGCCGGTGCTGGAGCAGGGGCGGCTCGTCGCGCTGCTCTTCGTGCACGACGAGTCGCCGCGCGCCTGGAGCGCCGACGACGTGTCGCTGATCCGCGAGACCGCGCACCGCACGCGCGTGGCGGTCGAGCGCGCGCGCAACCAGGCGGTCGCGCAGGACCGCGAGGAGCGGCTGCTGCGCTCGGACCGGCGCAAGGACGAGTTCCTCGCGACGCTCGCGCACGAGCTGCGCAATCCGCTGGCGCCGATCCGCAACGCGGTGCACCTGCTGGCCGCCGCCGATCGCGAGGGCCGCTTCACCGGCATCCGCGAACTGCTGGAGCGCCAGGTCAACCACATGGTGCGGCTGGTCGATGACCTGCTGGAGGTCTCGCGCATCAGCCGCGGCCTGATCACGCTGCGGCAGGAGCCGGTGAACCTCAGCAGCGTCGTCGACGCGGCGGTGGAGAGCAGCCGCCCGCTGATCGACCGCGAAGGCCATCGGCTGACGCTGCGTTTCGACGGTCCGGCCCCGTGGGTGCAGGGCGACCCGGTGCGGCTGACCCAGCTGCTGGTCAACCTGCTGAACAACGCGGCGCGCTACACCGACCCGGGCGGCCGCATCGACGTGCACATCGCGCGCGGCGAGGGCGAGGACGCCGAAGCCGTCCTGACCGTGACGGACAACGGCATCGGCATCGCGCCGGAGCAGTTGCCGCAGCTGTTCGAGCTGTTCTCGCAGCTGGACCGCTCGCACAGCCGCTCGCAGGGCGGTCTGGGCATCGGCCTCAGCCTGTCGCAGACGCTGGCGCGCCTGCACGGCGGCCAGTTGACCGCGACCAGCGACGGCCTGGGGCGGGGCAGCAGCTTCCAGCTGCGCCTGCCGCAGATCCCGGCGGCGACCGCGGGGGCCCCCGCGTCGGCGGACGAGGACGAACCGCTGGGCGCGCGGCTGCTGCTCGTCGACGACAACCGGGACGCCGCCGACACGACGGCGGAACTGCTGCGCCTGATGGGTGCGGAGGTGGCGGTGGCATATGACGGGCCGTCGGCGCTGAAGGCGGTCCAGGCGCTGCGGCCGGATGCGATCCTGCTGGACATCGGGATGCCCGACATGGACGGACACGAGGTGGCGCGCCGGCTGCGCGGCATGGGCGACGACATCGGCCATCCGCGCCTGATTGCGCTGACCGGCTGGGGGCAGGAACAGGACCGCGAGAAGACGCGCGAGGCCGGCTTCGACGACCACATCGTGAAGCCGGTGGACATCGACGCGCTCAGGGCCTCCCTGCTGACCGTGCGCCGGCCGACGACGGAATGACCGGGCCGATCAGACCGAATGGAACGACCATGCTGCTGCGCATCCATCACACCGCCATCATCTGCGCCGACTACGCGCGCTCCCGGCACTTCTACACCGAGGTGCTGGGCCTGCGCGTGATCGCGGAGACCTACCGCGAGGCGCGTCGCTCCTACAAGCTGGACCTGGCGCTGCCCGACGGCTCGCAGATCGAGCTGTTCAGCTTCCCCGGCGCGCCGCCGCGCCCGTCCTACCCGGAGGCGCAAGGGCTGCGCCACCTGGCCTTCGAGGTCGACGACGTCGCGTCGGGCAAGCGCGAACTCGAGGCCAAGGGCGTCGTCGTGGAGCCGGTGCGCGTGGACGAACTCACCGGCAAGCGCTTCACCTTCTTCGCCGATCCGGACGGCCTGCCGCTGGAGCTCTACGAGCGTTGATGGCCCCCTCACCCGGGCGGGTGCCGCGGGCCCGGGGCAGCGCCCGCCCTGCGGCATGATGCGCGCCTGGGAGGAATGGCCATGCCATCGACATACACGGCCGTGCGGGAGTTCTCGACGGCCGGCACGCTCACGCGGGGCGGATTCTGGCTGCGCCACGCCACGCTGGTGCCGCTCGCGCTGTGGATCGCGATCGCGGTCGCGGACACGCCGCTGGGAGGGCCCGCCGCGCTGGCGGCGACCGTCCTGCTGATCTCGATCTGGGGCCGGCGCCTGCACGACCGCGGACGCTCCGCCTGGTGGCTGCTGCTCGCGGCGCTGCCGGTGCTGGGCCCGCTGGCGCTGTGCGTCGAATGCGGCCTGCGCCGCTCCGCCCCCGAAGGCCGCCGCTTCGATGCGCGGCCTCCCGCCGACTACCTCACCGTCGCCCCATGAGCCCGTCTTCCCACCACATCGTCAACGACGTGACCGGTCTGAATCCGGTGCGCGTGATGGCCATCGTCGCGCCGGCATCGATCGAGGACGTCCAGGAGGCGCTGCGCCGCACCACCGGTCCCGTGTCCATCGGCGGCGGCCGCTTCAGCATGGGCGGCCAGACGGCCAGCCCGGGCAGCCTGCACATCGACATGCGGTCGATGAACCGCGTGATCGCGTTCTCGCCGACGGCGCGCACGATCCGCGTCCAGGCCGGCACGCGCTGGTGCGACATCCAGCGCTTCATCGACCCGCACGGGCTGTCGGTGAAGATCATGCAGACCTACGCCAACTTCACCGTCGGCGGCGCGCTGAGCGTGAACTGCCACGGCCGCTATGTCGGACTCGGTCCGCTGGTGCTGTCGGTGCGCGCGATCCGCGTCGCGCTCCACGACGGCAGCGTCGTCGAGGCCACCCGCGAGTCCCATGCGGAGGTCTTCCGCGGCGCCATCGGCGGCTACGGGGCGCTGGGCGTGATCGTGGAGGTCGAGCTCGACCTCGACACCAACCAGAAGGTGGCGCGCCACGACGCGGTCATGCCGCTGGCGGACTACTGGCGCTACTTCAAGGACCAGGTGCGCGGCAACCCGGCGGCCGTCTTCCACAACGCCGACCTCTACGGCCCCCACTACCGCACGCTGCGCGCGGTCACCTGGAAGGAGACCGACAAGCCCGCCACCGTCCCCGACCGGCTGCAGCCGCTGCGCAGCTCGTATCCGCTGCATCGCTACTTCCTGTGGTCGATGTCGGAGACGCCCTTCGGCAAGGAACGCCGGGAGAAGCTGATCGATCCGCTGCTCTACCTGCGCGGCAAGGTGCACTGGCGCAACTACGAGGCCGGCTACGACGTGGCCGAGCTGGAACCGCCGACGCGCATGCACCGCACCTACGTGCTGCAGGAGTACTTCGTGCCGGTGGAGCGGCTGACGGACTTCGTGCCGAAGATGGCCGAGATCCTGCGGCGCCATCGCGTGAACGCGCTCAACATCTCGATCCGCCATGCGATGCCGGATCCCGACACGCTGATGGCCTGGGCGCCGACGGAGACCTTCGCCTTCGTGCTGTATCACAAGCAGCGCACCCGCGAGAACGCCCGTCGCCGCGTCGCCGTGTGGACGCGCGAGCTGATCGACGCGGTGCTGTCGGTGGGCGGGTCCTACTACCTGCCCTACCAGCCGCACGCGACGCACGAGCAGTTCCACCGCGCCTATCCGGGCGCGCGCGCGCTCTTCGCGCTCAAGCAGCGGCTGGATCCGCACCACCGGTTCACCAACGCGCTCTGGGACAAGTACTGCCCGGGGCCGACCTGCGCGCCGGAGGCCCCGACGGCCACGACGGCCCCCGCCGCCGGCAGCACGGAGTTCCACCGCGTGTTCGGCGACACGCGCCTGTCCGACGCCTTCTATCTCTTCCTCCAGAACGTGTTCCACACCGCGCCGGAAGATCGCTTCCATCACCTGATCGCGGACGCCGTCACGCGCCATCGCGACGAGGAGAGCATCTACCGCGACATCCAGCGCCGGCTGCCGTCGATCAAACCGGCCGCCGCGGAACTGCGCTACGCCCTCCCGGCGCTGTTCAAGCAGAAGGCGGAGATGACCCGGCAGACGCTGGCCGTCCTGCCGGCGCGCGAGTTCGACGGCTACCTGGAGATCGGCTCCAAGGCGCGATACCACGGCGGACTTGCGAAAGTCCTGCGGCTGCGCGGCGAGCTGGTGTTCGTCGAGGAGAAGCCGCAGAGCCAGTCGCCCGTCGACATCGTCGAGCGCGGCCGGATCGCGCGGCCCGGCCGGCACTTCACGCTCGACGATTACGCCCCGCTGCCCGAGGCCATCGCCTCCGGCAGCATCGGTCTGGTGACCTGCTACATCGGGCTGCATCACATGACGCCGCAGACGCTCGGTCCCTTCCTGCGCTCGGTCCATCGCGTGATGCGCCCCGGCGGCGCGTTCATCGTGCGCGATCACGACGTGCGCGATGCCGACCTCGGCGCCCTGGTGTCGCTGGCGCACACGGTCTTCAATGCGGGACTGGGCGAGACCTGGGAGAGCAACGTCGCGGAGCGGCGCCACTTCGCCTCCGGACAGGACTGGGTGGATCACCTGCGCGAGGCCGGCTTCGAGGACAGCGGCCATCGCGTGCTGCAGGCCAACGATCCGACGATGAACACGCTGTTCTGCTTCATCAAGCCGGCGGAGGACGCATGAACGGAGGCTCGCCATCGCCATCGCCATCGCCACCGCCACCGCGGTCGCAGGCTTGGATCGCCAGGGCCCGGGCCGTCGCCTCGATGCTGTCCATCGGGGTCGCGGTGGCCTCCGGTGGCGTCGTTGGCGCCGCTGAACCCGAGACCCCGGTCGAGGATCGCCGCACGCCCGACCAGACCTTCCTCACCTTCCCCGAGTGGTACCTGGTGCACAGCCCGGCGGAATACGCTGCCTGGCTGGGCCGCAGCGATGCACCGAGCCGCTTCCCGCTGTTCGCGCACATCGGGCAGTTCTGGCAGTCGTACGGCGCGATCAACCGCGAGATCGCGCGCTATCCGTTCAACGGCGGCTATCACCTGATGGTGATGGTCATCGGCGTCAGCACGACGGTGGAATACGCGCTCAAGGGCGCCTACGAGCGCACGATCGGCCGCCTCGCCGAGGGCCTGCGCGGCACGGACGGACCGGTCGAGGAGGAGCGCTTCGCCGCGCGCTACGCGCAGGACTATGTCGACTTCATCCGCATCGACCCCTGGTACAAGTTCGACTTCGCCTCGCAGCTGAAATCGCTGTGGCGCGACGTGCCGATGACCGGTCCGGACATGGTGCGCAAGTGGGAGCGTCGCTACCTGCTGACGACGGAACTGCTCGTCAAGGAAGGCTATGCGCGGCTGATCAAGCTGGGCACGCAGACGATCTACGACGCGCCGAAACCGGTGACCGCCGTGTGGCTGAGCCGCGCGCCGGGCGACGCGGCCGAGCGCGCCGCACATCCGGACTTCATCGTGCCGCCGATGTCGTCGCCGTCATCCCCGTCGTCCCCGTCGTCGAGCGCCTTGTCCCCGGCGCAGGGACCGATCTTCGCAACGATTCCCCGCTACGAGGGCTTCACGAACTACAGCCGATGGCTGGCGCGGCAGGGCGTGGACTTCCTCAGCGTCGCCGGCAACAGCGGCGAGATCGTGGTCAGCGAGCTGGTCCCGCAGGCCTGGCAGCCGACCGGGGCGCGGCTGCTCTTCGAGCAACCCATCCTCACGCGGCCCGGCACCAAGCGCGCCGTCATCGCGCTGCCGATCACGCGCCTGGGCGACGAGCTGCGGCGTGCCGACCGCGCCGGCGACCACATCGAGCACATCTACGATTTCTGAGGCCCGGAACGACGAAGCGCGCCGGCATCACGCGGGCGCGCTTCGTTGAGCGACGCCCTGCGATGGGGGCGTCCTCCGTCTTCCGAAGATCAGTTCAGACGGTAGTTCAGGCGCAGCCAGGTGATGGTGCCTTCGGGGCGGTTGCGCACCGAGAACTCCTTCATCACCTTGAAGTCGACGCCCCACTCGCCGCTCTCCGCCAGGTAGGCGACCAGCGGGCCGGCCGACAGCGCCTGGACCTTGTTGGCGCCGGCCGCGCTGCCGCTGTCGGCGGTGAACTGCTTGAGCACGTAGCCCTGCACGCCGACCTTCCACTGGTCGTTGACGTTGTAGGTGCCGGACCAGTCCGCATGCAGGTACTGACCGGAGCGCACGCCGGTGTCGTCGTTGCGCGTGTTGAAGGAGTAGGTCGCGCGCAGGCCGACGGCGAAGCCGTTCTCCCACATGCGAGAGGCCACCAGCAGCGGCTTGAACGTCCAGTACTTGCCCGCGCCCGGATTGACCGCGCGGCTCGCGTCGTACGAGCCCATCGGCGGGTTGAACGCGACGCCGAGCGCGACGCGCGATTCGTCCTGCTGCCAGTCGATGTAGGCGGCGATCTCCGGATCGGCCAGACCGCTGCGCGTGCCCGACAGCGCATTGCCGGCGGCCGAGAGCTGCTGGTTGATCTGCGCCACGGCGGTGGGCGGCAGGCCCGCCGGCAGCACGGTGGTGAGCGTGAAGTCGTTGGTCTGCTTGACCAGCGGGAACGCGGCGGAGAAGCCCAGGCGGCCGTCCATCACGATCTTCTCGGTGACCCAGGTCAGGCGCGGCACGAAGACGTCGGCCTTGATCGAGCCGTTCACCGTCAGCGGCAGCGTGCCGACGCCGGGGATCGTCAGCGCGCGCGTCGGCGTGTTGCCGTCGGCGTCGCGCAGCTTATCGGCCTCGTAGTGCTGGTACCAGGTCTGCAGGTAGACGCCGGGGAACTGCGGCGTCGAGATCTCATAGGACGGCGCGCCGAGCAGCGCGCGGACCTGGCTGTTCTCGGTGGCGTGCGCGGTGCCGGTGACGGCGACCAGCGAGACGAAGGCGGCGGCGAGCGCGGACGGGCGCACGCGGAGAAGGTCGATGGACACGGGGATCCCTCCGGGGAGTTCTGGATTTTCGAATTGGGGCGCATCGTGCCAGCGGAACTGGCCGGGGCTTGTGCCATTCGTCACGTCGGAGCCCGTATTAGAGGCACGGCCCCAGATTCCGGGGCTGACGCGCCACAACCCGCCGCGCTTTAATCCGGTCCGCACCGCGCCCCGCGATCGCCGTCACCATCGGCTCGAACTCGCGACGCCACGAGCCACGCCACTTTTCGCCACCCCGTCCGGTCGGCTCGCGGCTCATTCCCACAACACGACGCGTCACTGCGAGGAGACTTCCCCATGCAACCTTCCCCCTTCACCCGCTCCGTCCGGAATGCCCTGTTCATCGGCCTGGCCGCGATGTCCTCCTTCGCCTTCGCGGCGGAGGTGGAAGTCGAGGGCTTCAAGTTCCAGGACACGGCGCTGCTGCACAACCAGACGCTGCAGCTGAACGGCGCGGCGACGTCGAGCATCCTGTCGACGCGCTCGACCGCGGTGGCCTTCTACCTGCCGAAGAAGCAGACCACGATGGAAGCCGCCGTGGCGGAGAAGGGGGCGAAGCGCATCACCTTCTACATGATGCGCGACGTGTCCTCGCGCGACCTGGCCAACGCGATGCTGGACCGCATCCGCCAGAACGCGGCGGAGGAGTTCTCGAAGAACATCATCCAGACCTCGCAGCTGGGCGTGGTCTTCGGCAACCGCGCGAAGCTGCTCAAGGGCGACCTGGTCACCATCGACTACGACCCCGCGAAGCAGACGACCGAGTTCAACGTCAACGGCCAGAAGGTGGGCGACACCATCCAGGGCGAGAGCTTCTTCCCGATGATGATGAAGGTGTGGATCGGCCCCAAGGTCCGCGGCAGCACGCGCGACGGCCTGCTGGGGATCGCGCCGGCGAAGTGATCGCCACGCGCTGGTTGCGCGTCGCGCGCCGGGATGGCGCGCTTGCGCGTCCGACCGGATGAGCGCTCAGCGTTCGACCGACGCGGCGTACAGCATCAGACCGCGCTTGAGCAGCAGCGGCTCGACGCGCGCGAAGCCGGCTTCAGCGAGCGCGACGCGCTGCTCCTCGATGCTCATGTAGAGCTGGTCGTTCTTCATGCCGCCGTCGCCCGCGACATGGTCGCAGACCAGGTAGCGGCCGCCCGGCGCGAGCAGCCCTCGCACCTGCTCATGCAGCGCGCGTGTGTGCCGCTTGTGGCGCAGCTCGTGCACGGCCTGGTGGGTCACGACGTGATCGAACGGGCCGAGACCCTCGACCCAGTCCGGCTCGCGGAAGCTGCGCTCGACGAAACGCACGCGATGCGCGTCGCCGCCGATGCGCTCGGCGGCGAGCTGATGCATCGCGGGCGAGAAGTCGAGTGCCACGTAGTCGAGGGCGGGCAAGGCCTGGAGCAGGTACTGCGCCAGGAACCCCGGTCCCGAGCCCAACTCAAGCACGCGACGGGCATTCCCGGCGTCCAGCACCTCGGCGAAGGCCGCGAAGAACTCGGTGCGCCACGGCCGTTTGACCATCGCCTCGTCGGCCCACTGGCGGGCGTCGGACATCTCGCGAAGGTCGATCGGGCTGGGGACGTCGAGCAGGGACATGGACGCTTTCGCAGTCGTTGGAAGAAGCCGCCGACTTTAGCGTTCCCGCTCCCCGCCCCGTCGACGCGGAACGCCGCGAGCGGACTCAGCGGCCCAGCTGCTTCAGCGCGGCCTGCAGGCCTGTCACGCCGCCGACGCGCTGGTCGTTGATGAAGACCTGCGGCATCTGGCGCACGGACGGGCCGCACTTCTCGTAGAAGGCCAGGCGCTCGGTCTCGTCGTCGATCAGGATCTCCTGATACTCGATCCCGCGGGCCTTGAGCAGACTCTTCGCCGTGTCGCATTGCGGGCAGGCGGACTTCGAATAGACGACGATCTTCAGTTCCATGGGCAGGAGTGTATTCGGGGCCCTTCCCACCTGCCGACCCGGGGTCTCCCTGACCTCCGGGGTAGCGGCATCCCCGCCGGCCCGTGACGGCAGCGTCGGCGCTTAAGCTCCGACCTCATGGATGCCCTGATCACCGCCGCCGCCCGCTTCCTCGCCGCCGGGGATGCCTTGAGCGCGCTGCAACGGGTCGCCCTGCGCGACGATGCGCCGGCGCTCGCGCTGCGCGGCATCGCGATGGCGCAGCTCGGCGAACACGCCCGCGCTCGCGAGCTCCTGCGCCAAGCCGCCAAGGCCTTCGGACCGAAGGAGGCCGTCGCCCGCGCACGCTGCCTCGTGGCCGAGGCGGAGGTCGCGCTGGCGATGCGCGATCTCGGCGATCCGACACGCCCGCTGCTGCAGGCCGCGGCGACGCTGGCCGCCCATGAGGACCGCGCGAACGCGGTGCAGGCCCGGCTCATTGCCGCGCGTCGCCTGATCCTGCTGGGCCGCCTCGACGAGGCTGCTGAAGCACTCCCCACGGAAGACGTCGACGGCGCACCGCCCCTGCTCGGCGCGATGGTCGGCCTGGCCTCGGCGGAACTCGCAATGCGGGCCCTGCGAAGCGGCGATGCGAAGCTCGCCGTCGAGCGCGCGCTCGACGCCGCTCGGCGCTCCGGCGTGCCGGCCTTGACGGCGCAGGCGAACGATCTGCGCGCCTCGCTCGATCAGCCGGCCGCGCGACGCATCGATGGCGGGCAGTCGCGTGCGCTGCGACTCGAGGAGGTCGAGGCCCTGCTCGCCTCCCCGGTGCTGGTCATCGATGCCTGCCGGCGCGCCATCCGCGGCGCGGGACTGGCCGTGGACCTCGCGCGACGGCCCGTGCTGTTCACGCTGGCCCGCGTGCTGGCCGAAGCGTGGCCCGGCGATGTGGATCGGGCGACGCTCATCCTCCGCGCCTTCCGGACCCGCCATCCCGACGAGACCCACCGCGCACGCCTGCGGGTCGAGCTGGGCCGCCTTCGCGCGCTGATCGATCCCGTCGCCCGCATCGAGGCGACGCGGGACGGCTTCGCGCTGCGCGTGGACGGCGAGCGCGCGGTCAGTCTGCTGGTCCCGCCGACGGAAGGCGAGACCGCCTCCCTGCAGGCCTTGCTGGCCGATGGCGCGGCCTGGTCCACGTCGGCGCTGGCGATGGCGCTGGGCGCGAGCCAGCGGACGGTGCAGCGCGCGCTCGTGGCGCTCGAGGCCGAGGGGCGCGTTCGCGCACTTGGCCAAGCGCGCGCGAGGCGTTGGCTGGCGCCGCCGATGACGGGAATCGCGACGATCTTGTTACTCCCCGCTCAGCCGCCGGCTGGATAGATTGCGATCCATGCGGCGACGGTTTCGCCGTACAGGAGATGACGATGACTGCTTCCAATTCCGCCGCCTGCGATCCCCAAGCCGAGGCCCGCATGGCGTCCAACGCGCACCTGCCCGCGGCCCGCATGGCGGAGGTCGTGCGCGAATTCGGTCCCTACCCGGGCGCGCCTGCCGTCCACGGTGTGAGCCATGACGGCGACCGCGTCTGGGCCGCCACGGCGGCAGGCCTGCTGGCGATCGATCCCACCAGCGGAGAGGTCCAGCGCACGCTCCCGTGCGCCGCGGACGCCGGCACGGCCTTCGACGGCCGTCACCTCTACCAGATCGGCGATTCGCAGATCCAGAAGATCGATCCGCAGAGCGGTCGCGTCGTCGGCACCATTCCGTCGCCGTCGGGCCAGGGCAGCGATTCAGGACTCACCTGGGCGGAAGGGAGTCTGTGGGTCGGGCAGTACCGCGATCGCAGGATCGTGCAGATCGATCCGGAGACCGGCGCGGTGCGACGCACCATCGAGTCCAACCGCTTCGTCACCGGCGTGACCTGGGTGGACGGCGAACTCTGGCACGGCACCTGGGAGGGCGATGAGAGCGAACTGCGTCGGGTGGATCCGGCCGACGGCGCCGTGATCGAACGGCTGGCCATGCCGGCGAACGTCGGTATCAGCGGGCTGGAGTCCGACGGGGCCGGAATGTTCTATTGCGGCGGGGGCAACAGCGGGAAGCTGCGGGCCGTGAGGCGACCGAAGCATGGTTGAACGCCGTCGAGTTCGCTCCTCGTCACTCCCTCTCCCGCACTGCGGGAGATGGCGGGGGTGAGGGTCGTCGTACTGTCACCACCCTCACCCCCTCCCCTCTCCCGCAGTGCGGGAGAGGGGGCAAGAAGGACCGTGCTTGCGCGAGGGCGCTGCGTGGGATCAGCGGGCTTTGCCGAGGTCCATCACCCAGTACTTGCTGTAGGTGTTGGCCGAGGAGGCGGCCGGACGGCAGGCGACGCCGACGTCGACGAAGCTCGCCGACATCAGGTTGGCGCAATGGCCGGCGCTGTTGCGCCAGGAGGTCATGACCGCCTCGACCGTCCCCTGCCCGGCGGCGATGTTCTCGCCGACGGCGGACCAGGTGTAGCCCGCGTTGGTGATGCGGGTGGAGAAGCTGCGGCCGTCCTGGCTGTCGTGGCTGAAGTAGTTCTTCGTCGCCATGTCCAGGGCATGCCCGTCGGCGGCCGCCGTCAGCTTGTCGTTCCAGACCACCGGCGCCACGGCGGGGAAGTTCCCCGAGCTGCCGCAGCTCGCGCCTGAAGCGCGCAGCGCGTTGATGCGCGTGAGCAGGTCCTGCTTGAAGTTGGGCAGGTCGCAGGTGCCGGCGACCAGCGGAGGATCCGTCGGCCCGGGGTTGGTCGGGGTCGTGGGATTGGTGGGACTGGTGGGCGTCGTGACGGGGTCGGCCGCCGGTGCATCGCTGCCCCCGCCGCCGCACGCACCCAGACCCAGCGCCAGGAGGGCGGCGACGATCATCGAAGGAGGGAACTGCCGGTGGACCGGCATGTTGGAAGGGACGTCCATCCAGGCATCTTAGGAAACGTCTGGAAAGATTTCTGGAACCAAACGTTGCAAAGGGTCAGCGCCCGGGGCTGGGCCCGACCTGGGTGTAGCCAAATTGCCTACACCGTAGCCAAATTGCCTACAGCTGCCCAAAAAAGGGCCGCCTACCCTCCCGGGCAGGCGGCCCCTTCGTCCGCTCAGATCAGGTCGTAGCGATCCAGGTTCATCACCCGGGTCCAGGCCTTGACGAAGTCATTGACCAGCACCTTCTCGCCGTCCTTGGACGCGTAGACCTCGGCCAGCGCCCGCAGCTGCGAGTTCGACCCGAAGACCAGGTCCGCCGTCGTGGCGGTCCACTTCGCGGCGCCGGACGTGCGGTCCCGGCCTTCGAGCACGCCCTCGTCGCTCGCCGACTTCTGCCAGCGCGTCCGCATGTCCAGCAGGTTGACGAAGAAGTCGTTGCTCAGGGTGCCCGGCCGCGTCGTGAGGACGCCGTGCTTCGTATGGCCGACGTTGGTGTCGAGCACCCGCATGCCGCCGATCAGCGCCGTCAGTTCCGGCGCGCTCAGCGACAGCAGCTGCGCCTTGTCGATCAGCAACTCCGCGGTGTGCTTGACCAGGTCCTTGCGGATGTAGTTCCGGAAGCCGTCGGCCGCAGGCTCCAGATAACCCATCGATTCGACGTCGGTCTGGTCCTGCGAGGCATCGGTGCGTCCCGCCGTGAACGGCACGACGACGTCATGCCCGCCCTGCTTCGCCGCCGCCTCGATGCCGGCGGAGCCGCCCAGCACGATCAGGTCGGCCAGCGAGATCTTCTTGCCGCCGTCCGCCGAGCCGTTGAACTCCTTGCGCACCGCTTCCAGCTTGCTCAGCACCTTCTCGAGCTCGCTGGGCTGGTTCACCGGCCATTCCTTCTGCGGCGCGAGGCGGATCCGCGCGCCGTTGGCGCCGCCGCGCTTGTCGCCGCTGCGGAAGGTCGAGGCCGAGGCCCACGCCGTCGTCACCAGCTGCTGGACGGTCAGCCCGCTCGCCAGCAGCTTGGCCTTCAGCGCGGTGACGTCCTGGTCGTCGACCAGCGGATGATCGACCTTCGGTACCGGGTCTTGCCAGATCAGTTCTTCCTGCGGCACCAGCTTGCCGAGATAACGCGACAGCGGCCCCATGTCGCGGTGCGTCAGCTTGTACCAGGCGCGCGCGAACGCATCGGCCAGTTCGGCCGGGTTGTCCTTGAAGCGGCGGGAGATCTTCTCGTAGGCCGGGTCCACGCGCAGCGCGAGGTCGGCCGTCGTCATCATCGGCGCGTGCCTGCGGGTCTTGTCGTGCGCGTCGGGCACCGTGCCCGCGCCGGCACCGCCCTTGGGCGTCCACTGGTGCGCGCCGGCGGGGCTCTTGGTCAGCTCCCACTCGAAGCCGAACAGCGTCTCGAAGTAGCTGTTGTCCCAGGTGATCGGCGTCGGCGTCCAGGCGCCTTCGATGCCGCTGGTGATGGTGTAGACGCCCATGCCTTCGCCGAGCGCGTTCTTCCAGCCGAGGCCCTGGTCCTCGATGTCGCCGCCTTCGGGCATCGCGCCGACGTGGTGGACCTCGCCCGCGCCGTGCGCCTTGCCGAAGGTGTGGCCGCCGGCGACCAGCGCGACGGTCTCCTCGTCGTTCATGGCCATGCGCTTGAAGGTCTCGCGGATGTCGCGCGCCGACGCGGCCGGATCGGGATTGCCGTTCGGGCCTTCCGGGTTCACGTAGATCAGGCCCATCTGCACGGCGGCCAGCGGGTTGGCGAGGTCGCGATCGCCGGCATACCGCTCGTCGCCGAGCCAGGTGGTCTCCGGGCCCCAGAAGACGTCGGTCTCCGGTTCCCAGACGTCGGCGCGGCCGCCGGCGAAGCCGAAGGTCTTGAAGCCCATCGATTCCAGCGCGACGTTGCCGGCCAGGATCATCAGGTCCGCCCAGGACAGCTTGCGGCCGTATTTCTGCTTGATCGGCCAGAGCAGGCGACGGGCCTTGTCGAGGTTGCCGTTGTCGGGCCAGCTGTTGAGCGGCGCGAAGCGCTGCGCGCCAGTGCCGGCGCCGCCGCGCCCGTCCTGCACGCGGTAGGTGCCGGCCGAGTGCCAGGCCATGCGGATGAAGAACGGACCGTAGTGGCCGTAGTCGGCGGGCCACCAGTCCTGGGAGTCGGTCATCAGCGCGTTCAGGTCCTTGACGACGGCGTCGAGGTCGAGGGTCTGGAACTCATGCGCGTACTTGAAATCCTCGCTCATCGGATTCGTCTTGGACGAATGCAGGGAGAGGATGGAGAGATTGAGCTGCTCGGGCCACCAGTCCCGGTTGCCCTTGGTGCCGGCCACCGCGTGGTGGTGGGTTCCGCCCGAGAACGGGCACTTCGATTCGCCTGACATGTCTTCCTCCTGAGTTGAGCCTTGGGGGCAGTCCGCTTGTCCGCCACAGCGTGCGAGCGCGAACGAGTCTAGAACTCGCTCAGTGTGCGCAGCAACAGTTCGGTTTTATCGGAGCGATAGTCTTTTTTGACCGGAGGGCGCCGTTCGGATCAGGCGGCCATCTGGACGACGCTCTCCGGGAGGATGGCCGTCGGCATCTGGATCTCCCGCTGCTGGAGAAATATCGCCCCAGGGGCACAGCCCGTCCACGATCTGTGAGGACGGGGGGCAGCCTGGGGCGAGGGAACGAAGTCTATCGACGAGCGATCGACATACGGATGATTTTCATGTGAAGCGAGGGCCATCCGCCACAGCCCTGAAGGGTGTTGATCTGAGCTATTGACCGATGCCACAATCCGCGCCTCTCATCCCCAGGAGCCCCCGTGGACAGTGCCCCCAGTCCCTTCGCGACGCGAGCCGGAACGGTCGCCGCACGACTGACGCGCTGACCCGGCTCCGGGGCGGCGCCACATCGTGCCGCCTTCCTCCTCCTGTCGCATCGATCGCCTTTCCAAGGCAACCGTCGCCGCCACGCGACGACTCACCCGATCCGATCCATCGTGAACCGCGCCGTCATCACGCCTCAACCGGCGTGCGGGACAGTGCGCGCAGGAGTCTTCCCATGCGTTTCTTCCTGCTGGTCCTGACGACCGGCCTGCTGCTGCCCCTCCCCTGCTTCGCCGCTGGCGGACATCACGCCGTCGACGATGCCGCGATCGACGAGGCCGGCCAGTGCAACCTCGAACTCTGGGCCGAGCGATCCAACCTCGATCGCCGTCAGCTGCAGCATGCCGGTCTCGGCTGCAATCTGCTCGGCGTCGAGGTCGGGATCAACGCCGACCGCGAGACCGCCCGCGCCGCCTCGCGACGCCATGTGCACGGCGTGCAACTCAAGTGGGCCACCGCCCTGCAGCCGCAACTGGCGATCGGTCTCGTCGCCGCGCTGGGATGGCAAGACCAGACCCCGCGGTCGCAGCAGTCCTTGCTGGTGCCCTTGACCTGGACGCCGCGCGAGGACCTGGCGATCCATCTGAACCTGGGACGCACCCTGTTGAGAGGCGCCGAGGATCGCACCCAGCGCGGCCTCGCCGTCGAGTGGCAGATGACGCCGGCCTGGCAGACGCTGGCCGAGCATTTCCACGACGGCCAGCGTCCCCTGACGCGACTTGGTCTGCGCCGCACGGTGGACGAGCGCTGGACCGTCGACCTGAGCTTCGCGAAAACTCCCGCGACCGCCCGCGCGCCCAAGGAAGGCTGGTGGACGATCGGCGCGAACTGGACCTTCGGGCAATGAGCCCGCGCGGGCCCGCGCCGCATTCATTTCCCGCATGAGTAAAGTCGCGGGTCGAGCAAGGCCATTGGGCAGACTCCGTCCGTCGTCAATCTGGAGGACAAGAATGTCGCTCCGCCTCCTCGGGCGCCCCCGACAGCAGGATTGACGACGAGAATCGCCCGGCTTGCCAGTCCGCCTCCGCCGGCGACGGCACTTTCAACCTTGGAGCCCACCATGTCTCTGCGCATCAACGACATCGCCCCGAACTTCACCGCCAAGACCACGAAGGGGGAGATCGACTTCCACAACTGGATCGGCGACAGCTGGGCCATCCTGTTCTCGCATCCGAAGGACTTCACGCCGGTGTGCACGACCGAGCTGGGCTACATGGCCAAGATCGAGCCCGAGTTCACCAAGCGCAATGCCAAGCTGATCGGCCTGTCGATCGACCCGGTCGAGAACCACGCCAAGTGGGCGGCGGACATCGAGGAGACGCAAGGCGCCGCAGTGAACTACCCGATGATCGGCGACACCGACCTGGCGGTGGCCAAGCTCTACAACATGCTGCCGGCGGAAGAGCCGGGCACGTCGGACGGCCGCACGGCGGCGACGAACGCGACGGTGCGTTCGGTGTTCATCGTCGGTCCGGACAAGAAGATCAAGCTGACGCTGACCTATCCGATGACCACGGGTCGCAACTTCGACGAGATCCTGCGCGTGCTGGACTCCATCCAGCTGACCGCCAAGCACCGCGTCGCGACGCCGGTGAACTGGAAGCACGGCGACGACGTGATCATCGCGGGCTCGGTGTCCGACGACGAAGCCAAGACGATCTATCCGGAAGGCTGGAAGGCGCCGAAGCCGTATCTGCGCATCGTCAAGCAGCCGAAGTGATGACGGCGTGAGGCCGCTGGCCTCACTCCTGATAAATCGCGAGGCCGGTTCCCCTCTCATGGGGAGCCGGCCTTTCTGCTTCCTGCGGGCACGCTCGTGCTCAAGCTTTCCCGTCGAAGTAACCCGCCTCCTCCAGATCCTCCGCCAGCGTCGGATGCCGCGGCGTCCAGCCGAGCGCTTCGCGCGTGACGGCGCTGCTTGCCGCCAGGCTCAAACCGGCGAACTTCGTGAACCAGCCGAAATGCGCCGGCGCCTCGTCCTGCGACAGGCTCACCACCGGCACGCCGAGTCGCTCGCCGATCGCCGTGGCGATGTCCTTGAAGGCGACCCGCTCCTCGGCGATCGCGTGCCAGCGCGCACCGCCCCGCGGCGCTTCGATCGCCCGGCGGAACACCATCGCCGCATCGCGCCGATGCACCGCGCTCCACGCGTTCTGACCGTCGCCGATGAAGGCCGAGCGCCCGGTGCGGCGCGCGAGGTCGATGAGGAGGGGCACGAAGCCGTGATCGCCCGCACCGTGCACCGTCGGCGAGAGACGCACGGTCGCGGCGTTGATGCCGCGCGCCGCGAGCGCCAGCGCTGTCGGCTCGGAGACTCGCGGATAGCCATCCGACACAGGCAGGCACGGATCGCCTTCATGACCGAGACGACCCGAAACCGCCATCGCCAGTCCCGACGTCACGAGCAGCGGACGCGCTGATCCGATCAGCGCTTCGCCCAGTGCCTCGATGGCGACACCGTCGCGACGGCAGTTCTCCGCGAAGCGGGAAAAGTCGTGATCGAACGCCGTGTGGATGACCGCATCGGTCGCCGCCGCGCCCGAGCGCAGGCTGTCCAGATCGTCGATCGTGCCGCGATGCACCTCGGCGCCCGCACGGACCAGCGCTTCCGCGGAAGCATCCGACCGCGCCAGACCCAGCACCTGATGGCCAGCCTCGATCAATTCATCGACCACCGCCGACCCGACGAAGCCCGTGGCTCCAGTGACGAAAACGCGCATGAGAGAAACCCTCGAAAGTTGATGCGACGCATCGTCCGCGCAGAATCCATCCCGGTGTAGTAGTGACCTTATCCAGGTATGGCGGCTAACAGGATGAACAACGTCTTTCCCCTTCCCTCCGTGCCGCCGCCTTCCGAGCTGGCGGCCGTTGCCGCGCAGACGACCAAGGACAACGTGCTCGGCGCCTACCTGCGCGATCGCCGCGAGCGGCTCGACCCCGCCGCCCTCGGTCTGCCGATGACGCGTCGGCGCACCCCCGGCCTGCGTCGCGAGGAAGTCGCGCAGCGCGCCCACGTGAGCCCGACCTGGTACACCTGGCTGGAGCAGGGCCGCGGCGGCGCGCCGTCGGAGGTCGTGCTCGAGCGCATCGCCAGCGCGCTGCTGCTGACGCACGTTGAGCGCGAGCATCTCTTCCAGCTCGCCTTCGGGCGCGCGCCCGAACTCCGCGCACCGGAAGCCGTCGGCATCACGCCGCGGCTGCAGCGCGTGCTGGATGCGCTCACGCTGAGCCCGGCGATCGTGAAGACGACGATGTGGGACGTCGTCGGCTGGAATCGCGCGGCCAGCGCCGTGCTCACCGATTACGACGCGCTGCCGCCCGAGCAGCGCAACATCGTGAAGCTGATTTTCTGCAACCCGCGGGTGCGGGCAGCACAGGACGACTGGGAGAGCGTCGCGCGTTTCGTCGTGGCGGCGTTCCGCGCGGACGCCGCGCGCGTCGCCGACACCGCCAGGGTCGAGGCGCTGGTGCGCGAAGTCAGCGCGCTCAGCCCCGACTTCGAGCGCTACTGGCGCGAGCACGACGTGAAGGCCTTCGGCGAAGGCGTGAAGCGGCTGCGCCATCCGGTCGTCGGCCTCATCGCGTTCGAGTATTCGGCGTTCTCCGTGGACCAGCGGCCCGACCTCGGGATGGTGGTCTACCAGCCGGCGACCCCCGAGGACGAGGACGGCGTGCGCCGACTGCTGGATCTCCAGGCACTCGCCTCGACCTGAGCCCCAGGGACTCGCGGTCGCGCACGGCATCAGGGCATCAGGGCATCAGGGCATCAGGGCATCAGGGCATCGCGGCATCAGGGCATCGCGGGATCACGGCAGGAACAGCGCCTTCTCGTCCTCGAACGTCTGCTGCAGGTGGTCCGCCACCGTGCGGATCGCCCGGTCCTTGCGGTCCTGGCCGCGGATCAGCAGCCACATGTCCCGCGGATCGCGCACCGGTTCCAGCGCACAGGCGCGCAGCCCCGGCACCTGCCTCCCGATGTAGTGCGGCAGCACGGCGAGCCCCGCGCCGGTCCTCGCTGCGATCGCCTGCGACATGTGGTTGTTGGCGCGGAACGCCACCCGCGCACGTGGGAAGTGCTGCGCCAGCCAGGACGCATCGGGCATGTCGGCGTTCTCCTCGTCGAAGCCCACGAACACCGGCTGCGCCCCGGCCTCCGCAGCCTCGCAGACCGCCGGTGTTCCATAGAAACCGAAGCCCATCGTGCCCAGCGGCTTCACGATGAAGTCGCCATCCTTGGGCCGCGTGAGCCGCACCGCGATGTCCGCCTTGTGCCGGTCCAGGCTCACCGCCCGCAGGTCGGTCGCGAGATCGACGTCCAGGCCCGGATGCAGCGCCGCGAGCCGCGCGAGCCGGTCGATCAGGAAGCCCTGCGACAGCGCCGGCGGCGCGTTCACCCGCACCAGCCCGTGCACCGCGCCGTCGTCGCCCTCGCGCGCCAGCGACTGCGCCGCAGCCTCCATGTCGCCGGCCGCGGCAAGCGCGCGCCGCCCCGCCGCCGTCAGCACGTAGCCGTCCGGCCGTCGATCGACGAGCTTCTCGCCGAGGCTGTCCTCCAGCGCCTGGATGCGCCGCGAGATCGTCGCGTGATTGACCGTCAGCGCCCGTGCCGCGGCCGACAGGCTGCCGTGCCGCCCGAGCGCGAGGAACACCCGCAGGTCCTCCCAGTCGACGCCCCCGCGGAACCCTGTGCGTTTTTGATCAGCCATTGAGACAGGATAGCGGCTACCGCCCGGGAGGGCCGGCTCCTAACCTTGTGTCCAACGCCGAACGATCCTTGATCTCCGCGGCGTCATCCACCCCCCCGGATCCTCCGGATCCCGCATGAACAGGAGCCTTTCCATGTCCACGACTTCCAACACGGCCGCCCGCAAGGTCGCCATCGTCACCGGCGCCTCGCAAGGCATCGGCGCCGCGCTCGTCGCCGCGTTTCGCGCACAGGGCTACGCCGTCGTCGCCAACTCCCGCCACATCCAGCAGGGCGACGACGCGGACGTCGTCGCCGTCCCCGGCCACATCGGCGACCGCCTGGTCGCGCAACGCGTCGTGCAGACCGCACTCGACCGCTTCGGCCGCATCGACACGCTGATCAACAACGCCGGCATCTTCATCGCCAAGCCCTTCACCGAGTACACGTCGCAGGACTTCCAGGACGCGTTCTCCGTCAATGTCGCGGGCTTCTTCCACGTCACGCAGCTGGCGCTGCCGCAGATGCTGCTGCAGAAGAGCGGCCACGTCGTCCAGATCACGACCACGCTGGTCGATCAGCCGATCACCGGCGTGCCGGCCGCGCTGGCCAATCTGACCAAGGGCGGCCTGGACGCGGTGACCCGCTCGCTGGCGATCGAGTACGCCAAGACCGGCGTGCGCGTGAACGCGGTGCGTCCCGGCGTGATCAAGACGCCGATGCACGCGCCGGAGACGCACGAGTTCCTCGCCGCGCTGCATCCGATGGGCCGCATGGGCGAGATCAGCGAGATCGTCGAGGCCGTGCTGTACCTGGAGCGCGCCGGCTTCGTCACCGGCGAGCTGCTCAACGTCGACGGCGGCCAGCACGCCGGCCGCTGAGCATCGTTCTCCCAAGGAGCCCACCATGCCCTACGTCAACATCAAGGTGACCCGCGAGGGCACCGCCCCCGGCGCCAGCGCCACCACGCCCGAGCAGAAGGCGGCCCTGATCCGGGGCGTCAGCGATCTGCTGTTCGAGGTGATGGGCAAGCCGCATCACATGACCTTCGTCGTCATCGACGAGGTCGAGCTGGAGAACTGGGGCGTCGGCGGCCTGCCGACGACGGAGTTCCGCCGTCGGCAGGCCGGGACGCCGGGCTAGGGAGGCCCTGGAGACCGGTTCCCTCCACGGTGGCGTTGGGACGGCCTGATCCGCCGGCCCGCCACCGTAGACACGGGTGGAAGGCCAGCGTAGGCAGCCCCCCGGAAGCCGCCCATCCCTAGGTCGTCGTCCTCCCCCTAGGTCGTCGTTCCGCCGCGGGGGAGCGTCGCATCGCTCCCCCTAGAATCGTCCGGCCCAGGGGGAGAAGAGCTTGAGGAAGATCGCATCCGCGACGCTGTCACGTGGTCATCCGCGCGAGCGCCGCTGCACGGTGGAACTGGTCGAGCTGGACCTGCCCGCCAGCCGCGACGGCGGCGCGCGCTACGTCGTCACCGTGCGCCAGGACAGCGGCGAATCGTCGCTGACCGCCACGCCCTGCCCGCTCGCCGACGCCGAGCGCCGCGCGTTGGACTTCATCCGCCGCCGCCTCGCCGCGGGCGAGACGCTGGTCCGCCGTGAGGGCTTCGAGGCGCTGTCCGAGCACGACGCGATCGGGGCATCTTCGGGAAGCGCCGCGGTCGCGCCGGGCAACGCGCGCGCCGCCTCTGCCTCCTCCGCTTTTTCCACCGCCTCTTCCACCCCATCTTCCGCCGGTCCCGTACCGCCGCGCATCGCCGCGCTGGTCGCACGCTTCGCACCCGCGCGCTGGAAGCTCGAGACCGCCGAGCGACAGGCCCGTTCCGCCTGGCGCGTCGCCGAATGCAGCGACCGCACGGAGGCCGTTCCCGCCGCGCAACGCGCGCTGCGTGGCCTGGTGCCGCGTCTCGTTGAATTGCTCGAAAGCGGCAGCGACCTGCTGGACCTGTGTCTGGCCGCCGCGATCGGCCGCCTCGGCGATCCCGGCGCGGCCGAGGCGATGAGGATGCTGGCCGAGCGCGGCCGCAGCCCCGCGACGAAACGATTCGCCCACCAGGCGCGGCTGATGCTGCTGTCGCCGGAGGACCTCGCCGCGCACGCCGAGTTGCTGGCCCGCCAGTGGTCGTCAGAGCTCGCGCTGGAACTCGAGGGTCCTGAGCTGGTCATCGCGCTGCTGGAGCCGCTCGACGCCCGACGCCTCGATTGGCCCGAGCTGATGCAGGACTGGTACGACATCGCGCTCGCCCGCCCCGCCGTGCGCGAGCGGGTGCTGTCGCTGCTGCGCGCGCTGCCGGTGCACGCGGAAGCCTTCCAGGCGATGCGCTACGTCTACAAGGCCGCCGAGCTGCGCCGCGATGCGGAGGTGCTCGGCGTGCTGCATGCGCGCTTCGAGAACACGCGCCCGGCCAAGGGCGGCCTGACCACGCGTCAGTACGTCGATCCGTCGACCGGGGACCTTATCGTCCGCAGCGGCGGAAGCAAGCGCAAGCCCGCTCGCGCCTATGGCCGCCTGACGCGCGAGTACCTCCGGCTCCGCGGATTGCGCAGCGTGCGCCGGCTCGCCGCGATCGCCCATCCGCATGCGTCCGGGCTCGCCGTCGAGCTGCTGCTCGGCCTGCGTGACGACGAAGTCCCCGCTGCCGCCGTCGAGCACCGTTCCGAGTACGTCGACCGTCGCTGGACGACGGTCGTGCGCCACTACCCGGCCGGCGCGAACTGGCTGCTGGTCACGCGGCTGCTGCTGGCGCGGGCGCCAAACCGCGGCGACCGGGACAACGGCCGCAACCCCGTCCCTGGCGAAGGCGACGGTGATCGTGGCCGGGCGAAGCGGGTGTGGACCCGCGAGCCGATCGACGTCACGCGCGCGCTGCCCGAGCGCGCCGAAGGCCTGCGCGAGATGTGGGACGCCCATCCCGAGGCGCTGCTGCGTCTGGCGATGGAAAGCCGCAGCGCGCTGGTCCACGCCGTGGTCGCCCGCGCGCTGCAGGATCACGCCGGATTCATGGAGCGACAACCCCTCGCCGCGCTCGAACGGCTGCTGCGCAGCCCGTACGCGCCGACGGCGGAGACCGGCTTCTCCGTCGCCCGCGCCCACGTGGAGCGCGGCACGCCGGCCGGGCAGATCCAGTGGCTCAAGCTGATGGCATCGAGTGCCCATCCCCCCGCGCGGGACTTCGCGCTGCTGCACATCGCCGGCGATCCGGGCGCCTTCGCCGGTTTCCCGGACCTGATCGTGGCGCTGCTGCTCAGCGGCCAGGATAGCGCCCGCAAGCAGGGTCACGGCCTGGCGCTGCTGGCGACGCCGCAGGCGCTGCTGGACGAACTGCCGCCCGCGCTGCTGGCCGCCGACGCGGCCGATCCCGGCCTGGCCGAAGGCGCCGCACTGATCGAGCGACTGCTGACCGGCCCGCTCGCCGCGCCGGCCGGCGAGGCCGTGCTGCGCCAGCTCGGCGCGCTGCTGCCGCTGCTGGACCATCCGGCGGTGCCGGTCGTGCAGCTCGGCGTCACCTGGCTGCTGCTGCATCCGGCCGGCGTCACGCTGCTGCCGCCGGCGCTGATGAAGCAGTTGATCGGTGCCGACGACCCCGACCGCCGCGCCTGCGGCGTGCGTCTGCTCGCCGCGCTGCCCGACGAGGTGCTGCGCGGCCAGGTCGAATTGATCGGCGATCTCGCCACCCACGCGCACGCAGGCATCCGCAGCGCCGTCGGCCCGGCGCTGCTGCGCGTCGCGCGCGGCGATGCCGACTTCACTCGCCTGATCGCCGACCGCCTGCACCGCGCCCTGTTCCAGACGGAGTCAGGCGATGGCGCCCACGCCGACGCGCTGCGCTGGCTGACGCAAGACCTGGCCCCCGCCGCGCCCGCGCGCGATCCTTCCGGAACCTGGCGCGCGCTGCAGGCGCGCAGCGCCGGCGCGCAGCGATATGGCGCCTGGGCGTTGATGTCGCTGACGCCGGCGGACTTCTCGCTGCGGCAGCTCGCCACGCTCGCACGCCATCCCGACACGAACGTTCGCCACTGGTCGATGCGGGCGCTCGACCGCTCGCTGCCCGCGCCGCCGGCGGTGCCGACGCCCGAGCAGGCCGAGCAGCTGCTCCCGCTCGCCGAGGCCGATTTCGACGACGCCGTCGACTACACCCGCACGCTCTTCGGCGAGCGGCTGCCGGACGAGTCGCTCGCCGTCGAGCTGCTCATCGCCTGGGTCGATCATCCGAAGGCCTGGGTGCAGGCGCTGGGCCGCGCCCGCCTCGTGCGTCGCATGAGCGCGGCCGACGCCTCGCTCTGCCTCACGCGACTGAGCCAGCACCCGGGCACGCAGGTGCAGCTCTTCGTCACGCAATGGCTGCTGGAGCTGCCGACCGACGACAAGCCGCAACTCGCGCAACGGCTGCGGGCGCTCACGCCCTACTTCCTGACGGTGCTCAGCCAGGTCCATCGCGGCCGCGCGGCCAAGTCGCGCATCACCGCCTTCCTGCGCGCGCAGACGGACGACGCCGGCACGGCCGCGGTCGTCGCCGAGATCTTCGCCCGCCAGGTCGTCACCGCCAGCCTGACCGACAAGCCGCAGTACATCGCCGGCCTGCGCGACATCGCCGCGAAGCACCCCGGCATCGCCCTGCCCTTCCTGAACTGGAAGTCGCCCGCGGGGCCGCGAGGGTCCCCGGCCGCCGCGCCGACCACGCCGACGTTGCCGGGTTCTTCCGGTTCCTCTGGCGCCTCGGGTCCTTCGACTTCTACGGCCTCCGCCGCCTGACGACGATGCAGTTCCGCTACAAGTACTACGGCAGCACCACCGTCGACGACACCGCGACGTCGCAGGCTTTCAGCTTCGCGCCGGACACGCTGCGGCCGCCGGTCGCCTTCGACGGCCTGCTGCGGCGTGACTCGCACGCGCACCTGGCCTTCCGCGAGGCGCTGTCGGCCTTGCACTCGGTGGTCGTGAGCGACCTGCGCTACCGCGGGCGCGACAAGTCCGCCTATCGCGCCTGGCTGGCCGAGAACGAGCAATCGATGCTGGCGCGCTTCATGGCGCAGGCGGTCGACCTGAAGCAGCGCGCGGACGGGATCAATGAGGAACTGCGCTCGCTGCGCCAGCGCAAGATCCAGCTGCTGGAGCCTTTCTACAAGGCGCAGGCGGCCTACTTCAAATGGCTGTTCTGGAACAACCGCGACGCCTGGTACGTGCTGGACCCGGTGATCACGGTGCATCCGGAGCGGGTGCTGTTCGAGGCCTTCAGCCAGGACGAGTCGACCTACTGCGCCGTCAGCGTGCGGCACGACGTCTTCGACCGCGTCGGCGGAACAGGCGGCGGCATGGTCTGCGGTACGACCAACATCGACTACTCGGCCAGCCTGTACGACGAGTTCCAGAAGATCCGCGACTACAAGGCCACGCGTCTGCAGATCGATCCGGCCGGCTTCACCGTCGCCACCGGCGACGACCCCGCCTTCCGCGAGGAGAAGATCGACCTGCCCGACAGCTGGGTGCGCGGCTTCCTGCAGGTGTCCAGCGCGATGACGCTGCCGGCCACCGTGGTCGAGCTGCATCCGATGGACCTGCACAACCTCTGCGCCGTGTTGCGCCAGCACAAGGAACGCGCCGGTCCGCGCTCGCTGCGCTTCGAGCTGGCGCCCAACGGGCCCGCGAGGATGGTGCTGGAGCCGTGGAACATCGAACTGACCGCGCGCCGCAGCGCGATCGTCGGCGCGCCATTGACTGAGCCGCGGACGATCCGCGTCTGGGGCCGCCGCCGGTTGCTGACGCTGGAGCGGCTGATCGCGCTCGCGACGCGCGTTCGCGTCCACCTGCTGGGCAGCGGCATGCCGAGCTTCTGGGTCGTGGACATCGGCGACATCACCGTCACGCTCGGCCTCTCCGGCTGGACCGCGAACGACTGGTCCGACGCCGGCCGCTTCGACCTGCTGCAGCCGCGGCACGAGGTCAGCGCCGCGACGAAACTGGCCGTCGCCGGCGCGCTGCAGCGCGACTGGATCGCCTCGTCCGCCGAACTGGCCACGCGCACCGCTCTGCCGAAGACGGACGTCGACGCGGCACTCGGCCTGTGGGTGCAGGCCGGCCGCGCGGTCTTCGACCTGCCGACGAACCGCTACGCCTGGCGCGAGCTCGCCCGCGAGCCGCTGCCGATGGAGACCTTGCGCTTCGCCAGCCCCGAGGAGGCGGGCGCGCTCACGTTGATCCACGAGCGACGCGCCAGGCTGGGAGACCTCATGGCGCACGGCGCGCGCATCGTCGTCGACGGGGAGGTCAAGCTCAAGGACCAGGTCCTCACGCCTCGTTTGATCCTCAACGCGGATCAGCAGCTCGTCGACGGCAGCTGCCAGTGCAATTTCTTCCGCCAGAACCGGCTGCGCCGCGGTCCCTGCGCCCACATGCTGGCCCTGCGCCAGCTGGCGCAGCCGCGGCTCGCCGAGCTGCCGCCGCCGAACACGTCGCCTTCGACGGCGACGTCGGCCGCAACACCTGGCACCGACACGGAGGCCGCATGACGACCGCCGCGGGTAAACTGTTCTCGAGTGCAGCGCGCAGGCTCTTGCAACCCGGGCGGTGTTTCGCCGTCCTTGCCACCTGCCGTTCCATGCGTCACGGGCGCCGTCTTCACTGTGCCGCGCAGCCTACCCGTCGCAGATTCCGATTGGGCTTCCCTGAAGCGAATCGTGCGACGGGTAGGCGCGCGGCGTCGAGTGGACAGCGCCCGTCCCTCAAGCCTTCCAGGCTCTTCGACGAGAAGCGCGCTGCACTCCTTCTCTTCTCCCCGCTCCCCTTCCCCGACCTTGTCCCGCTGACGCGATCCGCCTCGGCGCTCCTAGCCGGAGGCGCCGCATGAGCGACCGTGTCCTGACCCGCGCCGAGATCATCGAGCGCCTCCGTGCGTCGTCCAAGGACGCCGTCGTGCTCGAAGAGATGCAGCGCCTGGGCTTCTGGCCCGCCGGCGACGGGAAACCCGGCATCGAAGCCGCGCTGATCGAGCGCGAAGTCGAGCTGATGCGGGCGCTCGACGAAGTGCAGGCGACGCTGCGCACCCACAGCGATCCCGAAGCCGCGATGAAGGCGATGCGCGAGCAGCGCATGGCGGAGTCGCGCGCACGCCGCGAGGCGACCGCGCAAGCCCGCGAGCAGCGCCGCCATGAGCGCGCGCTGCGCTGGCACGCGGCGCGCAAGACGGACGCCGGCTACCTCGGCGCCGGCGTGTCCGGAGGCCTGCAAGCGCCAGCGGCCGGTGCGACCGCCGTGTCCCCTGCGACCGGCGGCGTCCACGGGTCCGCGCGTCCACTGCTCGACGGCCTGCCCGCGCTCGCGACGCCGCTGGACCTCGCCGGCGCGATGGGCCTGACGCTGCCCGAGCTCAAGTTCCTGTGCTTCCACCGCGAGGTGGCCCGCACCACACATTACCGTCGCTTCCTCCTGCCGAAGAAGACCGGCGGCCAACGCACCATCTCCGCGCCGATGCCGCGCCTCAAGCGCGCGCAGTACTGGGTGCTGGACCAGCTGCTCGCGAAGGTGCCCTGCCACGCGGCGGCGCACGGCTTCCTGCCGGGGCGGGGCATCGTCTCCAACGCTGCGCCGCACACCGGCCGCGCGGTGGTGATCAACCTCGACATCCAGGACTTCTTTCCGACCGTCACCTTCCCGCGCATCAAGGGCGTGTTCCGCGGCCTGGGCTACGACGAGCGGGTCGCGACGATGCTCGCGCTGCTCTGCAGCGAGAACCCCTGCGACGAGCTGGAGGTCGACGGCGAACGTTTCTTCGTCGGCGGCAAAGGCCGCGATCGCGTGCTGCCGCAGGGCGCGCCGACCAGCCCGATGTTGACCAACGTGCTGTGCCGCAAGATGGACCGGCGGCTGCAGGGACTGGCGGACAAGCTGGGCTTCACCTACACGCGGTATGCGGACGACCTGACCTTCTCCGCTTCCGGCGAGGGGGCGGCCAAGGTCGGCGCGCTGCTGCGGCAGGCGCGTCATGTGCTGCTGGACGAAGGCTTCACGCCGCATCCGGACAAGCAGCGCGTGATGCGCGCGGGTTCGCGCCAGGAGGTCACGGGCGTCGTCGTCAACGAGAAGCCGTCGGTGTCCCGCGAGGAACGCCGCAAGCTGCGCGCGGCGCTGCACCAGGCGACGCGCGACGGCCTCGAGACGGCGACCTGGCACGGCCATCCGGCGACGCGCGAGGTGCTGGTCGGCTACGGACGTTTCGTCGCGATGGTCGACCGGCAGCAAGGCGCGCCGCTGCTGAAGCAGGCGCTGGCGCTGCCGGGCGGCTCGGCGAAGAAGCGCTCGGCCTTCGGTGCGCTTTTCCGCAAGAAGGCGGCGGCGGGCGAAGCGCCGACGCTCGCACGCGGCGCCTGGTGGCAGCCGGCGGACCGGCCCGAGCGGGTGCTGCAGCAGACCGCCGGCCAGATGAAGGCGGCGCGTCAGGAGCGGATCAACGCGGCCCGCGCCGAGCGACGCGGCGATACGACGCCTCCACCCTCGGGGCCGTCCCCCCGTGATCAACGGCGTCAGCAGCAGGCCACGCGCGAGGCCGAGTCCGCCGCGCGCCAGGCCGCGGCCACCTCCTACGGCTCCGGCCCGGCGCCGGGCCTCCCGACCCCGTTCAACTGGGGCCTGTACGCACGCCAGTTCGGCGTCATGGCGCTGGCCGCGACCCTGATCGCCTCATGGCTGGTGTTCTTCGGCGGCCTCGCCCACCTGGCCCTGCGCATCAAGACGCGCAGCACCGGCTGGGGCGAGTTCTGGATCGGCCTGATCCTGCTGATCGCCGTGGCGGTGAGGTTCTTCCCTCACAGCACCGCGTAGCGGCCGGGCTTGTGGTTGACGGCGATGAAGAGATTCATCACCACGGCCGCGAGCACCGAGTACGCCACCCGCTCCACGTCGACGACGGTGAGCGCGAGCAGCACGATCGCGCAGTCCATCGCCATCTGCACCTTGCCGGCGCGCCAGCCCTTGGCCTTCTGCAGGTAGAGCGACACGATGGTCGCGCCGCCAAGGCTGGCGCGGTGCCGCGCCAGGAAGAGGCAGCCCGAGCCCAGCAGCGCCCCGCCCAGGATCGCCGCGTAGGCCGGATGGATGCGGTCGATGGCGAAGAGCTTGGGCGAGAACTCGGTCAGCACCGACAACAGCGCGATCGAGAGGAAGGTCTTGATCGTGAACTCGCGGCCCATGCGGGTCCAGGCGAACCAGTAGAACGGCAGGTTGATCAGGAAGAACAGCTTGCGCAGGCTGACGCCGGTGGCGTAGTGCAGCACGAAGGCCGCGCCGGCCGTGCCGCCGGTCAGCAGCCCGACCTGCGCGAACAGGATCAGCGCCAGCGAAACGAACAGCGTCCCGGTGAAGATGGCCTGCGCGTCCTCGAAGGCCGTGTGGGAGCGGATCGCCAGATCGGCGAGCGGCTCCGCGACGATCGTGGAAGCGGGCGGTGCGGGGTCGTCAGGTGTGGCGCTCATCCGGGGCACGAAGCAGAAAACGTGCCCAGGAGTGTCGCAGCACGGACGCTCGGCGTCAGCGCGAATCCTTGTGCGTGGCCTGATCGACAGTCGCTGCGGCGGCGGCGCCTTCGCGCGGCTGAACGTTCCGACGTTCAGCGGCCCTGCGACTTCAACCGCGCGTCCAGCCGCGAGAACACGCGCCGCGCGTTGCCTTCATAGACCAGGTGGCGTTCCTCGTCGTTGAGGTGGGGCGTGGCGGCGATGTAGCGCTTGGTGTCGTCGAAGTAATGCCCGGTCTCGGGATCGATGCCCCGGACCGCGCCGATCATCTCGGACGCGAACAGCACGTTCTTCACCGGGATCACCTGGGTCAGCAGGTCGATGCCCGGCTGGTGATAGACGCAGGTGTCGAAGAAGATGTTGTTGAGCAGATGCTCGTCGAGCAGCGGCTTCTTGAGTTCCTGCGCCAACCCGCGGAAACGGCCCCAGTGGTAGGGCACCGCGCCGCCGCCGTGCGGGATCAGGAACTTCAGCGTCGGGAAGTCCTTGAACAGGTCGCCGGTCAGGCACTGCATGAAGGCGGTCGTGTCGGCGTTCAGGTAGTGCGCGCCGGTGGTGTGGAAGCAGGCGTTGCAGCTGGTGCTGACGTGGATCATCGCGGGGATGTCCAGCTCGACCATCTTCTCGTAGAGCGGGTACCAGTGGCGGTCGGTCAGCGGCGGGCTGGTCCAATGGCCGCCGGACGGATCGGGGTTGAGGTTGATGCCGACGAAGCCGTAGTCCTTGACGCACTTCTCCAGCTCCGGGATGCAGCTTGCCGGATCGACGCCGGGGCTCTGCGGGAGCATCGCCGCGCCGACGAAGTGTTCGGGGAACAGCGCCGCCACGCGGGCGCAGAGCTCGTTGCAGATCGCGGCCCAGGTCGCCGAGGTCTGGAAGTCGCCGATGTGATGCGCCATGAAGCTGGCGCGCGGGCTGAAGATGGTGAGGTCGGAGCCGCGCTCCTTCATCTTCTTCAACTGGTTGGTCTCGATCGACTCGCGCAGTTCGTCGTCAGAGATCTTCAGGTCGCTGGCCTTGGGCGCCTGCGACGGGTCCTTCAGACCGGCGATCTGCAGGTCGCGCCAGGCGCCGAGCGCAGCGGGCGCGGTGGTGTAGTGACCGTGGACGTCGATGATCATGGGGCTCTCTGGTTCGCTGGGGACGACCGTGGCATGGCGTTGCCCTGCCGGGCCGACTGCGGTGCATTGTGGAGAGCCGCGTCACGTCGTCCAAGTTATGGCCTGGACTAGCTGCTATTCAGTTCCGGCATGGCGGTAGTGCCTCACTGCCACGACCGCAGCGCTCACCCCCCGCCCTCTCCCGCGGTGCGGGAGAGGGAGCAAGAGGGTCTGAGCAGTGCCACGGCCGTCGCGCCTTCGCGGACCTCATGCGCAAGGCCGCAGGATGCCGCGTCCAAGGACAAAGGCGCTTGCTCACGCTGAACGGTTGGGACCAACCGTTGCAGCTTCCGATGCGCTACGCGATGACGTTCATCGGCGTGACTGCGGGTGGCGCCCTGCCTGCAGGCGTTTCGATCAAAGCACTGGAAGACCTCGGCTACTTCGAGATGGAGGCGCTGGAGGCGGGCATCGAGTTCCGCATGCTCTTCCAGTCGGGCATCGCGTGGACCATTCGTTGCCGGAATGACGACGTCTGCCGGCGTCGCCGCCACGGCGCCGACCGGCGCGATCGAGCCGGGATGAAAGCCAAGCGCATGCGTTAAAGTCCCGCGCCCATCGCCCGCAGTGTTTCGCTCGGCGCGGAGCGGGTTCAGGCGGGTATTCAAGGGTCGAAGGGAAGCAGTTGTGGACGTGCAGGACACCGATGTCGTGATCATTGGCGCGGGCGCCGCGGGGCTGATGTGCGCCGCGCTCGCCGGCAAGCGCGGCCGGCGCGTGCTGCTCGTGGACCACGCCAACAAGGCGGGCAAGAAGATCCTCATGTCCGGCGGCGGCAACTGCAACTTCACCAACCTGTACACCGAGCCGGCCAACTTCCTGTCGGAGAACAAGCACTTCTGCAAGTCGGCGCTCGCGCGCTACACGCAGTGGGACTTCATCGCGCTGGTCAACAAGCATCAGATCCCGCACCACGAGAAGAAGCTCGGCCAGCTGTTCTGCGACAACAAGTCCATCGACATCCTGCGCATGCTGCTCGCCGAGTGCGCCGAGGTCGGCGTGACGCCGATGCTGGACACCACCGTCAAGACCATCGCGAAGACCGAGTCGGGCTACGCGCTCACGACCTCCGCGGGACCGATGCGCTGCCAGTCGCTGGTGATCGCCACCGGCGGGCTCTCGATCCCGACGATGGGCGCGACCGGTTTCGGCTACCAGGTCGCCAAGCAGTTCGGCCACACGCTGCTGCCGACGCGCGCCGGGCTGGTGCCGTTCACGATCACGGACCAGCTCAAGGACCTGTGCAACGAACTCAGCGGGACCTCGGTCGACTGCCTCGTGAGCTGCAACGGCAAGAGCTTCCGCGAGAACATCCTCTTCACGCACCGCGGCCTGAGCGGGCCGGCGATCCTGCAGATCTCGTCGTACTGGCTGCCGGGTCAGGCGGTGGAGATCAACCTGCTGCCCGACCTCGACGTGCCCGGCTGGCTCGCGCAGCAGCGCAACGACCGGCCCAATGCCGAGCTCAAGACGCTGCTGGCGGAGCTGTTCACCAAGAAGATGGCGACGCTGATCGGCGAACAGTGGTTCGTGTCCAAGCCCATCAAGCAGTACACGCATGCGGAGCTGGAGCAGATCGCCGAGCGCCTGTCCGCCTGGCAGGTCGTCCCCGCCGGCACCGAGGGCTACCGCACGGCGGAGGTCACGCTGGGCGGCGTCGACACCAAAGAGGTGTCGTCCAAGACCATGGAATCGCTGAAGTCACCAGGGCTGTACTTCATCGGCGAGGTGCTGGATGTCACCGGTCACCTGGGAGGCTTCAACTTCCAGTGGGCGTGGGCGTCGGCGAATGCGGCGGCTCAGTTCGTGTGAACGGCTGATTCGTCGCCGGCAGCCACAAGACAGACGGCCGCCGAAGGGCAAGGCCCTGTCAGTTGCGCGCCCACTTTCTTCAGTCACCAGCGGCGATCGATTCACACATTGAAGGTCGCGAACTCACAACGAACTTAGCACGTTCTGCTTGACCTGCAGAACCCTTGATCACGCGCAACATCGCAGGAGTGCTTCATCGGAAACATGACCGGCCCGTCATCACAAGGGCCGCGAAGTCATGTGCAGTTCAACGCTGGAGGGCGAGCCGCGCCGTGCCCCAGAAACATCTCCCGTCACCGAAGTTCCGATTGCCGAGCACCTCGATGCTGTTCGGGCTCACCACAGGTTCGGGAACGTCGTACGAGGTGGAGAAGCATGGGATCTATCGCACCTCGAACCGTTCGCATTCCGGGTCGACCCGGGGCTCGGCTTCGAAGTCATCGTCGTGGTGGTCTTCTCGTCTCACTGCTTCACACGGTCGCTGGTGCGCGACGGTCGCGCGCGGCACGAGATTCCCTTGGACGAGCTGTTCGACGACGGACGCGAGGTGCGCGTGCTCTGCGAGGAGCGACTCCAACTCTCACAAATTCGTCTTCCGGCGCTGATCCGGAAATTGCGAAGCTGCGCTATCCAAGTCGCAGGGGAAGATCCCCTGAACTTCATGACGTCGGAAGGGATCGACGACGGTGACGTCCGTCATTCGCGTCACTATGTCGTCTTCTTCCAAGTGCTTCGGGACCTCAAGCGCAGGCGCCGCCTACTTCTCAACGTGCAGTCTGCGTATGCGAAGAAACTAATTCGTCAACGCCAGCGGGAGCGGCGGCGAGTATCCCTCTTCAAGATCCTGAAGACGACCAGTCTGGGGCAACGAGTCAAGGCCTGACGCCGAGCGCAAAGGCCAGAAAGACAGACGGCCCCTGTAGGGGCCGTCGCATTGCGAAGTTCTCTATCGCGGAGACCGCGAACTCCCATTCCAGCTGGGACCCGATGACTCGGGCGGCACTACCTTTCTCACCCCGCGCTCAATGTAGATCTTGAGCTTCGCAGTTTATCGACGTCGATACCCCGCCGCAAGATTTCCGGATGACAACGATCAAAGGCGACACGTGTCGCCTTGTCACACAGCCTCGCGAAGATCTCCGGTTTTCAGGCATCGAGGCTCGACATGCGAACGATCGCCCTGCTGCTCGCCATCTGCGCCGCATGCGTCCTATCCGCGAACTTCGGCACTACCGCGCGGGCCCAGACGCCCGCCGCCGCAACACCCGGCACCTCGCTCAAGGCCGCCGCCTGTGTCGAGACCGACCGCATGATGGATTGGCGCGAGATCACCTGCGCCGTCCCCGCCGGCGCTTCGCCCCGGCGCTTCAGCTTCCGCGCGATGTTCACCGGCGGGCATGACGACACCTCCGCCAGCATTGCGCCGGCACTCGATGGCCGGCCGTTCGCCTGCGGCGAGGGCAGCAAGCTCAGCCTGTTCGGCGAGGACGGCCAGGTCAGCGTGTTCTGCCAGTTCGACCGGTCGGCGATCCCCGCTGCCGGCGCCAAGCTGAAGGTCCTGATCAAGTGGAGCCACGCCGAGTTCGCCGACTACGAGTTCAGCGCCGAGTGACCCTGTCCCGCCCGTCCGGGAGTGACGAATAGCCCGTTACCCTGCCTCCCGTTCCAATCGACCGTTCGTCGACCAGGGAGAGCACATGACGAAGACGACCCTTTCCACCCGCGCGCTGCCCATCCGGCGCCGGACCTTGCTCGCTGCCGGCGTGGCCGGCTGGATGAGCGCGACGCCCTTCCTCGACGCCGCAGCAGCGGCCGCGACAGCCTCCTCCGGCGCCGCCGACTTCGACGCGTGGGCCGAGCGCACCGCCGCCGCGCGCATGAAGAGCGTCCCCGAGCACGCCACCCGCATGCAGTACTTCGAGGGTCCCACGCAGTCCCGGCTGGACGGCCAATGGGACGAGCTCTCGCGGGCATCGGCGCTGGCCGACCTCGCCCGGGACCGTCGGGCGCTGGCCGAGCTCGCCCGGTTCCCGCGCGAGGCGCTGACCCCGACCCAGCGCACCTCCGCCGCGCTCATGGCCTGGACCTTGCAGCAGGACGTGGCCGAGGCGGCGTTCCTGGATCACCACTACGTCTTCGAGCACATGGCAGGCGTGCACGTCGGTCCGATCACCTTCCTCGTGCAGGAGCACCCGATGCGCGGTGCGCGCGACGTGCGCAGCTACCTGAAGCGGATGGAAGGCCTGGCGGCGTTGATGGACCAGGGCATCGCCCGCGCCCGCGCGGCGCAGGCCAAGGGGGTGCTGATGCCGCGTTTCATCACCGCGACGACCATCGGCCAGATCGAGCAGTTCGTGGCCGTGCCGCCGGCCGCGAACCCGCTGGTGATCTCGCTGGCCGAGCGCATGGCCGGCCTGGCCGACCTGGACGACGCCGCCCGCCGGCGCATCCGCGCGCGGGCCGAGACCCTCGTCGCCAGATCCATCGTCCCGGCATGGCGACGCGGCCTGGCGCTGATGCGCGCGCAGTTGCCGCTGACCACGGACGACGCCGGCGTGTGGCGTCTGCCCGATGGCGACAAGCTCTACGCCGCGCGCCTGCGCGCCAACACGACGACGGAGCTGACGCCCGCCGAGATCCATGCGATCGGACTGAAGCAGGTCGCCCGCATCGAAGGCGAGATGGACGGGCTGCTGCGGCAGCTCGGTTATGCCGAGGGCACGATCGAGCAGCGCTTCCGCAAGATGGACGCCGACCGTCAACCCACCGGCGCCGCGCCGCAGGGCGAATTGCTGGACCGCTACACCGCCTACCTGCGCGACGCCGAGGCGCGCGCCCGCCTGATCTTCGACGTGATGCCGAAGGCGTCCGTCGAGGTGCGTCGCGAGCCCGCGCTGACCGAGCCCACGGCGGCCGCGCACTACACGACGCCGGCGCCCGACGGCTCGCAGCCGGGCGTGTTCTGGGCGCCGCTCGCGGGGCCGACCTACGAGATCGCCGACATGCGGACGCTGGTCCACCACGAGGCGATCCCCGGTCACCACTTCCAGCTCGCGATCCAGATGGAGGCCAGGGACCTGCCCTACTTCCGCCGCCGTCAAGCGTTCTCCGCCGGCTCGGCCTATGTGGAGGGCTGGGCGCTCTACGCAGAGCAGCTGGCGGTCGAGAACGGCTGGTACGACGGCGATCCGGTGGGGCACCTCGGCCAGTTGTACGGCGCGCTGTTCCGCGCGCGACGGCTGGTGGTCGACACCGGCCTGCATGCGATGAAGTGGACCCGCCAGCAGGCCATCGACTACGGCATCACGCCGCAGGAGGTCGACCGTTACGTCACCTGGCCGGGCCAGGCCTGCGCCTACATGCTGGGTCGCTTGCGCATCGAGGCGCTGCGCGAGAAGGCGCGCCAGCAGCTGGGCGACCGTTTCGAGATCAAGCAGTTCCACAACGTGGTGCTGCTGACCGGCGACGTGCCGTTGACGGTCCTGGAGCAGGTGGTCGATGACTGGGTCGACAGCCGCCGGAGCGCCGGCTCCGGCTCGGCCAACGCCGCGCCCTGATCAAGCGTCGGACGCATCCGCGTCGGCGGGTGCGTTTCAGCGGGTGCGTCTTACGACCGCCCCGTTGCCATCGGCGCATGGCGCGCCATCAGTTCCTCGATCCAGTCCATGAACACGCGCAGCTTCGCGCTGACGTGGCGGTTGGGCGGATAGGCGAGGTACATCGGCATCGGGTCCATCTCCCAGTCGGTGAACAAGGGCACGAGCTCGCCGCGCGCCACGTGCGGATCGGCCATGTAGTGCGGCAGCCAGAGCACGCCCATCCCGGCGAGTCCCGCCGCCAGGTAGGCGTTGCCGTCGTCGGCGGCCACCACGTAGCGGCCTCGCGCCTCGACGACCTCGTTGCCGCGGCGCATCTCGATGGACATCACCGTGCCCTTGCTGGCGCGCAGGAAACCGACGATGCGGTGATGGGGGTCCTCGATCTCGCGCGGATGAGCCGGCGTGCCCGCAGTCTCCAGATAACCGGGCGATGCAAAGACGCCGAGCTGCAGATCCCCGACGCGCCGCGCGATCAGCGACGGCACGGTGACCTCGCCGCCGCGCAGCACCGCATCGACGTTGTCGCCGATCACGTCGACGATGCGGTCGCTGACGCCCATGTCGAGCTGGATCTCCGGATGCCGCGCGTGGAAATCCGGCAGCGCCGGCATCATCACCATCCGCGCGAAGGGGCTGGGCACGTCGACGCGCAGACGCCCGCGCGGCCTGCTCGTCGCATCCGACAGCGCCGTGTCCGCGTCGTCGAGCGCCGCCAGCACGCGCACGACGCGCTCGTAGTACGCGGCACCGTCGGGCGTCACGCGCACCTGCCGCGTGGTGCGGTGCAGCAGCTTGACGCGCAAGCGCGTCTCCAGCTGTTGCACCAGCTGCGTCACGGTGGTCTTGCTCATGTGCAGCGTCTGGGCCGCCTTGGTGAAGCTGCCCGCCTCCACCACGCGGGCGAAGGCCTGCAGCGCGTCGAATCGATCCATGTCGCCGGAGGGTCTGGAGATGCTGGACGGTCATTGTGCGGCTTGCCGGCATGGCGGCCGTGAGCCGTCAGCGTTAGATTCGTGCATCGAGTACCCGGAGACCTCCCATGCGTTCCTCCATCGCCGCCGTCGTGTTGCCGCTGCTCGCCGGTCTTTCCTCGCTCGCGGGCGCGCCGGCGCAAGCCGAGCAGGCCCAGCTTGAACGCCTGAGCTGGCTCGCCGGCTGCTGGGCCGCGGAGAAGGGCGAGGCCGGCACCGTCGAGCACTGGCTGCCGCTGGCCGGCGGCACGATGCTCGGCGTCGGCCGCACGGTGAAGAACGGACGCACCGTCGAGCACGAGTTCCTGCAGATCCGCCTCAACGCCGAGGGGCAGGTCGTGTACATCGCGTTGCCGTCCCGGCAGAAGGAGGCGACCTTCGTCGCGACCTCGATCGGCGACCGCGCGGTCACCTTCGAGAACCCGGCGCACGACTTCCCGCAACGCATCCTCTACACGGCCGTCGGCGAGACGGGACTCGCCGCCCGCATCGAAGGCCAGCGCAACGGCACGACGCGAGGCATCGACTATTCGATGCGGCGCGTGGCGTGCGAATCGTCGAAGTCGCCTTGAATCCATCCAGGACGTCGTCAAGCGTCGCCGGGCCTCGTCAGTCGAAAGGAGATCCCGCCATGCACCGATTCACCGGCGGCTGCCTCTGCGGCGATGTCCGCCTCGTCGCGACGGGCCGTCCCTATCGCGTCGGCCTCTGCCATTGCCTCGACTGCCGCAAGCATCACGGCGCGCTCTTCCATGCGTCCGCGATCTACCCGCAGGACGCGGTCACCGTCTGGGGCGACACCCACGAGTTCCGCGGCCGGCACTTCTGCCCCCGCTGCGGATCGTCCGTCTTCGCCCGCAGCGGCGACGAGATCGAGGTCCACCTGGGCACGCTGGACGCACCCGACCAGCTGACGCCCACCTACGAGCTCTGGACCGTGCGCCGCGAAGCCTGGCTGCCGCCCTTCCCGATCGCCCGGCACTACGAGCGCGATCGCGATGCCGACGGCCGCTCCGAAGACCCGTGAACAGGGCTCAGCCGGCCCGCCGTCCTCCTCCAGATGGAGGATGCGACCCGCCGGCGATCCTCCTACAAGCGCTCCATCGGGCCATCTTCGAGGAGCCGGCATGGCACACACCGAACGCATCACCGACGTTCCCTCGTCCGAGGTCAGCGAGATCAGGAGTTCGTTCGAGCAGCGCGGCGGCACCGCGACGGTGACCGCGCAAGGGCGCGACCTCTTCACGATCGAGGCGACCTACCCCGGCAGCGCGAAAGGCAGCATCGGCCTGGGCACGATGGGCGTGCTGTCGGCCGGCCTGGCCGGCAGGACGATCGCGGCCTCGGGCACCGCCGCCCCGGCGCCGGGCTCGCCGGTGCTGACGGCCACCCAGTCGCAGACGGCCAAGGCCATCGTCAACATCTTCGAGACCAGCGCCGTGCTGGGCCGCTACGACCAGGTGACGCTGATCCCCGGCGACACCGGTCACCTGACCTACGGCCGGTCCCAGACCACGCTCGGTTCGGGTCTGCTGCACGACCTGCTCGCGCTGTACGCGGCCAACCCCGGCGCACGCTTCTCGAAACGCCTCGCCCCCTTCCTGGCGCGCACCGCGGCACGGGACTTCTCCCTCGACACGGACGCGACCTTCGCCAACCTGCTGCGCGCCTGCGGCGATGACCTGGTGATGCGCGAGACGCAGGACCTGTTCTTCGACACGCGCTACTGGATACCGGCCGTCGATGCGGGCCGCCAGCTCGGGCTCAGCCTGCCGCTGTCCTTCGCCATCGTCTACGACAGCCGCGTGCACGGCTCGTGGGACCGGCTGCGCGACGAGACGACCGAGAAGGACGGCAGCCTCCCGCAGCGGGGCGAGCGCGGCTGGATCCAGGCCTACGTCAAGCGCCGCATGCACTGGCTGGCCACCAGCCCGCGCGAGGACCTGCGCGCCACCGTCTACCGCATGGACGCCTTCCAGCGCCTGATCGACCAGGATCGTTGGGGCCTGGCCTTGCCCCTGGTGGTGCGCGGGCTGGAGATCTCCCCCGCGACGCTGTCCGAAGCGCCGCCCGGCTGCTACGCCGGACCGACGCCCGGCACGCGGCCGGTGGCGGTCACCTCGCCGCTGACGCGCGGGCTGGACGTGCGCCTGCTGCAGCTGGCGCTCTCCGACGCGGGCGAGCCGGTGAAGGCCGACGGCGTGTTCGGCGACCAGTCCGCCAAATCGCTGGCGCGGGTCCAGTCGGCGCGCGGGAAACCGGCGAGCGGCGTCGCGGATCCGGCGCAGGTCGTCGAGTTCGTGCAGCCGGTGTTCGGCTGAGGCGCCGAGAGATCACGGGACGCCGCGTGGCCCGCAGGCGGCGACGGTTGCGGCACATCGCAAACATTCGTCCCTCCGGTCCAGGATCCGTGCTTCAATCGCGGCACTGACACACGCGCCTTCGGCCCTTCGACTGCCGCGTCGGCCAGCATGCCTGGCCGACCCGGTGACGACCACGCCGCCCCGCCCGGGGCACTGCCGCAAAGGAAGCGACATGTTCGTCAAGGCGAGACTCGCCAACATCCAGGGGCTCACGATCTCGTCCTTCGACGTCGTCTACATCTGCCCCTACCGCTCGGAGCTGGGAACCCTGATCTTCCAGCGCCGTCACGCCCCGCCCCGCCGCGCCCTGTTCATCGACCTGCCGTTCGATCCCCAGACCGGCACGCTCGAGGGCATCCGCGACGAACTCGACCCGCAACGGCTTTCCGGGGATTGGCTCCCCTGAGACCCCTTGACTCCTCTCGGCCGAGAGGCCGTCCCACCGCTGGATCGCCTGGCCATGAAGGATCTGAATTGAAACCTGAGTTCGAGCGCCCCCCGTCCCGCGCGACGCGCGCCCCCGCACCGCCGACCTCGCTGCCCGAGGAACAGTTCCTCTCCGGCCGCTTCTCCCACGGCCACGCGGCCATCGACTACAAGCTCTACGTCCCGCCGGGCGACCACCGCGAACCGCGTCCGCTGCTGCTGATGCTGCACGGCTGCGGACAGGACCCGGACGACTTCGCGCTGGGCACGCGCATGAACGGGATGGCCCGGCGCAACGGCTGGCTGGTGCTCTATCCGGCGCAGTCGACGCAGGCCAATCCCCAGGGCTGCTGGAACTGGTTCAAGACCAACCACCAGGAACGCGGCCGGGGCGAACCCGCCCTGCTCGCGGCGCTGACGCAACACATCCTGGCCAGCCACCGCGTCGATGCGAACCGGGTCCACGTCGCGGGCCTGTCGGCCGGCGGCGCGATGGCGGTCATCCTCGGCCGCGCCTACCCGGAGCTGTTCGCCTCGGTCGGCGTGCACTCGGGCCTGCCGCACGGCGCAGTCGACGACGCGACCGGCGCGATCGCGATGATGCGCGCCGGCCAGGACACGCGCCCGCCGGCGGACGCCGCGTCCGCTCCGGCGCCGGTCCCCACGCCGACCATCGTCTTCCACGGCACCCGCGACATGACCGTGCACCCGCTCAACGGCGAGCACATCTACGCGGACGCCACGGCGGGCGTGGCCGGCGTCCCACGCATCGAGAACGGCCGCGAAGGCACGCGTGCCTACACCCGCCGCACGCACGTCACGCCGCGAGGCCAGGTCCACGCCGAACTCTGGCTCATCGAGGGCGGCGGACACGGCTGGTCGGGCGGCGACCAGAGCGGCTCGTCCACCGACTGGCTGGGGCCCGATGCGAGCGAGCAGATGCTGTGTTTCTTCATGGCACACCCGCTGGGCGACAATCGTGCATGACCCGCACCGATCCCACCGGCGGCGCTGCCTCGGCGCCCGCCGCCTCGCAGCCGCCGCCGGCGCCTAGCGCCACCTCCTTCGACAGCCTGCCCCTGCCGCCCGCGATGCGGGCGAACCTGCAGCAGCTCGGCTACCTCTCGATGACGCCCATCCAGGCCGCCAGCCTGCCGCTCGCGCTGGCCGGCAAGGACCTGATCGCGCAGGCGAAGACGGGCAGCGGCAAGACGGCCGCGTTCTCGCTGCCGCTGCTGACCAATCTGAATCCCCGCCGCTTCGCCGTTCAGGCGCTGGTGCTGTGCCCGACGCGCGAGCTCGCCGAACAGGTGACGCAGGAGATCCGACGCCTCGCCCGCGCCGAGGACAACATCAAGATCCTGACGCTGTGCGGCGGCGCGCCCATCCGCAACCAGCTGGCGAGCCTGTCCCACGGCGCGCACATCGTCGTCGGCACGCCGGGCCGCATCCTGGACCACCTGCAGCGCGAGACGCTGACGCTGGAGGCGCTGAACACGCTGGTGCTGGACGAAGCGGATCGCATGCTCGACATGGGCTTCGCGGAAGACATCGCGCAGGTGATCGCCAACTGCCCGAAGACGCGCCAGACCCTGATGTTCTCCGCCACCTATCCGGACGGCGTGAAGGCCATCGCGACGCGGTTCATGCGCGCGCCGCAGGAAGTGACGCTCAAGGAGAAGCACGCCGCCGGCAAGATCCGGCAGCGCTTCTACGAGGTGAAGGAGAACGAGCGCCTGCATGCCGTCGGCCTGCTGCTCAACCACTTCCGGCCCGCGAGCACGCTGGCCTTCTGCAACACCAAGCAGCAGTGCCGCGACCTCGTCGCCGTGCTGCAGGCCGAGGGCATCGTCGCGCTGGAACTGCACGGCGACCTCGACCAGCGCGACCGCGACCAGGTGCTGGTGCAGTTCGCCAACCGCAGCTGCAGCGTGCTGGTGGCGACCGACGTCGCGGCGCGCGGACTCGACATCGCGCAGCTGGAAGCCGTCATCAACGTGGACATCACGCCTGACGCCGAGGTGCACACGCACCGCGTCGGCCGCACCGGCCGCGCGGACGAGGCAGGCTGGGCCTTCAGCCTCGCCAGCCTCGACGAGATGGGGCGCGTCGGCCGCATCGACCAGATGCAGGGCACGGTCACGCCCTGGCACCCGCTGAGCGAGCTCACCGCCGAGCCGGGCGCCGAACCGCTGCGCCCGCCGATGGTCACGCTGCAGATCCTGGGCGGCCGCAAGGAGAAGATCCGTCCGGGCGACGTGCTGGGCGCGTTGACCAAGGACCTCGGCTTCGACGGTGCGCAGATCGGCAAGATCAACGTCAACGAGTTCTCGACCTATGTCGCCGTCGACCGCGGCATCGCCGACCAGGCGCTGCGCAAGCTCAACGCCGGCAAGGTCAAGGGCAAGTCGGTGAAGGTGCGGCTGCTGTGAGCACGGGGGACAGCTTCGCCGCGCTGGGCCTGTCGCCGCGCCTCGTGCGCGCGGCCGATGAGCTCGGCTTCGAGGTGCCGACGCCGATCCAGGCCGCCGCGGTGCCGCCGATCATCGAGGGCCGCGACCTGCTCGGTTCCGCGGCGACGGGCTCGGGCAAGACGGCGGCCTTCGTGTTCCCGATGCTGCATCGCATCGATGCCCGCGTGCGGCCCGCGCTGCGCCGGACGCAGGCGCTGGTGCTGGTGCCCACACGCGAACTCGCCGCGCAGGTCGGCGAGACGGTGGTCCAGGTGGGACGTTTCCTCGACGAGCCGCTGAAGGTCTCGGTGCTGTACGGCGGTGTGTCGATCAATCCGCAGATGATGGCGCTGCGCGGCGGCGCCGAGGTCGTGGTCGCGACGCCGGGCCGGCTGCTGGACCTCGTCGAGAAGAACGCCCTGAAGCTCTCCGAGGTGGAGTGCCTGGTGCTGGACGAAGCCGACCGGCTGCTCGACGCCGGCTTCGCCGACGAGCTGGCGCGGGTGCTGGCGCTGCTGCCGAAGCGGCGGCAGAACCTGCTGTTCTCCGCCACCTTCCCGGCGGCGGTGCAGGCCTTGGCGGACCAGTTGCTGAGCGACCCGGTGCGCATCGAGGTCACCGGCGAGCCGGCGACCGAAGGGCAGATCGAGGAACACGCGGTCGAGGTCGACGCCGCGAAGCGCACGCCGCTGCTGCGCCACATGATCGAGCAGGGCGCGTGGTCGCGCGTGCTGGTCTTCGTCGCGACGCGCTACGCCTGCGACCACGTGGCCGACAAGCTGCGCCGCAACGGCCTGGAGGCCGCGGCCTTCCACGGCGATGCCAGCCAGGGCGCGCGCGCGCGCACGCTGGCCGACTTCAAGGCGGGCCGGATCCGGGTGCTGGTCGCCACCGACCTGGGGGCGCGCGGCATCGACATCGCGCGGCTGCCGGTGGTGGTGAACTACGACCTGCCCCGCGCCGCCGACGACTACACGCACCGCATCGGCCGCACGGCGCGCGCCGGGGCCAGCGGCCTCGCGGTGAGCTTCATCAGCGCCGCCACGGAGGCGCACTTCCGGCTGATCGAGAAGCGCCAGGGCCGCCGCGTCGAACGCGAACGCATCGCCGGCTTCGAGCCGACCGAGGTCGCCTCGCCCGAAGCCGCCGCCGGCGGCATCAAGGGCAGGCGGCCGAGCAAGAAGGACAAGCTCCGCGCCGCAGCTGCCGCCGCAGGCAAGTGATCCCTGCGACCCACCCTCCACCCTCCACCCTCAACGTTCCTCAACCAGCATCGTCGCAACGCTG
>CBIHMU010000014.1:0-86168 GCA_966211105.1 uncultured Burkholderiales bacterium
GATGGAGCCATCTTCTCTGGAAATCAACGTCTCGGAGAAACCGGGCAGGTCACCGCGATGCGCATTCTCCGGAACCCCGTTGCTCACATGATTCAGCGGGCAAGACCAAATGCCTTTGCCCAGATGCTGCTCGTGGAATGCCACCGCACCGATCCGAGATGCTCCGTAACCCCGCGTAATCCCTGATCTGGTGCCTCCATGCACCATCTAAGATAGCGCTATCCCGTCTGCTTCCCTGTGCGACGAGGACCCGACGGCGAACCGGTTCATCCGATCGCCGTCTCTTTTCAGACTTCGGGATAGCGCTATCCAATGACTTCGCCGACCGTCACCGCCGCCTCGATGTCCGCGCCCGCCATCGTCGTGATGGGCGTCGCCGGCTGCGGCAAGACCAGCGTCGGACAGGCGCTCGCCCAGGCCCTCGGCTGGCCCTTCATCGAGGGCGACGCCCATCACGCACCGGCATCGATCGCGAAGATGCAAGCCGGTCAGCCGCTCACCGACGAGGACCGCTGGGGTTGGCTGGAACGGCTCGGGCAGATGCTCGCCGAGCAGTCGCCGGTCGTCCTCAGTTGCTCCGCGCTCAAGCGCGCCTACCGCGACCGCCTGCGCGGCGCCTGTCCGGCGCTGCGCTTCGTGTTCATCGACATCGACCGGGCGCTCGCGCTGCAGCGCGTCGCCGAACGCGCCGACCGACACTTCTTCTCGACCACGCTGGTCGACAGCCAGTTCGCCACGCTGGAATCGCCCGTCGGCGAACCCGGTGTCATCACCGTCCCCGCGACGCTGAGTCTGGCGCAACAGGTCGATCAGGCGCTCGCACTGCTGACCCCGCACAACAATCAGGAGACCGGACCATGACGAGGCCCGCATCGGACGTTCCCGCCGCTTCAAGCGCCTCGGCGGCGGCGCCGCGCCGCTCCCGCCTGCAGACCGTCAGCGAAGCCGCGATGGCGCTGTGCCTGGGCGTCATGGCGTTGGCCGTGTTCATCAACGTCGTGCTGCGCTACGGCTTCGGCAGCGGCATCAACGCGAGCGAGGAACTCTCGCGTCTGCTCTTCGTGTGGATGGTGTTCATCGGCGCGACCGCCGCCTATCCGCTCGGCGAGCACATGGCCTTCACCAGCCTGCTGCTGCCGCTGCGCAAGAAGCCCGCCGCCCTGCGCGCCATCACGGCGCTGATCCGCATCGCGGTGATCTTCGCGGCGGGACTGGTGGCGTGGGGCGCCTGGCAGCAGGTCGTCGTCGGCATGGACAGCCGGTCGGTCGTGCTGGGCTATTCCAACGCGCTGCTGCCGCTGCCCGCGCTGCTGTCCTGCGTCGCCATCGCCGTCATGGCGCTGTGGGAATTGATCCGCAACCGGCCGCTCGACCTCGAGCACGAGTCGGACGTCGAATAAGGGCAGGGCGCATCCATCATGAGCAACGAAGCACTCGCCTTCATCGTCTTCTCCGTCGGCATGCTGCTGCTGATGGGCCTGGGCATCCCGATGGCCTTCGCCCTGGTGCTGACCGGCGCCGGCATGGCCTGGGCGCTCGACTTCTGGGACACCCAGCTGCTCGCGCAGAACCTGGTCGCCGGCATCGACAGCTTCCCGCTGCTGGCCGTCCCGTTCTTCATCCTCGCCGGCGAGCTGATGAACGCCGGCGGCATCAGCCGGCGCATCATCGAGATGGCGCAGGCCTGGGTCGGCCACATCCGCGGCGGGCTGGGCTTCGTGGCCATCGGCGCCGCGGTCCTGATGGCCAGCATGAGCGGCTCGGCGCTGGCCGACACCGCCGCGCTCGCCACCATCCTGCTGCCGATGATGCAGCGCCACGGCTATCCGATGGGCACCTCCGCCGGCCTCATCGCTTCGGGCGGCATCATCGCGCCGATCATCCCGCCGTCGATGCCCTTCGTGATCTACGGCGTGACGACCAATACGTCGATTTCGGCGCTGTTCATCTCGGGCATCGTGCCCGGCCTTTTCATGGGCGCAGGCCTGCTGATCGCGTGGAAGCTGCAGCTGCGCAAGATCGACCTGCCGCCGGGCACGCCGATGCCGATGGCCGAGCGCCTGCGGGCCACCGCCAAGGCCTTCTTCGCGCTGCTGATGCCGCTGATCATCATCGGCGGCATGAAGACCGGCGTGTTCACGCCCACCGAAGCCGCCGTCGTGGCCGCCTTCTACGCGCTGGTGATCAGCTTCGCGGTGCACCGCGAGATGAGCCTGCGCGACCTGCACGGCGTGCTGGTCCGCGCGGCCAAGACGACGGCGATCGTGATGTTCCTGTGCGCCGGCGCGCAGGTCGCGAGCTACATGATCACGCTGGCCGACCTGCCGGGGGTGCTGACCGGCTGGCTCGGCGGCCTGATCGACTCGCCGCGGCTGCTGATGGCGCTGATGATGCTGATCCTCGTCGTCATCGGCACCGCGCTGGACCTGACGCCGACGATCCTGATCTTCGCCCCGGTGATGCTGCCGATCGCCGTCAAGGCCGGCATCGACCCGGTGTACTTCGGCCTGATGTTCGTGCTCAACGGCGCCATCGGGCTGATCACGCCGCCGGTGGGCACGGTGCTCAACGTCGTGGCCGGCGTCGGCCGGTTGTCGATGCACCAGGTCATCAAGGGCGTGAACCCGTTCCTCATCACGTATACGCTGATCCTCGTGATGTTCACCGCGTTCCCCGAACTCGTGACCGCGCCCGTCAAGTGGATGCGCTGAGGCTGTCGAGATGACCGTCGAAGAACCCGTCCAGACCCGTTCCCTCAAGGAGACAAGCATGAGCCTGAAGAGCCTGAACACCCGCCGCAAGATCCTGACCGCCGCGACGGCGCTGAGCGCCGCGATGCTGGCCGCCGCGCTGCCCGCGCAGGCCGCCGACATCAAGCCGCGCCTGATCCGCTTCGGCTACGGTCTGGCCGAGAACAGCAACCAGGGCCGCGCGGTCAAGGTCTTCGCCGACGAGGTCGCCAAGCTCTCCGGCGGCAAGATGAAGATCCGCGCGATCGGCGGCGCCGCGCTCGGACCGGACACGCAGATGCAGCAGGCCCTGATCGGCGGCGCGCAGGAGATGATGGTCGGCTCGACCGCGACGCTGGTCGGCATCGCCAAGGAAATGGCGCTGTGGGACACGCCTTTCCTCGTCAACAACGTCCGCGAAGCCGACGCGCTGCTGGACGGACCGGTCGGCGACAAGGTGAAGGCCAAGCTCACCGACAAGGGCCTGGTCGGCCTGGTCTACTGGGAGAACGGCTTCCGCAACCTGACCAACAGCAAGCACGCGGTCAACAAGCTGGAAGACCTGAACGGCATCAAGCTGCGCGTGATGCAGAACAGCGTGTTCCTGGACAGCTTCAAGCAATTGGGCGCGAACGCGGTCCCGCTGCCGTATTCGGAACTGTTCACCGCGCTGGAGACCAACGCCGTCGACGGCCAGGAGAACCCGTACAACACCATCCTGTCGGCCAAGTTCTACGAGGTGCAGAAGTACCTGACGGTGACCAACCACGTCTACAGCCCGTGGATCGTGACGGTGTCCAGGAAGTTCTGGGACGGCCTGTCCAGGGACGAGCAGGCGGTGCTGCAGCAGGCCGCGGTCAAGAGCCGCGACTTCGAGCGCAAGGACACCCGCGACGAGGCCGCCAAGGCGCTGGCCGAGCTGAAGACCAAGGGCATGGCCGTCAACGAGCTGAGCCCGGCGGAAACCGCGCGCATGCGCGACAAGCTGACCCGCGTGAACGCCGGCGTGGCGACGCAGGTGGGGATGGACCTGTGGAACGACACGCAGGCGCAGCTGGCGAAGCTGCGCGGCGGCAAGTGAGGGTGGCATGCGGGTGCATGACGCGAGCGCATGACCGGAGTGCATGACGCGGTCGCCTGACCTGATCGCCTGACGCGCGGGCGACAACGCGGCTCGGTGTTTTCCCCGCCCGCGTCTGCGCACGAATGCGCAGCGTGCGTGTCGCTTTCTCCCCGAGGCGTGGGAGACATTTCGTTACCGCCGCCTATCATGGTTCGAACGCCTTACCTGATTCGCGGATGCATCGACGACACCTGACCCTGGCGGGTCTGGCCTGGTTCAGCGGCGCACACGCCGCCGGCCGCGCCACGTTGCCGCCTCCGGCCCTCGGGCCGGGGTCGGCTTCGACATCGACCCCACCGCCCGCGCTGACCGCGCCGCTGACGGCCTCCACCACGACCGCGACCGTCGCGTCGTCCGGCGGTGCGCCGTCCGCGTCGCTGCGACTGCTGAGCGAGGAATTCCCGCCGATCAACTTCACCGAGTTCGGCCAGCCGCGCGGCCTCTCCGTGGACATCGTGCAGGCGATCCAGAAGCGGCTCGGGCAGTCGCTGCCGATCGAGTTCATGCCCTGGGCCCGCGCCTTCCGCGAAGCGCAGGACGGTCCGCCGGCGGCGCTGTTCTCGATGGCCCGCATCCCCGAGCGCGAGAAGCTCTTCCAGTGGGTGGGACCGATCGTCACCTTCCAGAGCACCTTCTACGCGAAGGCCGGCAGCGGCCTCCGGCTGCGCTCGCTGGCCGAGGCGAAGCGCGCGGCCAAGGTGCTGGTCGTGCGGGACTGGTACACGCTGACGCAGCTCCAGTCGGCCGGCTTCCGCAACCTGCAGCAGATCAGCGATCCGATCCAGGGCGTGCGCATGCTGGCGGCCGGTCGGGCGCCCCTGTTCGCCGCGGAGAAGCTGTCGATGCCCCAGACCCTGGTGCAGGCCGGGGTCGCGCGCGATGCGCTGGAAGAGGTGTTCAGCTTCGCCGCCAGCGACGGCTACATCGCGTTCTCGCGCAGCACGCCGATGGGGACCCTCCACGCCTGGCAGTCGCAACTCAACGAGATGAAGCGCGACGGCAGCTTCCAGGCGATCCACAGGCGCTGGCTGCCGAACGATCCGCCGCCAAGGTAGGCTGCTGGTTCCAACGCAGCCGCGCGAGCGTCCCTCGCGCCTTCACGCCATGCCGACATCGCCCCGTCCGATCGACCTCGCCCTGCAGGGCGGCGGCTCCCACGGCGCCTTCACCTGGGGCGTGCTGGACCGGCTGCTCGAGGACGGCTCGCTGCGCATCGACGGCGTCTCCGGCACCAGCGCCGGCGCGATGAACGCCGCCGTGATGGCCACCGGTTTCGCGCGGGGCGGCGCGCTCGGGGCCCGGCAGGCGCTGTCGCGCTTCTGGCAGGACGTCTCCGGCGTGCCCGCGTGTTTCGGTCTCGTGGGCGAGGCCAAGGGGCCGGCCACCACGGCGGCGTTCGAGACACCCGCCTGGGTCTTCAACCGCAGCGCCTGGCCCGGGATCGCCGCCTGGGACGCGTGGCTGCGGCTGTGGAGCCCGTACCAGCTCAATCCCTTCAACCTCGATCCGCTGCGCGACATCGTGCGTCGACATGTCGACATCGACGCGCTGCACGCCGGACCGATCAAGGTCTTCGTCACGGCGACCTCGGTGCGTACCGGGCAGCCGCGCGTGTTCAACGGCGACGACCTGAGCATCGAGGCATTGATGGCCTCGGCCTGCCTGCCGCACAGCGCGCAGACGGTCGTCATCGACGGCGAGCCGTTCTGGGACGGCGGCTTCTCGGGCAACCCGGCGCTGTGGCCGCTGGTCTACGGCACCGAGTCGGACGACGTGCTGCTGATCCAGATCAATCCGCGCCAGCACGACGGCATCCCGCGGACCTCCACCGAGATCGACGATCGCATCAACGAGATCACGTTCAACGCCAGCCTGGTGGCCGAGTTGCGGGCAATCCACTTCGTGCAGCGGCTGCTGCGCGACCAGCGCATCGATCCCACACGCTACAAGCAGATGCGCCTGCATCGCGTGGCCGACGAGGGCGGGCTGGCGCAGTTCGGAGCGTCCAGCAAGCTCAACACCGATCCGCGGCTGCTGACGACCTTGTTCGGTCTCGGCCGCGCGGCGGCCGACGGCTGGCTGACCACGTGCGCGAAGCATGTGGGACACGAGAGCACCTTGGATATCGGGGAAGTGTTCCTTGCCAACCGGGTGCGCAATGCGCGGCCGGCGATCAAGCCGCCTTCGAAGAAGGTGGACAAGACGGCGAACAAGACCGTCGACAAGGCGGTCGGCAAACTCATGGGCAAACCGGGCAAGACCTGACCCGACGGCATGCCCCGTCGGTGCAAGTCCTGACCCCGTGACGCCCCGGCCGGCGAGCGCACGGCGGTCGACGTGCCGGCGTTCGTGCGTGCTGGCGTCCCGGCGTCCCGACGTCGGGGGACAGGGAGAACCCCGGCGTCGGACGAAGTCTTCACCGGATCGTCATGCGTTTCCCCGAACATCGGTGCCCATATTTCGACGTGCGGAAAGCACGCGGCATTCGGGACCATCAGGGAAGACTTCGATGCGATCCATCCTGCTACTGACCGCCGTGGCGGCGGGGCTCGTCCACCAGACCGACGCCAACGCCTTCGCCCAGGACACCCACAAGCGCATCGCCATCGATGCGGTCCGCTACATGCAGCGGCATGCGGACACCACCAACTACGCCAAGCTGCTGGCCGGCGTGACACGCGCCGGCTACACCATCGACCAGTTCGCGGAGCAACTGGGCCAGGGCGCCTACGACGTCGACGATTTCGCCGACACCTACCTCTGCGGCGCCGTGACGGGCGATTGCGTGCTCGCGCCGGTGTGGGGGCTGGGCTCGGGCATCGTCAACTACACCTCGTACTGGCACTTCCAGAACCGCACGCAGGGGCCGGACGTCCACGGCAACCCCTTCGGCGGCTACAACTACGCCAAGCTCACGGTCAAGGGCGACATCGACGACCTGGCCGCCGCCTGGCTGGTCGGCGACCACCTGGACGACGGCAAGGGCGGCATGAAGGGCTGGTTCAGCGACGGCAGCAAGTACAACTCGTACGGGCTGACGGAAGCCAACTACCGCCAGGGCGGATCGTCGAGCGCGTCGATGTATGCGGACTTCGAGAAGGCGCCGTTCCAGCCGATCGACAACCTCGGCCAGTACTGGTGGTCGCAGTTCCTGGCCCGGCCCACCGTGCAGAGCCTGGGCTTCGTGATGCACACGACCGACCTGCTGCAGCCGCATCACACCTGGACGACGTCCGCGTTGAACCACGCCGGCTGGGAGACCTGGGTCAAGGACTATTACGACAGCGAGACGCTGAACGCCGATGCGCTGGTCACCGCGGCGCTGGGCAGCTACACGCCGCTGGCCGCGACGGCCGGCGACATCCGTCCGCTGTTGCGCCAGGGGGGGCAGATCTCGTACAGCCGCGGCGGGCAGGTGCTGTCGACGACCGACCATGCGGTGCGTCGGGACGTGGGACGCGTGGTCGTGCCGCATGCGATCGCGATGGTGGTCCATCTGTTGAATCGCGCGGCCGAACGGCTGTGAGCGGGCGGACCTCGCGCGCCGCGGCGACGGTGGTGGTGGCCGCGCTGGCGCTTGCCGCCGGGGCGCTGCTGCCCGTGCACGGCGGCATCGCGGCCGTGCCCATCGACGCGGCCGCCGATGCATCGAGCTGGATCGCCCGTGTCGGCGACGACGTGATCCCGCGCCGGCCGACCGAGGCGCTGTGGCGGCTCGCCCGGCGCGAGCAGCCGGACCTGACGCTCCCCGAACTGACGCGGCATCTGGCGATCGACCTGCTGATGGGCGACGCGGCGGCGCGCGAGGTCGGCGACGCGGACTTGTTCGCGAGCAGGCGGGTGGCTTTCGCACCGGAGGTCGACGTGCGACGCCAATGGCTCGCGACCCTGCAGCAGGTCTGGCCCGAGCGCATCGAGCACGACTGGCAGTCGTCGGCACCGGCGTTGCCGTCGGCCGTCGATGCGCAGGCCTGGCGGTCGTTGTGGTCGGTCGGGCAGGGCGATCGCCTGCGGATGGACGAGGCCCTCGACGATGTGCAGCGCATCGCCGCGGCGCGCCTCGTGCTGCTGCGGCATCGCGCCTACGGCGACACGCCGGCCGGCGCGATCACCGTGGCCGATGTCTGGCCGCTGCAGAACGTGCAGGGCCGTCGACTCCTGCGCGGCGGCGACCTGGCGTTCGCGCAGGCCCAGGCCCGGCAACTGCTGCGGGAGCGTTACGTCGAGCAATGGCTGCATCGCCGGAGTGGCTGGAGCGAGGCCGAACTCGACTTCGTCCGGCGGATCATCGAAGCCCGGCAGCGCAAGCTGGCGTGGCAGCGCTGGCAGGGCCTGACGGGCGATCCACATGGGGATGCGCCGCCTCGGGACGCGTTGGCGACGGCGGTGAGCGCGGACGAGATCGCGGCGTACTACCGCGCACATCTGGACAGTTTCGAACGCCTGGAGTCGGTGGCAGGCCTGAGCCTGCGTTGCGACGATCGCACGGACTGCGGCGATGCCGCGCCAGGTTCGGATCTGCGGGGGCGGCCGGGCGTGAGACCGGTCGCGTGGCGCCTGGGGGAGGCCCGGCCGCAGGCCGAGGTCGACGCCTGGGTGCTCGACCTGCTGCAAGCCTGGCCCGCGGGCCAGGCGTCGCCGCCGATCCGCCATCCCGACGGCCAGGGCTGGGAGCGGGTGCAGGCCCTCTCGGTGACACGCGGCCATCATCCCGCCGACAGCGAGACGGTCCGCCACGAGGCACGGCAGGCCATCGCCCTGGAGAAGCTGGGCGCGCGCTGGCGGCAACGGCAGGCCGATCTCCTGGCGGCGGCAGGCTTGCAGTGGGCGCCGGGCATCCTGCCGCCGGAGACTGCCTTCCAGCCACAAGGCCCGATGACCGAGGGCAAGGGGCATGGGCATGCGCATTGAGACCCGATCGCGGCAGCGTCACGCGCGGCCCCTCCGGCGACTGGGCCGCATCGACCTGAAGGTCGCGGCGGCCCTGGCCCTGGCCCTGGCGCTGGCGCTGGCGGGCGCGGTGGCGCTCGCCATTGCGTGGAACGCGGTCGGCGGGCGTGCCCGGACGAGCGATGCCGCGGCTGCGGCATCGGCGGGGCCATCGTCTGCCCTGGCGGTGGCGACGCCGGCTGAACGTGAAGGCGTGGTGCCGATGCGCGAGGCGGCAGCCTCGTCAACGTTCGAAGCGAACGCCGCCTCGAACGCTGCATCGAACGCCGCCGCGCCGGCCTCGGCCCCCGCGTCCGCGCCGGGCACGGCGGTGCCGGCGGCATGGAGCCTCGCGGACTCCCGCGTCGCCGGAGACGACCGCGCGCCCCCGATCCAGCGCTCGGCGGACACGGCGCCAACGCCGGCCTGGCAACTCGACGATCACCAGGGTTATGCGCGACGCGAGCAGGACCGGCACCAGGCGACGCAACGCGCCTTCGTCGACGCCGCCGACCGCGAACTGCCGCGGCTCGACCAGCAGATCGAGCAGGGCCGCGCGATGGGCCTGCCGCCGGAGCAACTCGCCAAGGGGGAAGAAAAACGACGCCGCATCGCGGAGATGCGCGCGCGCATGCAGACGGCACTCGCGGCAAGCGACGCCGCCCCTTGACGGGCTGGCGGAGAGCCCGCGCCGGAGCGCGGCCCGGCGTCAGGCGGCGTCAGGTGGGGTCGGGCGGGGTCGGGGCAGGGTCAGGCGATGCGCCGGAAACGCAGCGCCTCGATGAGCGACTCGTCGCCCACGGTGCTCACGCGTTGCTGGACGACCTCGGCCCGGCCGTCGGCGGCCAGCTGCTGGATCTCGCGCGCGGCACTGTCGAAGACGAGCGGATGCTCCAGGCCGGAGCCGGCGTGCGGCAGGTCGACAAGCTCCCCGGGCGAGGAGTCGAGGAACACCGTCATGGCAATTGAACTCATGCTGGACCTCACGAGCTGGCAGAACACCCGCCGACTCTATGCTGCGAGGCAGCAGGTTCAAAGTCGGTTGCAACAAGTTTCCGCGCTCGCGTCCGGCGATCGCACCCGGGACCGATCTGCACCAGATCGATGCCGACGAATGAATGAAAAACGGGAGCCTTGAAGGCTCCCATTTCGGTTTTCCGGATTTCCGGTTTTACGGTTGTAGGGATGACGCTGTCAGGCGGCGGCCATGCCCCGGACCTTGAACCGCGAGATCGCCTCGGTCAGCGCCATCGCCTGCTGGCGCAGGCTCTCCGCCGCGGCGGCGCTCTGCTCGACCAGCGCCGCATTCTGCTGCGTGCCGCGGTCGATCGCCGCCACCGCCTCGTTGACCTGCACGATGCCATGCGTCTGCTGGTCGGTGGAGGCGCTGATCTCGCCCATCAGATCGGTGACCTTGCGGACCTGCGTCAGCACCTCGTCCATCGTGCGCCCGGCCTCCTGCACCTGCACCGCGCCGGCATCGACCGTCGCGACCGAATCCGAGATCAGCGTCTTGATCTCCTTGGCCGCCTGCGCGCTGCGCTGCGCCAGCGCCCGCACCTCGCTGGCCACGACCGCGAAGCCGCGGCCCTGCTCGCCGGCGCGCGCCGCCTCGACGGCCGCATTCAGCGCCAGGATGTTGGTCTGGAACGCGATGCCGTCGATCACGCTGGTGATGTCGCCGATCCGCTTGCTGGAGCCGGTGATGGCCTCCATCGTGGTCATCACGCGATGCACCACCTCGCCGCCCTGGCCCGCGACCTGCGCCGCGGCGCCCGCCAGCCCCGTCGCCTTGCGCGAGGATTCGGCGTTGACCTGCACCGTCTCGGTCATCTGGGCCATCGAGGACGCCGTCTCCTGCAGCGCGCTGGCCTGGGTCTCGGTGCGGCTGGACAGGTCGTGGTTGCCGCTGGCGATCTGCGTGGAGGCGGTGGCGATGCCGTCCGCCGCCTGGCGCACGTGGGTCACCATCGTCGACAGGTTGCCGCTCATGGCCTTCAGCGCCGTCAGCAGCTGGCTGAGCTCGTCGCGGCCGTCGACGTGGATCTCGTCGCGCAGGTCGCCGTCGGCCACCGATTGCGCGACCTTGATCGCGCGGTTCAGCGGCGCCGTCACCGCGCGGCTGATCATCCAGCCCAGCAGGCCGGCCACCGCGGCCGAGAGGACCGCCGTCGTCATCAGCAGCAGGCGACCCTTGGTGAACAGCTCGGTTGCTTCCTGGGTCTCGGCGGCGGAGCGTTGATCCTCGTAGTGGATGAAATCGCCGGTGGCGGTCAGCAGCGCCGCCAGCAGCGGGCGGCATTCCGCGTTCATCTTGGCGACCGCGTCGTCGCGCTTGCCGTCGTTGGCCAGGCCGACGATCGCCAACGCGACCTTGCCATACTGTTCCTCGATCGCCGCCACCTTGTCGAACAGCGTCCGATCCTGCGCGGTTGCATCCGTGGCGGCGGCCAGGTGCGACTTCAAGGTCGCGAGCGACCGGCTCACCTCCTCATGCGACTGCGTGACGGCGGCGAGTTCCTTCGTCCGGTCCTCCGGCGTCGTGACCAGCACCAGGTTGCGGGCCGCGATGGCCCGCGACTTCGCCGCCGATTGCACCGCGATCACCAGCCGCTCCCGGGCGGCGACGCCGCTCAGGTAGTTCTCGACGCGCGAGCTCGACTGGTTCAGCCAGTGCAGCGCCGCGCCGGAGACGGCGGCGACGATCACCGCCATCACGCCGAAACCCGCCCACAACTTGGTCTTGACCTTGAGGCCTGAGAAGTTCATTTGTTATCCCCCTGATGGATGCGGAACCCGTGGTGTCGGTCCCAGGGTGATCTTCGGCGCTCGGCGGGCGTTTCTCAATGGCCATGGCGCCGAATCGCGTGTGCGGGGATCACCTACATCCGCAGGGAGGGAGCGCGGGCATCAGCGAAAACACCGATGCCGCCGGCTCGAACGGCCTCGGCCGGGCTCCGCGGGCCTCAGACGCCGAAGGCGTGCGCCAGCCCGGCGACTTCGCGCTCGAAGATCATCCGCTCGCGTTGGACCGCCTGCTGGGCGGGCCGCGACAGGTCCAGGTAGAGCGGGAAGTTGCGCATCAGCTCGTGCGCGCCGGCGAAGACCTGGTCGACCTGGTCCGGCTTGAAGTAGCACTCGCCGGGCAGCGCGTAGTCGCGGGCGGCGCCGACGTCCAGCGCGAAGACGCAGCAGTCGCGCATCAGCGCCTCGCGCGCCAGGCGGTCCTTGCCGGGGAAGGTGCCCAGGTCGATGAAGAGCCGGCTGCGCCCCAGCGCCTCGTAGACCTGAGCGCGCGTCAGGCCGCGGATCAGGTGGACCTTGCAGCCGTTCTCGGCCTCCAGCCGTGCCGCGATCGCGCCGACGTCGTAGACGACCTTGTGGTTGGCGTTCAGCGCGATGTCCGTCTTGTCCGCGGTCGCGAAGACCGGTTCGCCCGGGGCCGGCGCCGGCTTGGCCGGCGTGTAGTCCGACAGCGGCAGCGTGCGCAGACAACCCAGCGCACGGATCACCTCGTGCGCGTAGCCGGACTGGTAGGTGTGCAGCACCCGCTCGCTGCGCAGCAGGTTGAGGTTGATCTTGTTGACCGACAGGTACTCGAAGGCGTTGTCGATGCTCAGCCACCAGACCATGGGCGTGCAGGGCTGGAAATAGCGCAGCCAGTGCACATAGGTCTCGGCCAGGACGACGCAGGTGTCCGGCGTCATCGCGATCTCCTCGGCCAGCCGCACCTGGTACTTCTCGTAATCGGCCACGGTGTTGGGCCGCGGCTGCAGTTTCAGCGCCGTGCCGGCCGTCAGGCCGTTGCGGCGGAACAGGTCGTCGATCGCCGGCAGGTCGGTCGGCAGCACGTACCAGACGCGGGCGTCGTGTCCCTGACGGATCAGCGAGTCCGACAGCTGGTGCAGCGCTTCCGGGCCGCCGGTCTGCACGCCATGGGGGATCAGGATGACGATCTGCTTCTTCGCGTTCATGGGGAGGCTTTCGAGAGAGTGGCCAGCCGGGCCTGCAGCTTCTGCGCCGCCTCGGGGGAGACCGCCTGCAGCCCGGGCAGCAGGAAGCCGCTGCGGGTCTTGACGATGCGGTCGGAGAGGTGGTCCAGCAGGAAATCGGGCATCTCGCGGTAGACACTGGGCAGGTGGAAGATGCCGTGGAAACCGAAGGTCGGGTAGGGCACCGACGGGAACTCGACCGAGAAGTGCGCGGCGATCGCCTTCGGTGCAAAGCGGCAGCCGGCGCGTTCCAGCGTCTCGCGCATCGTGCGGCAGATGTAGAGGTCTTCGGCCTCGGTCGGATCCGGGTAGTCGAGCTGCGCGACCGCATGGACCAGCCGCTTGGAGCGCCACGAGAAGCCGCCGTTGCCGACCTCGTTGACCTCGTAGTTGGGCCAGGGCGCGCCGATGTAGTCGTAGTGCAGGAAGTGCGGGGAGAACTGGTCGGCGTTGAGCACGAAGCCGTCGTACTGGATCACCAGCACATGGTCCGTGCTGAGGTGCCTGGCCAGTTCGCGGGTGATCAGCAGGTTGTACTCGGCGATCGAGCGCAGCGTCGGCACCGGGATCACCGGCAGGCCGGGCCAGAGCTCGGGCTTGTCAGAGTAGATCAGCACCTGGCTGAAGGGCAGCCCCTGCTGCTCCATCGCCCGCATGCTGTGCAGCAGCGCCTGTCGCGCGAGCACGTGCAGGTCGGTGTCGACGATGGCGACGGCGATGCTGGGCCGGGTGCCGCTGGCGGTGAGGTGGGCGGGCAGGGCGCTCATGTCACAGCAGGTCCAGCAGCTGCTTGGTCACCGTGGCCCAGGAGAAGCGCTGGGCCAGCCGCAGCCGGGCCGCCTCCCGGCGCGAGGCCGGGGTCAGGCGTTGCTCGACGACCTGCAGCATCGATTCGCGCAGGTCCTCCAGATCGGGGACGACGAAGGCGCCGACCGGTTGCGGGGCGTCGGCGTCGGTGCCGGGGCGGCTGTGCAGGCGGTGGCAGAGCTCGGGCGGCGTGAAGTCGTCGGTGGCGCCGCCGCCGCTGACGATCACGTGCGTGCCGCAGCCCATCGCCTCCAGCACCGGCAGGTTGAAGCCCTCGGCGCGGTAGGGCGAGACATAGGCGTCGGACAGCGCGTACAGCGAGCGCAGTTGCGGCAGGTTGAGGCTGGTGGACAGGATGGCGATGCCGTCCCGCACCTGCGGCGAGTTCAGCTGCGGCGCGCGCGCCGCCAGTTCGGCGAAGACGCGTTCGACGCCGATGCCGTACAGGCCCTGGTGGTCCTTGAGGATCAGGCGCACCGGCAGGCCCTGCAGCCGCAGTTCGGCGAAGGCCAGCAGAAGCAGGTCGATGCCCTTGTTCCAGGTCGCGACGCCGACGTTGGTGAAGACGGTCTCATGCGGCTGCATGCCCAGCGCCGCGCGCGCGGTCTGGCGCTGCTCGGGCGTCATCGGGAAGAAGGTGTCGGTCTTGTAGCCGTGCGGGACCACCAGGACCTTGTCCGCCTCGAAGCCGTAGTCCACCAGCCGCGCCTTGGACCAGCGGGTCGGCGTCACGACGATGTCGTCGCCTTGCGTCAGCGTCGCCGGCGCCATCTCGGGCGGGTCGAAGCTCTTGCCGGAGAGGCCGAATTCGGTGACCACGAAGGTGGCGTTGCGACGCGCGCACGCCGGATCGCCCAGCCGCACCGGCGAGGCGATGCGCAGGCGCACGTCCATCACGCGGTCGCCGGGATCGGGCAGGCCGTCGATGAGGGCGCGCTCCTCGGGCGCGAAGCCGGAGTCCAGCTTGCTCTTGTCCCAGTGCGGCATGAAGAAGGGCGCGTCCTTGTGGAACAGCTCGAACCGCGGGTCCTTGACCATCTCCAGGATCTGGTTCTGGTTGACCATCGCGATGGAGTGGTTCACCCCCCGCCAGCCTTCGATGCACAGTGTTTTCAACGCGGAATCCCCTTTGGATGCCCAGGTCGTGCGCCCGCGCGGGCGTCGGCCTTCCCATCCGATCTTTGGGGCCATTGTGTCGCGCCGCGAGCGAGGCCATGCCGGGATAAGGGGGACGGGGAGCGGTCAACTCCGCGCGGAGCAGGGGATGCCGACGTCTCAGTGCGCCAGGGCGATCGTGTCATGCAGGGCCGCGCCGGAGAAGACGGGCATCGACGACAGACGTGCTTCGTCAGGTCGTCCGGACAGCGTGGCGTCGGGTGTCGCGCCCCGAACGGCCGTGGCGTCCAGCGCGAGCAGGACCTGCCCGCCGACGGCCGTCCGGATCCTGCCGGCCACGGCCAGCCGGCCGCCGCCGAGCAGCCGGTCCGCGCCGCTGCCGTTGCCCGGCTGCATCGTGACGCCGGTATCGACGCCGCCCGACCAGGTGCCCGCCGCCTGCATCGACTGGATCACGGCCAGTTGATCCGGCAGCCAGTGGGCAGGCTCCGCGACCAGGGCGGCGATCTCGCGTTGGAGGCCCGCCACCTGTTCGAGCACGCCCGGATCCTGCGGCGTTCCCTGCGGCAGTGGCCGCTGCAGCACGGCGAGGCGATCCATGCAGGCATTGATCGCCTCGGCGGCTTCCGGCGCCAGGATCTGACGTTCCTGGTACACGCGGCCGCCGGCGGGAGACAGATTGACCAACTGGCGCATGAAATCGTCGTATTTCCGATCTCCGCTGCCGGCCCCGTCGTCGGCGCCCCGGTCTTCCAGGGCGGCGGCCCATCGGGTGCGCTGGGCATTCATCGCCCGGATGAAGTCGTCGCGGACGCCGAACTCCCGGCTTCGGATCGAGAGCTCCGGACGGAGCCGGCCCTCCTCGGTGACAAGGCGGACGAGTCCGTTCTGCGCCTGGATCACCAGTTCCGTCTCCACACCGACCCGATGGCGTCCGAACAGCGCAACGCCGCGGCCGGACGGCGTGGCCAGCGCGGGATGGCCGATCCCCAGGCTCGCGCCGGCGCGCAAGGCGCTGCGTGAGCCTTGTTCCGCCTGCACGCTGCGGGCCGTGCCGGCGGCGTCCCTCGTCTGCTTGCGGTCGAAGAGGGTGCGCTTCAGGCCGAGGCCCGCCGACGCCGCGGCGGTGACGCCCGGCGCGAGCGTCACGGAGGCCGTCGCATCGAGGGACACGGACACGTCCGCGGTGACGGCCTTGGCTTCGTTCCATCCGAACGAGATGTCGCGGAAATCACCCAGCCGGTCCACCATCTGCGCCCACATGGCGCCGCCATGGGCCGGGCGGTCGGTCTTGCCTTGACCGGCGATCTGGAAGATCGAATTGATGACCAATTCGTTCATGCGCTGCCAGCCGGTCGCCTTGAAGGCGTCGGCCTGAGCGGCCGGCAGGCGCTCATGGTCGCTGCCCTCCTTGCGGGTGCGGATCATCAACCCCCGCGAGACCAGATGCGACCCGCCGATCCGGGCCATGGCCTGGGCGGACACGTTCACGAGCGGACCGACTTCCGCGCCGACCCGCACGCCCGCACCGACGGAGCCGTTCAACTTCCGTTCGCTGCCCAGGTAGAGGGTGCCGGTCTCGGCGATGCCGGCCCTGAAGACCGCGGCGCGCGAACGCTCGGCGCTCACCTCGACCACCGGGGTGATGCCGGTGCTCAGCCCGCCCAGGCCGGCGACGCTGGCGAGGCCATACCCCGCCGTCACGCCGACGGCATGACGGCGGCCATCGCTGTAGGTGCCGAGACGACCGGTGGTGACGGCGTTCATCACCTGGCGCAGCAGGTCGCGACGCTCGGCCGGCGAGGCGGCGTTGAAGCTCTGCTGCAGGCGCTTCGCATCCCGGCGCGTGTCCATCTCGCCTTGCGGTGTCTTGATGGTGGCGGCCGTCTCGATGGGGCCGGCCTTCAGCAAGGTCTCCAGCGGCGACTTGTCCTTGCCGGCGAGGCGTCGCAGCAGATGCAGCGGCAGCCGGGCCTTGTGCGCGGTCGTCGGCAGCTCGCCGTCGGGCGTCTTGCAGGCCAGGTCGATGTAGGTGACGAACTTGCGCAGGCGCTTGGCCATCAGATGGAAGTCCGAACCCTGGCCGCTTTCCGTGAAGCCGTTGCGCAAGGCGACATAGGCGGGCTTGAATTCGCGGTGCCTCTCGCTCTGTCCGGGCGCGCGCCGCAGGTTGTCCGTGGCGTACACGAAGGCCTGGGCGGCCAGCGTGGCGGGATGCTCCGGCTCGTGCGGTCCCCGGGAACTCCGGCGCGCGTTGCCGGTGCCCAGACGGCTGCCGTCCAGCCATTCGCGCCGTTGCGGATGCGCGTCGAGGGCGGCGCGGATGTCGGCCATCGACCGGGTGCCCTTCACGTCGAGGCCCGAGGCGAGCAGGGCTTCCTCGGCGCGAAGGCCGAGCTTGTACAGCTCGAGCGCCTCTTCGGCGCGGCCGCGGCGCGGATCGCCGGCCGGCGGCAAGGCCAGCCCCTGCAGGTCGAGCAGCGCCTGGAAACCGCCGGCCGTCGCCGCCAACGCGCGACGCGCCTCGTGCGTCATGCGCGCGACCGCTGGAGAGCCACGACCCAGATCGGCCGGCGCCGGCGAGGCAGCCTCCTCGGTGCCCCCGGCAGACAGATCGTCCAGCGCCGGCGGCGTCTCCAGGCGCAGGCGCTGATAGACCTGCAAGGCCTGCGCCGGATCGGCGGTGGCCGTGCGGAGCACGGTGGCGATCAGCAGGGCTTGCTCATGGCGCAGCCGGTGGCCGTCGGGACGCCCGATCGGGTCGGGGTTCGGGTGATCGCGCAGCAGGGTCGCCAGCCGGCTTGCGGCGAGCCGGGTCGATGGCGAGGTGCCCGGAAACATCCGCGCGATCTCGGCGTTGAAGGCGGCTGGATCTTGTGTGGCGCAGTGGCCGCCCGCCGCGCTGCCCGCCCTGTCCGCGCTGCCCGGGTTGCCCGCGCTGGCCGGGTTGCCGGGGCGGACTGCGCTCCGGCGGCCTGCCGGCAGCCCTCGTGCCGCGCTGCGCCCGGCGGCGTCGACGTCCCGGTCGACCGCCTTCAGGCCGCTGTCACTGACGGCCGTCGTTGCCCGGAAGACCAGGGGACGCTCCTTCAACGAAATCTCCGGGGCCGAGTTGCTGCCGGAGATCGTGAGCGGGCCCATGACGACTTCGACGCGCGGCACCGCCGCGCGCAGCCGCAGCGCGTCGAACGGACGGCGCAACCGGTCCAGGGCCCGCGGTGCCGATGGGGCGCTCCCTGACGCCGACGAGGCATCGGTTCGTTCGCCGGCGCCGGACGGCGGCGCGCCTGCCGCCTCGGAGGTTGCCACCGCCGTGTCGGTGACAACAGGTGAGGCGCCGCGGGGGCGCCATCCAAAGAGGCTGAACGGCATCGTCGTGCTCCATCGCGGGACCACGCGCCGAACGTCCCGGACCACTGTCGGACCGCCCTCCTTCGACGCGTAGCGGCCAGATGACTGGGACAGTGCCGAGGTTGTCGTTCGCGGTTCGTTCGTGAACGGCGAAGCTCTCCGCGATGCGGACGCTTCGCCGGAGCGGCGTGCTGCCGATCAGAGCAAGGGCGCGCTGCCGTTGCTCTCGTCGTCCTGGCGCCGCAGGGCGGAAAGCGCCGCGTGCGCCATGGCCGTGTGGGCGTGGTCCGCCGTGTCTCCCGTGCTCGCCGGGCTCGCCGTGTTCGCCGCCTCCGTGGCAGGCGCGACCGCCGTGGACCCCGACGCGCTCTCGGCCAGCAGCGCGTTCTCCGACGCCTTGGGCGCCGCGAGCAGTTCCGACGCCGCCGGCACCGTTGGGGGCGCACCGGCGTCTGTCGCCTTGGCGAACCAGACATCACCCATCTGGTGCGTCACGCCGTCCGCGGTCTTGTAGCCGGAGATCAATCCGATCAAGTTGCCGTGGTCGACGGTCGAGCTCGACCGCGCGTTCAGGTCCAGTTCGACGATCCCCAGTTCCGCCAGCGACTTGAGTTCGCCGGCGTCGGTCTTGCCGTTGCCGTTCGCATCGGCCCAGATCCGCAACTGGCTGAAGCCCGCGTCAAGGGCGTTCAACGCATGGTCGCCATTGGCGTCCATCGCCTGCATGGCCTCGTAGCCGTTGGCCGCATGCCTGCCGTTGGCCAGCACCGTGCCGGTGCCGAAGAGCTCCGCGCCCGAGTCGATCTGCCCGTTGCCGTTGAGGTCGCGCGCCAGCAGGCCGTTGCCCTGCGCCATCCATCCCCATTGCTGGGCATGGCCGGTGTTGTTCAAGTCGAAGCTGACGCCCTGCGCCGCAGACACCGTCCCGAGGCCGTGGCCGTCCAGGTTCAGCATGATCGGCGTGGCCAGGAACAGCGCGTCCAGCTGCGCGCCGGACATCGCATGGAGGGTCTCGGTGCTGAACGCCAGCACCTGGTCCATGCTGAGCGCGGCCAGGTCCCGGGTCTCGAAGCCGACGATCGCGTCGCTGCCGATGGCATGGATCTGGTCCACCGTCAGCGCCTTGGCCTGGTCGCGGCTGAGCGCCGTCAGGTCGTCGCTGGACATCGTGGCGAAGGCTTCGGACGTGATCGCCGCCAACTGCTGCGTCGTCAGCGACGCGACCTGGCGGCTGTCCAGCGCCTCGATCGCGTCGGAGTTCATCGCCGCGATCGCCTCGGTGTGCAGCGCGCGCAGCGCCTGCGTGGTCAGGCCGTGGATCTGGTCCGAGCCCAGCGCGGCGAAGACCTCGGTCGACAGCGCGTTCAGCGTCGCCGTGCCCAGCATGCGGAAGGCGCCTGAGGTCAACGCCGCGTAGTCCTCGGTGCCGAAGCCGCTCAATTGCGTACTCGTCATCTCGACCAGCTGCGTGCTGGTCATGGCGTGGACCTGGTCGGTGGACAGTGCCGCGAAGTCGCCGGCGTCCATCACGCGGATGGCCCTGCCGGGCAGCAGCGCCACATCCTGCGCGTCGAGCGCGGCGATCTGGTCGCTGGTCCACGCCAGCACCTGGACATTCGTCAGGCCCAGGATCTGCGCCGTGCCCAGCGCCTGGATCTGGTCGGTGTGCATCGCCGCCGCCTGCTGGAAGCTCAGCGAGCCGACCTGGTCCGCCCGCAGCGCCGCGATCTGATCGGTGCTGAACAGGGCAATCTGATCCGAGCCCATCGCCTTCAACGCGGTGGTGTGCAGGACGGCGAGGTCCTGCGTCTCCAGCGCGGCGATCTGTGTGCCACTCAACGCGGCGAGCTGGGAGGAGCGCAAGGCCGCGAACTGCAGCGTCGTCAGCGCCGCCAGGGCCGTGGGATCCATGGCGGCGATCTGCAAGGAGGTCAGCGCGGCGATCTGTCTGGCCGACAGCGCGGCGATCTGGTCCAGGTCCAGCGACCCGAACTGGTCGCTGCTCAGTCCGAGCAGGGCCTGCGAGCCCAGGCTCGCGAGCTGCGCCGTGCTCAGGTGATCGATCTGGTCCGCCGTCAGGCCCAGCAACTGCTTCGAGCTCAGCGCCGCGAGTTGCGCGCTGCTCAACGAGGCGATGCTGTCGACGTTCATCGCACCCAGCTGGGCGGAGCTCAAGCCCAGCAGCGCGCGCGTGTTCAGGCCGACGACGTCCTGGAACTCCAGCTGATGGATCTGGTCCGTCGTGAATGCCGCAAGCTGCTTCGACGAGAAGACCGCGAACTGCGTCGAGTCCAGCGCGTTCAGGTCGGCCTGTTCCATCGCGGACAACTGGGCGGTCGTGAGCGACGCGAGCTGGTTGGTGCGCATCGCCGCGAACTGCTCCGGCACCAGGGCGTTGAGCTGGTCGGTGGTGAAGCTTTGCAGTGCCTGCACGGTGAAACCGCGCACGCCGTCGGTGGACAGCGCGTCGATCTGCGACGGTGCCAGCGCGGCGACCTGGCCGGTGCCCAGCAACGCCGTCTGCGCGCTGCCGAAGGCGCCGACCTGCTCGCGGCTCAGCACGTGGATCTGCTCGGTCGTCAACGCCGTCAGGTACATCGGCTTGACGCCGGCGAGCAGTTCAGGCGCCAGGGCGCCGATCTCGTCGGTGGAGATCGCGGCCAGCTGGAACGAGGTCAGGGCCGCGAAGTGCTGTGATCCCAGCGCGTTGAAGCTGTCATGGTCGAGGCTGCGCACCTGGGCCGTGCTCAGCGCGGCGATCTGGCCGTCGCGCAGCGTGGCCACGCCGAGCGGGCCCAGCGCGTCCAGCTGTTCGGCGCTCAGACCGCGGATCGCCAGCGTCGAGATCGCCTGCAAGGCCTGCGACGATAGCGCCGTCAACTGGTCGGCGGTCAGTGCGCCGACCTGCGCGGCATTGAGCGCCCCCGACTGCGAGGTGCTGAAGGCGGCCACCAGGGCGATGTCCAGCGCCTGCACCTGAGCGCTGCTCAGCGAGCGGATCACCGTCGCGTTCAGCGCGCCGAAGTCCTCGGGTTCGAGCTGCGAGACCTGCTCGGTCGTCAGCCCGCGGAACTGTGCGGAGGTGAAGGCGGCGAACTGCGAGGTCGTCAGCGCATTCAGGTCCTCCGGCGACATCGCCGCCAGCTGGGCCGTCGAGAGCGCGCGGATCTGGGCACTGCTGAGGGCTTGCAGCTGGTCCGAACTCAGGACGTCGAGCTGGTGATCGGTCAGTGTCCCGATCACGCGCGTGGACAGCGCCTGGATCGCGCCGGTGCCGAGCGCGGACAGCTGCTCGTCGCTGAGGTCGCGCAGTTGCGTCGTCGACAGCGAGCCGGCCTGCGATCCGCTGATCGCCGCCAACTGCTCGGAACTCAACGAGGCCAGTTGCGCCGGCGTGAGGCCGCGCAGCGTCGCGCTGCTGAGCGCCGCGAGATCCTCGGTGCTCAGCGAATGGAACTGCTCCGGAGTCAGCGACTGCAGCTGTCTGGAGCTGAAGGCGGCGATCTGCGCGGTGGACAGCGCGGCCAGGTCGTCGGTGTCGAGCGCGGCCAGCTGGCGCGTCGTCAGCATCGCGATCTGGACGGTCTTCAGCGCGCCGAGCTGCTCGGCGCTCATCGCGCCCAGCACCTCGGGCTTGAGGCCCACGAGCGCGCTGCTGCTCAGCAAGCGGAGTTCGTCGGTGCTGAAGGCCGGCAGCTGGTCGCTGCCCAGGCCGATCAACTGGGTCGAGGTCAGGCTCTGCACCTGGCGCGAGCTCAGCGCGTCCACCTGGTCCGAGGACAGCGCGCCGAGCTGTTGCGAGTTCAGCGCGCGCAGGCCCTTGGTGCCGATCGCGGCCAGATCCTCGCCTTCGAGCGCGGCGATCTGCGCGGTGCTCAGCGACTTGATCTGCAGCGTGTTGAGCGCACCGGCCTGTTCGGTCGTCAACGCGACCAGCGAGTCGGTGCTCAGCGTGCGGAACTGCTGGCTGGTCAGCGCGGCGATCTGCCGGCTGTCCAGGGACTGGACCGCGTCGGACGAGAGATGCGACACCGCGCTCGTGCTCAGGCCGCGGACCGCGCCCGTGCTCAGCGCCTGCAGCGCGTCGGTCGTCAGCGCGCTGAGCTGGTCGCCGCTCAGGCCCTTGGTCTGGTTGCCGCGCAGCGCCCCGATCTGCGCGGTGCTGAAGGCATTGAGCTGGTCCACGCTCAAGGCGCCGATCTGGACCGTGTTCAGCACTTGCATCGAGGCGGTGCTGAAGACGGCGAGCTCGTCGGTGGCCAGCATCCCGATCTGCTGGCTGCCCAGGCCGCGCACCTGCACCGACGACAGCGCCGCGATCTGCGTGCTGTCCAGCGCGGTGAACTGCCCGCTGTCCATGCGGCGCAGGCGGTCCACGGTGAGCGCGGGGATCTGCGACGTCGTCAGCGCGTGGATCTGGTCGGTGGTCAACGCCGCCAGCGAGGCGGTCGTCAGCGTGCGGATCGCGGCCGTGTTGATCGCCTGGACGTCCTGCAGCGCCATCGCCGACAGCTGTCCCGAAGCCAGGTAGTTGAGCTGGCGGGCCGAAAGCGCCGACACCTGGACGGTCGTCAGCGCCACCACCTGTTCGGCGGTCAGCAAGGCCCACTCCGACCCCGTCAGCGTCGCGAGCTGCGTGGTGGTGAGCGCTGCGATCTCCTCGGGAGTGAGCGAACCGACGTCGAAGGTGGCCATGCGGGAAAGGAAAGTACTTCTGAAACCGTGGCGGTCTGTCGTTTGCGGCCCCCCGGGCGGTCAGCGGGAGCCGCAAACGGCAAACCGGGGGCGCGAGGCCCCCGGTTCCGGACTGCCGCTTAGATCAGCGGAGCAGCGCCGTTCTGGTCGTCTTCATGCAGCTTCTTGTAGGCCGCGCTCATGACGTCGTGGTTCACCGTGTCGGTGGCCGCGGCGGTGGTCGCCGCCGTGACCGCCGTCGCGGTGGACGCCGTGGCGCCTCCGAGCAGGTTGGCCTCCGGCTGGGCCAGCAGGTCGCCCAGGTGCGGGGTCGCCGCCGTCGCGTTGGTGGCCGTGTGCTGCGAGCCGTCCTTGGCGAACCACACGTCCGTCATCTCGTGCGAGGTGCCGTCCGACTTGGTGAAGCTGGACACCAGACCCAGCACGTTGCCGTGGTCGACGTCGGTGCCCTTGGTCGCGCCGAGGTTCAGGTCGGTGATGCCCAGGTCCGCCAGCGTCTTGAGCTCACCCGCGTCGGTCTTGCCGTCGTGGTTGGCGTCGACCCAGACCTGCAGCTTGCTGAAGTCCACGTCCTTCGCGTTGATGTGGCCGTCATGGTTCGTGTCCAGCGAGGCGAGGGCGGCGAAGCCGTCCAGGCCCTTGCGGCCGTTGACCGTGGTGCCGGCGCCGAAGAGCTCCGCACCGCTGTCGATCGAGCCGTTGCCGTTGCGATCCATCACCAGCAGGCCGTCGTTGCCGCCGACCCAGCCCCACTTGTCGTTGTGACCGGTGGCGTTCAGGTCGAAGTTCACGCCTTGCGCCGCGGACACCGTCTGGATGCCGTTGCCGTCCAGGTCCAGCACGATCGGCGAGGCCAGGAACAGCGCGTTGGTCTGCTCACCGGTGAAGCCGGCCGTCTGGTCGGACGTCATCGCCAGCACCTGCTGCATGTTCATGCTGGCCAGGTCCTGCGTGTCCCAGCCGATGAACTGGTCGGACGTCATCGCCACGATCTGGTCCGTCGACAGACCTTGCACCTGGATCGAGGTCAGGGCGTGGATGTCGCTGGAATCCAGCGCCAGGATCTGGTCCGTCGTGAAGGCGTGCATCTGCGTCGAGGTCAGCGTCGCGAAGTGCGTGCTGGTCATCGATGCGATGTCCTCGGTCGACAGGGCCGCGATCTGGTCCGTGCCCAGCGAGCGCAGTTGCGCCGTGCTGAATTCATGGACCTGGTCGCTGGTCAGCGCCGCGATCTGGTCGGTGTTGAACGCATGCAGGGCGGTCGTGCTCAGCGCATGGATGCCGTCGGTGGTGATCGACGCGATGTCGGCGGTCTCGATGCCGGCCACCTGCGTCGCACCCACGGCGCTCCACTGCTGCGAGGTCAGCGCGTGGATCTGATCCGAGGTGAAGGCCTCGAAGTCGGCGGAGCCGAAGGCCACCATGTTCGCGCTGCTGATCGCCGCGAGGTCGCCGGAGTCGATCGCCTGCACCTGGTCGGTCGTGAAGGCGTGCAACTGGGCCGAGCTCATCGACACGATCTGCTGCGAGGTCAGCGCCTGCACGTCGTCGGTGGCCATCTGGCTCACCTGCAGCGTGCTCAGCGCGCCGATCTGCTGTGTCGTCAGCGCGGCGATCTGGTTGCTGTCCAGGGCTTCCAGCTGCGCGCTGTCCAGCGAACGGATCGCCAGCGTGCTCAGGCTGCGCAGGTCACCCGTCTCGAAGGCCGCCATCTGGTCGGTCGTCAGGCCGTCCACCTGCGCCGAGGTCAGCGCCGCCGTCTGCGACGAGCTCAGCGCCACGATCGCATCCGTGCTCAGGGCGCCGATCTGGGCCGAACCGAAGGCCTGCAGCTGCGTGGAGCTCAACGCGGCGACGTCGTCCGTCGTCATCGTCGAGATCTGCGCGGTCGTCAGGGCCTGCAGCTGGGTGTTGCTCAGCGAGCGGATCTGGCCGCTGGTCAGCGCGTTCAGGTCGTCGCTGGTCAGGTTGGCGATCTGGGCGGTCGTCAGCGAGGCGACCTGCAGCGTCGTCAGTGCGGCGATCTGGTTGCTGTCGAGCGCTTCGATCTGATCGGTGCCGAGGGCGCGCAGGGCGGTCGTCGACAGGGCGCGCAGATCCGCGGTCTCCATCGCGGCCATCTGGTCCGTCGTCAGGCCCTTGACCTGCGCCGAGGACAGCGCGGCCACCTGGCCGGAGGTCAGCGCGATGACCGAATCGGTGCTCAGCGCGCCGATCTGGGCCGAGCTGAACGCCTGGACCTGCTGCGAGGACAGCGCGGCCACGTCGTTGCTCTCCATCGCGGAGACCTGCGCCGTGGTCAGCGCGGCGACCTGCTGCGTCGTCAGCGCCTTGACCTGCGCGCTGGTCAGCGCGTTCAGGTCGTCGGAGGTCAGGTTGCTCACCTGGCCGGTCGTCAGCGCGGCGACCTGCTGGGTCGTCAGCGCGGCGACCTGGTCGGAGCCGAGCGCCGCCAGCTGGTCACTGGTCAGGGCGCGCAGGGCCACGGTCGACAGGGCCTTCAGATCCCCCGTCTCGATGGCGCCCATCTGGTCCGTCGTCAGGCCGGCGACCTGCTTGCTGGTCAGCGCGGCGACCTGCACCGAGCTCAGCGCCACGACCGCGTCGGTCGTCAGGGCGCCGACCTGGTCGGAGCTCAGCGCCGCGACCTGATTGGTCGCCAGCGCGGCCACGTCCGCGGTCTCCATCGTCGACACCTGCGCCGTCGTCAGCGCGGCCACCTGGGCGGTGCTCAAAGCCTTGATCTGCGCGCTGGTCAGGGCGTTCAGGTCGTCGGAGCCCAGGTTGCTGATCTGGCCGGTCGTCAACGCGGCGACCTGCTGGGTCGTCAGCGCGGCGATCTGGTTGCTGTCGAGCGCTTCCAGTTCGGCCGAAGTCAGCGACGCCACCTGACCCGTGGTCAGGGCGCGCAGCTGGCCGGTCGTCAGCGCGGCGAAGTCGTCGGTGGCGAACTGGCTGATCTGGCCCGTCGTCAGCGAAGCCACCTGGGCAGTGGTGAGCGCTTCGACCTGGTCGGAGCTCAGCGCCTGCAGCTGGTCGCTGGTCAGGGCGCGCAGGGCGACCGTGGACAGCGACTTCAGGTCACCGCTTTCGATCGCGGCCATCTGGTCGGTCGTCAGGCCGGCCACCTGCTTGCTGGTCAGCGCGGCGACCTGCGCCGAGCTCAGGGCGACGATCGAATCGGTGCTCAGCGCGCCGACCTGGGCCGAGCTCAGCGCGGCGACCTGGTTGGTGGCGAGCGCCTGGACGTCGGCGGACTCCATCGCGGCGACCTGGGCGGTCGTCAGCGCGGCGACCTGCTGCGTCGACAGGGCCTTGATCTGACCGCTCGTCAGGGCATTCAGGTCGTCGGAGGTCAAGTTGCTGACCTGGCCGGTCGTCAGCGCGGCGACCTGCTGGGTCGTCAGCGCGGCGACCTGATCCGAGCCCAGCGCTTCCAGCTGGGCCGAGGTCAGCGCCTGCAGGGCGTTGGTCGACAGGGCCTTCAGGTCACCCGTCTCAATCGCGGCCATCTGGTCCGTCGTCAGGCCGGCGACCTGCTTGCTGTTCAGCGCGGCGACCTGGGCCGAGCTCAGGGCGACCACCGCTTCGGTGCTCAGCGCGCCGATCTGGGCGGAGCTCAGCGCGGCGACCTGCTGCGAGTTCAGCGCGGCGACATCGGCGCTTTCCATCGCGGCGACCTGGGCGGTCGTCAGCGAGGCGACCTGCTGGGTCGAGAGCGCCTTGATCTGGCCGCTGGTGAGGGCGTTCAGGTCGTCGCTGGAGAGGTTGCTGATCTGCTGGGTCGACAGCGACGCGACCTGGGCGGTCGTCAGCGCGGCGATCTGATCGGAGCCCAGGGCGTCCAGCTGATCGGTGCCGAGGGCGCGCAGCGCGACCGTGGACAGCGCCTTCAGGTCACCCGTCTCGAGGGCGGCCATCTGGTCCGTCGTCAGACCGGCGACCTGCTTGCTGGTCAGCGCGGCGACCTGCGCCGAGCCCAGGGCGACGATCGCCTCGGTGCTCAGGGCGCCGACCTGGGCCGAGCCCAGCGCCTGCACCTGCGCGGTGGTCAGCGCGGCGACGTCGTCGCTGGTCATCGTCGACACCTGGCCGGTCGACAGCGCGGCGACCTGCTGGGTCGTCAGCGCCTTGATCTGGCCGCTCGTCAGGGCGTTCAGGTCGTCGGAGGACAGGTTGCTGACCTGGCCGGTCGTCAGCGCGGCGACCTGCACGGTCGTCAGCGCGGCGATCTGGTCGGAGCCCAGCGCGTCCAGCTGGTCGGTGCCCAAGGCCCGCAGCGCGACGGTGGACAGCGACTTCAGGTCACCCGTCTCGATCGCGGCGATCTGGTCGGTGGTCAGGCCGGCGACCTGCTTGGTCGTCAGCGCGGCGAGCTGCGAGGAGGTCAGCGCGACGATGGATTCCGTGCTCAGCGCGCCGACTTGCGACGAGCTCAGCGCGGCGATCTGGTTGGTCGCCAGGGCGGCGACGTCCGCCGATTCCATCGTGTTGATCTGGCCGGTGGTCAGCGCGGCGACCTGCTGGGTCGTCAGCGCCTTGATCTGACCGCTCGTGAGGGCGTTCAGGTCGTCCGAGGACAGGTTGCTGACCTGGCCGGTCGTCAGCGCGGCGACCTGCTGGGTCGTCAGCGCGGCGACCTGGTCGCTGTTCAGCGCATCGAGCTGGGCGGTGCCGAGCGCGGCGATCTGGGCGGTGCCCAGGGCGCGCAGCTGGCCGGAGGTGAACGCGCCGAAGTCGTCGGTCGCGAGCTGGCTGACCTGGCCGGTCGTCAGCGCGGCGACCTGGGTGGTCGTCAGCGCCTGGACCTGATCGGTCGACAGCGCCTGCAGCTGGTCGCTGGACAGGGCGCGCAGGGCGGTCGAGGACAGCGAGCGCAGGTCGGCCGATTCGATGGCGGCCATCTGGTCGGTCGTCAGGCCGGCGACCTGCTTGCTGGTCAGCGCGGCGACCTGGCCCGAGGTCAGGGCCACGATCGAGTCGGTGCTCAGCGCGCCGACCTGGGCCGAGCTCAGGGCGGCGACCTGGTTGGTGGCGAGCGCCTGGACGTCGGCCGATTCCATCGTCGAGACCTGGGCGGTCGACAGCGCGGCGATCTGCTGCGTCGACAGGGCCTTGATCTGGCCGCTGGTCAACGCGTTCAGGTCGTCGGAAGTCAGGGTGTTGACCTGACCGGTCGTCAGCGCGGCGACCTGCTGGGTCGTCAACGCGGCGATCTGGTTGCTGTCGAGCGCCTCCAGCTGGGCGGAGGTCAGCGATTGCAGCGCGTTGGTGGCCATGGCCTTCAGGTCGCCCGATTCGAGGGCGGCCATCTGGTCGGTGGTCAGGCCGGCGACCTGCTTGCTGTTCAGCGCGGCGACCTGCAGCGAGGTCAGTGCGACGACCGAGTCGGTGCTCAGCGCGCCCAGCTGGGCCGAGCCGAGGGCGGCGACCTGCTGGGTCGTGAGCGCCTGCACGTCGGCGGATTCCATGGTGTTGACCTGGGCGGTGGTCAGCGCGGCGACCTGGGCGGTGCCCAGCGCCTTGATCTGGGCGCTGTTCAGCGCGTTCAGGTCATCGCTGGCCAGGCCGGCGACCTGGGCGGTCGTCAGCGCAGCCACCTGGACGGTGTTGAGCGCGGCGACCTGGTCGGAACCCAGCGCGTTCAGCTGATCGGTGGTGAGGGCGCGCAGCGCGGTGGTGCTCAGCGCGCGCAGGTCACCCGTCTCGATGGCGGCCATCTGGTCGGTGGTCAGGCCGGCGACCTGCCTGGTCGTCAGCGCGCCCACCTGCATGGAGCTCAGCGCGACGATCGCGTCGGTGCTCAGCGCGCCGATCTGGGCCGAGCCCAGCGACTGCAGCTGCGCGGTGGTGAGCGCGGCCACGTCGTCGCTGGTCATCGTCGCGATCTGGCCGGTCGTCAGCGAGGCGACCTGGGCGGTCGACAGCGCCTTGATCTGGCCGCTGGTCAGCGCGTTCAGGTCGTCGGAGGTCAGGTTGCTGATCTGGCCGGTCGTCAGCGAGGCGACCTGGGCGGTCGACAGCGCGGCGATCTGGTCGGAGCCCAGCGCCTCGATCTGGTCGGTGCCCAGCGCACGCAGCGCGGCGGTGGACAGCGCCTTCACGTCGCCCGTTTCCAGGGCGGCCATCTGGTCGGTGGTCAGGCCGGCGACCTGCTTGGTCGTCAGCGCGCCGACTTGCGCGGAGGTCAGCGCGGCGACGTTTTCTGTCGACAGGGCGCCGATCTGGGCCGAGCCCAGCGCGGCGACCTGCTGGGTCGTCAGCGCCTGCACGTCGGCCGATTCCATGCCGTTGACCTGGCCGGTCGTCAGCGCGGCGACCTGGGCGGTCGAGAGCGCGCGGATCTGCGCCGAGCCCAGCGCGTTCAGGTCATCCGTGGCCAGCGCCTGGACTTGCGCCGTCGTCAGCGCAGCGACCTGGGCGGTCGTCAGCGCGGCGATCTGGTCGGAGTTCAGCGCGTCGATCTGTGCGGTCGTCAGGGCGCGCAGCGCGTTGGTCGACAGCGCGCGGACGTCCACCGTCTCGATGGCGCCGACCTGGTCGGTGGTCAGGCCGCCGACCTGCTTGGTCGACAGCGGGGCGACCTGCTGCGAGCTCAGCGCGGCGATGTTCTCGGTCGAGAGCGCGCCGACCTGGTCGGAGTTCAGCGCGACGATCTGCTGCGTGGACAGCGCCTGGACGTCGTTGCTCTCCATGGTGGCGATCTGGGCGGTCGTCAGGGCGGCGACCTGCTGGGTCGACAGCGCCTTGATCTGGCCGCTCGTCAGCGCGTTCAGGTCGTCGGAGGTGAGGTTGGCGATCTGGCCCGTGGTCAGCGCGGCGACCTGGGCGGTCGTCAGCGCGGCGATCTGGTCGGAACCCAGCGCGGCGATCTGATCGGTGGTGAGCGCGCGGATGGCCGCGGTGCCCAGCGCCTTCAGGTCGCCCGTCTCGAGGGCGGCCATCTGGTCGGTCGTCAGACCGGCGACCTGCTTGGTCGACAGCGCGGCGACCTGCGAGGAGGTCAACGCGACGATGTTGTCGGTGGACAGGGCGCCGACCTGGTCGGAGCTCAGTGCCTGGACCTGACCCGAGCTCAGGGCCTGGACGTCGGCGCTTTCCATCGTCGAGACCTGGGCGGTCGTCAGGGCGGCGACCTGGGCGGTGCCCAGCGCGCGGATCTGGGCGGAGCCCAGCGCGTTCAGGTCATCGCTGGTCAGCCCCTGGACCTGGCCGGTCGTCAGCGCGGCGACCTGCTGCGTCGTCAGCGCGCCGACCTGGGCGGAACCCAGCGCGTCGAACTGGTCGGTGGTCAGCGAACGGATCGCGGCCGTCGACAGCGCACGCAGGTCCTGCGTTTCCATCGCGGCCATCTGGTCGGTGGTGAGGCCGGCGATCTGCTTGGTCGACAGCGCGGCGACCTGCGACGAGGTCAACGCGGCGACGTTGTCGGTCGACAGTGCGCCGATCTGGGTGGAGCTCAGCGCGGCGACCTGCGCCGTGGTCAGCGCCTGCACGTCGGCGCTCTCCATCGCGGAGACCTGGGCCGTCGACAGCGCGGCGACCTGAGCGGTACCGAGCGCGCGGATCTGGGCCGAGCCCAGCGCGTTCAGGTCGTCGCTGGACATCGCCTGGACCTGGCCGGTCGTCAGCGCGGCGACCTGGCCGGTCGACAGGGCGGCGACCTGGTCGGAGTTCAGCGCATCGAACTGGTCGGTCGTGAGCGAGCGGATCGCGGTCGTGGACATGGCGCGCAGGTCGGCCGTCTCGATGGCGGCGACCTGGTCGGTCGTCAGGCCGGCGATCTGCTTGGTCGACAGCGCGGCGACCTGCGAGGAGCTCAGCGCGGCGATGTTCTCGGTCGAGAGCGCGCCGACCTGGGCCGAGCCCAGCGCCTGGACCTGGCCGGTGCTCAGGGCCTGCACATCGGCGCTTTCCATCGCGGAAACCTGGGCCGTCGACAGCGCGGCGACCTGAGCGGTACCGAGCGCGCGGATCTGGGCCGAGCCCAGCGCATTCAAGTCGTCGCTGGACATCGCCTGCACCTGGCCGGTCGTCAGGGCGGCGACCTGCTGGGTGGACAGGGCGGCGACCTGGTCGGAATGCAGCGCGTCGAACTGGTCGGTCGTCAGCGAGCGGATCGCGGCGGTCGACAGGGCGCGCAGGTCCTGCGACTCGATGGCGGCCATCTGGTCGGTCGACAGACCGGCCAGTTGCTTGGAGGTGAGGGTCGCGAACTGTCCCGAGGTCAGCGCGACGATGGCGTCGGTGGACAGCGCGGCGATCTGGGCCGAGCTCAGCGCGGCGACCTGGCCGGTGGTGAAGGCCTGGACGTCGGCCGATTCCATGCCGGAGACCTGGTCGGTGGACAGCGCGGCGATCTGGGCGGTGCCCAGCGCGCGGATCTGCGCGCTGCTCAGCGCGTTCAGCTCATCGGTGGACAGCACGGCGACCTGGCCGGTCGTCAGCGCGCCGATCTGGGTGCTGGTCAGCGCCGAGACCTGGTCCGAATTCAGCGCCTGGACCTGGTCGGTCGACAGGGCGCGGACGGTGGCGGTCGAGAGCGCCTTCATGTCGTCGGAGCTGATGGCCGCCATCTGGTCGGTCGTCAGACCCTTGACCTGCGTGGAGCTCAGCGCGCCGATCTGGCCGGAGCTCATCGCCTCGATCGAGTCGGTGCTCAGCGCGCCGACCTGGGAGGAACTCAGCGCGCGGACCTGCGCGGTCGTCAGCGCCTGCACGTCGGTGCTGTTGACGCCGGCCAGCTGGTCGGTCGTCAGCGCGGCGATCTGCTGGGTGGTGATGGCGCGGATCTGGTTGGTGTCCAGGGCGGCGATCTCATCGCTGGCCAGCTGGCGGATCTGCTGCGTGGACAACGCGCCGATCTGGGCGGTGGTCAGCGCGGCGATCTGATCGGAATTCAGCGCGGCGATCTGGTCGGTGCCCAACGCCCGGACGGCGGCGGTGCTCAGCGCGTGGACCGCGTCCGAGGTCAGCGCGGCAGCCTGGTCGGAGGTCAGTGCGGCGGTCTGCGTGCTGCTCAGCGCGGCGGCCTGGCCGGTGCCCAACGCGGCGACGCCCTCGGTGGAGAGGGCGTGGACCTGCTGCGAGCTCAGCGACTTGATCTGGTTGGTGGTCAGGGCCTGGAGGTCGTCCGACGCCATGGAGCCGATCAGGCTGGTGGCGATGGCGGCCACCTGCTGCGTGCTCAGCGCGCGGATCTGGTCGGAGGCCAGGGCGTTCAGGTCGTCCGACTCCAGGTTGCGCACCTGGCTGGTGGTCATCGCGCCGACCTGCTTGGTCGTCATCGCGCCGAACTGGTCGGAGCCCAGGGCATTCAGCTGCGCGCTGGTGAAGGTCTGCACCGCGGCGGTGGACAGCGCGCGCAGGTCGTCGGACTCGATGGCGGCGATGTTGGTCGTCGTGAACAGCGAGACCGCCTTGGTGCCCAGGGTCGCGAACTGCGACGTCGTCAGCGCCTGGAACTGCTCGGTGGTGAACGCGGCCCAGTCTTCGCTGGTCAGGCGCGCCAGGGTCGTCGACGTGAGGGCGGCGATCTGGTCGGTCGTCAGGTTGGTAATCAGCGATGCCATCTTGGAACTCCGTGAACCTATGGGGGCGGATGCGCCCATAGGCGCGAGTGGGTTGGGTCAGCTTGTGGTTGCCGGGCACCCCAACTTCCGGGTGCCGTCAGTCGGTTTTCGGACGCCGATTGACAAACTTGAGCTAGCCCGGAAATGTTATTGGTGGCGCGCTTAACGTGAACGGAACAAAAGGGCCCGGAGTCGGCCTCAGTTCACGGTTACAGAAGCGGCGTAAAGCCCGCGAATGCGGGGGAGGAGATGCTTGCCAAGGCAAGGGATCCTGGCCGCGCCATCGAACGAGCGTTCGCTTGTCATGCGGCAGACATTCAATGGTGATCGGCACTTACGCGCCATGCTGAAGGCGGTTCGGAGGTCAAAGCTGCCTGCGACACACGATCAACGCCGCTCCAAGGGCGCTGAAACACGATGTAAGCCGTGTGAACAAAGGCCATCGAGGCCACCGCCGACGGAGGGCTCCGGGCGGCGCGCTTTGTGTTCGCCGTGATAAGTTCACGGGTTTTCGGCCATCCGCATGACCTCAGTTTTGAAGGTATGCCCACCTCTATTAGTTATTGACAGCCAATTAATATGACGACAAATGCCACCAAGCCCTATCGGGTCCTCGGCGTCCAGCAGATCGCGATCGGTGGGCCGGACAAGGCCGCACTGCGCCGGCTGTGGGTGGAGGTGCTGGGGCTGGAGGTCGTCGGCCACTTCGTGTCGGCGTCGGAAAACGTCGACGAGGACATCTGCGCGATCGGCAACGGCCCCCACCGGATCGAGGTCGACCTGATGCAGCCGCTGGATCCGGAGAAGAAACCGGCGGTCCATGCGACGCCGCTCAATCACATCGGCCTGTGGGTGGACGATCTGCCCAAGGCGGTCGAATGGATGGCCGCGCACGGGGTGCGCTTCGCGCCTGGTGGCATCCGCAAAGGGGCGGCCGGCCACGACGTCTGCTTCATCCATCCGAAGAGCAGCGGCGATTACCCGATCGGCGGCGAGGGGGTGCTGATCGAGCTGGTGCAGGCGCCGCCGGAGGTGGTGGCGGCCTTGGGCGGTTCAGGCGGCCCCTGAACGGGACCCCGTCGCGATCACCAGAACTTCCACCAGGGGGCGCTCGCCACAGGGGCCTCCTGGGCCGTCTTGCGGCGTGTGCCTGAGCGTTGGAAGTGCAGCAGCGGGATGGCGAACGGATCGACGCTCGCGGCACCGCCGCCTTCGAGCTGATACCCGAACCGGGCGAGCAGCACCGCTTCCCCCAGTTCCAGCGGATGGAAGGGCAAGGGGTAGGCGTTTTCGCCCTCGACGCTGGCCACGCGCTGCTGCTCCGCCCAGTACGGCGCCTCGAAGGGCAGGGGCTCGCCGATGTTCTCCAGGATGCCGCTGTCGGGCGACAGGCTCAGGGAACGGATGAGCCGGCCGTCCTCCCAGACGGCGAAGGCGAACCAGTCGACCACGCTGTGCATCGCGTGCAAGGTGATCCGGCGTCTGCCGGCGATGTCGAGGAAGCGTCCCGGCAGCTGCGACGGATGATCGACGGCGAATTCGCTGGCCGCGATCACGGAGACGCCGGGGAAGCAGCCGATGAACATCAGCGGGTCGGGTGGATTGGTGTAGCTCAGGTCGCCTTCGCCGATCAGCTCGAGCGTTTCCCCTGGAAAGAGCCGTTCAGCCAGCGCGCGTGTCGCGTCCCGGTCGAGCGCAGGCTGCGCTTCCAGGGCCGCGCGCGCGTCGCCGTCCGCGATGACGAGCATCCAGGTCTTGGCCCCCATGCGCCACATCCTCTTCGTTGCGTGGCGAGCATGGTAATCGCGTCAGGCCTCGTACGGCCCCTTGCCGGGCAGCGCCCAGAGCAGGCCCAGCGTCGCGCCGGCCGGCGCCACGGTGAGGTGGTCCTCGCCGGCCAGCACGCGGCTCTCGATGCGCAACGAGGGGTAGCGGCGCTTGCGCAGGAGCGATTCGAAGCGGCGCGCATCGGCGACGAGGTCGGTCTCCTTGTTGAAGCGCGGTCCCGGCGCGACGGCCTCGTAGGCGCCGACATACTGGAAAATTCTCGCCGCCAGATCGGCGTGCTGCTTCGCGTACGCCGCCTCACGGTCGAACATCAGGTGCCGATCGAACCAGAACGACGGGCTGCCGAGGATGTAGTGGCTGAACAGCGCCGGCTTGGCGAACAGCACCTGTGCCGCGAGGAGCGCCCCATAGGAGTGCCCGAGCAGCACGCGGCGGTCCGCGTCGAGCTGATACCTCGCCGAGACCGCCGGCACCGCCACGTCGGCCAGGTACTTGAGGTAGGCCGCGCCTTCGCCGTAGCGGGGCGCGCCATAGCGGTCGGCGGGTCGGCCCGGCCGGCTCCGGGGATCGCTGGGCGTGTAGTCGCGCGACCGCATGTCGACCGCGGACTCGTCCGCGGGCCCCGCCAGCCCGACGACGGCGAAATCGGCCAGGTTGCGGCCCTGCTGGCCCACGCGGTTGCGCAGGGCCCGCACCAGCGGGAAGGCGTAGGGCGCATCGGTGACGAAGACGGCCGGTCGCGGGCCGGCATTCGGCGGGGCGTTCAGCGGCGCGTTCGGCGACGCGTTCGGCGGCAGGTCGATCCAGACCTCGTAGCGTCGCCCGGTGACCGGATCGGGCAACGGATGGACGAAGGTGCCGGGGAGGGCGTAGGGCCCGGTGGCCTCCGGCAGCGCGGGCGCGGCGATGGACCGGGCGGTCGGCATCAGCAGCGAACCCATCGCCGCGGCGAGGACTTGCCTGCGGTCGGTCATGCGAGGAGTCGGAGCAACAAAGGGGTCGCGAGTGTCCCGCGCCGCGTCGACGGGACGCGCCCCGGGCGGGGTTACGGGCGTTACGTCCGCCCGCCCGCCCGACCGCGCGCCGGTCAGTCGACCAGGATGTTCCGGTTCTTCAGCGTCAGGTGGATCTTGTCGCCCACCGTGTCCTTGTTGAACGGCTTGACGATGTAGCCGGTGGCGCCGAGTTGTGCGGCGCGGATGATGTCTTCCTTGCGGCCCTCGGCGGTGACCAGCAGCACCGGCACCTTGCGCAGCGGATCGGATTCGGGCTTGGCTCGCAAGGCCTCCAGGAACTGGAAGCCGTTCATCACCGGCATGTTCACGTCGCTGAGCACGAAGTGGACCGGCTCGCCGGACTCGGCGGAGAGTTCGAGCTGACGCAATGCGGCTTTGCCGTCCTCGGCTTCGAGGATCTTCTTGAAGCCGAGTTCGCGCAGCAGTCCGGAAATGATGCGGCGCATGGTCGAGAAATCGTCGACCACCAGGAAACAGAACTCTTCGCGTTTGATCGTCGTGACCATGTGGAACCCCTTCAGGGGGGAATCCTATCGCGTCGGGGTCGGCGCCGGGGCGCTGCGGGTAGCATGCCTGGATGAGCTTCACAACGCCTGACCCCGTCGCCGCCCTGCTGCGCCACGCCGCCTCCCAATGGATCGCGCCGCGTTTCCGCCATCTGGCGGACGACGAGGTGATGGAAAAGGCCCCGGGGGAGTGGGTCACGACCGTCGACCGCGATGTCGAGGCCTTCCTGACGCCCGAACTGCGCGCGCTGGTGCCCGGCTCGCGCGTCGTCGGCGAAGAGCAGTGCGCCGAGACGCCGGAACTGCTCGACCAGCTCGACGAAGGCGCCGTCTGGCTGGTCGATCCGCTGGACGGGACCTTCAACTTCATCTCCGGGCGGGAGCCGCTGTCGTCGATGGTGGCGCTGCTGGAAGACGGCGTGACCGTCGGCGCGTGGATGCTGGACCCGATCTCGGGCGTGCTGCATCACGCCCGGCGCGGGCAGGGCGCCTGGCGCGAGGCGCAGCGGCTGCAGGCGGCCTCGGGGCCGGGTTTGAAACGGGCGGTGGTGAAGACGCGCTTCCTGCCCCAGGACCATCAGGACCGGGTGGCCACCTGGCAGGGCGTCGAGATCCTGTCGGGCCTCAACTGCGCCGGCGCCGAGTACCCCGCGCTGGCCGAAGGCGCTTTCGACGCGACGCTGTACTGGCGCAAACTCGCCTGGGACCATGCGCCCGGTACCCTGTTCATCGCCGAGGCCGGCGGGTTCGCGGCGCGGCTGGACGGTACCCCGTACCGCGCGGGCGACCGGCAACCAGGGCTGCTTGTGGCGCGCAGTCGCGAGGTGTGGGAAGAGGCGGCGGCCGCCTGGAGGATGACTTCGTGAGGCCAGGCGCGGGCTCTCCACGGGGCATGAGGGCTCCCTCCTGGACCCTCAAGCCCCATTCCGGCCCCAGCTGCACTCGTTGACTCCCGGTCTTCTTTGCGCTCGCTGACTTCGGGTGGGCGTTGAGCGTTGAGCGTTGATGGTGGGCTGGGTCGGTGCGGAACGCCGATTGCCGCCTTTGCCGTCGATGACGGCTTCACTCGATATCGCACGCCGACTCGATCGGCTGCCCTGGTCGCGCTGGCACTGGCGCGTGGTGCTCGCACTCGGCGTGGCCTGGGTGCTCGACGGCCTGGAGGTCACCCTGGTGGGCTCCGTCGGCGCGGTGCTGGAAAGACCTGACACCCTCGGGCTGAGCGCCGTCCAGGTGGGCTGGTCCGGATCGCTGTATCTCGCAGGCGCGATCGTCGGCGCCTTGATCTTCGGCCGGATGTCGGACCGGCTGGGCCGCAAGCGTCTGTTCCTGGCGACGCTCGCCCTCTACGCCGTGGCCACGCTCGCGACGGCCTTCTCCACCGACTTCACCTTCTTCGCGCTGTGCCGTTTCGTCACCGGACTCGGCATCGGCGGCGAATACGCCGCCATCAACTCCGCGATCGATGAACTCGTGCCCGCCCGCGTGCGCGGCCGCGTGAACCTCGCCATCAACGGCAGTTTCTGGATCGGCGCCGCGCTGGGCGCCGCGTCCAGTCTCCTGTTGCTCCATCCGGACGTGCTGGGTCCGGTGCAGGGCTGGCGCGTGGGCTTCGGGATGGGCGCCTTGCTGGCGGTCGGCATGGTGCTCGTGCGGCGCCATGTCCCGGAGAGTCCACGCTGGCTGCTGCGCCACGGGCGTGTCGAGGAGGCCGGCCGGATCATCGACGCGATCGAGGCCGAGGTCGCCGCCCAGCACGGGCCGCTGCCGCCGGTCCCGCCGGCGGCGCAGCGCGAGCATCGACGCCCCGTGCCGACGATGCGGGAGGTGCTGCAGGTGCTGGTGCGCCGGTACCGCGTGCGCAGCGGCGTGGCGCTGTCGCTGATGCTGGCGCAGGCCTTCTTCTACAACGCGATCTTCTTCAGCTACGCCCTGGTGCTGACACGGTTCTACGGCGTCGCCGACCATCGGGTGGCGCTCTACATCTTCCCGTTCGCCCTGGGCAATGTGCTGGGCCCGCTGCTGCTGGGGCCGCTGTTCGACCGGGTGGGCCGCCGGCGCATGATCGCGCTGACCTACGGCCTGGCCGGCGTCGGCCTGGCGGCCACCGGCGTGGCCTTCGTGTCGGACGTGCTCGATGCGCGCTCGCAGGCGCTGTGCTGGTCGGCGGTGTTCTTCTTCGCGTCGGCGGCCGCCAGTTCGGCGTATCTGACGGTCAGCGAGGTCTTCCCGCTCGAGATGCGCGCGATGGCGATCGCGATCTTCTACGCGGTGGGCACCGGCGCGGGCGGCTTCGTGGCGCCGTTGCTGTTCGGGTGGCTGGTGGCGAGCGGCGATCGCGGCAACGTGGCGATCGGCTACGGCATCGGTGCCGTGCTGGTGATCGTGGCGGGCCTGCTGGCGTTGCGCTTCGGCGTCGACGCGGAGCGCAGACCGCTCGAGGACATCGCGCCCTCGATGCACGACGCGGACTAGCGCGGCTTCAGCGCTTGCCGAACCAGCGCCGGACGCGGCGCTTCCAGTCCAGCCACTGTCGATGGCGGGAGCGGTCGATGCGCTTCACGTCGATCAGCGTGAGGTCGCCGCAGGACGACATCGTGTGCAGGCCGCTGGCGAAGTCGCGATGCGCGAGATCGCCGGTGAAACTCGCCGGCAGCGCCTGGACCTCGACAGCCTCCCGCGACAGGCGGTTGAAGCGCAGCCAGCGCGTCGCACCGCCGTAGCCGTTGCGGCTGTCCTGCACGGGCAGTGTCACGAGGCCGTCGACCCCGACGAATGGCGTGCCGGCCGGCCGCGCGCCGTCGTGCGCGGACCTCACCGGATTGGCGCGATGCGGCGTCCACGGCCCCTGCAGCGCGTCGGCATGCGCGACGTGCAGCTCGCGCTGGTCGCGCTTGTCCGGGCCGATCACGGCATAGAACATCCACCAGATGCCGTCGTGCCGCAGCAGCGAGGCGTCGACCGCACGCACGCCCGGCAGCAGCGCGCAGACCCGCTCCCAGCGTTCCCAGCGCTCGGCGCCGTCCACCGCGCGGTACAGCGCGACTTCCTCGGCCTGGCTGGATTCGGGGACCATCCAGACCTGCCCGGCGTGCTCGAACACGAAGGGGTAGGACAGATGGAAAGGCGTCTGCAGCACCGGCTTGGGCGCGCTCCAGGCGCCGTCGCTGAGGTTCAGCGTGAGGCGCTGCAGGTCGGCGCGCTTGGTGCGGTAGTCGAAGTTCTCGACGAACACGTGCAGCGCGTCGCCGTCGCGCAGGGCGAAGGGGTCGGCGTAGTAGCGCCAGTCCCCGGCCTCGGGCATCCACACGATGCGATCCCGCAGCTCGTGCAGACGCTCGGGGCTGAGCAGATCGATGCGCTCGGGGACGACGCCGACGGTCCAGAAGTCCGACTTCGGACGCTTAACCATGGAGGTCAACCATGGACGTCAACCATGCGCGTCTTCCACGCTCAGGCCAGCCAGGTCGTGCACGCGCGCGCCTTGGCGCGTCAGCACGTCCTGGTACAGCGCCAGCGTGGCCCGCACGGCGGTCGAGCGGTCATAGCGGTGCATGTCGTAGTCGACCGGGCGGCGCTGGTCGCGTTGCCGCTGCGCGAGGGCGGCAGCGATCGCCTGGCCCATCGCCGGGGCGTCGTCGATCGGCACGATGGCCGATTGCGTCGGGTCCAGCATCTCGCGCGCGCCCAGCGTGGCGGTCGCCACGATCGGCAGGCGCGCCCGCATCGCCTCCAGGATGGCCAGCGGGAACTGCTCCTCGCGCGACGAGGAGACGTACAGGTCCATCTCGCCGAGCAGCTCGTCGACGTTCCAGCGGAAGCCCAGCAGGTGGATGCGCTTGTCGCCGCCGCGCAGCGCCTCGAGATCGGCGCGCTGCGGGCCTTCGCCGATCAGCACCAGGTGGGCCTCCGCCGGCGCGCTCTGCTGGAAGGCCTGGATCAGCGTGTGCATGCCCTTGGCTTCATGCAGGCGCCCGACGCAGCCGATCACCGGCGCGGCGTGGGGGATGCCGAGCTCCATCCGCAGCGAGCCGGACGGGACCTTCGCGGCGCAGGAGCCGGGGCTGCGTTCCGGGGCCCAGTTGTAGATGACGCGATGCATGCCGGCGAATTCCTTCAGGTGACCGACCTGCGCCGAATTGACGCACACCAGCGCGTCCATCCGCGCGTGATGATGCGTCTTGTACCCGACATGCAGCGTGCCGACACGCACCCGCTCCTTGGCCGCCGCCACCGCCTTGCAGGCCGGCCCGAGATGGCCATGGACGATCTCCGCGCCCAGCTTTGCGGCCAGACGCCGCACGCGCGCGCCGCGCAGCAGCGGCAGGCGCAGCCCGTGGTAGGTCACGCGCTGGTCCAGGGCATGACGGACCGCGGATCCTGCCGGTCCGATGACGTGCACCGTGTGGCCCAACGCCGCCTGGGCGTTGGCCAGATCCACACAGTGGTGCTCACCACCGGCGATGCGAGACGAGAAGACCACATGGACGATGGAGAGTGCGCGCATGACGTCGAATCGGCAAAAAGGATAAATAACGTCTGGAGTCTATTTCTTAACATTCAGCAATAGAGCAGGATTTCCCCCGAGATCGTGGGGTGTACGGCGTTCCGGAAGCAACGCTGTGCGCTATTGCATGGGCCGTGCTCACGTAACCCGAACACTGGATCGAACCAGCGGGCGCGAAAGGCCGAGCGGACGCGCTGAAACGAGCCCGGCGTCGATGAAACGCCGCGTAACCAAACCGGCAACGCCGGGGTGGGTGCCGCAGCGCGACGAAGCGCTGTTTCCCTGGGATGAACTGCGGGACGTGACCACCTGCATGCAGGGTCATTGAAGTTAAGCTAGCGCGCCTTTTTGCGGCTTTCGCACGAAGGACACCTCTTTACGTCATCTGCCACGTTCCCCCGGAGCCCGCTTCATGCTGCGTCTGTCGCTGATTGCCCTTGTCGTTGCATCCCTGCTTGCCGGTTGCGGCAAGTCCTCTCCTGACAAGAAGGCGTCGCCCGCGGCGGAGGCAGCCAGCGCGCCCAGCCTGCTGGTGGCCAATGAGGACGTCCAGACCCTGGGCGTGAGCGCCTATGCCAGCGGCCCGGTCATCACCGGCTCGATCCAGCCGGAGCGCCGCGCCGACCTGCGCGCCGAGCTGCAGGCCATCGTGCTGCAGGTCTACAAGGAGAACGGCGAGCGCGTGAAGCGCGGCGACCTGCTGGTCCGCCTGGACGACACGGCCATCCGCGATTCGGTCCAGTCGGCCGACGAGTCCGCTCGCGCGTCCTCGCAAAGCTTCGAGCAGGCCGAGCGTCAATATCAGCGGCTGAAGACCTTGCAGGCGCAGGGCATGAGCTCGATCCAGGCGATGGAGGATGCCGAGATCCGCCGCAACAACGCGCAGAGCGACCTGGTCGCCGCCCGTGCCCGCGTGGCCACGGCGCGTCAGCAGCAGCAGCGCACCGAGGTGCGCGCGCCGTTCGACGGCGTGGTCGCCGACCGCAAGGTGTCGCCGGGCGACTCGGCGCAGATCGGCAAGGAACTGATCAAGGTGATGGACCCGGCCTCGATGCGTTTCGAGGGGCTGGTCTCCGCCGACCGCATGTCCGAGCTCAAGCTCGGGCAGACCGTCTATTTCCGCGTCAACGGGTATCCGCAGGTGGACTTCCAGGGCAAGGTGCGCCGCATCGCGCAGGCCGCCAACGCCAACACCCGCCAGGTCGAGGTGCTGGTCGACTTCGCCGGCGCGCAGCAGCCCGGCGTGGCCGGTCTCTATGCGGAAGGCCGCGTGCAGACCAACAGCGTCTCGGCGCTGATGGTGGCCGACAGCGCGCTGGTGCGGGAGGGCGACAAGTCCTTCGTCTGGCGCGTGGACGGCGGCAAGGTCGCGAAGACGCCGGTGGGCCTGGGTGCGCGCGACGACCGCCAGGGCCTGTACGTGGTCACGAGCGGGCTGAAGCAGGGCGATCGCATCCTGCGCAGCCCGACCAGCACGCTGATCGACGGCCAACGCGTCGAGCTCAGCAAGGCCGCCGCGTCCGCTGCGGCCCCCGCGATGACAAGCGCCAGCGGCACGCCGCCCACCGGGTTGACGAACTCGGGCTCGACCTCGACCTCGTCGGGCTCGACGGTGGTGCCGCTGCCCGTGCTGCCGGTGGCTTCGGCCGCGTCGGCCCAGTGATGCGCACAGGAGCCTGAACCATGTTCCTCTCCAATTTCTCGGTCAAGAAGCCGATCGCGATGATCGTGATCATCATCGGCTTGATGGCCCTGGGCCTGCTGGCCCTGTCCAAGCTGCGCGTCAACGAGCGGCCCGACGTCGACCTGCCGCTGCTGGTGGTGAGCATCAGCTATCCCGGCGCCTCGCCGGAGACCTCCGAGCGCGAGATCGTCAACCGCATCGAGAAGTCGCTGCAGAGCATCTCCGGCGTGAACGAGGTGCGCTCGACCTCGGGCGAAGGCTCGGCGCAGCTGCTGCTGTTCTTCAACTTCGACAAGAACATGATCGAGGCGGCCGACGAGGTCCGCAACGCGATCGCCGCGGTCCGCCACAAGCTGCCCACCGAGATGCGCGAGCCGGTGCTGCAGCGCGTCGACCCGTCGGCGCAGCCGATCATGCAGCTGGCGCTGTCGTCCAGCAGCCAGTCGCACGCCGAGATCTCCCGGATGGCCGAGGACCAGTTCGCCGACCGCTTCCGCGCCATCCCGGGCGCGGCGACGGTGACGGTGAACGGCTCGCTCAAGCGCGAGCTGTCGGTGCTGCTGAACGCGCAGAAGCTGCGCGAGTTCAACGTCTCGGTGACCGAGGTCGTCAATGCGCTGCGCATGCAGAACACGACGGCGCCGGTGGGCAAGGTGCGCGGGCAGCTCGAGGACCAGAGCATCCGGCTGCTGGGCCGCATCGAGTCGCCGGCCGACTTCAACCAGATCGTCGTGAAGCGCTCCGGCAGCGAGCTGATCCGCCTGGGCCAGGTGGCCACGGTGCAGGACGGCTTCGCGGAGCAGACCGGCCTGTCGGTGCGCAACGGCCATCCGAACGTCGGCATCATGGTGACGCGCTCGCGTGACGCCTCGACGGTGAGCGTGGCCAAGGAGGTCCGCAAGCTGGTCGAGGAGATCGACAAGACGCTGCCCAAGGGCACCAAGCTCGAAGTGGTGCAGGACGGCGGGCAGGACGCGCAGGACAGCCTGAACAACGTCATCCACGCGCTGGTGTTCGGCGCGGGCCTGACGATCTTCGTCGTCTACGTGTTCCTGAACTCGTGGCGCTCGACGATGATCACGGCGCTGTCGCTGCCGACCTCGGTGATCGCGGCCTTCATCGCGGTCTGGCTGTGCGGCTTCACGCTGAACTTCATGAGCCTGCTGGGCCTGTCGCTCGCGATCGGGGTGCTGATCGACGACGCGATCGTGGTCCGCGAGAACATCGTGCGCCACATGGAGCGCGGCGCGGACCGCCGCACCGCGGCGCTGAAGGGCACGGCAGAGATCGGCCTGGCCGTCGCGGCGACGACCTTCTCCATCGTGGCCGTGTTCATCCCGGTGGCCTTCATGCCGGGCGTGTCCGGCGAATGGTTCCGGCCGTTCGGGCTGACGGTGGTGGCCTCGGTGCTGGTGTCGCTGTTCATCTCCTTCACGCTGGACCCGATGCTGTCGGCGTTCTGGGGCGACCCCCCGGGGCACCATGAAGCGCCGAAGACGAACTGGGTGTCGAAGAAGCTGCATGCCTTCAACGAGTGGTTCGACCGCCAGGCCGACGGCTACGGCCACGTGATCGCCTGGGCGCTGCATCACCGCACCTGGATGGCTGTGTTCGCGGTGCTGAGCTTCGTGCTGGCGATCTTCCTGCAGGCCACGCTGGGCGGCACGAGCTTCCTGCCGGCCTCGGACTCCGGGACCATCGCCATCGAGGTCCGCACGCCGGCCTCGTCCAGCCTGGAATACGCGCGGCTCAAGATGGGCGCGGCCTCCGCGCTGGCGCGCGAGATGCCCGAGACGGTGGCCACCAACGAGAGCGTGAACGCCAGCGGCGGCCGCATCTACGTGGACCTGGGCAAGAGCACCAAGCGCAAGCGCAGCGCGGCCGAGATCGCCGCCGACCTGCGCACGCGCGTGGCGCGGCTGGTCGGGGCGGAGTACGTGGTGCTGGACGACCTGAACAACGGCGCGCAGAAGCCGGTGCAGATCCGGTTCTCGGGCGCGGACTCGCGCAAGCTGATGGAGATCACCACCGACTACATGGAGAAGCTGCGCCGCGTGCCGGGCGCGGTGGACGTGGGCCTGTCGGAACAGGATCCGCAGAACGAGCTGCAGATCGAGCTCAACCGCGGCCTGGCCAACACGCTGGGCATCTCGGTGGGCGACGCGGCGAATTCCCTGCGCGTGGCTTTCGCCGGCGTGGAAGTCGGCGACTGGATCGACCCGAGCAGCGAGACGCGGGACGTCGCGGTGCGGCTGGCGCCGGAAGACCGGGTCGACGCGAGCAACATCGAGCGTCTGCCGATCGCGGTGACCGGCGCCGGCGTGATGGTGCCGCTGGAGCAGATCGCGACGGTGACCATGGGCAAGGGCCCGGCCAAGATCCAGCATGCGGACGGCAAGCGGATGATCGCGGTGTCGGCCAACGCGCACGGCCGCTCGCCGGGCGAGGTCACCAGCGACGCGCTGAAGCTGGCCAAGTCGATCAACTTCCCGCCGGGTTACGGCATCGAGCTGGCGGGCGCGGCCAAGGACCAGCAGGAGGTGTTCAGCGCCATGGGCATCGCGCTGGCCTCGGGCATCGGCCTGATGTACCTGATCCTGGTGATGCAGTTCGGCAGCTTCACCGCGCCGCTGGGCGTGATGCTGTCCTTGCCGCTGTCGCTGATCGGCGTGGTGGTGGCGCTGCTGCTGACCAAGGGCACGCTGAACCTGATGAGCTTCATCGGGATCATCATGCTGGCCGGCCTGGTGGCCAAGAACGCCATCCTGCTGCTGGACGCGGCGCGCCAGGAGGAGGCGGCCGGCGTGCCCCGCGAAGAGGCGCTGATGCATGCGGGCCGCAAGCGCTTCCGTCCCATCCTGATGACGACCTTCGCGCTGATCGCCGGCATGCTGCCGGTGGCGGTGGGCATCGGCGAGGGCGGCGAGTTCTATCGCCCGATGGCGGTGGCCATCATCGGCGGCACGATCACCTCGACCTTCCTGACGCTGCTGATGGTGCCGAGCTTCTACGACAGCATCGAGATCAAGCGCGACAGCTTCCTGGTGAAGTTCCACCGCCGCGAGGCGCGCTGGACGACGGCCGGCGCGCTGCTGGCGGGCATCGTCGAGTTCGTGCTGTTCCTGACCTTCGTCCGCTTCGTGTTCCGCCTGGTGATGCGTGCCTGGGACAGGGTCAGCGGCAAGGCCCGCCGTCCGGCCGATTTCACGACGCACGGCGCGGGCGACGACTGACGCCGGAGACGGCCTGTCGACAACGCCATGAACAGAGCGCCTCTCGAGGCGCTCTTTTTCTTGCGGACGCCGCCAGTCGATCAGGGGCGTCGCCGGCGACGCCACCAGCTGGCGCGCGAGCTGCGGGGCGCAGCGCCGTCGGAGAGGTCGTAAGCCCGCGCGGCGGGCGCGGACAGCTCGACCTCGGTCCCCACGCCGACGTGCGACACGAGGCGGTAGGCGATGCCGGCAAGTTCGGCGCGCTCGCGCATCCCGGACAGGCCCCAGTGGCCCGGACGGCCGCCGCGGTCCTGGACCTCGTCCGGAACGCCGACGCCGTCGTCCCGCACGAACAGCATGAAGTTCGCCTCGTCGTACCGGAGCGTGACCTGGATGTGCTGCGCCTGCGCATGCTGGAACGCGTTGAAGATCGCCTCGCGCGCGATCAGGCAGAGGGACGCCGACAGCGCCGGCGCCAGCGCCCGGGGCGCGCCTTCCACGCCCAGCGCGAAGGCCGCTCCGTGCGTGTGCGAGAGCTCGCGCCCGAGGGCTTCCAGCGTCTGCTCGAGGCGGTTGGCATCCGGCGGCGGCAGGCGCAGGTCCGTGACGCGGTCGCGGCTTTCGACGAGCAGCGCGTCCGCGTCCGTCAGCACGCGTTCCATGGCCGCGCGCTCCGTGCCCGGGAGGCGGCGCGCGATCGCCTCGAAACGCAGGATGAGGCCGTAGACGCCCTGCAGCAGCGTGTCGTGCAGGTCGCGCGCGATGCGTTCGCGCTCCTGCACGCGCGCGGCGAGGCGCTCCTGCTCGTGCAGTCGACGTCGCCGGGCGCGCAGCGCGGCAAGGGCACCCAGCGTCGCGAGGCCCACGAGCACCGCGGCCGCGCGGAACCAGCCCGTCTGCGTCAGCGTCGGCGCGATCTCGAAGCGCAGCATGGCCGGCGTCGTGCTCCACGGCCCGCCGTCCTGCGAGGCCTGGACGCGGAAGTCGTAGGTGCCCGGGCCGAGGTTGGTATAGAAGGCGCGACGCCGCGTGCCCGCGTCCTGCCAGTCCCGGTCCTGGCCGATCAACTGGTATCTGAAGCGGGTGCGCTCCGGCTGGGCCAGGCTGATCGCGGTGTAGGCGATCTCCAGGTCACGCGTGCCTGGAGCGAGTCGCAGGGCATCCTTTGTGGCGGGGCGAACCACCGGCGCGCCGCGCACGGACAGCTGCTGCACGTCGACCGCCGGCGCCGGCGCCGGGTCCTTGGGCAGCCGTGCAGGATCGATGCGCACCAGCCCGTTGCTCAGGGTGAACCACAGCAGGCCATCCGGCGTCCGGGCCGCCGTGCGCAGCGGCCAGGATTGTTCGGCTCGCCCGGAAAGCCCGTCGTCAAGGCTGAAGCGGCGGCCGGTCGGGCGACCCTCGCTGCCCGGCGCCGCGGCCAGGGCGCGACGCACCTCGTCGGCCTGGAGCCGCGTGATGCCGTTCGCCCCGTTCAGCCACAACTCGCCCTCGGGCGTCTCGACGATCCCGGACACCCCGTCCAGCGCATCGGCGTCGGCCAGCCGCAGCACCGGCAGACCGGGCGCGGACACGAGCTGCACGCCGCGCTCGCCGCCGACCCACAGGTGCCCGCCCTGCTGCGTGATGACCTTGATCGAACCGATCTTCAGGCCGTCGGCGGGCGTCAGGGCGATGGTGCTTCCGCCTTCGCGACGCAGGAGCGAGCCGTCGCCGTAGCCGACCCAGATCCGGCCTTGCGCGTCCCTCCCGATCGCCTGGGGACCCTTGCGCGGGAAACCCTCCGAGCCGAACAGCCGGGTGACCCGTCCGCCGGCGTATCGCATCAGGCCGTAGCGATTGCCGCAGAACCAGATCGCGCCGTCGGCGTCCTCCGTGATTTCGAAGACCGCCGCCATCCACGGCTGGCCGTCGGGTGTCGGCAGCAGCACGAAACGTCCGCCTTCCTGCCGCCACAAGCCCGTGCGTCCGCCGACCCACACCCGCCCGCCACCGTCGACGTGGACGCTGGTGAAGGTTTCCATCTCCGGATCGACGGGAAGCCGCTCGATCGCCGTGTCGCCCGGCGCCCGGTGCTGCAGGGTGTTGCCGGAGGCGATCCAGAGCTGGCCGCGCCCGTCGGTCGACATGGCGATGCTGGTGTTGCGGGAGGCCAGATCGACGCGGTCGACGGCGGCGCCCCGGAAACGGTCGAGCCCGCCGTTGGTGCCGACCCAGATCGCGCCGTCGCGATCCTGGAAGATGCGCATGACGAGCTCGCCGGACAGCCCCTTGTCGGTGCCGAAGAACTGGCGGCTGGCCGCGGCGGCCGCCGGTGTCCCGGACACGTCCATGCGGTTGATGCCGTCCAGCGCGCCGTACCAGAGCAGGCCCCGGCGGTCGAAGGCCGGCATGAAAAAGCTCCTGGGCACCGGGTAGCGCGGCGCCGCGGCGGAAGCCGGACTTTCGCCCGGCACCGGGAGGGGCGCGACGCCGCGGTCGGCGGGCGACATGTCGTTGGTCCAGGCGCGGCCGTCGGGAGCGATGGCGAGTTGCGACAAACCGAGCGAGGGTCCGCCGGTCGCGACGAAACGCGCGCTGGCGGCGGCTTTCACGAACACCGCGCGGTCGGTGACGGCCCAGACGTTGCCGCGACCGTCGACGTCGACCTTCATCGTCGGCGGCGCCCGGCCGGTGCCGTCGTCGTAGCCGGATTCAGGACCGACCGCCGTCCACCGGACGCCGTCGCGCTTGAGCAGTGCCCGGCCCGTGGCGGCCCAGAGCGTGCCGTCGGCTTGCTGGGCGAAGGCCCGGGTCGAGGTCACGAAGGGACCGTCGGCGGCGTCGACGTGCAGCACGCGTCCTTCGCGCACCAGGGCCGCACCGCCGTCGAGCAGGCCGACCCACAGCGCGTTGTCCTTCGTCGCGAACAGCGACAGCACCTGCCGGCTGGGCAGCGACTCGCCGGCGATCGTGTCGAAGCGCTCGAAGCGGACGCCGTCGAAGCGGAACAGCCCCGCGCCGGTGCCCAGCCACAGGTAGCCGTCGGTGGTCTGGGCGATCGCCATCACCGGGCCCGCCATGCCGTCCTTCAGCGTCCAGCTCGTGTGCTGCAGGTGCGCGAGCGGCTGCTCGGAGGGCGTCGACGATTGCGCGTGCGCAGGCGCCGCGGTCATCGCCACGGCGCCGGCAAGGACGAGGAGGGCGGCGAGTGCGAGGGCGTGAAGACGGGAACGGGGCGGCGCGGCGGGGAGACTCACACCACCCGCCCCGGATTGAGCAGGCCGCGCGGATCCAGCGCCTGCTTGATCTGCCGCATCAGCTGCATCGCCACCGGGCTCTTGCGCTGCGCGAGCTCGTCGCGCTTGAGCTGCCCGATCCCGTGCTCGGCGGAGATGGACCCGCCGTGCGCCGCCACCTGGTCGTAGACGACGGCGTTGACCGCGGCCTCGTGTTCGCGCAGGAAGTCGGCGGCCGCGACGCCTTCCGGCGCCTGGAGGTTGTAGTGCAGGTTGCCGTCGCCCAGATGGCCGAAGTCCACCAGCCGCGAGCCGGGAAACTGCTCCCCCAGCAACGCGTCGCAGCGCTCGACGAAGTCCGGGATGCGCGACACCGGCAGCGCGATGTCGTGCTTGATGTTCAGGCCTTCCTCGCTCTGCGCCAGCGGGATGGACTCGCGCAGGTGCCACATCGCCTGGCTCTGCGACAGGCTCTCCGCCACCGCCGCGTCGTCGATCGCGCCGCGTTCGAGCGCTTCCTCGAGCAGGCCTTCGAACTGCGCGCGGGCATGTTCCTCGCCTTCGCTGTCCGACAGCTCCAGCAGCACCGTCCACGGTCGCGGCCCGAGCGGCTGCGTCAACTGCGGGAAGTGCTTGCGGACCAGCGCCAGCGACAGCGCGTTCATCACCTCGAAACCGGTCAGCGCCGCGCCGCAGCGCGATCGCGCCAGATCCAGCAAGCGCACCGCGTCGCGCAGCGAGCCGCAGGCGGCCAGGGCCGTCATCCGCGCGCGCGGCAGCGGATGCAGCTTCAGTGTTGCCGCGGTGATCACGCCCAGCGTGCCTTCGGACCCGATGAACAGGTCGCGCAGGTCGTAGCCGGTGTTGTCCTTGCGCAGCGCCGACAGCCCGTCCCAGACCGTGCCGTCGGCGGTCACGACTTCCAGGCCCAGGCACAGCTCGCGCGCGTTGCCGTAGCGCAGCACCTGTGTGCCGCCGGCGTTCGTCGCGAGGTTGCCGCCGATCGTGCAGCTGCCTTCGGCGGCGAGGCTGAGCGGGAACAGCCAGCCCGCCTCGCGCGCAGCCTGCTGGACGCTCTCCAACACGCAGCCGGCCTCGACCGTCATCGTCAGGTTGGAGGGATCGATCTGGCGCACGCGGTTCAGCCGCTGCAGGCTGAGCAGCAGCTGCGTCCCCGAGTCGTCCGGGACGCCGCCGCCGACCAGCCCCGTGTTGCCGCCTTGCGGCACCAGCGGCACGCCGTGTTCGCGGGCGAGCATCACGACCGCGGCGACCTGCGCCGTGTCGGCCGGGCGGACCACCGCCAGCGCGCGTCCCAGGTAGCGCTTGCGCCAGTCGCGCTCATAACCGGACAGATCGTGTTCGGCCGGCAGCAGCACGTGCGCGTCGCCCAGCGCCGCGCGCAACGCGTCGATCAGGGCGGCGGTCATCCGACGTCCTTCGTCAAGGCGTCGGCCCGTCGGGCTTCGGCCAGCCGCTGCCGGATCTGTGCGGCGCAGGCGACGAAGATCGTCACCGAGAGCACCACCTCGACCCACGCGAGCGCCATGCCCAGACCGCCTTCGGACGTCCCGCGCACCAGGCCTTCGGTCACGTAGAGCCAGATCATCAGGCTGAGCCAGCGATAGGTGTACATGCGATAGCGCCACAGGCCGGGCAGCGGCAGCAGCAGCGGCAGGGCCTTGATCGCGAGCGTGCCGCGTCCGGTCGGCGCGAGCCAGAGCTCCCAGGCCAGGCACACCAGCGCCAGCGCCAGCGTGGCGAAGAACGCCAGCTGCCGGCTGCCGCGTTCGCGCGAGGTCGGCGCCGAGCGGGCGGACGGGGCGGACGGTGCGGACGAGGAGGGCGGTCCCGACCTCCCGGGAGGGGCCGAGGGGGCGGCGTCGAGGCTTGACATGGCTGGCATCATAGCCAGCATGATCAGTGAAGTTCAGGCGCAGACGCAGAGCTGGCGCGAGGGAATCCGGGAGCTCGGACGCGAGCTGTTGACGTGGCCGTACGCCCGCACGCTGCGCCTTTTCGTGCAGCGCTTCCGCGAGGAGCGCCTGGGCCTGACCGCCGGCAGCCTGACCTTCACCACGCTGATCTCGCTGGTGCCGCTGCTGACCGTCGCGCTGGCGCTGTTCACCGCGTTCCCGATGTTCTCCAGCTTCCAGTCCGCGCTGGAGAAGTACTTCCTCAAGTCGCTGATCCCCGACAACATCGCCCGCCCGGTGCTGATGTCGTTGACGCAGTTCGCGGCCAAGGCCAACCGGCTCGGCGTGGTCGGCCTGATCGTGCTGGCGGTGACGGCCTTGTCGCTGATGCTGACGATCGACCGCACGCTCAACCAGATCTGGCGCGTGCAGCGCCCGCGGCCGATCGCGCAGCGCGTGCTCGTCTACTGGGCCGCGCTGACGCTGGGGCCGCTGCTGCTGGGCGGCAGCCTGACGGTCACGAGCCTGCTGATCTCGGCCAGCCAGAACCTGGTCGACAACATGCCGCGCGGCCTCGTCGTGCTGCTCAACAGCGTGGACCTGCTGGTGCTGTGGGCGGCGATCGCCGGGCTCTTCCACTACGTGCCCAACACCGACGTGCGCTGGCGCCACGCGCTGACCGGCGCGGCCTTCGTCGCCGTGGCCTTCCACCTGGCCAAGCTGGCGCTGGCCTGGTACGTGAAACAGGTGCCGACCTACTCGACGCTCTACGGCGCGTTCGCGGCGGTGCCCATCTTCCTGATCTGGATCTACGTCGGCTGGGCCATCGTGCTGCTCGGCGCGATCCTGGCCGCGAACGCGCCCGCCCTGGCCGGCGGCGTCAGCGTGCGCGGCAACAAGCCGGGCATGCAGATGGCGCTGGCGCTGGACGTGATCCGTGAGCTCGACACGGCGCGCCTGGGAGGCGAATCGGGACTGTCGATGCTCGGCCTGTCGCAGCGGATGTCGGTCGACCCGCTGCAGCTGGAGCCCGTCATCCAGCACCTGCAGAAGCTGGACTGGATCGGGCGTCTGGAAGAGGGGGGCGCCCAGCGCCTGGTGCTGCTGTGCGAGCCGTCCTCGACGGTCGCCGAGCCCCTCATCCGCCTGCTGCTGGCGGACCGCCAGCCCGGGCTGGCGGAACTGTGGGAGCAGGCCGGCTGGGAACAGACGACCGTCGGCGTGCTGATCGGGCGCGCGGCGCCCGACGGGATCCCCCTGTCCGCCGCGGCGGTCAGCGGACCTGCCGGCGCCGCGGTCGCCCTCTGACGTCGGCGGTGTCCTCGACGGCGTCCGCTAGCGCAGGTACATGAGGGCCGCGCCGCCGACCACCGCCAGCAGCGCCGCCACCGAATAGATCGCGCGCCGGTACGGCGGCTTCGGTCTCGTCGCGCCGGTCGGTTTCATGCCGTACTTCGGCGTGGCGCCGAGCGGCAAAGCCGCCTTGTCGATCAGGGGGCTGGAGCGGTGCTCGCGCGCCCTTTGCTCCGCGACGCGCAGACGCGCGGATCCATCCAGCAGCTGGAGCTGCTTCGCCTGGGTTTCGGTGTCGATCGTGGCCGGTTGGGTCGGGGTGGGGATGTGGGGGTGCTTGTCTGAAAACGAGCGTTGCTGCATGTGGACTGCCTTGACTGCAATACGCTCCCTCGCCTCCGCGAATCGACTGATTGTCGGCATCAGGTCGCGAGGGTCAAGTAACAGGAGGTGTGGGCGCTGGAAAGAAAAGCCGCGCGCCAGGCCTGACCGGGTCGCGCAGCGGCGTGTGTTCAGGCGTGCAGCACGACGAGCAGCGCCGTGGCCGCTTTCTTCGACAGGTTGCGGATCGCATGCGCGCCGTCGACCGCATAGCGCGCGGTCTCGCCCGTCTTGACCATCTGCCGGCTCCCACCGGCGGTCACCTCCAGCTCGCCGCCGAGCACGCTCAGGTGCTCGCGGGAGCCGGGTTCATGCGCCTCCGACTCCAGCGCGCCGCCCGGCTGCACGGTCAGCTCGTACCACTCGAAGTGGCCGGCCAGGTCGATGGGGCCGAGGATCCGCAGCCGGCACAGGCCGTCCGGGCTCGACAGCCCCGGCGTCCCGTGCGACGCGACGATCTCGATCGGCGGCGCGGCAGGACGCTCGCCGCCCAGCAGCTCCGACAACTCCACCCGCAGCGCATTGGCCAGCCGCCACACCACCGCCACGGTGGGATTGGCCTGGTTGCGCTCGATCTGCGACAGCATCGACTTCGACACGCCCGCTCTTCGCGACAGTTCGTCCAGCGACAGGCCCTGCGATTGCCGCAAGGCCTGCAGGGTCGCACCGACGCGCGGGGGTTCCAGTTTCTCGGCAGGCGTGGCGGACATCGGCGGCGGCTGTTGGGGAAAGTTCGGGAAAGTTCGGGAAAGTTCGGCGAAAGCAGGGAATTCGGCTAGCGTTCCAGCGGGCGTCGACGCCTTGACCGGCTGCGGCGCTTCCTTGATACTGCACGGCTGTTCGATATAACGAACGCGTTCGATTTAACGGATTGTGCCGCAGGAGCACCGCATGACCAACATCGTCCCCCCCGCCATGGCTGCATCCGCGGCGCCGTCCACCGACGACTTCTATCGCCACCTCCAGAACGAGCTGCAGGGCATCCGCGACGCCGGGCTCTACAAGAGCGAGCGCATCATCACGGGGCCGCAGGGCGCGATCGTGACGACGAACGACGGCCGCGAGGTCCTCAACCTGTGCGCCAACAACTACCTGGGCCTGTCCTCGCACCCGCGGGTTGTGGAAGCGGCCCACGAGGCGCTGCGCACGCACGGCTACGGGCTGTCGTCGGTGCGCTTCATCTGCGGCACGCAGGACATCCACAAGGAACTCGAGCAGCGCCTGGCGCGTTTCCTCGGCACCGAGGACACCATCCTGTACGCGGCCGCGTTCGACGCCAACGGCGGGCTGTTCGAGCCGCTGCTGGGCGAGCAGGACGCGATCGTCAGCGACGAGCTGAACCACGCCTCCATCATCGACGGCATCCGCCTGTGCAAGGCCAAGCGCTTCCGCTACAAGCACAACGACATGGCCGACCTGGAGACGCAGCTGGTCGCCGCCCGCGCAGCCGGCGCGCGCCACGTGATGGTGTTCACCGACGGCGTGTTCTCGATGGACGGCACGATCGCGCAGCTCGACAGGATGCGCGAGATCACCGACCGCTTCGGCGCGCTGCTCGCGATCGACGAGTGCCATGCCAGCGGCTTCATGGGCAAGACGGGCCGCGGCACGCATGAATACCGCGGCGTGTTCGGCAAGGTCGACATCATCACCGGCACGCTGGGCAAGGCGCTGGGCGGCGCCTCGGGCGGTTTCACCACCGGTCGCAAGGAAGTGATCGAGCTGCTGCGCCAGCGCTCGCGGCCCTACCTGTTCTCCAACACGGTGGCGCCGAGCATCGTCGGTGCGTCGATCGCCGTGCTGGACCTCCTGGAGGGCAGCACCGCGCTGCGCGACAAGCTCGAGGCCAACACGAGCTACTTCCGCGAGGCCATCCAGCAGGCCGGTTTCCAGATCAAGCCGGGCACGCACCCGATCGTGCCGGTGATGCTGTTCGACGCGGTCAAGGCGCAGCAACTCAGCGCGCGCCTGCTGGAGCTGGGCGTGTACGCCGTCGGCTTCTTCTATCCGGTGGTGCCGAAGGAGCAGGCCAGAGTGAGAGTGCAGATCTCCGCCGTGCATGAGCGCGAGCATCTGGAAAAGGCGGTCGCCGCCTTCGCACAGGCGGGCCGCGAGCTCGGCCTGGTGAAGTGAGCGGCATCGCAAGCAGCCGCCTGAAAGCAGCCTGAGAGCAGTCTGAAAAGTAGATCCCCATGACGAAGATCCTGTTGATCGGCGCGAACGGCCAGATCGGTTCCGAACTGGCGGTGGAGCTCGCGAAGCGCCACGGCAATGCCAACGTGATCACCAGCGACGTGGCGCCGCAGGGCCGCGTGCCGCAGCTGACGCACGAGATGCTGGACGTGACGGACGCGGCCGCGCTGGCGGCGGTGGTCAAGCGCCACGGCATCACGCAGATCTACCACCTGGCGGCGGCGCTGTCGGCCACGGGCGAGAAGCACCCGATGTGGGCCTGGGACCTGAACATGAAGGGCCTGCTCAACGTGCTGGAGCTGGCGCGCACGGTGAAGCTGGAGCGCGTGTTCTGGCCGAGCTCGATCGCGGCCTTCGGTCCGCAGACCCCCAAGCGCGACACGCCGCAGACCACGGCGATGGACCCGTCGACGATCTACGGCATCTCCAAGCTGGCCGGCGAGGGCTGGTGCCGCTGGTACCACGCCAACCACGGCGTGGACGTGCGCAGCCTGCGCTACCCGGGCCTGATCAGCTGGAAGACGCCCCCGGGCGGCGGCACGACCGACTACGCGGTCGAGATCTTTCACGAGGCGCTCAAGCAGGGCCGCTACACCTGCTTCCTGAAGGAAGACCAGGCGCTGCCGATGATGTACATGCCCGACGCGCTGCGCGCGACGCTGGAGCTGATGGAAGCGCCGGCCGAGCGGATCACCGAGTGGGGCAGCTACAACCTGGCGGGCGTGAGCTTCACGCCGGCGCAGATCGCCGCATCCATCCGCCGCCGCATCGCGGGCTTCACGATCGACTACGCGCCGGACTTCCGCCAGAACATCGCGGCGAGCTGGCCGCAGTCGATCGACGACTCGGTCGCGCAACGCGACTGGGGCTGGAAGCTCGGCTACGACCTGGACGCGATGGCGGACGACATGCTGGCGTCGTTGCAGGCGCAGGGCTGATCAGGACTGCGTGGGCTGCGATGACACTTCCGCTGCCGAGCTTGCGAGCACGGTCTCATAGTCTCGGTAGGGGATTTCCGGCTCGACCAGATCCATGCCTGAAAAGTCCAGGTCGAAGCCTTCCTGATCCGAGTCTTCGTTATCGGAACTGGGCGTCGCGTGCTGATCGATCTCCTCCGCGTGAGAGGCGCTGGGAGATTGAAGCTGACCGGTACGCGCCAGCGTGGCGACGTGACGCTGCGTCAGCGACGCGGGATTGTCACGTGCGTCCAGGACCAATCCTCTGGAAGAAGGCGACCCTCGAAGCGCGAGTGCCAGAGCATCTCGATCTCGCGGCCCGTTGTGGGTGGCGCCATCGGGCGAAGCGTCTGACAGGCTGCCAGCTTGCGCGGGGGAAGGTGCTGTCGCGTCATGATCATGCAAGGCGGTGTGCGTAGAGGCTGTGATCTTCATCGGTGCAGGCTTTCGGTTGCGAATCGGAAATGCCGCTCATCGAACTGTCGATGTGTCGGCGGAGAAAGCGATTGGTGGCATGAAGCTTCCCGCGGGTTCCGGCGAGACAATGGCGCCGCTTCGTCCCGTTGTTCCGGTTGTTCCCGATGAATGCACGCATGTCCCGACTCGCCACCGAATTCCAACGTCTCTATGCCGCCGGTCCTGAAGGATCGGTGCGCGCGCTTGTGCTCGACGTCGGGCGCCCTTCCGATTGGGAGCTGATCGGCGCCGCCTGGCGCGGCGTTCAGCTCAACCTGTCGCTGCCCGCGCCGGGCATCGCCATCGCGGGAGAAAACAGCTATCAGCTGTGGTTCTCGCTTCAGCAAGGCTGTACGCCGGAGGAGGCGAGGGCCTTCTTCGATGGCCTGAAAGCGCGCTACCTGGGCGGCGTCGCCGCGCCACGAATCCGTTGCCTGACGGAGCCTCCAGCGGTGCCGAGCGAGGTCAATGAAGGGCAATGGTCCGCGTTCGTCGCGCCCGATCTCGCGCCGGTGTTCGTCGAGGCGACGTGGCTCGACATTCCGCCGGGCGTGGAAGGGCAGGCGGACCTGCTGAAGTCGCTGAAGAGCATCGCGCGTCAGGAGTGGCTGGCCGCGCTGGAGCAACTCGCGCTGCCGGCAGCGCAAGACCTGGCCCCCGCGGTCACAACGCAGTCGCCCGAGGTCTTGCCGCTGGCCTCCTATTCGCCGGCTACCGGCTTCAGCGACCCGCGCGCGTTCCTGCTGCAGGTCATGAACGATGCGACCGTGCCGATGGCATTGAGGATCGAGGCGGCGAAGGCGTTGCTCCCTGCCAAAGAGTAGATTTGACTCTTATGGGGAGTGAACTTGGCGACATTCACATGCAAAGGCCAATGACGATTGCAATGCGACCAGACAAAGTGGCTGCCTTCCTTCCCGGAGGTGCCACATATGTCTCCCGTCGTCGCCGCATCGCAAGCCATGGTCTCGCCCGCGGACCTCTATATCCTCGACGTCACCCAGTTCTCGAAGGATTTTTATCGGATGGGGAACGGGACGTGGCCCCTGTTCACTGACGAACGCGCGCGCATCGATGTCGCCGTCTCGGTGCAGAACGAGGTGGAGGTTGTGGTCGCCGATGGCAATGGGTTCTCTGCTTTCGACACCATCATTCCTGCGATGCGGCAGCAGGGGCGCAAGGTCTGGCGCATCATGAAGGGCGCCGTGATTCCTCCGGAACTTGTTCTGGTGAAGGATCTGCGCCCCAACCACGCGGGGCACTACGTGATCGCGCCGGCCACGACGATGCCGTTGAAGAAATATCTTGGCGCCCTGGAGGAGCTCGGCATGGATCGCAACCGAGTTCAACTCATCGTTGAAGGAGATTCAGATGCCCGTTAGGTTCATCGTCAGCGAATACAACCTGCTGTGGGAGGCGCTGAGGCACTATCGGCAGCACTTGGCGCATGTTTCGGCGAGTTCGTCGGATGAAGACGAGCAACTGCTCGTGGATGAGAACCTCGTCAAGCTCGACGGCATGTTCAAGGATGTGCAGATGGCCGCCAAACAGGACTGGGGCCTGAACCTGAAGTGACCGTCGTTGCTCAACGTTGATCCGGAACACCAACCACTTCACCCAGCCAACGTCAGCACCCCCTCCGGATACCCGGCGCACAGGAAATCCACGAAGGCCTTGACCTTCGGGCTCGCGAGGCGGCGCGAGGTGTGCAGCACCCACAGGTCGACCTCCTTGCCGCGTACCGCGCCCCACTGGACGAGTTCACCGCGCGTCAGCTGGCTCCAGACGATGGACTGAGGCAGCATCGCGACCCCCGCGCCGGCGAGCGTGGCGTCCCGCACCATCAGCATGGACGACAGCCGCAGCACCGGACGCGGCGCGAGCTTGAGCGTGCCGCCGTCGAGTTCCCACACGTCACCTTCCCGCGTGGTGCTCACGACCGCGGGCACCTCCACGGGGGGCTCGTTCGACGCCGCCTGGCGCGAGCCCGCCTTGCCTGAGGCCGGCATCGCGAACGCCGGTGCGGCGACGACCACCAGCCGGTCCTTCGCGAAGCAGCGGCCCACCAGGGTGGTGGCCATGCGCGGATTCGGCCGGATCGCCACGTCGAAGCGCTCGTCGACCAGATCCACCACACGGTCCTCCGCGACGACGTCCACCGTCACCCCGGGATGCAGCGCGCGGAAATCGGCGCACAGGCGCCCCATCGCGAGCTGCGAGAACAGCAGCGGCGCGGCGACGCGCAACTGACCGCGCACCTGGTCCGCGCCCTCGCGCGTGGACGCGAAGGCGTCGACCACCTCGTTCATCGGACCCTCGGTCCGGCTGAGCAGCAGCTGACCCGCCTCCGTCAGCTCGAGTCCCTTGGCGCTGCGCTCGATGAGGCGCACGCCGAGCTGCTCCTCCAGATCGGCGACACGCCGCGACAGGGTCGCCTTCGATCGTCGGCCGGCGCGGCTTGCGCGACCAAAGCCGCCATGCGTCGCCACCAGGTTGAAGTCCGCGAGTGCGTTCAGGTCCATGTGTTCCACCAATGAGACAGACGGTATCGATTCTGGCGTCTTTGTTTATTGAATGCAACGGCCTATCGTTCATCCATCGCAACCCCTGATGGAAGGAACTGAACCATGACCACCGTGCAAGCCCTGACCCTGAATGCCTACGGCGGCGCCGACGCCGTCACGATGTCCGCGATCGCCACCCCCGTGGCCCAGGCCGGACAGGTGCTGGTGCGCGTGCGCGCCGCGGGCCTCAACGCCCTGGACTGGAAAGTCCGCGAAGGCTACGTCCGCGACGCCTTCCCGATCGCCTTGCCCGCGGTGCTCGGCATCGAACTGGCGGGTGTCGTGGAGGCCGTCGGACCGGGCGTGTCGCGCTTCCAGGTCGGCGACCGTGTGATGGGACCGCTCGGCGGCCTGGGCGCCTACGCCGAACGGGTGGCCGTGGACGAGGCCAACCTGGCGCCCACCCCCGCGGCGCTCGATGACCGGACCGCCGCCTCGGTGCCTGTCGCCGCGCTGGCCGCCTGGCAGAGCCTGCACTTCGCCGGCCCGGTCTGGCCGTCGCAGCGCGTGCTGATCCACGGCGCGGCCGGCGGTCTCGGCCGCTTCGCGGTCCAGTTCGCGAAGCGCGCCGGCGCCCACGTCATCGCGACCGCCTCCGGCGACGACGTCGAAGCGATCCGCGCACTCGGGGCCGACCAGGTTATCGACTACCGGACGCAGCGCTTCGAATCCGAGGTGCGCGACATCGACCTGGTGCTCGACTACGTCGGCGGCGAGGTGCTCAACCGCAGCTGGCAGGTCCTGTCCCGCCACGGCGTCGTGGTCGGCACCTCGTCGCCGGAGATCCTCGCCAGCACGCCGTCCGGACTGCGCGGCCTGTGGTTCGTGATGAAGCCCGACGGCGCGCTGCTGGATCAGCTTGCGCAGCAGATCGCCCGAGGCGAGCTCCAGGCGAGCGTGGGCGAGGTCATTCCCTTCGCCCAACTGCCCGCCGCCATCGAGCGTCATCGACTCGGCCAGATCCGCGGCAAGGCCGTCGTCGAGGTCTCGGCCTGAACCCGGCGCGGTGCCGACTCCGTTGTCGTTCTTCTCGCCCTTTTTTCCCTGTTCCCCTTCGTTCCCCTCACTTCCCACCCTTCCAGGAGATTTCCATGAGCATCCTCGTCACCGGTGCCTCCGGCACCATCGGTTCCCTCGTTGTCCAAGGCCTGGCGCGCCACGGCGCGACCGTGAAGGCGCTGGTCCGCAAGGCCGGCAAGGCGCAGTTGCCGGCCGGCGTCGCCGAAGTCGTGGCCGACCTGTCGGACATCCCGTCGATGCGCCACGCGCTGGCTGGCGTGCGCAGCCTGTTCCTGCTCAACGCGGTCACGCCGGACGAAGTCACGCAAGCGCTCCAGACCTTGAGCCTGGCGCGCGAAGCCGGCATCGAGCGCATCGTCTACCTGTCCGTGATCCACGCGGACGAGTTCGTCGACGTGCCGCACTTCACCGGCAAGCACACGGTGGAGCGGATGGTCGAGCACCTCGACCTGCCGGTGACCGTGCTGCGTCCGGCCTACTTCATGCAGAACGACGCGCAGGTGCAGTCGGTGGTCGAGGGCTACGGCGTCTACCCCATGCCCATCGGCGACGCGGGCGTGGCGATGATCGACACCCGCGACCTGGCGGAGGTGGCCGTCGCGCAGCTGCTGCGTCGCGACGCCGCGCCCGGACCGCTGCCGCGTGAGGTGCTCGATGTCGTCGGGCCGGAAGCGCTCACCGGCGCGTCGGCGACGGAAACCTGGAGCCGCGTGCTGCAGCGCGAGATCCGCTACGGCGGCGACGACCTGGCCGCCTTCGAGGCCCAACTGGCCCAGGCGATGCCATCCTGGATGGCCTACGACATGCGCCTGATGATGGCGCGCATCCAGCAGCAAGGGATGACGCCGGCCGCCGGCACCGTCCAGCGCCTGGAGACCTTGCTGGGTCGACCGTTGCGGCGCTACGAAGCGCTGGTCAGGGAGCTCGCCGGCGCGCGTTGATCGCCGGCTGTGGAGCCCAGGTGCCTGGGTCTGAGGAAGGATGGACGGAAGGCCGGTTCTTCAGAATCGGATCTTCCCCGTCCAGATGTCCTTGTACATGACCCAGTCGCCCATGAAGCTGTACAGCGGGCGCTTGAACGACGCGGGCTTGTTCTTCTCGAAGCCGAAGTGCCCGATCCACGCGAACGCGTAGCCGCACAGCAGGCCGACGAGCAGGAAGCTCCAGGTCTGCGTCGCCAGCGCGTAGGCCAGGCACAGCAGCCCCAGCGTCGAGCCGACGAAATGCAGCCGCCGGCAGGTGCGATGGCGGTGCTCGCCGAGGTAGAACGGATAGAACTCGGCGAAGCTGCGCATCGACTTCACGCGGTCGACGCCCGCCGCCGGGTCCTCGGGCGCGTGGGGCAGGGGGCTGGTGCTCATGAGGGTCTCCTGAAGCGGCCCTCGCGGGACCGTCTGCTGGGCTGAGGGCTCACCGTACGGCGCTCAGCCGAGCGCCGCCTTCAAGGCATTCAACATCCCCTCCGGCGCCTCGGTCATCAGTGAATGCCCGGCCGGCAGGGTCTGCACGCGGGCGCCCAGCATCCCGGCCAGCTGCTTGGCGGCCTTCGGCGGCGTCATCGCGTCCTTTGCGCCGAGGATCATCTCCGTCCGGATGCCCGCCGCGGTCACGGTCGCGGCGGCCTCCGGCGCGCCCTGGTAGCGATCGCAGACCAGGAAGTCGTGTTCGAAGAGATTGCCGTGCCCGCTGTAACCGTCCTGCATGCGTTCCATCAGCGCCAGGTTGCCGCCGTGCATCCACGCGCCCGGACCCGGATACGACGGCTTGCCGCCCGTCGTCGAATGCGAGAACGCATTGATCATCGCCATCGCCGCCCGCGGCCGTTCGCGCGCGGTGCTCAACAGCGCGTCCGACACCTTCATCGGCCAGGCCGTGCCGACCATCACCAGCCGCGCGACGCGTGCCGGACGCCGCGCCGCCGCCTCGAGCGCGATCAGCGAGCCCATTGAATGTCCGACCAGGGACACGGCGCCTCCCGCGCTTCCCGCGCTTCCCGTGCCCTGCGCGGCGAAGCCGGCGGCGTCGATCAGATCGTTGAGCCAATCGCCGAGCGCTCCCACGTCATCGAGCGCAGGGCCTTCGCTGCGCCCATGTCCCGGCAGGTCGACCGCCAGCACGCCGTGCCCGTGATGGGCGAAGTGGCGCGCCAGCAGCGTCCACACGCTGTGGTCGTGCAGCGCGCCGTGGACGAAGACGACGCAGGGCAGGGCCGCGTCGAAACGCTTGCCGCCGGTGTACGCATAGGCCGCGCGGCCTTGGATGCTGAGCTGCTTCGCACTCATTTGGACGCCACCTTCAATGCAGACTTCAGATCGGCGATCAGATCGTCGGGGTCCTCCAGACCGATCGACAGACGGATCGTCCCCGCGCGGATGCCGGACGCCGCCAGCGCCGCGTCGTCCATCCGGAAGTGCGTCGTCGACGCCGGATGGATCACCAGCGAGCGCGCATCGCCCACGTTGGCCAGGTGCGAGAACAGCCGCAGCGATTCGATGAAGCGCCGGCCAGGTTCGCGACCGCCCTTCAGGTCGAAGCTGAACACCGCGCCGCTGCCCTTGGGCAGCAGCCGCTGCGCCAGCGCATGGTCGCGATGCGAGGCCAGCCCCGGATAGTTCACGCGCTCGACGATGTCCTGCGCCTCGAGGAATTCGGCGATCCGCTGCGCGTTGCTGACGTGGCGCTGCATCCGCAGCGGCAGCGTCTCGATGCCCTGCAGGATCAGCCACGCGGTGTGCGGGCTCATGCAGGCGCCGAAGTCGCGCAGGCCCTCGCGCCGCGCGCGCAGCAGGAAGGCGCCCACCGTGCTTTCCTCCGAGAACACCATGCCGTGGAAGCCGTCGTACGGCTCGCAGAGTTCGGCGAAACGGCGACGGTCGCCGCTGGCGGCATGCGCGCGATCCCAGTCGAAACGTCCGCCGTCGACCAGCAGTCCGCCCACGACGGTCCCGTGACCGCACAGGAACTTGGTGGCCGAGTGGTAGACCAGGTCCGCCCCCAGCGCGATCGGCTGCTGCAGGTAGGGCGTGGCGAAGGTCGCGTCGACCAGCAGCGGCCGATGCGCCTCATGGGCGATCGCTGCGATGGCCGGGATGTCGAGCACGTCCAGACCGGGGTTGCCCAGGCTCTCGCCCAGCAGCAGCTTGGTCTGCGGCCGGATCGCCGCGCGCCAGGCGTCCAGGTCGCCGGGCCGCACGAAGGTCGTCTCGATGCCGAAGCGCTTGAGCGTGTAGTGCAGCAGGTTGTGCGAGCCGCCGTACAGCGCGCTCGACGCCACGATGTGATCGCCGGCCGCGGCGAGGGTCGCGATCGCGAGGTGCAGCGCCGCCTGGCCGCTGGCCGTGGCCAGGCCGCCGATGCCGCCGTCCAGCGCGGCGATGCGTTCTTCCAGCACCGCGGTCGTCGGGTTCGACAGGCGCGAGTAGACGTGTCCGCTGCGCTCCATGTTGAACAGGCCCGCGGCCTGCTCGGCGCTCTCGAACACGAACGAGGTCGTCAGATGCAGCGGCACGGCGCGTGCGCCGGTGGTGGGATCGGGCGCGGCCCCGGCGTGTAGCGCCAAGGTATCAAAGCCCGGGTCGGATGGACCTGACATGGGTGTCTCCTGCTTGTTATGGTGTCCAGTCGTGTCTGGCGCCGGGCATTGTGTGCTATGTTGCCAGCCAAGCTTTTTCTCATGCGGCCATGAAAGTTTCCGACATCCTGCGCGTCAAGGGCAGCACGCTCTTCACCGTCTCTCCCGACACCCCGCTGGCGCAGGCCGCCGAGACCATGGCCGAGCGCGACATCGGCTCGCTGGTGGTGATGGAGTTCGGCGACCTGGTGGGCATGCTCACCTTCCGCGAGGTCATCCAGGCCGTGGTCGGCAACGGCGGCAGCGTCGGGACCCGGCTGGTGCGCAGCGTCATGGACGACGCGCCGCTGACCTGCACGCCCGAGACCGAGATCGACGAGGTCCGCCGCATGATGCTGGGCCGTCACGCGCGCTACATGCCGGTGCTCAACGGCCGGCAGCTGATGGGCGTGATCTCGTTCTACGACGTCGCCAAGACGGTCGTCGACGCGCAGGACTTCGAGAACCGCATGCTCAAGGCCTACATCCGCGACTGGCCCGCCGAGGACGGCGCGAACGCCGCTTGATGACGCCCTGACCGCCCCCACGTGAAAAAGCGCCCCGGTCTCCCGGGGCGCTCTTCATTGCAGGATCGATGGCCCCGGCCCGAAAGCCAGGGCCGGGGTTCTTACATCCAGGCCACGCCGTAGTAGTCGTAGACCTTGCGGCCGTATTCATCGGAGTACTCGGGACGGTCGGTCTGCGCATAGCGCGGCGCCTTCTCGAGCTGGTCCTCGCGCAGCGGCACGACATAGCCGTCCAGGCTGGTGTCGTACTTCAGCATGTTCCAGGGAATCGGATACCGGTCGGTGCCGATGCCCATGAATCCGCCGAACTCGAGGGCCGCGTAACGGACCAGGCCAGAGCGCTTGTCGATGACGAGGTTGTCGATCGAGCCGAGCTTGTCGCCGTTGCCGTTGTAGACCTTGGTGCCTTCGACGCGGTCGGAAGCGATGGTGGTGCTTGCCATGAGGGTCTCCTGGTGGGTTGGGATAAGAGCTTCCAGGCAATCGCCGTGCCGCCGTCGACGTTGTCGGCACGCGTCGTCGGCTCACGTCTTCCGCACGCCTCTTCCGCACGCCTCTTCCGCAGGCCTCTTCCGAAAACAGGCGGCGGGCGGGACTTTCCCTTGCCTCGACAAAGAAAATCCCTGCCCCTTCCGTTTCCCCCGCCGCGCCTGTCCGCGGCCACCTCGCATGCCCAAGCTGCCCCACGCCGTCCAGGAAGCCATCGACATCGTCAGCGAGGCCGCGCAGAGCTGGAGCGACGACAACGCGCCCAGCATGGGCGCGGCGCTGGCCTACTACACGCTGTTCTCGATCGCGCCGCTGCTGCTGATCGTCATCAGCGTGGCGGGCCTGGTGTTCGGCGAGCAGGCCGCGCGCGGCGAGGTCATGGAGCAGCTCTCCGGCCTGCTCGGCACCGACGGCGCCATGGCGGTGGAGGACCTGCTCAAGCGCGTCAACCGGCCGGAAGAGGGCGGCTGGGCCGCCGCGATCGGCACGGTCGTGCTGCTGGTGGGCGCGACCTCGGTGTTCGCCGAGCTGCAGAACTCGCTGAACCGGATCTGGAAGGCGCCGACGGCACCCAGCGCGCCGGTCTGGCAGGGCCTGGTGACCTTGCTGCGCAAGCGTCTGCTGTCGCTGGGCCTGATCCTCGGCCTGGGCTTCCTGTCGATGATCTCGATGGTGGCCAGCGCCGCGCTCGCCGCGATCAGCAAGTGGTGGACGCCGTGGCTGGGCACCGAGTTCGTCCTGCTCGCCCAGATCCTGAACGGCACGCTGGCCTATGCGCTGATCACCGTGATGTTCGCCGTCATCTACAAGTGGGTGCCCGACGTCCCCGTGCGCTGGCGCGACGTCTGGGTCGGCGCGCTGATCACCTCGGCGCTGTTCAGCCTGGGCAAGACCTTGATCGGCCTGTACATCGGCCGCAGCGGCGTGAGCTCCGCCTACGGCGCCGCGGCGTCGCTGGTCGTGATGATGCTGTGGGTCTACTACTCGACGCAGGTGTTCCTGATGGGCGCCGAACTCAGCTGGGCCTTCGCCAAGCGCCACAGCCTGCGGGAGCAGGCCGTCGCGACCGTGGCGCGGACGCTCGGGCCGCACTGACGCACCCGTGAGACGCTAGCGGACGATCACCCGGCAGCCCGCACCGATCCTCGTTTTTCGTCCGGCATGTCGCTTGCCGGCAAAGCGCCATGATCGCGACGTCCCTCGAGCAGCGCGCCCCTGCGCCCAGCCTTCCCGAGCTGGAAGCGGCGAGCGCGCCCCTGCGCGACGGGCCGCTGCCCGTCGACGCGCACGCGCTGGCCGAGGAGCGCCATCGCCGCTGGTGCAACGTGCGCCGCGTGCTGTTGATCCGGCTGGACGGTGTCGCGGGCGTGCTGGCGTCGACGGCGTCGTTCGCGGCGGTGCACGAGACGATGCCGTGGACGCAGCTGACCCTGCTGGCGGCGCCCGAGGCGCTCGCGCTGCGGCCGCATCTGCAGGCGGTGGACGACGTCATGACCTTCAACGCGCCGTGGACCGCCGCCGGCGCCGCCGTGCTGAACGCCGAACCGCCGAGCATGCGCGGCGACGCCGAGATGCACCTGGTGCGCAAGCTGCGCCGCAGCCACTTCGACGCCGCGGTGCTGTTCACCGCCGCCGCGCAGAGCGCGCTGCCTGCCGCGGTGCTGTGCCGCATGGCGGGCATTCCGCTGACGCTGGCCCATGTGCGCGAGCCGGCCCACGGCCTGCTCAGCGATGAACTCCTGGTCGGCGATGAACGGGCCGACGACGGCCAGGACGACACGCGCCGCCAGCTGGCGCTGGTGGCGCATGTCGGCATGCACACCGCCGACGAACGACCGCGCCTGCGGCTGCTGCCCAAGGACAGCCACCACATGCGGAACGTCTTGCAGCAAGCCGGCTTGCGCTTTGGTCAGCGCTACGTGCTGGTCTGTCCGGGCGGCGGCGCCAGGCGGCACTGCCCGCCCGCGGTCTTCGCGGCCGCGGCGGACGTGTTGCTCGACGCCTGGGCCGACGACACGGCCGTGGTGCTGTGCGCGGTGCCCGGCGAGGAGGCGGCCCTGGCCGAACTTCGCGCGGCCATGCCGTCGCGGGGGCAGGTCTTGCCTCCGGTCGCGTCGATCGGGGAGTTGGCCGCCCTGGCCGCCGGCGCCCGCGTGGTCGTGGCCACAGACGATCTGCCCCTGACCATCGCGGCCGCCTCCCGCGTGCCGGCGGTGCTGCCCGGCGATGCGTTGCGCCGGGAGATGAACATCGGCTGAGCCTCCGGAGCCGGCGAGGCTGCTGGCGTCGACGATGCGATATCGCCCGCAATACCAGTCCGCAGTGTCCCTGAGACCGGTGCGAAATCGTCACTGAACGTTCGTCCGGGCACGGTGCTTGCCTCCGTTGCCAGCCGCGCGTGAACGCTCGGCAGACGCGCGGGCCGGACGGATGTCCGGACGCGCTCCCGTTGCCATCACAGGAGGTATTTCATGCACCTGCACAAGCTCGCCTGGGCGATGCCGCTGTTGCTGGCCGCCAGCGCGGCCCACGCGGAGAGCTCCGGCAGTTTCCTGGAGGGTGCCAAGCTCGCGGCGCTGGTCCGTCCGGAGGCCGCGGGCCCGGCGAACGGCCCTGTCCACCACGCTCCCGCTGGCGTCCGGTCTGTCCCGCAGGGCCAGACGCCGTCGGCGACCGCCTCTCCGCCGGCGAGTCCGTCCTCCGTCACCGACACGGACATCGAGCCCTCCGGGGCGTCGTTCGAGATCCGCAACTTCTTCACCCTGGTCGTCGCACTGGCCTTGGTGGGATGGGTCCAGCGCCGCCGCCGGGATGCGTGAGTCCGACGCCTTCCAACCTCCCCTCCGGCGGTTCCGCGACCGCCTCCCGGCACCGGCGTGGTCTTCGGACCGCAGCCGGTGTCCTTTTGTGGGGCATGTTGTTCGTATGTCGTCTGTCAATGGACGCGCATCGACCATCAATCGCCGGAATATTTTTCAAATCGAATCCCCAAGGGGCTGGCAAGCGGGCCGCTTGCTGCAAGAATGAGTTAACCGAGATCGGCGGCCCTAGTTCACGAAGCGCTGACTCAAAGAAGTGAATACCTCCCACAACGAAGGATGACCCGGTGACCCATGCGTTGATCGTGGACGACGATATCGATTCCGTCGCCACCTTGCAGGAACTGATTGCGAGCGAAAAATTCACCGTGTCGGTGGCCCATACCCTGCGCGATGCCCGCCGGCACATCGCGCTGCAGCAACCCGACGTGGTGCTGCTGGATCTGCAGCTCCCCGACGGCAACGGCATGGAGCTGTTCCAGGACCCGCAGCTGGTGGCCAACTCCGAAGTGGTGCTGATCACCGGCCACGCGAGCCTGGACACCTCGATCCAGGCCTTGCGGCTTGGCGCCGCGGACTACCTGGTCAAGCCGATCAACATCAAGCAGCTGCAGGGCGTGCTGTCGCGCGTGATGAAGCCCGCCGCGCTGCAGGCCGAAGTCACCGAGCTCAACGCCAACCTCGCCAACAGCGGCCACTTCGGTCTGCTGTGGGGCAGGACCCAGCCGATGCAGCGGATCTACGACCAGATCTCGCGCGTGGCGGGGACCAGCGTGTCGGTGTTCATCAACGGCGAGAGCGGCACCGGCAAGGAGCTGGTGGCGCAGACCGTCCATGACCTGAGCCGTCGCCGCAAGAAGTCCTTCCTGGCGGTCAACTGCGGCGCGATCTCGCCCAACCTGATCGAGAGCGAGATCTTCGGCCACGAGAAGGGCGCCTTCACCGGCGCCGACAAGCAGCACGAAGGCTTCTTCGAACGGGCCAGCGGCGGGACGCTGTTCCTCGACGAGCTGACCGAGATGCCGATGGAGCTGCAGGTCAAGCTGCTGCGCGTGCTCGAGACCGGGCGCTTCATGCGCGTGGGCTCCACGACGACGCTGGACGCCGACGTGCGCGTGATCGCCGCCTCCAACCGCCCGCTGCTGCAGGCGGTGCAGGCGGGCAAGCTGCGCGAGGACTTGCTGTACCGCCTCAACGTGTTCCCGATCGAGATGCCGCCGCTGCGCGACCGCCTCGACGACGTGCCGCTGCTGGCCGACCACTTCCTGCGCCAGATCGCGGCCAAGGAAGGCAAGAACAAGCGCTTCACCGCGAAGGCGCTGGCGCAGCTCCAGACCTACCACTGGCCCGGCAACGTGCGCGAACTGCGCAACGCGGTCCAGCGCGCGTACGTGATGGCGGCAGCCGACGTGGTGGACGAGCAGTGGCTGCCCAAGGGCGAGGGCGCCGTGCCGCAGTCGACCGCGGCGGCGGCGGCCCAGGTCGCCGGCCTGGGTGGCGGGCAGGGCTTTGGCCAGGGCGTTGGCGTTCCGGCGTCGGCGTCGGCGCCTGCGCCGGCCGCTTTCGCGGCGTCGGCGGAGTCCTCGGGACCGGCGATCACGATGCCGCTCGGGAGCTCGATGGCGCAGGTGGAGAAGGCCTTCATCCTGGCCACGCTCCAGCACTACAAGCACCACAAGGAACAGACGGCCGCCGTGCTTGGCATCAGCTTGAAGACGCTCTACAACCGCCTGAAGGAATACGCGGCGGAAGACGCAGCCGCAGCTGACAAGGCCGAGCAGTAAAGGCTTCTGCACTGTCGCGGCGGTTGGCATGCGGCCTGCCTTGTGAAAGGCAGGAGGACTGGTATGCCACTGCGTTGGGTATCCGATTGCGAACCCGGGCTGCGCCGCAAGCGCGCCGCCAAGGGTTTCCGTTATGTCGATGGCGACGGGCGTCCCGTGCGGGACGCCGCGACACTGCAGCGCATCCGCGCGCTGGCGATTCCGCCGGCCTACGAGGACGTCTGGATCTGCGCCCGCGACGACGGTCACATCCAGGCGACCGCCCGCGACGCGCGCGGACGCAAGCAATACCGCTATCACGCCGACTGGATGGCCCTGCGCGGCGAGAACAAGTTCGGCCTGCTGCTGGACTTCGGCCAACGACTGCCACGCCTGCGTCGCCAGGTGCAGCGCCGGCTGCGCCCGGACGGCGCCGGCGGCAACGTCGACCGTGAACGCGTCATCGCGGCGCTGGTGCGTCTGCTCGACCGCACCTGGATGCGCATCGGCCATCGCGAATACGCGCGCAGCAACGGCTCCTACGGCCTCAGCACCCTGCTGTGCCGGCATGTGAAAGTCAGGGGCGACGCGCTGCTGCTGAGCTTTCCCGGCAAGAGCGGCGTGCGCCATCAGCTCGCGGTGCGTGACGACCGCGTTGCGGCGCTGGTGCGCCGCTGCCGCGATCTCCCCGGCCAGGAACTCTTCGGCTATGAGGACGATGCCGGCGACCCGCACCGCATCGACGCCTCCGACGTCAACGACTGGCTGGCCACCGCCGGCGGACCGACCTGCAGCGCCAAGGTGTTCCGCACCTGGCATGCGAGCGTGCTCGCGCTCGATCTGCTGTCGGACCATGCCCGCGCTGGCACGGCGCCGGCCGAGGCGTTGAAGCAGACGGTGAAGGACGTCGCCGCGCGACTCGGCAACACCGTGGCGGTCTGCCGCAAGTCCTACATCCACCCGGCCGTGCTGGCGTTTGGCCAGTCCGACCAGTTGGCGTCCTTGCCGACGCAGCGCTGGATGGCCGCGCCGCCGGCGGTTGCCGGATTGAACACCGCGGAGCGGCGCCTGATGGGACTGCTGCGGACGCAGCCCCGCGTGGAGGTGGCTACGCCGGCGCCTGCGCCTGAGCCGTCACCGACGAAGCCATCGCGGTCGAGGACAGGCGGCTCATCGGCTCGTCGAGCGGCGCGTCCATCGCTACCGAAGTCCCCGCCGCCGCCTCGCGCAGCAGGTGCTCGGCCAGCGACGGCCAGTCGCTGAAGACGCCGGCCGGCTCGCGCAGCGGCGATCGCCGCCAGGCGGTTTCCGCGCCGGTGTCGAGCAGCAGCCCCGTCGCGCCGGCGCGGTGGCCCGCCTCGACGTCGTCGAGCAGATCGCCCACCATCCACGAGCGGCCCAGGTCAAGGCCGTGCGCGCGCGCCGCGCGCGTCAGCATGCCGGGCGCCGGCTTGCGACACAGGCACGCCGGACGTCCTTGCGCGTCGGGCGCATGCGGGCAGACCGCCACGTCGGTCAAGGCCACGCCGAACTCGTCCTTCAGGCGCGCCAGCAGCGCCGCTTGCAGCCGCGCGAACTGGACACGCGTGAACGCGCCGCGCGCGATGCCGCTTTCGTTGGTGACCAGGACCAGGGCCAGTCCCGCGGCGCTCAGCCGCGCGAGCGCCTCGCCCGCGCCGGGCATCAGGCGCACGCGGGACGGATCATGGATGGCCGCGTCGTCCGGCACCACCAGCGTGCCGTCCTTGTCGAGGAAGACCGCCGGACGCAGCGACCCCGGCGACGGCCGGTCGGGCCGCTCGCGGGAAAAGTCGAGGTCGTGGAGGGAGAGGGTGGTGAGCGGCGCGTCGAGCCAGGCAGTCACAGGGCAGCCTCCGCGACGCGCTCAGCGCACCCAACCGTAGTCGGTCTGGCGCGGCGCCAGCGACTGTTTGTGCCGCGCCATCAGGCCCGACTCCCGTCTCGCGCCGTCGGCGGCCGGATCGATCATCGTGCCGGTCTGAAGCCCGCCGCCCTGCAGATCGGCCGCGTCGGCCGGCCGCGCGCCGCGCGGCGGCGGCAGCAGCTCGGCCAGGCGGGCCAGCGTCTTGCGCACGTCCAGCGGCTTGGCCCACAGCTCCAGGAAGCCGCAGCCCAGCGCGTCGAAATCGGAATCGGCCGTCACCGCGATCGCCGGCACCTGCGCCCAGCCGCGCCGCATGCGCAGCAGCTTCAGCAGGTCGGAGCCGTGGCAGTCGGGCAGGTGCAGGTCGATCAGCAGCAGCGACGGCTGCAACTGGGCGCTGAGCCGCCAGGCGGGCATGCCAGCCTCGGCGACGTGCAGGCGCAAGTCACGGCGTTGCTCGAACATCGCCTCCATCACGATGACGTTGAGCGGGCTGTCTTCGACGTACAGCACCGACGTGAAACCGTCGTTCATCGTTCGCTCCTTCCCTGTTCGAATTCAGTTGGTCGCGAGATATGGCAATCGCCGTGCCTGAAGCGCTCCCCAACCCTGGGGATTCCACTGCCTGGCACAGGATGATTCGGCCTCACCGGTGTAACCGGTCGGTGGCCCGCGCGTCAATCTCGGTGACACCTTGGTGGGTCTTCTTTTCCGGTCGGTTCGCGTGTGGGAAAGACGGCGGACGCGATAGGTATGAGGCTTGCCTTGCCGGGAAGACTTGCTTCCCACTTCAAGGAGCTCCCCATGGCCACAAGCATCCGACCCGGCGCCCCGGACGCCCCGGACGACGCCAACGACAGTCCCGGCAGTGCCCCTGCCGAGGACCGCCCCAGCAGTTTCGGCGTGCACAAGCCGGTGGACCATCTGGTGATCAGCTTCCCCGGCGCGCCGGAGGCCGGGCAGGCCCGTGCGGCGCTGAGCGCGCACGGCATCGCCGAGGCGGACCTCCACGCGATCGGCGACCGCGAGATGATCGACCTGGTCGAGCGCGACCTGAAGCGCGCCAGTCCGCTGGCGGCGATCGGGCAGGAGATCAACCTGCTGCGCAGCCACGGCGAACTGGCCGAACGCGGCTTCCACTTCCTCGTCGTCAAGGCCAAGGATGATGCGCAGGCGCGCGAGATCGCCGAGATCGCCCGCCGCAACCATGCCGAGCGCGCCCAGTACTACGGTCACTTCATCATCGAGGAGATGCTGGAGCCCGAAGGCGGCCGCCCGCAGGTGTCCGAGTCGCCGCACCGCGGCCTCGACACCCATCCGAAACCGCCGCTGCCGCGCTGAACGGACGCATGCGGCCTCCCGAGCGTCGATCGTCGGTGCCCCCCTTGCCTCCGGGGCACGCCGCTTGCCATCTCGGTCATCACCGATCCATGTCCCTGCTGCCACTGCGCACGCCGAAAGGAAACTTCCCATGAGCACCACGCCCAACAACGAGAAGAGCGACAAGTCCGTGCCGTTCACCACCGCCGAAGATGCCGCCAAGCTGGTCAACGGCACCAGCGCGTCCGGCACGCCGTCGAGCACCGCGGCCGCCGATCTGGTGAACCGCGTCGCCGACAAGGCGCACGCCACGATCGACCGCCTCGCGACCACTGCCGCCCCGAAGGCGCAGCAATTGCAGAAAAGCCTGGAGGACACGAACGAGCTGCTGCAGGACCGTGCCGAGCGGCTGCGCCTGACCGGCAACGAGTGGTGCGACACCCTGCGCTCGAACGTGCGCGAACATCCGCTGATGGCGGTCGGCACCGCGCTGGCGGTCGGCCTGCTGATCGCGCGTCTGACGCGCTGACCGCGGCGCGCCCATGAGCGACGTGCCGCACGCTTCGCCATCCTTCCCGCCGCCGTTCCCGCCGCCGCCGCCGTCGCCTCCATCGCCACCGCCACGTTCCGGGCCCGCACCCGGATCGGCGGCGGACGCTCCGCCTCCGGGCGAGGGTCCGCCGCACGGCACCAGCTGGCTGGGCGAGGTGCAGGGCATGGCGCGCGCGGCGCGCGGCATGCTCTCCGGGCGTCTCCTGCTGCTCGCGCTGGAACTCCAGCGCGCGAAACACGGCCTGGTCAGCCTCCTCATCCTGGGCGTGGTCGCGGCGATCGCCGGGGCCACGGCCTGGATCGCGCTGTGGGCCCTGCTGGTGGCGATCGCGGTTCATCTGGGCCTGAGCTGGCCCTGGGCCTTCGCCGGCGTGCTGGCGATCAACCTGCTGCTGCTGGTGTGGGTCGCCGCCGCGATGAAGGCGCTCACGCCGATGCTGGCGTTGCCGGCCTCCCGCCGCCAGTTCCACTGGCTGTTCAACGATCCGATGGATCCTGAGGAACCCAGTCCCGATGGCCGCCACCCCTGACCGTCCCGATCCCCGACGCATCCCCGATGTCCCCGACCCCGGGGGCGCCGCCGAGTCGATGGAGGCGCTGACGCTGCGCATCGAGATGGCGGAGTTGCGCGTCGTGCGCCGCGACCTGGAATTCCAGTTGCATTGGGATGCCTTGCAACAGCGCAGCAAGGCCGTGTTCGTCCCCGGCCGCTGGCTGCTGCCGGCGTTGGGCACCGGCGCGAGCTGGCTGTTCTGGCGACTGGTGCGTGGCAAACGGCGGCGTCACGAGCGTCCTCGTGCCGATGCGTCGGCTCGACGGGCATTCCACGGACCGCAGCCGGCGCGCGCCGATCACGCCCGGCCGGCCGCCGATCGACCCGAGGTCGGCACGCTGCAGTTGCTGACGATGCTGTGGGGCTTCATGCCGGCGCGTCTGCGCGGGCAGGTCGGACCCGAGATCACGCAGCTGGTGCTGGGCGTGATCGCCGGCTTCCTGCAAGGTCGCAAGAAGCAGCGGGAAGCGGGGCACGAAGGGCAGCGCGAAGAGGCCCGCTAGTCGATGGGAGCGGCCCGCACGCGTGCGGGGCCGTTCCTCGCCGACCCATGAAAAAGGCGCACCCTCGGGTGCGCCTTGTCTTTGGCACGCGGCGCGGGCGATGCCGCGCCATGCCTGCCGTCAGACCTTCTCGGCGTTGCGCGCCTGGTCGCGCAGCAGCTTGATCTGGTCATGGTTGCGCAGCGTGCCCGCCAGCTGGCGCTGGACGACTTCCAGCACGCCTGCGGGCAGATCCTTCTGCGCCGCCTTGCGATAACGCGCCACGGCGGCGTCCTCGCCGCGTTCGCATTCCTCGAGCATCGCCTTGTCGCTGTAGCCGGTCAGCGTGCCCTTCACCGCGACCCAGCCGCGGTGCATCGCGCCGGCCGTGCTGCCGTCGTCCTCGGGCTTGCCGCCGTGCTGGCGCACCAGCTGCTGCAGTTCCGAGGCGGCCTGGCGGCATTCGGCGGCGCGCTGCGCGAAGACCTCGCGCAGGCTGGTGCTCTTGACGTGTTCGGCAGAGCTCAAGAATCCGAACTCGCCGTCCTTGCAGGTTTCGACCAGCGTGTTCAGTTCGTCGATGACGTCCTTGTTGTCCATGGCAGTCCTTTCCGATCGGGGGAGTGGTGATGCCATGAAACAGCAAGTCACGTACCCGTCGGCAAGCCCATCGCGCGCCGCAGCGCTTCCAGGATCTGCGACGGCGACGCGGGCTTGCGCAGCACGGTGAAGGAGGACTCCGCCGTCAGCGCCTCGCTGAAGCCGCTGATCAGCACGATGGGCAGTCCGGCCCGTCGCTTGCGCAGCTCGCGGGCCAGCGCCTGGCCGTCCATGGAGCCCGGCATCACCACGTCCGACAGCACGATGTCCACCGCCGCGCCGCTGCCGAAGAGCTGCAGCGCCTCGTCCGCGTCCTTGGCGCTGAGCACCTGGCAGGAGAAGCTGCGCAGCAGGCCGGCGGTGACGCGGTTGAGTTCCTCGTTGTCCTCGACCAGCAGCACGCGCATGCCCGCCAGGCTGTTGGTGAGACCGTCGTCGCGCGTGCGCTCGCGCTCGGTGCCGTCGACGCGCGCGCCGTCGGGCACGAGACGCGCGCTGGTCTGCGCGGGCAGCAGCAGCGTCACCGTCGTGCCCGCGCCGAGCTGGCTCGCGATGCGCGCGGTGCCGCCCGCCTGCACGCAGAAGCCCAGCACCTGGCTCAGGCCCAGGCCGGTGCCCTTGCCGACGGGCTTGGTGGTGAAGAAGGGTTCGAAGACGCGCGCCAGCAGGTCGTCGGGAATGCCCGGTCCGCGGTCGGTCACGCTGATCGCGACGTACTCGCCCGGCGCGAGGTCCTGCACGTCGCCGGGAGAGGCGCGGCCGGCCTCCACGGTGATCTCGCCCATGCCGTTGGTCGCGTCGCGCGCATTGAGCGCGATGTTGATCAGCGCGAGCTCCAGCTCCGACGGATCCACGCGCACGCTCGGCAGGTCCGGCGCCATCGTCATCGCGAGCTGCATGCGCTTGCCCAGCACGGTGACGAGCAGCTCCTTCATCTCGCCGAGCGTCGAGCGCAGGTCCACGACCTGCGGATGGACCGGCTGGCGGCCCGCGACCCGCAGCAGGTGCTGGGTCAGCCGGCTGCCGACGTCGACCGACCGCATGATCGCGCCCAGCGGCATGGCCAGCGATTCGGCGTGCGGGCTGCGCTGGATCAGGTGGGCGCTGTTGCTGATGACGCCCAGCAGGTTGTTGAAGTCGTGCGCGACGCCGCCGGTGAGCCGGCCCAGCGCGGCCGTGCGCTGCGAGCGCGAGCTGAGCTGCTCGGCCTCGCGCGTGCGGTCGATGGCTTCGTTCACCCGTTCCTCGAGCTCGTAGCGACCCTGATGGATCGCGGCGCTCGCGTCCTCGAGCGCGAGCGCGACCTCGTCGCATTCGACCATGCCGGTCTTGCGCGCACGCACCGGCTCGCCGGCGCGCAGTTCGTTGGCGATCTCGTTGAGCGCGTGGATCGGTCCGGAGATGCGCCGGCTGATCCACAGCGCGCCGAACATGCCGACCAGCACCAGCAGCAGCGCGCCGATCGCGATGGGCTGCAGCGCGGCGCGCGCGCCGAAGCCGCTGAATCCGCCGGGGCCGCCGTCGCGCGGCACTGCGGTCACCACCGTCCAGCCCTGCGGCGACTTGCTGAAGTAGCCGACGACCGGGCGGCCGTCCAGGTTGACCGAGTCGAACTGCGCCTCGTCGTGCGTGGCCATGAGGCTTTTGAGGTCCTCGGTGCCGGGACGCCCCGCATAGCTGATGCCGCCCGGATGCCGCGCCACGACCGTGCCACGGCCGTCCATGATCGTCGCGGTCCAGTCCGGCGGGAGGCGCTGCCCGTCGATGATCTGCTGCAGCTCCTGCGGCAGCACGGTGATGCTCATGTTCAGCCACACATGGCCGCCGCGTTCGATCGGCTGGATGATCTGCGCGCGCAACTGGCCGGTGGCGGGGTCGGGCGCGAGGTCGCCCATGATGGCCTGCTCGGCCAGCGGCACGCCTTCGCGGACCAGGACCGGGCGGGAGGCGGCGGTGGTCGGCAGACCCGGCGGCACTGTCGCGGTGGGGGCGGTGGCGGCGGTGCCGATGGTCGCCCCGGGCGACGGCAGCGCGGAGACCGGAGACGAGGGCGCCGCGGAGGCCGCCGCCGCAGGCGGTACCAGCGACGTCACCGGCACGCGGCCCGGCGCGAGCCGGGTGCTGAACAGCGTGCGGTCCGGCGCGTTGAGTTCCACCCAGCCGGACAGGCCCTGCATCGCGCGACGCGACTGCAGCTCCAGCATCGCGAGGTCGTCCGGCGCGATCTGCGGCGATCCGTCCAGGATCTGCGACAGGGACAGCACCCGCGCGATGCCGGCGCGACGCGCCAGTTCCTTGTCCACCACCATGGACAGCGCGCGCGTGCTGTCGCGCATATGGCGCACGGTGGCGTCGCGCTCGTCGCTCCAGGTCTGCCAGCTGACCCACAGCGCCGCGATGATGCCCGGCAACATCACGGACAGGACGAGCACGAGCAGACGGGAACGGATCGGCAGAGGCATGGGCGGAGAAACGGAGGAACGGGCGGGCCGCCACCGCGGCCAGAGGCCGGCGGCGCGGACAGGGACGCCGGGGCGCGGGCGTCGCGGCGGCAGATTATGGGTGGTGCTGTTCAAGGGCGTTCGGACGCGCCACCACGGGGGTGGCGCCATCGGCAGGCGGCAGGGGGCTGTGCGGAGCGACGAGCGGGGGGACGTGCGGCGCGAGGGACGGCGGCCGGGGCGGCCGCAACAGTGTGCTCAACGGCGTGCACGGGCGGTCGCTGCCGCGCAGGTACACGGCGACCGGACGCATCTGGCGGTTGCGCTGGCTGATGCTGCGCAGGCAGATGAGCAGCGGCACCGCCAGCACCGCGCCGACGACGCCCCAGAGCCAGCCCCAGAACATCACCGACAGCAGGACCGACAGCGGATTCATCGACAGCTGCTTGCCGATCACCATCGGGGTCACGAAGTTCGACTCGATCGCGTGGATGCAGAGGTAGGACAGCACCGGCGCGGCCAGCGCGGCGAAGCCCGCGTCGCCGAGCGAGGCCGCCAGCGACGCCGCCAGCAGCAGCCCGCACATGATCAGGGGGCCGAGGTAGGGGATGAAGTTGAACAGCGCGGCCAGCGCGCCCCAGAAGCCGGGGTTGGGCAGGTCCACGAACCACATCGTGCCCGACACCACCAGGCCGACGCCGATGTTGATCAGACTCACGGAGCCGACGTAGCGCGAGATGTCGCGCTGCGCGGCGCGCAGGCCACCGAGCACGACGGCGCGCAGGCGCGGTCGATGCGGCAGCAGCTCGATGCAGCGCGACAGCACCCAGTGTTCGGACGCGAGCAGGAAGTACAGCAGGATGGTGGTCGCGGCGGTGGACACCAGGAATTTCAGGCCGATGCCCAGCGCCTGGGCCGTCAGCGCCACGCCCTCGCTGGCGATGCGCTCGCGCACGGGATCCGCGGGCGGCGTCGGAGCCGCGGCGCGACCCGAGGTCCGCCGTTCCACCGGCGGCCCGAAACCCGGGATCGCCGCGCGCCACCGGTCCACCTGGCTCAAGGCCTGCGACACCGCCACCGGCGCACGTTGCCACCACTGCGCCAGCGGATCCACCAGCAGCGCCGCGCTCAGCACCGTGCAACCGACCACCGTCGTCACCAGCATAGCCGCGCTCACCGACTCGGGTATGCCGTGATGGCGCATCGTCCGCACCGCCGGCGCCAGCACGAAGGTCAGGATCAGCGCCACCAGCACCGGCAGCACGATGGCACTGGCTTCCTTCAACAGGAACACCAGCGCAATCAAGAGCAGGCCTCGCGTCGCCCAGCGGCGCATCGTGGTCGGGGGCAGGGCGGAGGGGCGCAAGATGGTAAGGATGACGGGAGAAGGGATCGGGCAGGCTCTTGAAGCAAGGGCTGGGCCAGCAGGGAGCGGTACCACCAAGGTCCCGGGGGAGAGGTACAGCGGGTGACGGTGGGGGTGGGTGCTGGGAAGTGGACTTCGCTGCGTCAAGCGCGGGCGCTCCACGAGGCAGGGGGCATCGCGTCCGCGAACCCCCAGCCTCATTCCGGCCCCAGTGACTGACGTTGACTGCCGGTGAGCGGGCATGCGGAGGCTGCCGCTCGGTAAAAGGTGCCGAAAGCCTTGCGGGGCGGACGGGCCGCGGCGTGGTCCGAGGGGGGCGGGTCGGGCGAAGCGGTGGCCGGGCGGCGTCTGTAGGTGCGCCGCGGGACGATGGGTCCATCGCCCGGCAGGCCCCGTGCCTACAGGGATTGCGGCTTTCGGGCAGGCACGCCGAATGGCGCGCGCTCCGCGATATGAAAACGCCGCGGCGAGGTGGCATGGTCCTTGCGCTGATGGCTCCATCAGGCCGGTTCGCCGGCACTGCCTACAACCCGTTCCCGTCCTCGCCGATGGGGACCCTCCGGAATCCGGTTGCAGGCAGCCTCACCCTTTACCGGACAGGAGTCTCACAAGTGGGAGCAATGGAACTCAGGCACGAGCATCGGCAGACACAGACGCTGTCGCCTCGGCTCCAGCACGCCGTGCGGCTGCTGCAGATGTCCTCGCTGGACTTCACCACCATGGTCACCGACATGCTGGGGCGCAACCCCTTCCTGGAAGTGACCGAGTCGTCGGACGATTCGTCGCCGCTGGAATCGGAGATGCCGGTCGCACCGTCGCCGGTGATGTCGGACGCGCCGGAACCCTTCCCGGACGACCGCGAGATCTGGCGTGCGGAGAGCTCCGGCTCGATGCGCCGCGCGGAGGACGGCGAACTGAGCGCGCTGGAGATGACCGCCGCGCAGACCTGCCTGCGCGAACACCTGCGCAGCCAGCTGAACGTGCTGCGGCTGTCGCCGCGCGACCTGGTGCTGGCGACGATCGTGGCCGAGTCGGTCGACGACGACGGCTACCTGCGCAGCTCGCTGGAGGAGCTGGCGGTGGTCGCGCAGATGCAGCCGCCGGTGGGCATCGACGAGATGCAGATCGCGCTCAAGCGCGTGCAGGCGCTGGATCCGCTGGGCGTGGGCGCGCGCAGCGTGGCCGAATGCCTGCTGCTGCAGCTGCCCAAGATCGAGGACACGCGCAGCCGCCTGCTGGCCGAGCGCATCATCTCGCAGCACTTGAACCTGCTGGCCTCGCGCGACATCCCGTCGCTGGCGCAGCTGCTGGACGTGAGCGTGGCGGAAGCCGAGGCCGTGTGCCTGAAGCTGCGCCGCTTCGACCCGCGGCCGGGCTGGCGCTACGAGACGACGCAGGCCGCCTACATCGTGCCGGACGTGCTGACGACCAAGGTGCGCGGCCAATGGCGCGTGCAGCTGAATCCGGCGGTGATCCCGAAGGTGCGGATGAACCAGGTGTACGCGGAACTGTTCCAGCGCCACCGCCAGCAAGGTCATGCGGAAATGGCCAACCACCTGCAGGAGGCCCGCTGGACGATGCGCAACATCGAGCAGCGCTTCTCGACCATCCTGGACGTGGCCAACGCGATCGTGAAGCGGCAGCGCCACTTCCTCGAGTTCGGCGCGATGGCGATGAAGCCGCTGGGCCTGAAGGAGATCGCCGACGAGGTCGGCATCCATGAATCGACGGTCTCGCGCGTGACCAACAACAAGTACCTCGCGACGCCGAGCGGCGTGTACGAACTGAAGTACTTCTTCTCGCGCGCGATCGTGAGCAGCAACGGCAGCGCGTGCTCGGGCACCGCGATCCGCGGACTGATCAAGGACATCATCGAGGCCGAGCGCGCGGAGAACCCGCTGTCCGACGCCGAGATCACCCGTCAGCTCGCCCGCCAGGGCCTGGTGGTGGCTCGCCGCACGGTGACCAAGTACCGCCAGATGCTGCGCATCGACGCCGTCGAACGGCGCAGACAGCACAGCTGACGACCCGTTTTCCCGAGGCGCGATGGAGACAAGGACGAGGCCCCAAGAGGCCTCGTTTTCATTGGCGGGTTCAGTGGCGGCTTCAGTGGCGCCGGCGCAGGGCAGGGGCGCCGCGCCGCCGGCGGGGATCAGTGGTCGGACGAGCGCTTCATCGGGCTGGAGGACTTGGTGTCGTCCTTGACCATCCGGCCGCGCTGTTCGGCGTCCAGTCCCGGTGTCGATCGCAGGTCGGTGTCGACCTGGCCCTGCTTGAGGTCCTCATGGGCCTGGCCGATGACCTCGCGCTGATTCTCACCGGCCGCGCCGGAGCCCATGCCGCCGGTCGAGTCGCCGCCGATGCTCTGATCGCGCTCGTGCGGCAGCTGCGCGTCGTCGTCGTGGGTGGGCGCTGCGTCGGGCTCGACCTGTCCCGGCGCGACGGGCGACTTGTCGAGCACGGGCCGCGAGCCCGGCGTTTGTGCGGGGCGATCGGTCTTGGGGGCGGGGGTGCTGGCCATGGCGAGTTCCTGATTCATTGAGATCCCCGGTTGAGGCAATCGGCCCACCCGCGCCGACCGGCGAACCGGCCGGCCGACATCACCGCACCAAACGTCGCGCGGCGCCACTGACATCCTCCTTGTTCACCTGACATCCCGCCATGCTGACCCTGCCCGCCTCCTTGATCACGCCGTCGAACAGCCCACTGGATGACCTGTTCGCCGCGAAGGAAGACCACGGTCCCGGACACCGCGAAGGTCCGGAGGACGACGCCTTCGAGGCCTGCCAGAACGGCAGGCTGCCGCCCGGCGGTCTGGCCCACCTCGTCCGCGAGGGCGCGGCGCGGCACGAGAGCCGGGCCGCTCTGAGTGACGGCCTGGAAGAGGTGCTGTCCCATTTCACCAGGCAGAAGCAGCACCGGGCCGGCATGGCGGCGCACCTCTGCCTTCGCGCCAGTGAGCTGGGTCCGGAGCTTCGACAGGATCCGTGGCGGGACGCGAGCCACGCCCGGCCGCTGCTGAAGGCGGCCGCCACCTTGTCGCGGTGTCTCGACGCGCAGGCCCCGTGGCGGCTGATCCAACTCCAGTTGCAGGAAGACAGCCCGCAATACCGGCACGAGGCGCTTCGCCGACGCCTCGCGCGCATCGATGAGATGTCGACCACCATCGATCGCGAGCTGGCCGATCCCGGCATCGACCCCGCCCATCCGGGACCGCTGAGCTCGCAGGTGCTGGAGGCGTTGACCCACCGGACGGAGGCGGTGGCGGAGCGGATGGGGGCGCTCCTCGCCGCAGCGAGCAACCTGTTGTCGCTGGCGGACCTGCGCGGTCCGCGCGCCGCGCCGCTGCTGACTGCGCTGTCGGACTACGAAGACATCGTTGCCAAGGCGAGCGAGCGCGCGAGGCGCGACGGGCACTCCGATGCGATCGCCATGCGGATCGCCCGATACGATGGCCTGGGGGCCGAAGTCCTGCGATTGCCCCACCAGATGTCGGTCGTGCGCGACGCACTGCTGGGCAGGGGCTGGCGGGGGTGACGCGCAGCGCGCCGGAACGGCGCTTGCCCGCCCGGCGCCATGCAGACCTGGAAATCCCGTTTCGCGATCCTCGATACCGACCTCATGCTCTGGGGTCAGTTGTTGCTCGGCGCCTTGGTGATCATCGCCGGCGCGCTGCTCCTGCATGCGATCCTGCGGCCGATCGCCGTGCGCCTCACGCGTTTCTCACCGCTGCTGAGTTCGGTGGTGAAGCGCTGCGACAACCCGGCCCGGTGGGCCTTGCCGACGATCGGGCTGCTGATCGCCGCGCAGGGCGTGCCGGACACGATGCCGGGCATCAACGGCGTGCAGCATCTGCTGGGCGTGTTGTGCATCGTCGCGCTGGCCGCCGTCGCGGCCGGCGCGATCACGGGCGTGGCGCACGGTGTGGCGCTGATGAATCCTGCGGACGTCGAGGACAACCTCGCCGCGCGCCGCATCCAGACGCAGACCAAGGTGCTGGCCCGCGTCGCCAAGGGGGCGGTGATGCTGACCGCGCTGGCCTTCATCCTGATGACTTTCCCGCGCGCCAAGCAGGTCGGCGCCAGCCTGCTGGCCTCGGCGGGCATCGCCGGACTGGTCTTCGGCCTGGCGGCGAAGTCCGTGTTCGGCAACCTGCTCGCCGGTCTGCAGATCGCCATGGCGCAACCGATCCGGCTCGACGACGTGCTCATCATCCAGGGCGAATGGGGCCGGGTGGAGGAAATCACCTCGACCTACGTGGTGCTCAAGATCTGGGACGAACGCCGGCTGGTGATCCCGCTTCAATGGTTCATCGAGAACCCGTTCCAGAACTGGACGCGCACCAGCTCCAGCATCCTCGGCACGGTGATGCTGTGGGTCGACTTCACGCTGCCGGTCAATGAGCTGCGCGAGAAGGCCACCATCATGTGCAAGGGCTCGGCGCATTGGGACGGGCGGGTCTGCGGCGTCCAGGTCGTGGAAACCACCGAACGCACCATGCAGATCCGCGTGCTCGTCAGCGCGAAAGACTCGGGCAAGGCCTTCGACCTGCGCTGCGAGTTGCGCGAAGGTCTGATCGCCTGGCTGCAGAAGACGCACCCGCAGTCGCTGCCGCGGGTGAGGGCGCTGGTGGAAGACATCCCCGCACCCGCAGCACCGGTGCTCAAACCGTCCCTGCCACCTTCGCCCGCCCCCTGAAGGACCACTCAGGACCCCGGTCGGCCCTCTCCCGGTTCACCGAGGTGGTCCAGCATCAGGCGGAGGACGACGTCGATCTCCGCTTGCTCGTTGAGGTAGTACCTCGCGTGACTGTGGTCGAGGCGAGGACCCACGCGCACAGTCACCCAGTCGGCACCGGCACGCTGGAACGCCGGCTCGTCGTTGGTGTCGTCGCCGACATAGAAACCGGCATCGGCACCATAGCGCGCCGTGAGTCGCGTCATCGCGTCACCCTTGTCCGGCGCGCCCTCGACCAGGACGTTGACCACACGCTTGCCCGGCTCGGTGATGACACCCGGCGGCAGGTCGGCTATGAGCTCGGCGATCGCTTCGCGTGCAGACACAGGATTGGGCGCCATCCGGTAATGGATCGCGATCGAGGCCCCCTTGTCCTCGATGGTCGCGCCGGCCCGGTTGAGCGCCGGCTCCATGCGCAGCATCCGGTCCCGGAAGGCGCCCAGCGTCGTCACCACGTGCGGGTCGGGACCGTCGAACTCGTCCTCCGCGCCGTGGTTGCCGACGATGTGCGTAGGCTTGAAGCCCAACCGGTGCCGCACGTCCAGCACCTGACGGCCGCTGACGACCGCCACAGGCAGTCGCGTGGCCAGCTGCGCCAGCAGCCTGGCCGTGGGCTCGGGAAGCCGCGCCTCGTCGGGATGCATGACGATGGGCGCGAGCGTGCCGTCGAAGTCGAAGCCCAGCAGGGGGCGGCGTGTCATGAGGCGGGCGACCGCGGCGCGGCCCTCCGCGTCGAGCAGATATCGCACCGGCATCATGGCGTCAGTGCCTCCTCGCCGGATTCCCGGGAACGCCGCTGCACGCGCCGCGTGATACGTTCGCGCAGCCGCCATTGACCCGCATCGGTGAGCATGCGGCCGGCCCAGCGGTAGACGTTGAATTCCCGCACCGTCATGCGCAGGCTGGCCATGCGCTCGCGCTGCTCCTGCAGCGGCATCAGCGCCGCGCGGTGCAGGGCGTCGGTGGTCTCTTCCACGTGGTAGGGGTTGATGACCAGCGCCTCCTGCAGCTCGCGCGCCGCGCCGGCGAAGCGGCTGAGGATCAGCACGCCCTGCTCGTCGTCGCGCGCGGCGATGAACTCCTTGGACACCAGGTTCATGCCGTCATGCAGGCTGGTCACGACGCACATGTGCGCAGCCCGGTAGAGCGTCATCAGCGCCGCATGGTCGTGGTGCTCGGCCAGGAGCACGACCGGCTTGTAGCCGGCGCCACCGAAGCGCAGGTTGATGCGTTCGGTGACGCGATGGATGCGGTCCTGGAATTCGCGGTATTCCTCCAGCGCGTTGCGCGTCGGCGCCGCCACCTGCACGAGCACGAAGCGCCCCTGCCACTGCGGATGCTTCTCCAGCAGGCGTTCCACCGCGTGCAGCCGCTCCAGGATGCCCTTGGTGTAGTCGAAGCGGTCCACGCCCACCGCCATCACCGTGTCCGGCGCGAGCTTCAGCCGCTCGAACACGTCGGCGCGCGCGTCCGCCGGGGACTTCCAGCCGGCACGCTCCTCGTCCGTCGGCCACGCGATCGAGATCGGATAGCTCTGCACCAGGGTCGGCTCGTCCTGGTAGCTGATGGTCGAGTGCTCGTGCTCGATGCGCGCCTCGAGGTAACGGTCCACCGTCTCGGTGAAGTTCTTGCAATGGAAACGCGTGTGGAAGCCCAGGATGGTGCTGCCGAGCATGCCTTGCAGCAGCTCGCGACGCCACGGGCAGATGCCGAAGGACTCCGGGTTGGGCCAGGGGATGTGCCAGAAGGTGATGATGGTCGCCTTGGGCAGCTTGGCACGGACCATGGCCGGCAGCAACGCGAAGTGGTAGTCCTGCACCAGCACCACCGGATCGTCGCCGCGGGCTTCGGCGACGACCGCGTCGGCGAAGCGCTGGTTCACGGCCTTGTACTGCGCCCAGTCCGACTCGCGGAACACCGGCCGCACATGCGCCACGTGGCACAGCGGCCAGAGGCCCTCGTTGGCGAAGCCCTGGTAGTAGCCGCGCTCTTCCTCTTCGCTCAGCCAGACGCGGCGCAGCAGGTAGTCCTGCGTGTCCGGCGGCACGGCGACACGGTCGTGCGCGTCGACGACGTCGCGGTCCGCGCTGCCGCTGCCGTGCGCGATCCAGGTGCCGGAGCAGGCGCGCATCACGGGTTCGACCGCGGTGACCAGCCCGCTGGCGGGCCGGCTGACCGTGATGCCGTCGGGGCCGCGCTCGTGGATGTAGGGTTCGCGGTTGGACACGACGATCACCTGATCGCCGCGCAGCTGCGTGCGCAGCAGGCCGCGCAGCCGCTCAGGGTCCCAGGGGGTGAGCGGGCCGTGCTCGCGGTAGAGGTTGTCCTCGAGCTCGCGGATGTGCTGGCGGATTTCCACCTCCAGCGGCTGCAGCTCGGGCGGCGCGCTCTCCGGTCCGCCGCGCAGGCCGCCGGTGTTGAGCAGCGGCCGCACCAGGCCCTCGCCGCGCAGGATGGCGCGCATGCCGGAGACCCAGCCGCGCCAGCTCAGCTGCGCCACGATCATGGTGATGCCGGCGATCGCCAGGCCCAGCACCGTGATGAAGATGATCATGTAGCGCCGCGTGTCCAGGCTGCGGCGGTCGGGCAGGCTGAGGTCGTGCAGCAGCACCAGCCGTTCGGCGTCGGGCTGCTGCGGATTGACCGGGAACACGCCGATGTGGACCGCCCCGCTGGTCAGCTCCAGCCGCGGGTCCTTCAGCGCGGCACTGGCTTCAGCCTCCTTGCAGCTGAGCGAGCCCGGGAAGCCCTTGGTGCTCATGACCTGGGTGCCGTCGGGCGCGCACAGCGCGATGCCCACGAGGCGCTCGTCGAGCACGCCGCGTTCGAGCAGGTTGCGCAGGCGCTCGCGCTGGGCGCTCGGGTCGATGTCGCTGATCGCCACGGAAAGCGTCTTGGCGACCATCGCGCCGCGCAGGCTCAGGTCGCGCGAGAACCAGCGCAGCGTCATCCGGTCGAGCAGCGGCAGCGCCAGCAGCGCCGCCAAGGTCAGGGTGATCAGCAGCGGGACGAGGAAGCGGATCTGGAGGTGCAGCGACTTCATGCCTCGTCCTCGTCGTCTTCCTCGTCCTCGTCGATGTCGTCCGGCGGGCGCTTCAGCGCATGCATGCCGCCCAGCGCCAGCCCGGCCGCGAAAGCGCCGTAGACGAGCAGCAGGCTGGCCACGGACGGCCGACGCGTGCCCGAGGCCGTGGCGCGCTTGTCGGCGCCGGGCGTCAGCACGCTGGGCGTGACGACGCGGTCGATGCCGACGGCCACCGCCGTGAGCAGCAGCGCGTCGGTGACGGCGTTGCCGCGCGTGGGCCGGGGGCGCAGCGCGCGCAGCCGGTCATAGAGCGCGCCCCACACCATGGCGGTGGCCGCGTGCAGCGCGATGTCGGCGGCGGAGTTCTTGAGCGGCGGACGACCGACGCGGTATTCGGAACGACCGACCAGATGGGCTTGGTCGGACCGGCTGCCGCGCAACAGCGCCAAGCCGGAAAACAGGCTGGCCAACACGCCGTGGGCGCATGCCCGGCGCAGCGCCGGGAGCAGCAATGCATTCAAAGGCGACTCCTGTGACTGAGGAAACAAGCCCCCACAGATGGCAATCGCCGTGCCGTCCGAAGCCGGCGGGACGCGACAGGCGCCCGCAGGGCGCAGATCCTGCTACCCAGGGGTCAGTTCACCGCGGCCGGAGGGGGCATGTAGGGCGGTTCGCGCACCGGCACCGGGTTCTCGCCGGGAATCGGCGGGTCGATGACGCCGGGCGGGTTGTCGCCGGGCTCCGGCGTGGGGCCGTGCGGCGGCGGCGGAACGACGGGGACCTCGTTCGGGTGGGGCGGGCTCGGCGGCACCGTGTGGGCCTCGAAGGGCAGGGGCATCTGATGCATGGTCGTCCTTGTGCCTGATGGTTGCGCGGGCCCCTGCAAGCGGCGCGCCCGAAGGCATCGCGCCCTCGCGGCCAAGCTTGCCGGCTGGGCGCACTGGCGGGCGCGGGACCGGGAGTTCTGTCGGCAAG
>CBIHMU010000015.1:0-85860 GCA_966211105.1 uncultured Burkholderiales bacterium
CCTTCCTGCCCCCCACGCCGGCCGCCATCGCGGCCGCCGCCTCAGCCGCCCGGGAGTCCGACCGATGATCCGCCTGCATGCGCTTCGCAAGACCTTCGAGACGCGCGGTGGCGGCTCGCTGACCTCGTTGTTCGGAAAGAAGGGCAAGGCCCGCACGGTCGTCGCCGTCGAGCAACTGAACCTCGACGCGCCCAACGGCCGCATCACCGGGCTGCTCGGCCCCAACGGCGCGGGCAAGACCACCTCGCTGCGGATGCTCGCGGGCCTGTTCCCGCCCGACCAGGGCAGCATCGAGGTCGACGGCCTCGACGTGCTGAAACAGCCGCGTGCGGCGCTGGCCCGGATGGGCATCCTCGGTGACGCGCACGGCCTGTACCCGCGGCTCACGGCGCGCGAGAACATCGTCTACTTCGCGCGCCTGCAGGACATGCCGATGGATCAGGCGCAGGCTCGTGCCGAATCGCTGGCAGAACTGCTGGACCTGCGCGCCATCCTCGACCGCCGCGCCGAGGGCTTCAGCCAAGGTGAGCGGATGAAGACCGCGCTGGCCCGTGCGCTGGTCCACGACCCGGCCAACATCGTGCTGGACGAGCCCACCAACGGGTTGGACGTCGTCGCCACGCGCGCATTGCGCGAGGTGCTGCGCCATCTGCGCTCGCCCGAAGGCGGCGGCAAGTGCATCGTCTTTTCGAGCCACATCATGCAGGAGGTGGAACAGCTCTGCGACCAGGTCGTCGTGATGTCCCACGGGCGTTCGGTCGCCACGGGCACGGTCGACGGGCTGCTCGCGCAGACCGGTCGCCAGCGCTTCGAGGATGCCTTCGTCGACCTCGCCTTCCCTGAAGCCGCGCCCACGCACATGGAGTCCGCATGAACGGTCCGTTCTTCAAAGCCTTCCGCACGGTCTTCGCCAAGGAGATCCTCGACGCGCTGCGCGACCGCCGCACCTTGCTGCGCCTGCTCATCCCGTCCGTGCTGATGGGGCCGCTGATGTTGACCTTGATGTCAGGCCTGGCGGCGTCGCTGCAGGAGCGCGCGGAGCAGCGCGAGGTGATCGTCGCGGGCATCGAACACGCGCCGACGCTGCGCAATTACATCGAGCGCCAGACCTACACGATCAAATCGGCGCCCGCCGATTACGAGGCGCGCCTGCGCGACTCGAAGCTGACCGATCCGGTGCTGGTCGTTCCGGCGGACTTCGAGACACTGCTGGCCGGGGGCGAACCGGCAACGGTGGAGATCGTCAGCGACAGCGTCAACCAGCGCGCCGAAGCCGGCGTGGGGGCGCTCAGCCGGTTGCTCCAGGGTTTCAGCAGCGAACGCGCGACGCTGACGCTGGCGATGCGCGGCATCGGCGCGCAGCAGCTGCGTCCGATCGCCGTCCAGGAGCGCGACCTTGCCAGCATGCAGGCACGTTCGACGCGGCTCACGCAGATGCTGCCGATGTTCATCATGATGGCGGTGCTCTACGGCGCGCTGACCGCGGCGCTCGACAGCACCGCCGGCGAGCGCGAGCGTGGCTCGCTCGAGCCGCTGCTGGTCAACCCGGCGCCGCATTCGGCCATCGTCGCGGGCAAGTGGGCCGCCGTGCTGATGGCCGGCCTGATGGTCGCGGTGCTGTCCAACCTCAGCTTCCTGCCGGGTCAATGGCTGATGCGCAGCGACGCGCTCGCGGCGATGTTCCAGTTCGGATGGGGCGAGGCGCTGCGCTTCCTGCTGCTGCAGATTCCGCTCGGCGCAGGGCTGTCCGCGGTGCTGATGGCGCTGGCGATCCGCACCAAGACCTTCAAGGAGGCGCAGGCCAGCACGACGCTGGTCATCACCGCCATCGCCTTGACGCCGATGGTGGCGATCGTCAATCCGGGCGGCGAGGCGTCCTGGCACCTCTGGGTGCCGGGGCTGGGTCAGAACCAGCTCATGATGCAGGTGCTCAAGGGAGAACCGCTGACCTTCGCGAAGGTGATGCCGACGGTGATCGTCGGCGCGGCGCTCACGATCGCCGGGCTGACGCTGGTGGCCCGCTCCATGCGCGCGGCAGTGGCGCGATGAGCAGCCGGCACCGGACTCACTCAGTGGCGCGTGGCGAGCGCCAGTTGCACCTGCTCCTGCCACGGCAGCATGTGCACGATGCCGTTGAGCTGGATCGCCGATTCGATCGGCGCGAGCACTTCGCCTTCGCAGTTCAGGAACTGCATGTTGGTCACGAGCGCCATCGGATCCACCATCGAGACGACCCCGTAGGGCATGCGGACCCAGTCCCAGGCCACGCCGGCCGCACCGAATTCGGATTCGCCGCTCCACAGGGTTTGCCCCATGGCCGGGTGATCCTCGTCTCCCGTCACCAACACGCGCGTGCTCAAATGCGCGAACTGTAAGCGGGGCAAACGCTGGACATCACACAATATTCGTGGCCACGCGTACACAATCCAAGCTGGTGTCATTGTCAGAATTGTTTGGTTTGGCTATTGCGGATCGGCGGTTGCTGCTTCTCCCCTTGACCAGAAGTGTGGTCACGAAGCGGTCGACTCGCCAGCTGTAAACCCTGTCAGGGGCGTGAATGCGTCACGTGACCTATGCGGCCCATGCGGGTGCGTGGCGCAGCACAGACAGGCGAGCAGGTCCGCCACAGCGACCGAAGAAGGCCCACTAGGCCGGCCACGGGCCGGAGCGATCAATGCTGCAAGGCGGTTATCAATCAGTCCTGGAAGCGCGCTCACGCGAAGAGTTCCGCAGTGAGGTGATCCGCTTCGCCCAAAAGCTGGACTTCCAGACGGTTTCGGCCATCACGGTCGTGGACCACACGCTGGCCGAAACCGAGTTCATCACCATCGACAACTGTCCCGACGGCTACGCGGAGGTGATGCACGCGCCCGAGTTCGGTCGACGCGATCCCGTCATGCAGCATTGCAAGCGCAACAGCATGCCGATCGTGTGGGACCGCCAGACCTACGCCCGCCACGGCGCGAGCGACATCTGGGAATCGCAGGCCCAATTCGGCTACAGCACCGGCATCTGCCTGGCGCTGCACCTGCCGGAGGGTCGGCACTTCGTGCTCGGCGTCGATCGCGATCAACCGCTGCCCAGCGATTCGGCTCAACTGACGCGCATGGTCGCCGACCTGCAGCTGTTCGCCGTGCACGCAGTGGACACCGCCCTTCGCGTGCTGCTGCCCGAAGAGAAGGTCACTGAATCGCCGCGTCTGACGCCGCGCGAGCTCGAGTGCCTGCACTGGACGATGGAAGGAAAGACCGCCTGGGAAGTCGGCGCGATCCTCAGCATCACCGAGCGCACGGCCGTGCTGCACATCAACAACGCGATGCACAAGCTGGCCTGTTCCAACAAGCACCAAGCGGTGCTCAAGGCCTTGCGGCTCGGCCTGATTCGCTGATGCTGCCCTCGGCGCCAGCTTGTAAACACTGTAAGAGCTGACAGTTATGCGGGCATCTGCACGCTGCTTCAATTCGTTCCGTGCTCACGACTTTTCTGGGCACGTCACCGAATCTGGAGCCTCTCATGCAAGCCCAATCGCAAAACGTCGTCGTCAACACGCAAGTCGAAGAAGGTCTGGTCGAGTTGGACCTGCAATCCCTCGTGCATGTCGGCGGCGGCGCACCCAAGGGCACCTGGCTGGTGGGTCAGACGGTCGTCGTGGAACTGTCCACCGCGGACATCGAACCCGCACCGAAGGGCACCTGGTAAGCCCTTCGTGCACTGCGATCCGTCAGGTTCGCAACAAGGCGTAGCAAATCGTGGTGGCGCTGTTCCGCGCCGAGGCGCAGGCCTCGCAACAGCAGGCCTGGCTGGGTTCGGTGCAATTGCATCGGCCGACCACCTTGAAATGGCTGAGCCTCTTGGCGCTGGGAGGCGTGATCGCCGTCGGGGCCTTCCTGTTCAGCACTGAGTACACCCGCAAGGCCCGCGTCAACGGCTTGCTGGTGCCCGAACGGGGCGTGATGCGGCTGAGCGTGCCGCAGACTGCCACCGTGATGGCACGACCCGTCCAGGACGGGCAGCAGGTGCGCGAAGGCGATGTGCTCTTCGTGCTGTCGCTCGACAGCGCGAACCCGACCGGCGATGGCCTGTCGCGGACCTTGAAGGATCGCGAGTTGTCGTTGGGCGCCGCCCAGGCGCAGCAGAGAGAACTCGCACGGAGTCAGGCGACGTCGCTGAAGGCGCGGATCGCCACGCTCACATCGACATTGCAGCAGGCTGATGCCGAGTTGCAGCTGCATGCCCAGCGCGAAGCGCTGGCGCAGCAGAGCCTGGGACGGCTCGAGTCGCTGGCGAAAGACCAGTTCGTCTCGAGCGCCCAGGTCCAGACCAAGCGGGAGGAGTTGCTTGGCTTGCAGGCCCAACGGCAGGCGCTGGCGCGAGAGCGCGAGAACCTGCAGCGGGAGGCGTTGGGCTTGCAAGCTGAGCTTCAGTCGATCCCCTTGAAGGCGGAGGTCCAGCAAGGGGAACTCGCGCGCGACATCGCCGCGCTGCAGGCGCAAGGCGTCGAGAACGAGGCACGTCGGCGGCTCGTCCTGCGCGCGCCCAGCGACGGACAGATGAGCACCGTGCTCGCCGAACCCGGCCAGGTCGTCCAGGCCGGTACGCAACTCGCCGCCCTGCTCCCTGCGCGCACGTCGCTGCAGGCCCATCTCTACGCGCCGTCCAGCGCGGTCGGTTTCCTGCGCCCGCACCAGGCCGTGCTGCTGCGCTATCAGGCCTTCCCGTACCAGAAGTTCGGCCAACAGCAAGGCGAGGTGCTGCAGGTGTCGCGCACGCCGTTGCAAGCCGCGGAGCTCGCGCAGCTCGGCCTGCCCGCCGCGATGGCGCAAGGGGAACCGATGTACCGCATCACCGTCCAGTTGCAGCGCCAATCGGTCGAGGCCTACGGCCAGGACCAGACGCTCAGCCCCGGTATGCTGCTCGAAGCCGACGTGCTGCTCGAACGGCGCCGTCTGATCGAATGGATTTTCGAACCGCTGCTGAGCCTCGCCCGCCGTGTCTGATGCCCCCTCTTCCGGCGCGCCCGTCACAGGCGCCACGTCCGATGGCATCCTGTCGCGGCTGAATCTCGGCTGGCGTCGACGCCGACCGGTCATCCTGCAGACCGAGGCCGCTGAATGCGGCCTTGCCTGCCTGGCCATGGTCGCCGCGGCGCACGGACAGCGCTGGACGCTGGGCGAATTGCGCGACCGCTTTGCGGTCTCCCTCAAGGGACTGACCATGGCGGACCTGGTGCGCATGGGCGCGCAGCTCGGTCTCACCGCCCGCGCGCTGCGCGCCGAACCGCACACGCTTCACAAGCTGCAGACGCCTTGCATCCTGCACTGGGATTTCAACCACTTCGTCGTGCTGGAACGCGTCGACGGAGACAGGGTCCTGGTCCTCGACCCCGCCCACGGCGAGCGCAAGTTGACGCTGGCCGAGGTGTCCAAGCATTTCACCGGTGTGGCGCTCGAATTGCGCCCGGGCATGGACTTCGCGCGCAAGGCGCCGGCGCCCGCGCCGAAGTGGCGCCAGTTGCTCGGCCACGTGACCGGCCTCAAGCGCTCGATCGCGCAAGTCCTGGCCCTCGCGCTGGGCTTGGAACTGCTCGGCCTGCTGGCGCCCTTCCTGTTGCAATGGACCGTCGATGGCGTCATCGTCAGCGCAGACCGCGACCTGCTCGTGACACTGGGCATCGGCTTCGCCCTGCTGGTGCTGCTGCAAGTGAGCGTCGGACTGCTGCGCTCGTGGGCGGTGATGATCCTGTCGGCGTCGTTGAATCTGCAGTGGCTCTCCAACGTCTTCTCGCATCTGTTGAGGCTGCCGCTGGCCTGGTTCGAGAAACGCCATCTCGGCGACATCTGGTCGCGCTTCTCCAGCGTGCAGGAGATCCAGAAGACGCTCACCGGCAGCTTCATCGAGGCGATCCTCGACGGCGTGATGGTGCTGCTGACGCTGGCGATGATGGTGCTTTACAGCGGCCGGCTGACGGCCGTCGCGCTGGCTGCGGTGGCCGGCTACGCGCTGCTGCGCTGGGCCTGTTTCCGGCCGTTGCGCGACGCGCAGGAAGAAGCGCTGACCCACGAGGCACGCCAGAACACCCACTTCCTCGAATCGCTGCGCGGCGCGCAGGCGATCAAGCTCTTCAACGCGCAGGCGGACCGCGGCGCGCGATTCGCCAACCTGGTCGTCGAGCAGATGAACGCGTCGCTGACCGGCCGCAAGCTCGAACTCGGCATGACCCAAGGCAACAAGCTGCTGTTCGGCCTGGAGCGCGTGGTCATCGTCGCGATGGGCGCGATGCTGGTGCTGGACAAGGAGCTGTCGGTGGGGATGCTGTTCGCGTTCCTCGCCTACAAGGACCAGTTCAGCCAACGCATCGCGGGGCTGATCGACAAGGTGGTCGCGCTGAAGATGCTGCGCCTGCAGGGCGAGCGCCTGGCCGACATCGTGCTGACGGCACCGGAAGCCGAGTTCGAGGCACCCGGCCGCGCCGTGCCGCTCGACGCGGCACTGGAACTCGACGGCCTACGCTTCCGTTATGCCGACGGGGAACCCGAGGTCATCGCCGGGTGCTCGCTGCGGATCGAACCGGGCGAGTCGGTCGCCATCGTGGGCCCCTCGGGCTGCGGCAAGACGACGTTGATGAAGCTGATGCTGGGCATCCATGCGCCGCAGCACGGCGAGATCCGCATCGGCGGCGTGGCCTTGCCGCAGTTGGGTGCGAATGCCTGGCGCGAGCGCATCGGCACGGTGATGCAGGACGACCAGCTCTTCGCGGGCAGCATCGCCGACAACATCAGCTTCTTCGACCTCGACGTCGATCCGGACTGGGTGCGCGAATGCGCGCGGCTCGCCTGCGTGCTCGAGGACATCGAGGCCATGCCGATGCGCTTGCAGACGCTCATCGGCGACATGGGGTCCAGTCTCTCCGGCGGGCAGCGCCAACGCATCCTGCTGGCGCGAGCGCTGTACAAACGGCCGCGCTTCCTGTTCCTGGACGAGGCGACCAGCGCGCTCGACGTGGAGCGCGAGCGGCTCGTCAACGCGAGCCTGCGCCAGCTGTCGTTGACGCGGATCGTCATTGCGCACCGCCCCGAGACGATCGCTGCGGCGCAGCGCGTCGTCAGCCTTCAGGGCGGGCGCGTGGTGCAGGACCTTCGATCCGTCCAGCACCGCTGACGCCTCAGGCGCGCGCCGCTCAATCGGGCTTGATCTTGGCGCGGGCCACGACCTGCTTCCAGCGCTGCTGCTCCTGCGCGATGAATGCGGTGAACTGCGCGGGCGTGTTGCCGACCGCCTCCGCCGCGTCGTGGCTGAGGCGCTCACGGGCCGACGCCGAACGGATCGCCTTCACCGATTCGACCGCCAGCTTGTCGGCGTTGGCCTGTGCCAGGTTGGCCGGCGCACACAGGCCGTACCACTGCGTCATCTCGAAGCCGGGATATCCCTGTTCCGCCACCGTCGGGACCTCGGGCAGTTGAGGCAGCCGCTCCTTGGAGCCCGTCGCGATGCAACGCAGCTTGCCCGCCTTGATGAACTGCATGATGGCCGGCGCGCCGACCGAGGCGGCCTCGAGCCGCCCCGCCAGCAGGTCCGTCAACTGCGGGCCGGTGCCGCGGTACGGCACGTGCAGGATGAAGAGGTCGGCGACCATCTTCAGGTACTCCATCGCCAGGTGCCCCGCGCTGCCGTTGCCCGCCGAACCATAGCTGAACTTGCCGGGGTTCTTTCGGACGAGCGCCACCCACTCCTTGAGGTTGCGCGCCGGTACGTCGGGATGGACGACATAGAGGCTGGGCACCTTCGCCAGCAGCGTGATGGGCTTGAAGTCGCGATTCGGGTCGTAGGGCAGCTTGTCGTAGATGTACGGGTTCACGGCCAAGGTCCCGATATGACCGAGGATCAGCGTGTGCTGGTCTTCCGCGCGGGCGACCTCGCCCATCGCGATGTTGCCGCCACCGCCGGGCTTGTTGTCGACGTACACGGATTGCCCCAGCGTCTTGCTGAGTTCGGCTGCCGTGGCGCGGGCGACGATCTCGCTGCTGCCGCCCGGCGCGAAAGGCACGACGAAGCGCACGTTGCGCGACGGCCAGGTCGCTTGCGCCAACGCTGGAAGTGGCGTGCCGAAGGCGGCGCCCGCGGCACCGAGCGCGGCGGACTGAAGGAGGAAGCGGCGACGGTCCTCGTCGGTGGGGGTCATGCGGAGTCTCCGATGTGATCTTCTGGAAACTCCGACTCTACGTGGGCCGCGCTTTCAATGCGCTGTCGCAGCGTCAGTTCGAGAGCGACCCGGCGGCGCCGCCGGAGCCGTCCGGCGGGGGCGCCGGCATCGTCTGCTCCTCCATCCACCCGAGCCAGCGCATCGCCTGCTCGCGAGACTCGCCGCACATGTCTTCGCTCGGCGCCAGGGAGCCGCACACCGAGGGCCGCTCCGGATGTCCGAAGATCTTGCAGCGCAGCGCCTCGTCGAGCTGGATGCAGCGCACCCCGGCCGGCTTGCCGTCGGGCATGCCGGGGATCGGGCTGCTGATCGACGGGGCGATGCAGCAGGCGGCGCAGGAGGGGCGGCAATTCATGGGAGAGCGATTGTCGCCGCCCGTCCACGAGCGTCGCCAACAAGGTCCGTGCGGCATGCCCCTGAGGCAGTGACTTATCCACAGCCCCGCGTAAAATCATGCCCTTCCCTCATCTGAACGCCAGCCGGCTGCCCGTCGCCTGATTTCGCGCGCTGCGCGCGTCGCGATGGCCTCGATCCCCTTCGATCGCCGATTCCGCTGGACGCCTTGCCATGCTTTATCCCAAAGAGTTCGACGTGATCGTGGTCGGTGGCGGCCATGCCGGCACCGAGGCCGCGCTGGCTGCCGCCCGCATGGGCGTCAGCACGCTGCTGCTGACCCACAACATCGAGACGCTCGGCCAGATGAGCTGCAACCCGTCGATCGGCGGGATTGGCAAGGGGCATCTGGTCAAGGAGGTCGACGCCCTGGGCGGCGCGATGGCCGCGGCGACTGACGAGGCTGGCATCCAGTTCCGCATCCTCAACGGCTCCAAGGGACCGGCGGTCCGCGCCACCCGCGCGCAGGCCGACCGCATCCTCTACAAGGCCGCCATCCGCCACCGGCTGGAGAACCAGCCCCATCTGATGCTGTTCCAGCAGGCGGTGGACGACCTGATGGTGGAAGGCGATCGCGTCGTCGGCGCCGTGACCCAGTCGGGCCTGCGCTTCCGCGCACGGGCCGTCGTGCTGACGGCGGGCACCTTCCTCGACGGCAAGATCCACATCGGCCTCGAGAACTACGCCGCCGGGCGTGCCGGCGACCCGCCGGCGGTGTCGCTGTCGGGGCGGCTCAAGGAACTCAAGCTGCCGCAAGGCCGCCTGAAGACCGGCACTCCGCCGCGCCTGGACGGTCGCACCATCGACTTTTCCCAGTGCGCCGAGCAGCCCGGCGATCTGGACCCGGTGCCGGTCTTCAGCTTCATGGGCAACGCCGCGCAGCATCCGCGGCAGCTGCCCTGCTGGATCACCCACACCAACGAGCGCACGCACGAGATCATCCGCTCCGGTTTCGACCGCAGCCCGATGTTCACCGGCGTCATCGAAGGCGTCGGTCCGCGCTATTGCCCGTCCATCGAAGACAAGGTCAACCGCTTCGCCGACAAGAACTCACACCAGATCTTCCTGGAGCCTGAGGGTTTGACGACGCATGAGTTCTATCCGAACGGGATCTCGACCTCCCTGCCCTTCGACGTCCAGCTGGCAGCCGTCCAGTCGATCCCCGGCCTGGAGAACGCGCACATCCTGCGCCCGGGCTATGCCATCGAGTACGACTACTTCGACCCTCGCGAACTGAAGTCCAGCTTCGAGACGCGCGCCATCAGCGGTCTGTTCTTCGCCGGTCAGATCAACGGGACGACCGGGTATGAGGAGGCCGCTGCCCAGGGCCTGTTCGCAGGATTGAATGCCGCGCTCCAAGTCCAGGGCAAGGACGCCTGGCTGCCCAGCCGCGATCAGGCCTACCTGGGCGTGTTGGTGGACGACCTGATCACCAAGGGCGTCACCGAGCCCTATCGCATGTTCACGAGCCGCGCCGAGTTCCGCTTGCAGCTCCGCGAGGACAACGCCGACATGCGCTTGACCGAGGCGGGCCGCCAACTGGGCTTGGTGGACGACGCGCGTTGGGACGCCTTCAACCGTAAGCGGGATGCTGTTTCACGTGAAACAGAGAAGCTGAAGTCTACTTGGGTCAATCCGAACCTCCTTCCGGCGGCTGATGCCGAGCGGCTCGTGGGCAAGGCGCTCGAACGTGAGTACAACCTGATCGACCTGCTGCGTCGACCTGGCGTCACGTTCGACACGATCTCCGAGGTGGCGTCCATTGCCCGACCGGCCGCAGGGGTCACGCGCGCTGCCCTCACCGCATCGCTGGGGAGCGACCTCGCGGCCGCCGTGATCGAGCAGTTGGAAGTCGGCGTCAAGTACGCCGGCTACATCAGCAAGCAGCAGGAAGACGTGGCGCGTGCATCGAATTACGAGCATCTGAAACTGCCCGACGATCTCGACTACGGCCTGGTCACCGCGCTGTCCTTCGAAGCTCGCCAGAAGTTGGGAAAACACCGCCCGGAGACGCTGGGTCAAGCGTCACGGATCTCCGGCATCACGCCGGCGTCGATCTCGCTGCTGTTGATCCACCTGCGCAAGGGCCGCTTCAAGGGCTTCACCGATCACGCGACGATCGACTCGACCGCCGCCTGATCCGTCCCTCTGCCGTCCTCTTCCGTCCCATCGATGACCGACCTCGACCTCCGCTCCCGCCTCGCCAACGCCGCCGACACGCTTGGGCTCGGCCTCACCGATGAGCAACTCGACCGGCTGATCGCCTATCTCGGACTGCTGTCGAAATGGAACAAGGTCTACAACCTGACGGCCGTCCGCGATCCTGAGGCGATGCTGACGCAGCATCTGGTGGACAGCCTCAGCGTGATCCCGCCCCTGCGTCGTCATGCCGCCGGCCAAGCGCTGCGGTTGATGGACGTGGGCAGCGGCGGCGGCCTGCCCGGCGTGGTCATCGCCATCTGCGATCCGACGATCGCCGTCACCTGCGTCGATACCGTCGGCAAGAAAGCCTTCTTCATCGCGCAGGTCGCCGCCGAGATCGGGCTGCCCAACCTGCACGCAGAACATTCGCGTGTGGAACAGCTGAAGACGGCGCCCTTCGATGTCATCACGTCCAGAGCTTTCGCCTCATTGTCGGACTTCACCGAGTGGACCCGCATGCACCTGAAGCCAGGCGCGGTGTGGGCGGCGATGAAGGGGCAGCACCCGACCGACGAGATCGCGGAGCTCGCCAAACGCGCACCGGATCTGTCCGTGTTCCACGTGGAACAGCTGGACGTCCCGGGGCTGGATGCTCAACGGTGTCTGCTCTGGATCCGTCCAACCGCCGCCATCGGTTAAGCTCCGCCCCTCCGAGAGCCCCCTGCTGACCGACGATTCATGGCCAAGATCTTTTGCGTTGCGAACCAAAAAGGTGGCGTCGGCAAGACGACCACCACCGTGAATCTGGCTGCAGGGCTGGCCAAGGTGGGACAACGGGTGCTGGTGGTCGATCTGGACCCTCAAGGCAATGCCACGATGGGCTCGGGCATCGACAAGCGGGCCCTGTCGCTGACGGTCTATGACGTGCTGCTGGAGTCGGCCACCCTCGCCGAAGCGCGTCAGCGCAGCGAAAAAGCCGGCTACGACGTGCTGGGCGCCAACCGTGAACTGGCCGGCGCCGAAGTCGAACTGGTCGAACTGGACCGGCGCGAGCAGCGCCTGAAGACGGCATTGGCGGCCTCGGCCCAGGACTACGATTTCATCCTGATCGACTGCCCGCCGTCGCTGTCGATGCTGACGCTGAACGGTTTGTGTTCGGCCCACGGCGTCGTCGTCCCGATGCAGTGCGAGTACTTCGCGCTGGAAGGTCTGACCGACCTGGTCAACACCATCAAGCAGATCCACGCCAACCTGAATCCGGACCTCCAGATCATCGGCCTGCTGCGGGTCATGTTTGATCCGCGCATCACGCTGCAGCAGCAGGTGAGCGAGCAGCTGAAGGCGCATTTCGGCGAGAAGGTCTTCGACACCGTCATCCCCCGCAATGTCCGTCTGGCCGAGGCGCCCAGCTACGGCCTGCCGGGCGTCGTCTTCGACGGCAGCTCCAAGGGGGCGCAAGCCTTCGTCGATTTCGCCAAGGAAATGGTGAAGCGCGTCGGCGCCATGCGTTGAACGACGTGCTGAGCGATGTCCCCCGAGCTGGACGCCCTCGCATGCCGCGCCGAACTGGCCGGCCTGAACGCGGCGTCCGCGCCACGTGAAGCCCAGGTCGAGGGCTGGCTGCTGCGCCTGTCGCCGGGCAAGGCCAAGCGTTCACGGTGCGTGAACGCGCTGGCGGGCGGCGCCCTCCCCCTCGATGAGGTGCTCCGCCGCTGCCGCCTCAGCTTCGATCGAGCCGGGCTGCCGCTGATCCTCCGCCTCACGCCCTTCAGCAAGCCGACCGACCTCGACGACGAGCTCGCCGCGAGGGGTTGGACACGCTTCGATCCAGCCGACGTGATGGTCCTGCCGGCGCTGGACAACTTCAACGATCCGGGCGGACTGACGCCCCTCCGTCCTGCGGAATATGCGGCACTGATCGGCACACTGCGCGGCTCGAGCGCAGAAGAGATCGACGGCCATGCGCAGCGTCTCGAGCAGGCCAGCGTGCCGCATCAGGCTTTCAAGATGGCACAAGGTGATGCGCTGCTCGCTTGCGGGCAGATCGCCATCGACCCCGGACCGGGAGGGACACCGGCCGGTGGCATGGCGGGGCTCTTCGACATCTTCACGCCGGACGGGCAGCGCGGTCGCGGGCATGGGTTCCGGCTCTGTGCGGCCCTGCTGGCCGAGGCGCGCCGCCAGGGTGCCCTCAGCGCGTATCTGCAGGTCGGGGCTGACAATGCCTCCGCGCAACGGCTCTACGCCCGTCTGGGCTTCCTGCAGGCCTATCGCTACCACTACCGGAGCGATGACCCGCGCGCGTGGGCGTAAGGGCTAGTCCCGCGCCTGCCAGACCTTCAACAGCGTGTGGCGGGTGAAGCCCGGCACGAAGTCGTGCACATGGCTGATGCAGGCATAACCGAGGTGCTCATACATCTCCGCGGTCTCGTCGAGCAGCGTCTCGATGAGCGCGTCGACGCAACCCCGCTTCAACGCCATCGCTTCCAGTTGTCGAAGGCAGTCGCCGCCGATGCCTTGCCCGCGATGATCCGCGTCCACCCACAGGTAGCCGACATACAGACGCTGAAACTCGGTCCGCCCGAAGGCGCCGGCAATCAACGCATCGCCGTCGTACAAGGCCACGGCGATGTCTTCCGCGTCGCTGCCCTGCGCCTGTTGGCGACCGTAGGCGATGACGCCTTCGCGGATGGCGTCGAGGTCGTGCCGCGGAACGGCGCCATCCCGACGCCATTCACGGCCACCGACCGCCGTCGACGACGCCATCAGATGCCGTTGACGTCAGGACCGGTCAGGCCCAGCGACTCTTCCACGCCCAGGTGCACGTTCATGCTCTGGACCGCGGCACCGCTGGCACCCTTGCCCAGGTTGTCCAGACGGGCCATCACGAGGATCTGCTGCTCGCTGCCGAACACGAACAGATCCACGTTGTTCGTGTCGTTGCAAGCCTGCACGTCGAAGAAACCGACGGCCAGCGTGTCCGCATCGCGCAGCGGTTTCACGTGGATGAAGCGCTCACCCTCGTAGTGCGCTGCCAGCGCATCCCGGACCTGCTGCGGCGTGGTGCCGGCGCGCAGCTGGCTCAGATGCAGCGGCACTGTGACCGCCAGACCCTTGTAGAAGCTGGAGACGATGGGCATGAACACCGGCGCGGTCGTCAGACCGGTGTGCGCCATCATTTCCGGCAGATGCTTGTGGGCCAGTCCCAGCGCGTAAGGACGCGGCGCGATCAGCTTGGGATTCCCGCCCGCCTCGTACTCCGCGATCATCGACTTGCCGCCGCCCGAGTAGCCGGTGATCGACGTCGCCGTGACCAGCGCATCCGCCGGCAGCAGGCCGGCATCGACCAGCGGACGCACCGCCAGGATGAAGGCGCTGGCATGGCAGCCCGGGTTGGCGATGCGCTTCGATTCACGGATCGCGGCGCGCTGGCCCCTGGCCAGTTCCGGCAGGCCGAAGGCCCAGCCCGGCGCCGTGCGGTGCGCGGTGCTGGCGTCGATCAGGCAGGTCCGGGGATTCGTGATCATGGCGGCCGCCTCGCGCGAGGCGGCATCCGGCAGGCACAGGAAGGCGACGTCGGCGGCATTCAGCAGGCGGGCGCGCTCGGCGGCATCCTTGCGCTTGTCGGCGTCGATGCGCAGCACCTCGATGTCGGCGCGCTGGGCCAGATATTCATTGATGCGCAGGCCGGTCGTGCCTTCCTGCCCGTCGACATACACCGCGTACTTCATCGCCGCTCCTGCAAAATCCGCTGCCTCCGGGACCCTCCCGAAGAAAGCGCGAAGCATAAGGCCAACCGATGTCGACACACGCCATTCCGCCGAATGACCCGGACCTCTCCCCGATCACGCGACCCGTCTACCTGCTGCCGGGGTGGATGAACTCCGATCCCGACCATTGGCAGAGCGGATGGCAACGGCTCCACGGCGACACGCGCGTCGAGCAGAACGACTGGGAATGGCCGCGCCGCGGCGATTGGATGGCCCGCCTCGACGAAGTCCTGCAGCAGGACGGCCGCCTGGATGATCAACCGGCGCTGCTGGTGGCACACAGCCTCGGCTGTCAGCTGGTGGCCGCCTGGGCGGAACACTCCTCCCACACGCGTCGGGTCGCAGGCGCCCTGCTGGTCGCCCCCCCGGACACCGAGCGGGAGGAAATGCCGCCTCAACTGCACAACTGGCGGCCGATCCGGCGCCCTCGGCTGCCCTTCCCCGCCATCGTCGTCGCGTCGAACGACGATCCCTTCTGCGCCCCCGAACGCGCCGCCGGCATGGCGGCGGACTGGGGCGCGGAATTCGTCCTGGCGGGGCCGCTGGGGCACATCAATGCCCAGTCCGGCCTCGGCGTCTGGCCGGAGGGCCGCGCGATGCTGAAGCGCCTCGCGGGCTGATTCCGACGCCACCCCCCATCGGGCCGACGGCCCTGCCATGGAATCGCGGAGAATCGCGCCCCATGGCGACAAAGAAACCCAAGGGCCTGGGCATGGGCCTGGAGGCCCTGCTCGGCCCCAAAGTGAGCGACGCACCGGCGGTGCGCGAAGGCGAACCCGGCGTGCTGCCGCTGGCGCAGATGCAGGCCGGCAAGTACCAGCCGCGCACCCGCATGGATGAGGGCTCGCTCTACGAGCTGGCCGAGAGCATCAAGGCGCAAGGGATCATGCAGCCGATCCTGGTGCGTCCGATCGCTCCCAACGGCGCGGTCCGGTACGAGATCATCGCCGGCGAACGGCGTTTCCGCGCCGCGAAGCTGGCTGGCCTGGCCGAGGTGCCGGTGCTGGTCAAGCCGGTGCCGGACGAGGCCGCCGCCGCGATGGCGCTGATCGAGAACATCCAGCGCGAGGACCTCAATGCGCTGGAAGAAGCGCAGGGCCTGAAGCGGCTGGTCGACGAATTCGGGCTGACCCACGACCAGGCCGCGCAGGCGGTGGGCCGCTCGCGCAGCGCGGCGTCCAACCTGCTGCGCCTGCTGAATCTGGCCGAACCGGTCCAGGACATGCTGATGGCCGGCGACATCGACATGGGCCACGCACGCGCGCTGCTGGCCTTGGACGGTGCCCACCAGATCACCAGCGCGACCGAGATCGCGGCGAAGAAGCTGAGCGTGCGCGAAGCCGAGAAGCTCGTCCAGCGACAGCAAGGTGGCGGCCGCCAGGCGCCGCTGCTGCGCGTGAAGGCGAACAAGAGCCGCGACGTGCTCAGACTCGAGGAACAACTGTCGGACCTGCTGACGGCGCAGGTCGAGATCCGCGTCAAGAAGAAGACCAAGCGCGGCGAACAGGGCGAGGTCGCGATCAGCTTCGGCTCGCTCGACGAACTGAACGGCTTGCTGCAAAAACTCCGCCCGGCAGGCGCGGACGAGTGAACCCCGCGAGCCTCCCGCCGGGGCTCGCCCAACAGCCAATCCGCAAGAATGGCACGCGGGATGCGTGCTGTCTTCTTCGTACTTCCCACAGGTGCCCCACGTCGGGGGATCGTCAACTTTCACGCTTCACAGGCGTTGGACATGGGAGTACAACGGGGTCATGTCTTGCTATCGCGCATCGCTTCCGATGGGCGTAGCATGACCCGTAAAAGCCGCACCCCCCTCGCGGTCGTCGCGCGTGCCCTCACACACGCGGCGCTCTTTGGACCAGCATGGGCTGGCCGTTTGCTGACAGCTTGCTGAGCTCGGAAAGCTCTGATGACGCCTTGAGTCATGGACGTCGCCAGAACTTCCTGGACGATGCGAGGTCCGTTGTCGCACGGACGCGCGTCGCCTCCCAATGAACCACTGGAGGTCAGCATGGATGTGATCAGTCATTTCGCGGCACGTTATGAGCGCAGCAAGGTCGAGGAACTCACCCTGGAGGAGTACCTCGACGAGTGCAAGCGCAATCCCCTCGCCTATGCCACCGCCGCCGAACGCATGCTCAAGGCGATCGGCGAACCGCAGATGCTGGACACGCGCAACGACTCGCGCCTGTCGCGGATCTTCCAGAACAAGGTCATCAAGATCTATCCCGCCTTCGCCGAGTTCTACGGCATGGAGGATGCGATCGAGCAGGTCGTCAGCTACTTCCGCCACGCGGCGCAGGGGCTGGAGGAGAAGAAGCAGATCCTGTATCTGCTGGGCCCGGTCGGCGGCGGCAAGAGCTCGATCGCCGAGCGCCTCAAGCAGCTGATGGAGCACGTGCCGTTCTACGCGCTGAAGGACAGCCCGGTGAACGAGAGCCCGCTCGGGCTGTTCGACCTCGTCGAAGACGGCCCGCTGCTGGAACGCGAGTACGGCATCCCGCGCCGTTACCTCAACCGCATCCTGAGCCCGTGGGCGGTGAAGCGGCTCGACGAGTTCGGTGGCGACATCCGCAAGTTCAAGGTCGTCAAGCGGCTGCCGAGCGTGCTCAAGCAGATCGGTGTCGCCAAGACGGAACCGGGCGACGAGAACAACCAGGACATCAGCTCGCTGGTCGGCAAGGTGGACATCCGCAAGCTCGAGACCTACGCGCAGGACGATCCCGACGCCTACAGCTATTCCGGCGGCCTGTGCCTGGCCAACCAGGGCCTGCTGGAGTTCGTCGAGATGTTCAAGGCGCCGATCAAGGTGCTGCACCCGCTGCTGACCGCGACGCAGGAAGGCAACTTCAAGGGCACCGAAGGGTTCGGCGCGATCCCGTTCGACGGCATCGTGCTGGCGCACAGCAACGAGAGCGAGTGGAAGACCTTCCGCAACAACAAGAACAACGAGGCCTTCCTCGACCGCATCTACATCGTCAAGGTGCCCTACTGCCTGCGCGTCAGCGAGGAAGTGAAGATCTACGAGAAGCTGATCCGCGGCTCCTCGCTGGCCGAGGCCAAGTGCGCGCCCGGGACGCTGAAGATGATGGCGCAGTTCGCCGTGCTGACCCGGCTGAAGGACCCGGAGAACTCCAGCGCCTTCAGCAAGATGCAGATCTATGACGGCGACAACCTGAAGGACACCGACCCGAAGGCCAAGTCGCTCCAGGAGTACCGGGACTACGCCGGCGTCGACGAGGGCATGGCCGGCATCTCGACGCGTTTCGCCTACAAGATCCTGTCGAAGGTCTTCAACTTCGATTCGACCGAGGTGGCCGCCAATCCCGTCCACCTGATGTACGTGCTCGAGCAGCAGATCGAGCGCGAGCAGTTCCCGCAGGAAGCCGAACAGAAGTTCGTCGGCTTCATCAAGGAAGTGCTGGCGCCGCGCTATGCGGAGTTCATCGGCAAGGAGATCCAGACCGCCTACCTCGAGAGCTACAGCGAGTACGGCCAGAACATCTTCGACCGCTACGTGACCTATGCGGACTACTGGATCCAGGACCAGGAATACCGCGACACCGACACCGGCGAGGTCTTCGACCGCTCGTCGCTGAACGCGGAACTCGAGAAGATCGAGAAGCCCGCGGGCATCAGCAATCCGAAGGATTTCCGCAACGAGATCGTCAACTTCGTGCTGCGCGCGCGCGCCAACAACGCGGGCAAGAACCCGCTGTGGACCAGCTACGAGAAGCTGCGCACGGTGATCGAGAAGAAGATGTTCTCCAACACCGAGGAGCTGCTGCCGGTGATCAGCTTCAACGCCAAGGCCAGCGCCGACGAGGCGAAGAAGCATGAGAACTTCGTCCAGCGCATGGTCGACAAGGGCTACACGCCGAAGCAGGTCCGGCTGCTCTGCGAGTGGTACCTGCGCGTGAGGAAGTCGAGCTGAGTCGAACGAACGCCACCGGAAAGGTCCCTCAATGACCGGGCTTCAACAGATCATCGACAGGCGGCTGTCGGGCAAGAACAAGTCGATCGGGAATCGGGAGCGCTTCCTGCGCCGCTACAAGGACCAGATCCGTGAGGCGGTGCGGCGCGCGGTGGACAAGCGCGGCATCCGCGACATGGAACGCGGCGAGGACGTGCAGATCCCCAAGCGCGACCTGAGCGAGCCCGTCTTCAGCCACGGCGAGGGCGGCACCCGCGAAGTCGTGCGGCCGGGCAATACCGAGCACATCAAGGGCGACCGCGTCGGCAAGCCCAAGGGCGGCCAGGGCGGCGGCGGCGGGTCGCAGGCGAGCGACTCCGGCGAGGGCGAGGACGATTTCGTCTTCCACCTCAGCAAGGAGGAGTTCATGCAGGTCTTCTTCGAGGACCTGGCGCTGCCCAACCTCGCGCGCACCACGCTGGCCGAAACGCCTGAGTACAAGACGGTCCGCGCCGGCTACGTCACCGACGGCACGCCGACCAACCTGCATGTCGTGCGCTCGATGCGCGGCGCGCTCGGACGCCGCATCGCGCTGGGCATGGACAAGCGACGGGAACTCCACGAACTCGAGGCCCGGCTGCTCACGCTGCAGCAGGAAGAGGATGCGCGCCGCCCCGAGATCCAGGCGCTGGTCGCCGAGACCGAGGCGCGCATCGTGCTGCTGCGCCAGCGCCTGTCCAACATCCCCTTCCTGGATCCGATCGACCTGCGCTTCCGCAACCGCGTCAAGGTGCCGCAGCCGACGACGCGGGCGGTGATGTTCTGCCTGATGGACGTGTCGGGGTCGATGGACGAGAGCCGCAAGGACCTGGCCAAGCGCTTCTTCATCCTGCTCTACCTGTTCCTGACGCGGCACTACGAGAAGATCGAGGTCGTCTTCATCCGCCACCACACCCAGGCGCAGGAGGTCGACGAGCAGAACTTCTTCCATGCCACGGAGACGGGCGGCACCGTGGTGTCGTCGGCGCTGGTGATGATGGAAGAGATCATCCGCGCGCGGTATCCCGCCGGCGACTGGAACATCTACGGCGCGCAGGCCAGCGACGGCGACAACTGGCACCACGACAGCGGCCGCTGCCGCGAGCTGCTGGCCGACAAGATCCTCCCGCTGTGCCGCTACTACGCCTACGTCCAGGTGGCGGAAGCGGAACAGAACCTCTGGGAGGAGTACGCGAAGCTGCAGGACGAGGTGCAGCACTTCGCGATGCGCAAGGCGGTCGAGGTGGCGCAGATCTATCCGGTCTTCCGCGACCTGTTCAAGAAGGAAGGGGCGACCGCGTGAGTGCGGCGCCGGAGGACATCACCATGAGCAGTCTCGAGAACCGCCGCAATGTCGGCATGGGTGTCGGCGCGAACGAGTACGGCGGCCGCCGGGTGCGGGCGCCCCTGACGCAGATGCGGCCGCTGGAGAGGCGGCCCGAGCATCCGCTGCCCTCACCCAGCGACTGGACCTTCGAGCTGGTCGAGCAGTATCACGACGTCATCCGCCAGACCGCCGAGCGCTACGGCCTCGACACCTACCCCAACCAGCTCGAGGTCATCACGGCCGAGCAGATGATGGACGCCTACGCGTCGGTCGGCATGCCGGTGAACTACCGGCACTGGAGCTACGGCAAGGAGTTCATCGCCACCGAGCGCAACTACAAGCGCGGCCAGATGGGCCTGGCCTATGAGATCGTCATCAACTCCGATCCGTGCATCGCCTACCTGATGGAGGAGAACACGATGGCGATGCAGGCGCTGGTGATCGCGCACGCCTGCTACGGTCACAACAGCTTCTTCAAGAACAACTACCTGTTCCGGATGTGGACCGACGCGTCGTCGATCATCGACTACCTGGTCTACGCCAAGAACTACGTCGCCGACTGCGAGCAGCGTTACGGCCTCGACGCGGTCGAGTCGACGCTCGACTCGTGCCATGCGCTGATGAATCACGGCGTGGACCGGTACCGCCGTCCGGCGAAACTCTCGCTGGCGCAGGAGCAGGCGCTGCGCAAGGACCGCGAGTCCTATGCCCAGCTGCAGGTCAACGACATGTGGCGCACGCTGCCGCGGCGCCTGGAGGACGAGGCCAAGGAGGAGGAGAAGCGCCGCTTCCCCAGCGAGCCGCAGGAGAACCTGCTGTACTTCATCGAGAAGAACGCCCCGCTGCTGGAGCCGTGGCAGCGGGAGATCGTGCGCATCGTCCGCAAGGTCGCGCAGTACTTCTATCCCCAGCGGCAGACGCAGGTCATGAACGAAGGCTGGGCGACGTTCTGGCATCACAAGCTGCTCAACACCATGTACGACGACGGCTACCTGTCGGACGGGATGATGATCGAGTGGCTGAAGTCGCACACCAACGTGGTGGCGCAACCGGCGATGGCGCAGCTCAATCCGTATGCGCTGGGCTTCGCGATGTACACCGACATCAAGCGCATCTGCGAGCACCCGACCGCCGAGGACCGCGAATGGTTCCCCGCGATCGCCGGGAGCGACTGGCTGCCGACGCTGGACCATGCGATGCGCAACTTCAAGGACGAGAGCTTCATCGCGCAGTACCTGAGCCCGAAGATCATGCGGGACTTCCGGCTGTTCTCCATCCTCGACGACGAGCACCAGGCGGAGTACGAGATCTCCGCGATCCACGACGAGCAGGGTTACCAGTACGTGCGACAGGCCTTGTCGCGGCAGTACGACCTGTCCACGCGCGAGCCCAACATCCAGGTCTGGAACGTCAACCTGCGGGGTGACCGGTCATTGACGCTGCGCCATCAGCAGCACCAGGACCGCCCGTTGCACGACGGCGCGCAGGAGGTGCTGAAGCACGTCGCCCGCCTGTGGGGATTCGGCGTCCATCTGGAAAGCGTGAACGCGCGGGGCGACGTGTCACGTCGTTGGAGCGTGCCGGCGCCGCCGCACTGATTCTCCGGATCCTTCAGACAAAGATCTTCCCGGGATTCATGATGTTGTTCGGATCGAGCGCTCGCTTGAGCGCCCGCATCTGGTCGATCGCGCCTTCCCCCGCTTCCTGCAGCAGGAAGCCCTGCTTATGCAGGCCGATGCCGTGTTCGCCGGTGCAGGTGCCTTCGAGCGCGATGGCCCGCGCCACCATCTGTGCGCTCAGACGCTCGGCGGTTTCGCGCTCCGCGGGAATGGTCGGGTCGATCAGATAACCCATGTGGAAATTGCCGTCGCCCACGTGGCCGACGATGAAGTACGGCAGTCCGCTGGCCTCCACGTCGTCGACCGAGACGTTGATCGACTCCGCCAGGCGCGAGATCGGCACGCAGGTGTCCGTCGTCACCGCGCGGCACCCGGGTTTGGTCTGCAGCGCCGAGAGGTAGGCGTGATGGCGCGCGGTCCAGAGCCGCGTGCGCTCCTCCGGCGTCGTCGCCCACTCGAAACCGGTGCCGCCATGGTCGGCCGCGATCTCCTCGACCGTGGCGGCCTGCTCCGCCACACCGGCGTCGGAGCCATGGAACTCCATCAGCAGCATCGGCGCTTCGCGCAGCGTCAGCTTGTCGTGGCGATTGACCGCCCGCACGGCATGCGCGTCGAGCAACTCGCAACGCGCGATCGGCACGCCCATCTGGATGATCGCGATCGTCGTGCGGACGGCCGCGTCAATCGATTCGAAGGAGCACACCGCCGCCGACACCGCCTCCGGCAGCGGGTACAGCCGCAAGGTGATCTCGCAGATTGCTCCCAGCGTGCCCTCGCTGCCCACGTACAGGCGCGTGAGGTCGTACCCCGCGCTGCTCTTGCGAGCCCGGGAGCCGGTGCGGATCAAGCGCCCATCCGGCGTCGCGACGGTCAGTCCGAGCACGTTCTCCTTCATCGTTCCGTAGCGGACGGCGTTCGTGCCGCTCGCGCGCGTCGCCGACATGCCGCCGATCGACGCGTCCGCCCCCGGATCGATGGGGAAGAACAGGCCCTGATGCCGGATCTCGGCGTTCAGCTGATGGCGCGTCACGCCTGCCTGGACGGTCACCGTCAGGTCTTCGGCGTTGATGCTCAGGATGCGCTTCATCCGCGACAGGTCCAGGCTCACCCCACCCTGCACCGCCAGCAGATGACCTTCGAGAGAGGTGCCCGCGCCGTACGGGATCACCGGCACGCGGTGCGCATCGGCCAGCGCGAGCACGGCCGCCACCTCCTCGTTGCTCTCGGCGAAGACGACGGCCTCCGGCGGCGGCACGTCGAACGGCGATTCATCCCGACCGTGCTGCTCACGCAACGCCGTCGCCGTGCTGCAGCGCTCGCCGAACCTGGCCTTCAAGGCCTCCAGCATGGCTGCCGGCATCGGCCGAGGCGCATAGGCCGGCTGATGCCTCGGCTGATGCGCCGGCTGAGGAGCCAGCGGGCGTGACGTCGTGGGATCACCGAGCTCTCGGGGCGCATTCATCGCTGTCTCCTGGTTCCACGCGGTCCGATGCGGACGAGTGTCCCGGCCGGTGTTGTCCGGTCGATTCTAGGAAGGACGGCCGCTGCAACCGCTGGCCTCGTCACGCTTGCACCGCGACCCGCACAGTGACAGCATGGAGGCACCGCGCGGCTGACCGCGCGACATGAGGAGTCCGCCATGTCCCATCTGTGGTTATGGACGATCTGGGCCCTGCTGCTGGCGCTGCTGGTGCTCGCCACCCTGCGCATGGATTGGCTGAAGGTCTGGTGGATGGATCAGCTCCGGCACCTTCCCGACGACGTCGCCGCCCGCGACATCGACCCGGGCGTCCCCGCCGGGCACTCCGAAGCGGGCACACGTCCGCAGGCGCACCACGTCCCGAGACCCGTCGGCATCCCGCGCCCCACGGTCCACGACATCCACGGCCATTCGACCGGGATGAGTCACCACCGCCCGGTGTTCCACCGCAGCGGCAGCCGGAACTGACGGTCCCCGCCCGAGGGGCGGTCGAGTTGCGGCAAGATGCCGGGTTTGCACTTCCGCAGCCCGCGCGGCACCCGTCATGGCCAATCGACTCTCCCAGATCGCGACCCGCACCGGCGACGACGGCACCACCGGCCTCGGGGACGGCACCCGCGTCCCCAAGGATCATCTGCGCGTGCAGGCGATGGGCGATGTGGACGAATTGAATTCCCAGATCGGCGTGTTGCTGGCCGAACCGCTGCCCGACGATGTGCGGGAATTGCTGGTCACGATCCAGCATGAGCTGTTCAACCTGGGCGGCGAACTCTGCATGCCCGGCTACAGCCTGCTGAAAGAGGCGGCCGTGCTGCACCTCGACCAGGCGCTGGCCGACCAGAACGCCGCCCTGCCCCGCCTGGCCGAGTTCATCCTTCCCGCCGGCACCCGAAGCGCCGCGATCGCCCATGTCTGCCGCACGATCGCCCGGCGCGCCGAACGCGCCGTCGTCACCCTGGCCGCGACAGAAACGATCAACACGGCGCCGCGCCACTACCTGAACCGCTTGTCGGATCTGCTGTTCGTGCTGGCGCGGGTGCTCAACCGGGCCAACCTCGACGGCAAGGGCGGCGACGACGTCTACTGGAAAAGCGAGCGCCTGGCCCGGTACGCCGCCGAGGACGCCGCGGACAAGGCTGCCGAGAAGGCCTCCGAACACGCCCAGGAAGGCCCCGGAAGCGCCTCCTGAACGCCTGGAACGCTCCGCTCAGGCCACGGCAGCCGCCGCGGTCCTGAGGCGCTTCACATAGGCCTCGCGCAGCGCGGCCGGTTCCAGGACCTCGACCTGCCCGGCATGTCGCAACAGGTCCATCAGCAGCTCGGTCGCATCGACGAAGGGCAGCTCCAGCCGCCAGCGACCGTCCGGCAGCCATTCGCTGCGCTGGGCCGGATGCCATTCCTCGCTGGACACCCAGGCGGCGATCTGCTCGCTGAAGATCACCGTCGCCCATTGCGGATCGCCGCCGGCGAAGATCCCGTAGCCCTGGTCGAGTTCCCCTTCGAGTTCCTTCAACGGCAGGCTGCGGGCGGCCTGGTCCTCCAGCACCGCTGCATCCTCCATCGCATCGAGCGCGAAGCGTCTGAGCCCGTCGCTCGCGTGGCACCAGGCATCGAGGTACCAGGTGTTGCGGTAGTGCACCAGACGCTGCGGGGACACTTCCCGCTCGCTGACCGATCCGCCGGCGGGTCCGCGCTTGCGGTAACGCAGCTTCAGCCGCCTGCGCTTCACCACGGCGCTCCCGACCGTCTCGAAATGCTCCGAAGGCACCCGCCGGCGGGCCGTCGAGATCAGCTTGATGCGACGAGTCATTTCCTGCGCCTCGACCTCGTCGCCGCCGAGCATGCCGGTCAGCTTGTCCAGCATCGGCTGCAAGTGGCGGCTGAGCAGACCGTTCTCGTCGAGGCCGGCCATCATCTGATGCATGGTCAGCAGCGCATGCAGCTCTTTCTCGCTGAACCACACGCCAGGCAGCTCATGCCGTTGGCCGCGCCACTGCTGACCGAAGCGGTAGCCGTTCTCGGCCGCGTCGTATTCGATCGGGGCGTCCATCCGCTCGCGCAGGTACTGCAGATCACGCTTGAGCGTCGCCGGCGAGACCTCCAGCAGCTCCCGCATCTCCGCGAAGCTCACGCAGCCGCGGCTGCGGATCAGCATCTCGATCTTGTAGAAGCGTTCGGTGCGGTCCATGCGGGGGCCTTCCTGACAGATCTGGGCGGTCGAGGCCCACATTTTCGCGATTGATGAATCGATGGCTCATTCTATGAGCCACCTGCCTTGAATACTGGATCCAAGCCTGAAGCCCAACCGCGCCGGGCCCCGGTATCCAAGTCCTCAAGGAGAAACGCCATGGTCGCCACGATCCGCCGCACTGCCAACGACATCGCCATCCAGCAACTGCCCCTGCCGATGACCGTGGTGGAGGCCCTGGACGACACCAAGGACGACGCCGGCGCCTCCAGCCATGAGCGGGTCGGTTTCGAACTGGGCTGGGACTATGCCCACCACGGCCTGACGCCGCCGGTCGAGCAGCTGTTCCGCCAATCGCCGCTGCAGCAAGGCTGGCAGCTGGGCCGGTCGACCTTCGGCGCCCGAACGCTCAAGTCGCATCGTCATACCCAGCTGTGGCTGTCGCTGCGACTGCATGCGTGGCAGCGCGGCCGCAGCTTCGAGACGCTGCTGGTCACGCCCAACTACCTGCAGCAGCTGGACACGACCCACTGCCCGGTCAGCCGCCTGTCGTTCAACGACGAACCGGATCACCCGCAGCGGCGTTCGATCGACCGGGTCCGTGACGACGCCGGTTATGCGGCGGGCAACCTGGCCCTGATGAGCCACGCGGCCAACGTCGCGAAACTGGATCGCGGATGGCAGCAATGCTGGGCGATGGCGCAGAGCCTGCGCCAAGGACCGATGACGATGGCCGGCGGCATGAATGCCGCCGCCTGGGAGCGCATGGCGATCCTGACGAGCTTCGTGACGCCGATGTCGCACGACCTGGCCGCGCAACTGCCGATGCTCGTGCTGCCGCCCAACCGGCTGCGGATGTTCAACCCCGTGCAAGCCTTGCAGGCCCTGGTGACGAGGCAACTCGCCACGCCGGGATGGAGTCAGCGCCTGACGCGGCTGGAAGCCCTGATGGCCGCGCAACAGCGCGCCGATTTCTCTAAGTTCGTCCTGGCGCTGGTCCCGCGCGTGTTGCGCTCCCAGTCGCTCACCGATCCGATGGAGATCCGCTGGGCGCTGGAGGATGCCTGGCGCGATCCCCTGCTGCAGAAGCGCTGGACGCGATTCGCGCAACAACTGACCCCGGAGCAGGCGGAGCAACTGGTCCAACGGGCCGCCAGCAAGCGCCTGAGCACCGTGCACGTCCAGAGCCATGTCGCACCGACGGACGGCTGGGCGCTGGAACGTCAGGGCTTCCGCTCCGCCGCCTGAGCGTCGACGCGAGCGTCAGCCCGGGAGGCCCACGTGCAGCTTTTCAAGCCCGCCGTTCTGGTCCTGGAGCGCGACGTGATAGCCCTGACCCTTGAACCAGTCGGCCCATTTCATGGCCTGGGATTTCTCAGGCAGCCAGGGACCGGTGCGATCGAGGTGAACACGGTTGCCGCGGCGTTCGTAGAACACCACGCGCCACATGTTGGAAGGGATGCGGTCGTGAAAGCTGGACATAAGCGACCGCGGAATCTATCAAAGCAGGATGTCCCGCTGAGAGGGGGGCAACACCTGGAACCATGCCGACATCGCACGGACCGTGCAGAGTTGCCGGGCGGACTGGCTGCGACTGTTCGCAGACCATGCCGACAGCACCGGGTCGTCGCACATCAGCAATGACGCACCCCCCTGAAGCGCGAGCTCGACGAGCGATTGCGCGTGCGCCGACAGCCCCGCGATCCGCGGTCCGCGCGCCGGTTTCACGACCTCGGCGTAAGGCAGAAAGTCCGCGAACAGTTCCTGCTGCTCCGCCTGGGAAATGGCGAACTTCGGATACGCCAAGGCACGCACCAGCGTGGCCGCGAGCTCCGGGCTCACGAGCGGCCTCAACACGCCCTGCTGCCAGGCACGACGCAGACCGAGCGCCTCGCCGCCCGACATCAGCAAGGCGCGCAGGATCAATGACGGATCGATGACGGCAAGTTCGGCCGCCGCCTTCTTCGATCGACGGGTCATGCCGCTTTGCGCGGGGTCTTGGGAGCGAGCTTCCTGGCCGCCGCGCCGGACTTCTTCACCGGCTTGGCGGCGGGCTTCGCCGCTTTCGAGGCGAAGGCCATCGCCTGGGCGATGACACCGTCATCCACCTCGAGTTCCGCCAGCTTGGCCCGGACCGCATCGCCGCGCTGGATGCGCACCGGCGTCAACACCACCTGCCCGGCCTGCAGCAGCACTTCGAAGTACTGCACAGGACCGAGCTTGTCGGTGACGCTCTTCGGCAAGGTCAGCTGGTTCTTGGACGTCAGCTTCGCCAGCACGTGATCAGACCAGCGAGCGCTGCAGCCGGAGCTGTTCCAGCGCACGGCCCTCGACGTCGACCGCCTTGACGCTGTCGTTCTCGGCCTTGAAGCCGGCGATCTCGAAGAAGCGCATCGCGCGCTCGTTGTTCTTGTAGGTCCACAGCGTGACGCGGGTGCAGCCTTCTTCCTGGAGACCTTCCTGCGCCGCTTCGACCAGCGCCTGGCCGACGCCCTTGTCCCAATGCGCGGGCATGGCGTACATGGCCCAGATCTCACCGGTGGTGGAGGGCGTGCCCTTGTCGCGCGAGCGGTCGAAGCCGACGAAACCCATGACCTCGTTGTCCAGGTGAGCGACCAGCACCTGCGGCTCGCACATGTTGATGGCCTCGCGCCAGTAAGCCTGGCGCTGAGCGACGGACAACCCGTTCAGGGCGCTGTCAGGCCAGAACTCCTTGTACGCGTCCTGAGCGGAACTCACCTGGATCTGGGCGATGGCCTTGGCATCACGCAGTGTGGCCGGGCGAATCTGAATACTCGACATACTTGGAGAACAAACGCATTTCGGGGAAAGGGCGGGATTGTCCCAGTCAATGCGCCCGAACGGGCACCTTGACAGCAAATGTTTTGATGATCTTGATCCGCACAGGCCGGATCGGCGCGGTCCGTGCCGTCAAGCTAACGACATGCGAACTTCAGACCCGCGACATTCAGACCAGCGAGACCTGCAGATGGCGGCGGGCATCGCGCGCATAACCGGTCGCGGCCTTGTGCCAGTGGGGCCGCGCCACGGCCTGCAATCGCAGCAGCAGCTCGTGTTCGACACTCAGTTCACCGAGAAATTCAGCGAGTTCAACACCGATGTCGCGCTGCATCCGCTGCACCAGTTGCGCGGTGGTCAACGCATCCGCCAGGGCGCGGTGGGCACGTCCGTTGTCCGGCAGACGGTGATGACGCGCGAGCGTCCCTAGCTTGCAGTTCGGTGATTCCGGATAGAGACGGCGAGCCAGTTTCACGGTACAGGCGAACTCGGGGGCGATGCGAGGCGCGGCATCCGCGCGATCGAGCTCGTGCAGCCAGAAGCCGCGATCGAAGCTCGAGTTGTGCGCGACGAAACCGCAACCTTCGGTGAAGGCCGCCACGTCGCGCATCACCTTGGCGGCGTCGGGCGCGTCCTCGACCATCTCGTTGCTGATGCCGGTCAGCCGCTCGATCATCGGCGGGATCCAGGCGCCGGTGTTCATGAGGCTCTGATACTCGCCCACGATCTCACCGTCGCGCAGCAGCACGGCGGCGATCTCGGTGGCACGGCCCCCGCCCTGCGGGGAGTTGCCCGTGGTCTCGAAGTCGATGACGGCGATGGTGCGTTTCATGCGGTCGGGGCGGGGTACTTCCGGGCGTTCATCGTGAGCTTGCGTTCGACCGCCGCCGCCAGGTCCACGCCGGCACGGTCGGCGATCTGCAGCAGGTACATCAACACGTCGGCGATTTCCTCGCCCAGGTGTTGATGGTCCTCGGCCGACAGCTGCCGCGACTCCTCGGCGGTCTTCCACTGGAAGATCTCGACGAGCTCGGCCGATTCCACGACCAGCGCCATCGCCAGGTTCTTCGGCGTGAGGTACGGGTCCCAGTCGCGGGCTGCGGCGAAGTCGCGCAGCCGTCGTTGCAGGTCGGCAATGTCCATGGGTTGGCAGTGTGCAAGTCCGGCGTCGCCGGCTCAAGCGCCGTGTGCGCTGCAGGCGCCACACGGCAACGTCGCAGAGAAATTTCTCGCCTCTGTTTTCAACATCAAGGTTTTAAATATCTCTTTAGTCGTCTTAGTAGAGGGACGTCCTTTCTGTGGACAAGTCGCAAATCCCCTTCAGAAACAAGGACTTGAGGCGATTGAAACCTTGTGCGTGGAGGGCCTGGTTCGCGTTGCACGGATCGTCAACAACAAGACCCGACCCCCACCGGCCTGTGGAGAAGTGGCCACTTGCCAGAAAGTTTTCCACAGCGTTGTTGGCTATACAGCCACGCCCGATCTGCGCTAGCGCCTGTGGAAACGGGGATAACTCCCCCGTCCCAGGCTGGCTGCCTCAATCGATGCCGACCACCTTGTGCATCTGGATCGACAGCTTCCACTGCGGATGCGCCATGCAATACGCGATGGCCGCCCGGGTGTTCTGCTTCTGCAGGATCGAGTCCATGGGCTGGAGGAAGAAGTGGTCGAAGGCCAGGTCTGAGAAGCGTTCGGGCAAGGCCAAAGGCTGTGGATAAACCAGCTTCAACTCGTTGCCCTTCATCAGCACGACTTCCGCGTCGGCCTTGGGACTGACGCAGATCCAATCCAGCCCTTCGGGTGCGGGCTGGGTGCCGTTGGTCTCGACAGCGATCTCGAAACCGTGCGCCTTCAGCGCGGTGATCAGCGGACCGTCGAGCTGCAGCAGCGGTTCCCCGCCAGTGCAGACGACGTAGGGCGTGCCGGTCTTGCGACCGTGCTCATCCTTGGGCCATTGGGCGGCTATCGCCTCCGCAAGCGCATCCGCCGAAGAGAACTTGCCGCCGCCCTGCCCGTCCGTGCCGACGAAGTCGGTGTCGCAGAAGCTGCAGACGGCCTTCTCGCGGTCCTGCTCGCGGCCGGTCCACAGGTTGCAGCCGGCGAAGCGGCAAAACACGGCCGCGCGGCCGGCCTGCGCGCCCTCGCCTTGCAACGTGTAGAACATTTCCTTGACGGCGTAGGTCATACCGGAATCAGCTCCTCGAACGGGCCGTGGCTGACGATGACGCCGCTGCCGCGGGTCTCGTAGAGGTCGACGCGCTCCAGCGGCGGCAGCTGCGCCTTGGCCTGCTGCAGTACCCAGGCGGCCAGGCTGGCCGTGTCCGAGTCCGGCAGGCCGGCGAGTTCATGCAGCGGATGGTGGTCCAGGGCCTTGTAGATCGGATCGAACAGCAGCTTCACGTCGCTGAAGTCCATGGCCCAGCCGAAGACCTGGTCCAGCGCCGCGCTCAGGTGCAGGCGCAGCGTGAAGGTGTGGCCATGGATGCCGGCCAGCGGATGTTGCGACGGCGCGCGCTTGAGCTTCACCGCGCTGTCGAGGGTGAACTCCTTCCAGATCCGGTAGCGCTCGCCGTCGAAGTTGGCCCCGCTGGAGCCGGTCTCGTAGACCGTGACCCAGCTCAGTTCAGGCAGCTGCGGCTTCAGCCGCGCCCACAACCAGGACGAGATCAGCTCACTGGTCGGATTGGACAGGCCGTCGATCTCGTTCAGGCACTGGTAGTTCAGCTGCGCGTGGAGCGGCGCCCACAGTTCATCGAGGTGGTCGTAGTCGATGCTCAGGTCGCGTTCGCCGAGGTCCTGGTTGGCGTGAAGGATCAACTCGAAGCCGTGACCGTGCATGCGGCCGCACTTGTGGCCCATCGGGACGTTGGGCAACTGATGGGCGGCCTGGAAACGATATCGGCGCCAGACATGCGCGTGGCCGTTGGCGTCCAGGTCGACGCCGGAGTTCGACGTGCTGTGGATGCCCACCTGCGTGATGCCGGGCACCTTGAATTCGGTCTCGAGGCGATGCCGGATCCAGCGGGCGATGTTCTCGTCGGTGGGTTGCGTGATGTGCTGGTTCAGCAGCGCATGGTCCAGCGGCGCGATGCAGCGTTCGAGGCCATCGCGCAGCGCGCTGACTTCGCCTCCTGGGAAGGGGGCCCAGCCGGCGGGCAGTTCGGCCCGCACGGTGGCCAGATAGCTGTGGCCGTGAAGACCGCGGGCGCGGTGTCCTGGCGGGAGCGCGTCGATCTGACACGCTGATTCGAACCCCGCGGAGGCGGTGAAAAGCGAAGCGGGGGACGCTGGAGAAGCAGGTAAAGCAGACATTCCGAGAGTGTGACATGCCCGCTTTTCTTATCTTCTTGTATTGAATATCTCCTTGGTCGTATTAATAGGTGTTCGGGGGGTCGTGTGGACAACGCCCGAATTGCCTGTCGGAACAAGGACTTGCGAGCAGGGCAACGGTGTGGGCCGAACCCGGGGAACGGCGGGATGAAAAGACAACAAGTTCCTGACGCGGTGCGCGGCTGTGGACAACCTGCGAGTTGTTCATCACTCATCCCCAGGGTTGCGCACAACCCCGTCATCAAGACCAATCGTCCTGGCAGGACGAAAAAAGCCCCGCGATGGCGGGGCTTTGGACGATGCTGAAAACGGGTTAAAAAGGTCACTTCTTGTCCGTCTTCCCCGCCTTGTCCGGCCAGATGCTCTCCAGCATCTGCGCCAAGTGGGCGCCGCCCTTGATGACGTTCAGGCGCGTCTGCTCGAGGCTGCGCGCGTCGTAGTCCGCCGGCGGCGTGGCCAGCCAGCGCGGACCGCGCAGGCTCTGCTGGCGGGCGCCGAACTTCATGCCGTCGAACGCGTCACGAGCGCCCAGCAGCGATTCGCTGGCCCACAGCACGGGCCAATCGTCCGGATGGCCCGTTGCGGGTGCCACGTCCTTGGCCAGCGCGGGCATCGCCGCCAGTTGTTCGGCGCTGAGCCGACCCGGCAGTCCGTCCCAGTAGCTGTGCAGGTTGCCGCCCGGCGTGCCGTCCGGCTTCGGCAGCGTGATGGCGTTCGCGCCCACCGTGTGCGTCTGGGCGTCGGCCCCTTGCGTGTCCGGGTCGTAGGGCTTGCCGTCCGCATCCAGGTACAGCGATCCCATGTGCAGCGGCTGGTGCATGTCGCCGATCGCATGCACGACCAGCGCCAGTGCGTCGCGCTCGTTGAAGTCCATCGGCGGCGTCTGCTTGCCGGTCTTCAACACGAGGATCGCCGCCTTCAGCGCCGGCACCAGGTCGTGGTCGCTGGTGCCGATCGCGCCCGGCACATAGCGGCCGCGCTGGATCGCGACGTTGGCGTAGTGGTACTGCTTGTTGCAGGACTCTTCGCCCGGCTTGGGCGCGCACTGCTCGAAGTTGCGCTTCACGTAGTCGCGCATCCGGGCTTCTTCTTCGGCGTTGTTCTCGAAGACCGCGCACTCGGCAAAGCGGCCGGTCGCGGCGTACTTGAAGTCGTTGCCGGTATCGATCCCCTTCACGCAGTCGTCCCACACCGCGATGTCGCGCAGCGACACCGGACCGAGGATCCGTTTCACTTCGGCTTCGGCGCGATGGCCCTTGATCAACTGGGCGGCGATCTCGCCGACCGTGTTGTGGCCGACGGCGCCGAATCCGAAGGCCTGACCGCAGCAGGCGGCCACCAGCGACAACGCGACCATGCCGCGCGCAAACGATTTAGTCATGACAGGGCATCCATGTCGAACGATGCGCCGGCGGGGCCGGCAGGGGAGCCGCGATTGTGCATGGGGCCCCATGACAGCCATCAACGGAGATTCCCCTGTGATGGCCGCCGATGGGCGCATCGCGCAGCGGTGGCATCCGGCTTTACCTCCGCTTTACGGCCCCCCTGCCTTGCCCAGCCTTATTCGGTCCCCGCATGTTGATCCATCAAGCGCTTCGTTCGGCAAATGAGCGGTGCTGCCTAAGCTGGTCCCCATCTTCTTTGGAGCCCCTCACATGACCATCACCGCCATCAACGTCCGCAACCAGTTCCGCGGCACCATCAAGGAAATCGTCGAGGGACCGGTCGTCTCGGAAGTCGACGTGCAGACGGCGGCTGGCCTGATCGTCACGTCGGTCATCACGACGCGCTCGGTGAAGGAACTCAACCTGACCGTCGGCAAGGAAGTCGTCGCCCTGGTGAAGTCCACCGAGGTGTCGATCGCGACCTTGTGAGCCTCCGGCCCGAGACCAGCAGGAGATCGCCATGGCGCTCTACCCTCTCCGCGCGACACAGCACAACGGCAGCGCCGAACCGCGCCTGTTGATCATCCCCGGATTGCACGACAGCGGGCCGGCGCATTGGCAGAGCTGGCTCGAGCAACAGTATCGCGACGCGCACCGCGTGAAGCAGCGCGACTTCAGCCATCCGGATCTGGAGCGTTGGTCGGAGCGCATCCATGCGCGGATCGACAACGCCGGTCCCGGAGAATGGATCGTGGTGGCGCACAGCTTCGGCTGCCTGGCGTTGGCCCATCACCTGCATCGTCATCCGGACTCGCCGGTGCGTGAGGCCCTGCTGGTGGCGCCGGCCGAGCCGGACAAGTTCGGTCTCGCGGAGAGTCTGCCGCATCAGCGCCTGGGCCGCCCGACGGCGCTGATCGCCAGCCAGAACGACCCGTGGATGAGCGCCTCGAGCGCGCTGCGCTGGGCCACGCGCTGGGGCAGCAGCTACAGCAACATCGGCCGGGTCGGACACATCAACACGGAGTCCGGATTCGGACCGTTCCCGCTGGCCAAGCGGTGGGTGGAAGCGGCCCGGGCGCGCGCCGCGCGCGAACGCCGGCCCGAGCGCGCGGGCATCCTGGAGTGGTCCTTCTCGGTCTGATGCCGGCATGTCTGATGCCGACATGAACGGCCCTTGATTCGCGGAGGCTGGGCGACAGCCCGCAGGACCACCTCCGTGGAATCCCTGTCAGGCGCGCGGGTCTCGCGCCGGACACGTTGCAGAGCTATCGTGAATCTCCCATTCGCCAAGGAATCCCGGAGACACCGATGCCCTTCACCATCCGCCTGCACCGCGTCTTGAAAGCCCCGCCCGAACGCATCTACCGCGCGTTCACCGACGCGGCGGCAATGTGCAAATGGCTGCCGCCGCATGGTTTCACCGGCACCATGCACCACATGGATCCCAAGGTCGGCGGCACCTGGCGCATGTCCTTCTCCAACCTCTCGGCCGGCGGGTCGCACAGCTTCGGCGGGGAATACCTCGAGCTCGAACCGGGGAAGAAGCTCCGCTACACCAGCCGCTTCGACGACCCCAACCTGCCCGGCGAAATGACCACCACCATCGAGCTGTCAGCAGTTTTCTGCGGGACGGACATGCAGGTCACGCAGGACGGCATCCCCGATGTCATCCCCTCCCAAGCCTGCTATCTCGGGTGGCAGGAATCCCTGACCCTCCTGGCGCAGCTGGTTGAACCCGACATTCCGAACGGCTGATTTCGGCGTCGGAAACTGGCAGGGGTTGTCAGGCTCTCAGCGTTTTTTGAACGGGGGTTTTTGGTTCTTGAGGCTGCGCTACCCCGTTCTGCCAAGCGCGGGCTCTCCACGGGGCATGGGGCACCCCTCCAGGGACCCCAAGCCCCATTCCGGCCCCACTCGCATCGGCTGACTTCGCGTTTCTGGCGCGGTCACGGATGGCGGGAATCACAGATGTCGGCTTTTCCGATTCCTTCGAATCGCGGAAGTAAGGAAACAAGGAAGGGCGACGCCTTGTGAGGTTCAGGCCCATTGCCTAGCATCGCGCCCATGCGCTTTCTTCCAATGAAACTGCTGCGATCCTCGGCTGCATCAACAGTGACCGCGTTGCTGATCGCTGCGACGGTTGCTTCGTCGGCGGACGCCGCGCCGCCCACGGACCGGTCATCCACCGACGAGGTCCAGGTCCGGCTCATCAGCGCATCCTCACAGGTCGCGCCAGGGCAGACCCTGCTGCTCGCGTTGGAACAGCGCATCGCGCCGCACTGGCACACCTATTGGAAGAACCCCGGCGATTCGGGCCAACCGACCAGCATCGAATGGACACTGCCCCGAGGCGCAGTCGCCGGCGACATCCTGTGGCCCGCGCCCAAACGCTTCGACGTCGGCCCCATCACCAACTACGGCTACGAGGACCAGGTCCTGCTGCTGACCGAGGTCCGCCTGCCGCAAGACCTGGCCCCCGGCTCGACCGCCACCGTGAACGCCGATGCGACCTGGCTCGTCTGTCGCGAGGAATGCATCCCGCAACAGGCGACGCTGTCCCTGTCGCTCCCCGTCGGTACCGCTGCAAAAGACTCGTCCGACGCGTCGGCCTTGTCCGCGGCGCGCGCCGCACTGCCCGGCAAGGCATCGTTCCCGGCTGCCGCGCGGATCGAAGGCAGGGACCTCCTTGTCACATGGCCCGCTTCGGCCGCACCCGCGATCAAGCAGGCCCTGTTCATGCCGAAGGACTGGGGCCGCATCCAGCATGCGGCAAAGCCGCATCTCGATCGCGTCGGGGACGACTGGCGGCTGCGTGTGCCGGTCGGCGAGGAACCGGCCACTGCGGGCAAGACGATGAACGGTTTGCTGCTGCTCGACGGCAAGGCGTGGGAAGTCGACCTGCCGGTGACCGGTGTCGCAACGGCGCCAGCGCCGACGCCGACCGCCACACCGACGGCGACACCGACGGCGACGCGCGTCCCATCGGGATCGGCGGGGTCAACGCCGCCCGCCGCGCGGGTGTCTTCAGGCCGTGGTGAGACCGACCTCAGTCTCTGGACCGCGATGGGCCTCGCGCTGGTCGGCGGCCTGATCCTGAATCTCATGCCCTGCGTATTCCCGGTGCTGGCGATCAAGGCCCTCGGTTTCCTGCATGGCGATGCGGGCGAGCATCGTCGGCAGGGACTCGCCTACACCGCCGGTGTGCTCGCCGCATTCGCCGCACTCGGCGCGGTGCTGCTGGCGCTGCGGGGCGCGGGCGGCAGCGTGGGCTGGGGATTCCAGTTCCACTCGCCGTTGTTCGTGCTGCTGCTGGCCTGGCTGATGTTCGTGTTGGGACTGTCCCTCGCGGGTCCGCTGCAGATCGGCGCTGGCTTTGCAGGCGTCGGACAAGGGCTGGCGAGCAGACCCGGTCTCGCCGGCAGTTTCTTCACCGGTGTGCTCGCGACCGTGGTCGCGACACCGTGCACCGCGCCGTTCATGGGCGCGGCGATGGCCTACGCGTTGGCGCAGCCGGCGCTCGAATTGATGGCCGTCTTCCTGTCGCTGGGCCTGGGCCTGGCGTTGCCCTACCTCGCGCTGGCGTGGTGGCCGGCGCTCCAGAGACGCCTGCCGCGACCGGGCGTCTGGATGGACGTGCTCAAGCAGGCGCTGGCGTTCCCGATGTTCGCGGCTGCGATCTGGCTGGTGTGGGTGATCGCCCAGCAGGCCGGACCGATGGGCGTGCTGGCGGCGCTTGCGGGAATGGGACTGCTGGCGCTTGCTGCCTGGATCCGATCGGTCAGCCGGAACGCCGCGCCGCGCTGGCGGTGGACTGGCGCCGGTGCGGTGATCGCTTCGCTGGCTGCGGCCGTCGCGTTGCTGCCGGCGGTGTCGGCCCTCGGGGGCGAAGCGTTGCCAAGCGCAGCGATATCGGGAGCTTCCTCCCAAGGCGCTGCCGCCGATCACGAGCCCTACTCCCCCGAACGTCTGGCCGAGTTGCGCGCGCAGGGCAAGCCGGTGTTCGTGAACCTGACCGCGTCGTGGTGCATCACCTGTCTCGTGAACGAGCGGGTGGCGCTCTCGACCGAAGAGGTGCGCGGTGCCTTCGAGCAGCAGGGCGTGACCTACCTCAAGGGCGACTGGACCCGCCAGGATCCGCGCATCACCGAACTGCTGAAACAGCACGACCGCAGCGGCGTGCCGCTGTACCTGTTCTATCCCGCCGGCACGGGCAGCGACGCGCAGGTGCTGCCGCAGCTGCTGACGCCCGGCATCGTCACCACGGCCCTGCGGGCCGGCACGAGCTGAGCGTCCGCGCTCAGTGCGTTTTCATTCCACAGCCGTTTTCATCCTGGAGACCCCGTCATGACCCGCTCGATGATTTCCACGACCTCGTCGTTCCGCGGCGCGCTGTCGCGCCGCGCCGTGCTGGCCGGCGCCGCCGTCGCGGCGACGCTGGCGATGACCGGCCTGGCGCACGCGCAGGCGCAGATCGATCAACCCGCGCCGGCCTTCAGCGCGACCACGGCCGACGGCAGGACGGTCACGCTGGACAGCTACAAGGGCAAGACCGTGGTGCTGGAATGGACCAACCACGACTGCCCCTACGTGAAGAAGCATTACGGCAGCGGCAACATCCCGACGCTGCAGAAGGAGGCCACCGCGCAAGGCGTCGTGTGGCTGCAGGTGATCTCGTCCGCGCCAGGCCAGCAGGGCCATGTCGACGGCGCGACGGCGACGAAGCTGAACAAGGACCGGGGCGCGGCGCCGACGCAGGTGCTGCTCGATCCGGGCGGCCAACTGGGCAAGGCCTACGGCGCACAGACCTCGCCGCACCTGTTCATCGTCAATCCGCAGGGCGTGCTGGTCTACAAGGGCGGCATCGACAGCATCGCGACCGCCAAGGCCGATGACATCGCCAAGGCCGATCCGTATGTGAAGACGGCATTGGGCGAGCTGGCCGCCGGCAAGAAGATCACCCATGCGAGCACCAGGCCCTACGGCTGCTCGATCAAGTACGGCAGCTGAGGCCGCCCCCATGACGGGGGCGTGACCCGGGTCTGTCTCAACCAGCCGTTACAGTCCGCAGACAACGGAGAGCGGATGGGATGACGGACAGACGAGCGTGGGAGGCAACCGATCCAGGCGCCTGGTTGGCGGAGCAGGTGCTCCACCAGGGGCGCCGGAGCGAGGTTGTCCGGGTCCGCGACGGCCAGGGCGGCACGGCGCTGCTCAAACGCCTGCGGGATGCTCGCGCGGATCCCGCCGCGGTGGCCCGGCTGCGCCGCGAATTCGAACTCGCGCAGCGCCTCGATCCCGCCTTCGTGCTGCGCCCGACCGCACTGATCGAGCATGAGCGCCGACCGGCGCTGCTGCTGCCCGATCTGGGCGCCGAGACCCTGAGGGACCGGTTGCGGCGCGGCACGCTGCACAACGATGCGCTGATCCGCATCGCCCTCGACCTGGTCGACGCGCTGCAGCACCTGCACGGCCACGGGCTCATCCATCGCAATCTCGGTCCGGGCCAGATCCTGCTGTTGTCCGGTGCCGGGATCGAACCGCGCAAGGTGCTGATCGCGGACCTGGGACTCGCCGCGGAGATCGAACGCGAACGGCCGCTGGTCCAGCGCGCCGAGCTGATCGAGGCCTCGCTGGCGACGCTTGCGCCAGAGCTGACCGGCCGCATGAGCCGCGACGTCGACTACCGGGCCGATTTCTACAGCCTCGGCGCCACCCTGCTGGAAGCGCTGACGGGCGCACCGCCGTTCAACATCGACGATCCCGCGCGCGCCGTGCATGCGCACCTGGCGCTGGCGGCACCGCTGGCCACGACGCGCAACCACCAGGTCTTCGCGCCGCTGGCGCAGGTGGTGGCGCATTGCCTGCACAAGGAACCCGAGGGTCGCTACCAGGGTCACCAGGCGTTGCGACACGATCTGCAGCTCTGCGAGGCGGCGTTGGAGCAGGGCCGCGGGCTGCCGGGCTTCGAGCCGGGTCAGGGCGATGCCGCCGTGCGTTTCCAGCCGAGCGGCCGGCTCTACGGACGCGAGTCGGCGCAGGCGCAACTCGGTCAGGCCTTCGAGGACGCCGCGTCCGGCCCTGCCGTCGGCGCCGGGCTGGTGGCGGTGGCGGGGTTCTCCGGCATCGGCAAGACCGCGCTGGTGCTGGCGGCGCAGCGCAGCCTGCTGGCGCAAAGAGGGCATTTCGCCGCGGCCAAGTTCAACCAGTATGGACAGGACCGGGCGTACGGCCCGCTGCTGCATCTGCTGCTCCAGCGCGCCGCGCAGGTGGTGGCGCTGCCGGCGCCGCAGCAGGCGGTGTGGTGCGAGCGCTTGCGCGAGCGCCTCGGCGCGAATGCGGCATTGCTCGCGCAGGCCCTGCCGGAGATGAAGCCGCTGCTGGCCGTGGACGCCCCGCTGATGCCGGTCGGTCCGGCCGAAGCGGAGAACCGCTTCCTGCGCGCCGTCAGCCAGGGGTTCGCGGCGCTGGCGCGCGAGGGCGAGCCGCAGACGCTGTTCCTCGACGACTGGCAGTGGGCCGACCGCGCCTCGCGCCGCCTGCTGCGCGAGTGCCTGCACGACGCGACGCTGCGCCACACGCTGTTCGTCATCGCCTACCGCGACAACGAGATTCCGCCCGGTCATCCGATCGCGCAGGAACTCGCGGAACTGCGCCAGCAGCTCGGCGGACGGTTCATGCCCTTGCGCGTCGGTCCTCTCGGACTGGACGACACGCGGCAGCTGCTGGCCGACAGTCTGCATCGCGACCCGTCCGAGGAGGACGCGGGACTCGACGAGCTCGCCCGCCTCTGCCAGACGCGCACGGCGGGCAATCCGTTCTTCCTTCGCCGACTTCTGGAAGACCTCGTCCGGCGCGGCCTGATCCACTACGACCCCGCCGCGCAACGGTGGGACCACGCGCTGGAGCGCATCGCCGCCACGCGCACGGCGGACAACGTCGTCGCGCTGATGTTGCAGCAGCTCGAGCGCCTGCCCGACACGACGCGACAGGCGCTGAGCGTGGCGGCGCTGCTGGGCGCGGGTTTCGGCCTGGACAGCCTGGCCACCGCGCTGGACGTGCCGGCCGATCTGCTCGCCATCGACCTGCTGCCGGCGCTGCAGGCGCAGCTGCTGGTGCCGGCAAGCGCGCTGTACCGCTACGCGCCGCAGCTGCAGGGTCAGGCCAGCGCGTCGGTCCGTTATGCCTTCGCGCACGACCGGGTGCAGGAGGCCGCCCTGCAGCGCATCGCCGCCGACCAGCGTCCCGCGCTGCAATTGCGCATCGGTCGCCTGTTGCGCGACGGCCACCTCGCCGCGCATCCCGATGTGCCGCTGCCCTACACCGTGCTGCATCACCTGAACGCCTCGCGCCTGCTGCTGCACGAGGCGCACCACGATGCCGAGCGCCAGGCGCTGGCCGGCTTCAACGCCCAGGCGTCCCGGCTGGCGATGGACGCCGCCGCGTTCGAACCCGCGGCCGACTACGCCGAACTCGCGCTTGAACTGGCGCCCTGCTCGCCGCAGCGCGCCGCCTGGCTGCATCACGCGGCGCGCATGGCCTACCTGGCCGGTCGGCCGTCCCGCATGGATGCGCTGCTGGAATCGGCGATCGCCGATGCCGCCGACAGCGCGCAGCGGGCGCGGTTGCTGGAAGTCCGCATGGAGGCCTTCTACGCGCAAGGCCGGCTCGCGGACACCGTCGATCTCGGGCTGGAGCTGTTCCTGCTGCTTGGCGCCGAGCTGCCGCGCGCCGGCGGTCCCGACGCGATGGCGCAGGTCATGCAGCTGCTGGCCGACCTGCAGCAGGAGATCGCCGGGATCGGCCTGGACACGCTGGCCGCGCGCGGACCGATGCGCGACGAGCAGCGGCTGCTGCTGATCTCGATCGCGGCCAAGATGACCGCCGCGGCCTACATCGTGCGGCCGGCGCTGCTGCCGCTGCTGACGCTGTTCCAGGTCCGCCTGATGGTGGACCACGGCCATGTGCCGCAGGCGCTGTCGGCGTACTCGGTGCTGGGGCTGATGTGCGCGGAGTTCCTCGGCGACTACCGCTTCGCCCACGACCTGGGCCGCATGTCCACGCAGCTGGTCGAGCGGCACGGCTGGATGCAGGTCTTCGCGCATGCGGGCTTCTCGTTCCACGCCTTCCTCAGCCACTGGGTGCAGGGGCTGCGCGTGAGCATGGACGGCCTGATGCAGACCCACCGCAACGGGCTGGAGTTCGGCAACCTGCGGCATGCGGGCCTCGGCCTCTACGTGCATGACGTGCATGCGCTGCTGTCCGGGAGGCCGCTGCCCGCGCTGGAAGAGCAGCTGGTCACGCACGGCCAGCGCCTGCGCGCGATGCGCCAGCCGGTGGCCGCGGACTATGAGGAGGCGCTGCTCGGCCTGGTGCGCGCGTTGCGGCAACCGCGACTGCCGGACGAGGGCTTCGACGGACTGGAGGCCTTGGCGCGCACCTACGGCGAGCGCCAGGACCAGACCGGCCTGATGTTCCTGCACGGCTGGCAGGCGGTGCTGCATTTCATCGCCGACCGGCCGGCGCCCGCGCTGCGCCTGGCGCTCGAAGCGCGTTCCCTGTTCGCTGCGGGACGCGGCATGCACGCGCAGTCGCTGCTGCTGTTCATCGCGGCCTGGGCGGCGCAGCGCGTCGCGTTGGCGGGCGGCGCGCGCGATCAGGCCCTCGAGGACGACGCGCTGCTGCGCCTGCGGCGCTGGCGCGATGCCGGCCCCGGCCACCTTCACGACCGCGTCGCGCTGCTGCAGGCGCAGCAGGCGATGCTGGCGGGCGCGCCGGAGCAGGAGGTCGACCGGCTGCTGGCCGAGGCGCTGGACGCGGCGGCCGGACCGCAGGGAACGCCGCTCGATCTGGCGGCGGTGCTGCGAGCGCAGGCGGACGCCTGGCGCGATCGCGACCCGGCGCGGGCCGCCCAGGCGCGGCTGCGCCTGCAGCGGACCTGGAAGGACTGGGGCGTCACCGCGCTGGCGGGCGAGGCGCTGTCCTTGCCGATCGAGGACGGGCACACCGCGATCGCGGCCTCCGCCGACACCGGCGAGATCCGTGCCGACGCGGCCGACCTCAGCACGCTGACGAAGGCTGTGCAGGCGATCAGCAGCCAGCCCGACCTGCCGCGTCTGTTGCGGCGTCTGCTGGAAGTGGTCGCGGAGAACGCCGGCGCGCAGCGCGCCGCGATCGTGCTGGCCAGCGGCACGGCCGGTCCCTCGCGCTGGGTGCTGCAGGCGGAAGCGACGCTGGGCGAGCCGCCCCGGCTGCATCTGCGCGAGCAGCTCCCGCTCGAGCGCGCGGGTCAGCAGCTGCCGCTGTCGCTGATGAGCCGCGTGCTGCGCGACGGCCAGCGCGAATTGATCGTCGACGCCCGCGGCCTGGCCACGATGGAGGACTACTTCCAGCGCCACGCCTCGCCGCCGCGTTCGGTGCTGGCGCTGCCGCTGCTCAAGCAGGGACAGACGGTGGGCGCGCTCTACCTGGAGAACGCCGCCGCGGCCGGCGTGTTCACCGAAGCGCGCGTGAGCTTCCTGGAGCTGCTGTGCGCCAACGTCGTCAATGCCGTGGACAACGCGCGGCTGGTGACCGAGCTGCAGGAACTCAATGCCAACCTGGAGCGCCGCGTGGCGCAGCGCACGCGCGAGCTCGCCGACAGCGAGGAGCGCCTGCGCGCCGTGCTCGATCACGCGCCCATCCCGATGGTCGTGACACGCGAGCACGACGCGCTGATCGTGTATGCCAACGGCCCCTCGGCGGCGATCGTGGGACGCCCGCTGGACGACCTCGTCGGCAAGCCGGCGATCAGCTTCTACCGCGAGCCCGGCGAGCGGGACCGCATCCAGGTGAAGTTCAGGGAACACGGCCGGCTGCAAGGCGAGGAGATCTGCCTGCTGGCCGCCGACGGCAGCGAGCTGTGGATGCTGCTGTCGATGGTGCCGGTGGTCTACGACGGCGCGGCCTCGGTGCTGAGCACGCTGGTGGACTTCACCGACCGCAAGCGGCTGGAGATCGAGCTGCAGCGGCTGGCGACGACCGATGCGTTGACCGGCGCGGCCAACCGGCGCTGCTTCCTGGAGCATGCCGATGCGGAACTGGCGCGCAGCCGGCGCTACGGGCTGGAGATGTCGCTGGTGATGATGGACGTCGACCACTTCAAGCGCATCAACGACACGCTGGGCCATGCGCGCGGCGATGCTGCGCTGTGCCACCTGGTGCAGCTGTGCGCGCAGATCGTGCGCAAGCAGGACCTGCTGGGCCGGCTCGGCGGCGAGGAGTTCGCGCTGCTGCTGCCGCAGACCTCGCTGGAGGACGCGACCCACCTGGTGGAGCGCCTGCGCCACCACATCGAGATCAGCGGGATGGCGCTGCAGCCGGGCTCGGCGCCGACCTCGCTCACGGCGAGCTTCGGCGTCACGGCGCTGCGGCCGGAGGACCTGCGGGTCGAGGAACTGCTCGGCCGCGCCGACCAGGCGCTGTATCGCGCCAAGGACGGCGGACGCAACCGCGTGGAGCGGCAGTCCTGAGCGTCGCGAGCGCCGCGCGCCGTGGCGCCGGCGGGTCGGCAGGTCGGCAGGTCGGCGATCGCCAGCAATGGTCGGCGATGGCCGATGACACCCGCGGGTGAGGATCAGGGGTCGATGCGAGACGGCTTGCTGCGCTCGCGATAGAAGCCATCGAAACGCGCCGCGTAGTGGGCCTTCGTTTCCGGCGTGAGCCAGCGCATCAGTCCCTGCCGCAGGTTGGCCGCGCCTTCCGGCCGGCCGTAGGCCTTGTCGATGCCGCGGATCGCGGCGAGCCCCCACGGGGTGCGTGAGCAGGCGATGCCGGCCATCACCAGCTCGCTCGCGCCCTGGACCGGCACGCTCACGAGGTCGTCCGGATTCCCGGCCATGACGAGCGCCATGTCCATCTCCACCGAATAGTCGGCGCGCCCCAGGCTGAGCATCTGCAGCACGCGCGCGCCGAAGTCCTTGGGCGAGTAGAGCGAGACGGTGCTGTCGACCGGCCGGGCCGCGAGCATCTCGTCGAGCACCGGACCGTAGCTGCGGCCGTCGATCAGCGCGCCGCGCAGCGTGTGATCGGCGAGCAGCCGCGACAGCTGCACCTCGCCGGCGGCGTTGCGCGGGAGGCGCTTGAGCCTGTCGCGTCGCACGATCAGCCCGGGCGGCGGGGTGAGCTGGGTGTTGATGAAGTAGGCCGACTTCTCGCGATCGGGCGTGCGGACCATGTTGGCGCGGCAGACCTCCTCGCCGTTCTCGATCATCTGCCAGCTGCGCTTGGCGTTGGCGAAGACGATCTCATGCCGGACGCCCGGCCACTGCTTCTCGAGGTAGGCCGTCACGCGCCCGGTCACGCCGCTGGCGTCGGCGCCGGTCATCTGGGGCGCGTGGTCGGAGGCCAGCCAGGTGATCTTCGTGACGGTGGGAGCGGGAGGGACGGCGGGGACGGCGGTGGCCGAGGGGGCAGGCGTTGCGCCGGACGCCTGGGCATGTGCGTGGGGCGTCGCCGTCAGAAGGACGGCCAACGGCAGGAGGGCGGCAAGGCGCGAACGGAGCGGAGCGAGGAACTTCACGACCGACAGCATACGGGGATCGCTGCGGGCGACGGTCGCGCGGCGGCCATGACGTGCGTCGTGGACCGGCGGGGAGACGAAAAAAAGGCCCCGCCGGCTGATGGCCGGCGGGGCTGCTCGCACAGAGCGAACGGTCTGGTTGCCTGGAGGGCCGCTTGCGCGGCGTCCGAGACCGACCGAGGAGACAAACGTTGCGTGCCGGAAGCCGGAGCCTCGAGGCGGAATGGCGTGACGTGGAGGGCGGCAGACGCCGTCCCGCCGGGACTCAGCGCACCGCGCTGATCTGGTCGAAGACGCCGCCGTCGTCGAAGTGGGTCTTCTGCGCGTTGCGCCAGCCGCCGAAGACCTCGTCGATGGTCACCAGCTTCACCGGCGCGAAGGTCTTGGCGTACTTCGCGGCGATCTTGGGGTCCCGCGGGCGGTAGTAGTTCTTGGCCGCAATCTCCTGGCCTTCCGGCGAGTACAGGTACTCCAGATAGGCCTGCGCCACCTTGCGCGTGCCCTTCTTGTCGACGGTCTTGTCGACCACCGACACCGGCGGCTCGGCCAGGATGGACAGGCTGGGCGTGACGATCTGGAACTTGTCCGGACCCAGCTCCTTCACCGCCAGGTAGGCCTCGTTCTCCCAGGCGATCAGCACGTCGCCGATGCCGCGTTCGACGAAGGTCGTCGTCGAACCGCGTGCGCCGGAGTCCAGCACCTTGGTGTTGGCGTAGATGCGCTTGACGAAGGCCTTGGCCGACTCGGCATTGCCGCCCGGCTGCTTGAGCGAATACGCCCAGGCCGCCAGGTAGTTCCAGCGCGCGCCGCCCGAGGTCTTCGGGTTCGGCGTGATCACGTCGATGCCGCTGCGGGCCAGGTCCGGCCAGTCGTTGATGTGCTTGGGGTTGCCCTTGCGCACCAGGAACACGATGGTCGAGGTGTAGGGCGACGCGTTGCTCGGCAGACGCTTCTGCCAGTCGGCCGGCAGCAGCTTGCCGTGGTCGTGCAGGGCGTCGATGTCATAGGCCAGCGCGAGCGTCACGACGTCCGCGTCCAGGCCGTCGATCACCGAGCGCGCCTGCTTGCCCGAGCCGCCGTGCGAGTTCTTCACCGTGACCGTCTCGCCCGTCTTGGCCTTCCAGTACTTCGCGAACGCGGCGTTGTAGTCCTGGTAGAGCTCACGGGTCGGGTCGTAGGACACGTTGAGCAGCGTGACCGAGCCCTGGGCATGGGCCGCGGGCATCAGCGCGGCACCGCTCAGCAGGGCAGCGGTGGCGAGCAGCGAGACAGTGCGACGAAGTGAGTTCACGGGATTCTTCTCATCACGGGGGGTGGAGGGGAGCGCTCAATGTAGGCAAGCGAACATTCAAAGGGAACGAAGAAGATCTGCTTTGCTTTGCAGATCAGACGCCGAAGCGGTGCTCGAGTTCGATCCAGCCCTGGCGGCCGTGCGGCGAGTAGTAGCCGACCGGGTAGTACGGCCAGGTGGCGCTGGGATCGCGGCGGATCTTGTCGAACAGGTTGTTGACGATCAGGCTCACGCTGGTCCGCTTGCCGATCTGCCACGCGGTGCTCGCGTTGAAGTTCCAGTAGGGGCCCAGCGTGCCCTCCTGGTCTTCACGCGTGATGCGTCCGTTGCGCTGCGCCGAGAGCGCATGCGTCCAGTCGCCGGTCTGCCAGACCACGCTGGCATTGAGCCGGCTCGGCCAGTCGGTGAAGTCCGGGGTGCCCACGACGTTGCGGTTCTCGTCGCCGGCGAACTGCTGGTACTTGAAGCTCTTCACCCGCGTGTATTTCGCGTCGACCGTCCACTTGCCCCAGGCGGCCGTCCTCCACGAATAGCGCGTGCCGACGTCGACGCCCCAGGTCGATTCGTTCGCCGCGTTGATCGGGTTGACGCGGACCTCCGCGACCTCGCCCGGACGGACCAGGGCGTCGGCCGGGTTGCGGCGCACGCGGGCGATCGCGTCCACGCAGGTCGGCGACTGGATGTCCTTGACCCCGGTGCGGCAGTCCGATTCGTCGCGCAGCACGCCGTCGGCGCTGAGGTCGGTGACCAGGTCGCGGATCGCGATCTTCCACAGGTCCAGCGACACGTCGAAGGACGAGGCCGGCTGCCACACCGCGCCCACGCCCCAGGAGCGGCCGCGCTCCGACTTCAGGTCCGACGAGCCGGTGCGCACGAAGTTGAAGCCCGGCGAGACGTCCGCGAAGTCGCAGGTCGACAGCGGCTGGCCGGTCTGCTGGCAGCGGTAGTAGTCCGTCGACGACGAGTAGTAGCCCTTCGTCTGCTGCGCGAAGATGTAATTCATGTCCGGCGCGCGGAAGCTGGTGGCGTGCTGCGCGCGCAGCAGCAGCGTGGACAGCGGCCGGAACTCCAGGCCCGCGTTGTAGGTCGTGCTGCCGTCGCTGCGACCGGCGAACTCGTAGCGGTCGTGCCGCGCGGCCAGCGTCGCGGTGAGCTGCCTCGTGATCGGCGCGTTGAGCTCGCCACCCAGCGCCAGCCGCTCGCGTGTCCCGCGCACGGTCGCCGAGGCGCTCGTGTTGTAGAACACGCCCTGCCCCAGCCGCGGATCGGCTTCATTGCGGAAGCCTTGCGTGCCGGCTTCGGCCACGACGGCCGCCCGCACCGGTCCGCCCGGCAACTGGAACCACTCGCCGCTGGCGGACGCGCTCAACTGCTGGTTCCAGCTGGCGTTGCGCGTCCAGCTGCGGTCGGTGACGCTGTCGATCTCCTGCGGCGTCAGCGGCCGGAACAGGCGCGCCGGATCCGCCGAATAGATCCGCGTGCCGTCCGCCTCGGTGCCGAGCGTCTGTCCGAGCAGCAACTGCTCGATGCCTGCGGTCAGGCGCGGCGTGGTCGTGCGGTTCAGGTAGTAGGCGCTGTTGGCCGCGAGCTCGAAGGTCCAGGTGCCGGTGAGCTCGCCGCGCGCGCCGACGGCGACGTTGTGCGTCGAGTCCTGCCACTTGCGGTTGAAGTTGTCGACGCCACCCAGCTCCTCAGGCGCGAAGCGCCGCGTCCAGATCTCCAGCTGGCCAGTCGCGGCGTTGCGGAAGTAACCCTTGTTGGCGATGTCCGAAGTCCACGTCGGGCCGCGCGTGTTGTTCTCGGTCCTCGCCCAGCCGAACTGGCCCTCGGCGAACAGCTCGAGGCCGTGATCGAGCGCGAGCGTCAGCGAGCCCGCCGCCTGCGCGCTGCGGTTGCCGGTCTGGGTCGTCCAGTAGGTCGTCGACGCACGGCCGCTGCCGCAGTAGGTGCCGTTCTTCGCCGTGTAGGGCGAGACCGAGCCCTCGAACAGCGAGCCCGCGCCCGTGCAGCCGTCGGTCGGCGCGAGGTAGGCCCCGCCGCTGGCGTTGCGCCGGCCGATGACGACCGACGGTGCGGCGCCCTTCAAGGTCGTGTCGGCCATGAAGTCGCGCTGGCGGCTCCAGATCGGCTGGCGTCCGCTGAGCTCGACCCCCCACACGCCCTGCAGCGCGCCGGCATCGAGGCCGCCCGTGATCTGCGCGCGGGCGTTCTCGCCGCCGCCGCGCTGCGTGCCGCCGGCGTGCAGGTTCACGGTGACGCCCTCGACATGCTTCTTCAGCACGATGTTGACGACGCCCGCGATCGCGTCGGAGCCGTAGATCGACGACGCGCCGCCGCTGAGCACCTCGATGCGGTCGATCAGCGCCGAGGGGATGTTGGCGATGTTGACGAAGTTGACCGAACCTTCATAGGCGGTCGGGTAGTCGGCCACCCGCCGGCCGTTGACCAGCACCAGCGTGTGGTTGGGGCCGAGGCCGCGCAGGCTGATCGCGTTGGCCGCCGGCGTGAAGGTGTTGCCGAAGTCCTCGCCCTGGGTGAAGCCGGTGTTCTCGGTCAGGCTGCTCAGCGCGTCGGAGACATTCTTGTAGCCGAGGCGGTCGAGGTCCTCCGACTTGATCACCGTGATCGGACTCGGCCCTTCGCTGTTGACGCGGGAGATGCGCGAGCCGGTGACGACCACCGACGGCAGCGGTGCGTCCTTGGCCGCCGTCGCGTCCTGCGGCGCCGCGGCGGAGGGCGCGGGCGTGACGGACGGTGGGGCCTGTTGCGCGAAGGCGGCGGTGACGGGGAAGGCGGCGGCCAGGGCCGCGACCAGTGTGGCGGCCGGTCCGGTGTGGCGGGCCGCGTGCTCGACGAACTGCTTCAAGAGACTTCCTTGTGGGAGTGAACCGGTGAGCCCGTCACTCTAGGAAGCGTCCTCGCCGCGATGAACCAATGCTTTCTGCGTTGCTTAGCTGTGCACCCGGTCTATGCACATGAGGAATTTCTTTCGGCACCCCTCGCGGGGAGGGGGCCCGCTCAATCCGAGCCGTTCGGCGCGATGCGCGCCTGCTCCACCAGCTCGCGCGACAGCGGCGGCGCGAAGGTCTCAATGAAGGCGTAGACGTAATCGCGCAGGTAGGCGTCGCGGCGCACCGCGAGCCGCGTCAGGTTGTCCGCGAACAGGTGTCTTGCATCGATCGATCGCAGGTGCCGATCGCGTTCCTCGTCGTAGGCGATCGCGGCGACGATGCCGACGCCCAGTCCCAGCTCCACGTAGGTCTTGATCACGTCCGCGTCCATCGCGACCAGCACGACGTTGAGGTCCAGCCCCGCCGCCGCGAAGGCGTCATCGATGTGCGAGCGGCCGGTGTAGCCGGTTTCATACGTGATGACCGGGAACTCGGCCAGGCGCTCCAGCGTCAGCGGTGTGCCGGCGTTGGCCTCCGCCTCCAGCGGATGGCCGGGGGGCACCAGCACCGTGTGGGTCCAGCGGTAGCAGGGCAGCGTCAGCAGCTGCGGATGCAGCGCGAGCGCCTCGGTGGCGATGCCGATGTCCGCCTCGCCGTCGATCAGCAGGCGTGCCACCTGTTGGGGAGACCCCTGCGTGAATTGCAGGCTGACCTCGGGATGCGATTCGCGGAAGTCGCGCACCGCCGGCGGCAGCGCATACCGCGCCTGGCTGTGGGTCGCGGCGATGCGCAGGTGGCCGCTGTCGGCGCGGGCGAAGTCCTCGCCGGCGCGGCGCAGGTTCTCGGCCTCGCGCAGCAGGCGCTCGACGATGGGCATCACGTTGCGGCCCGGCTCGGTGAGCCCGGTGAGCCGCTTGCCCGCCCGGATGAAAATATCGATGCCGAGCTCGTCCTCCAGCTCCCGGATCTGGCGGCTCACGCCGGGCTGCGACGTGTGCAGCGCCTGCGCGACCTCGGTCAGGTTGAAGTTGCGACGCTGGGCCTCGCGGACGGATCGGAGTTGTTGGAAGTTCATCAGGAAAGCCGCTTGCTTATGCGGATTGATTATTCGAATCCGCGACCCCGGTGTCCTCCAACAAATATCGATAAGCAATCCCGCGCCGGATGCATGTGCATAGAAGATGAATCGCCAATCCCTGCTGCCCTCGTTCCTCGCGTGCTTCGCCCTGGGCGCCCTGTGCATGCCCGCCAAGACCTGGGCGCTCGACAGGATCATCTGGCTGATGCCCGAGCTCGACACGGTGGCGCCGCCCTCGCCCGGCGCGGCTTCGGTGCCCGTGCGGCGCGGCCTGGCGCAGCCGCTGTCGGACTATCTGACCGCAAATTGGGGGACGCCCGCGAAGCACGAGGTGCTGATCGCCAACGTCAAGCGCAGCTGGCGGATGATCGAGGACGGCGAGCCCGCCTGCCACCTCGGCGTGCTGCGGACGCCGGAGCGCGAGGCCGTCGCCTACTTCTTCGATACCCACCTGATCCCGCCGCATCAGCTGATGGTGCGGCGCAGCGCGCTGCAGAAAGTGCCGCGCCTGCCGGACGGCGATGCCGACCTGGAGAGGATCTGGTCTGAGAAGCAACTGCGCGGCGCGATCGTCGCGGGTCGCAGCTACGGTCGCGCGCTCGACGCGCTGCTGGCCCGACGGCCGGCCGGCGTGATCGACGAATACACGACCTCGGACTTCGGCGGCAACCTGCTGTCGATGATCGCCGTCGGCCGCGCCGACTACACGATCGAATTCGATTTCGTGCTCGCCAACCTGCAGGAACTGCGCGCGGCCAGCGCGAGCGCCACCGGCAAGGCGTCGACCGCCGATCTCGTCACCGTGCCGATCGAGGGTTTCAGCAGTCCGGTGATCTCCGGCATCGCCTGTCCGCGCAACGCCTGGGGCAAACGCACCATCGAGCAGGTGGAGCGCGTGCTCTCGACGCCGCAGGCGCGGCAGTTCATGCGCGACGAATTCATCTCCCACCTGAGTCCCGAGGCTCAGGCGCGCTACGGCTCGCGGATCGACGCGTTCTACTTCTACGCGAAGCCGGCGCTCAACCCGCCGAAGTGACGGAGCCCCTCACGCGTCCGGATCCATCGCCTCGCGCACCGCTTCCTCGGTCAGCTCGGCCACGCATTCCTGCAGGAAGCGGTAGGCGAAGCCGCGCAGGTAGTGGCCGCGCTTGAGCGCGATGCGCGTCGTGTTCGGCGGGAACAGGTGCGCCGCGTCGATCAGCTGCAGGCCCGCATCACGCGCGGGCTCGAAGGCCATCGCCGCGATGACGCCGACCCCCAGCCCGATCTGCACGTAGGTCTTGATGACGTCCGCGTCCAGCGCCGACATCACCAGGTCCGGCGCCAGGCCCGCCGCGGCGAAGCTCGCATCGATGCGCGCGCGGCCGGTGTAGCCCTCGTGGTACGTGATCAGCGGCTGCTCGGCGAGCGCCTCCAGCGTCAACGGCTGGCGGGTCAGCGCATGGCCTTCCGGCACGACGACCGCGTGGCGCCATTCGTAGAACGGGAAGGTGACGAAGGCGTCGTCCTTGCCCAGCGCCTCGGTGGCGATGCCGATGTCGGCCTCGCCGGACTGCAGCAGCGAGACGATCTCCGACGGGCTGCCCTGGTGCAGCACCAGGTGCACGCGCGGATACGCGGCCTTGAAGCGCGCGACCACCTGCGGCAGCGCGTATCGCGCCTGCGTGTGCGTCGTCGCGATCGTCAGCTGCCCCTGGTCGGCACTGCTGAACTGCTGCGCCAGGCGCTTGATGTTGCGCACGTCCTGCAGCATGCGGTCGACGACGACCGCCAGCTCCTTGCCCGGTTCGGTGAGCCCGAGCAGGCGTTTGCCGCGGCGCTGGAAGAGCTCGACGCCGAGCTCGTCCTCAAGGTCCTTGATGTGCTTGCTCACCCCCGACTGCGAGGTGAACAGCGCGGCCGCCACCTCGGTCAGGTTGAAGTTCTGCTGCACCGCCTCGCGGACGATGCGCAATTGTTGAAGGTTCATGGGTGCGGGACCGCTCGCTCTTCGGCTCGTCGATCGATGGCGATCAGGCGGCCTGGTCGATGCCGAAGAGGCTCAGGCGGGAGGCTTGCAGACGCACCTGCTGGCCGGCGGCCAGTTGCAGCGCCTCCGCCTGCTCGCGGCTGAGTTCCGCTTCCAGATGCTCGCCCTGCGCGCCGCGCAGCTCGACGCGCGCCGCGGCGCCGAAGGCCAGCACGCGTTCGACCGTCGCCGGCAGACCCGGCGCGTCCTGCGACGGGATGATCACCAGCTCGTGCGGACGCGCGTACGCCTGCACGAGACCGTGCTGAGCGCCTTCGATCGACGCGGCAGCACCTTGCGCCAGCGTCTGGTCGCCGACCCGCACGATGCCGCTGTCCACGCGGCCTTCGAAGCGGTTGACCGCGCCGAGGAAGCCGTAGACGAAGGGCGTCGCCGGACGCTGGTAGACCTCGACCGGCGAGCCGACCTGCTCGACCCGGCCGTGATCCATCAGCACGACGCGGTCGGCGACTTCCAGCGCCTCTTCCTGGTCATGCGTGACGAAGATGCTGGTGATGTGCAGCTCGTCGTGCAGCCGGCGCAGCCAGCGGCGCAGTTCCTTGCGCACCTTCGCGTCGAGCGCGCCGAAGGGCTCGTCCAGCAGCAGCACGCGCGGCTCGACGGCCAGCGCGCGGGCCAGCGCGATGCGCTGGCGCTGACCGCCGGACAGCTGCGGCGGATAACGGTCGGCCAGCCAGTCCAGCTGCACCAGCTGCAGCAGCTCATGCACCTTGCGCCTGATCTCCGCTTCCGGCGGACGCTGCTTGCGCGGCTTCACCCGCAGCCCGAAGGCCACGTTGTCGAAGACCGTCATGTGGCGGAACAGCGCGTAATGCTGGAAGACGAAACCGACCTCGCGCTCGCGCACATGCGTGTCCGACGCGTCGGCGCCGTCCAGCAGCACCTGGCCGCGATCGGCCGTCTCCAGCCCGGCGATGATGCGCAGCAGCGTGGTCTTGCCGCAGCCCGACGGGCCCAGCAGCGCGGTCAGCTCGCCGGTGGGGAAGTCCAGGCTGACGTCGCCCAGCGCGGTGAAGCTGCCGAAGGACTTGTGGATGTTGCGGACCTGGATGCTCATGCTTCTTCCTTCACGACGCTGCGCGTGGCTTGCCATTCCACGAGCTGCTTGAGCCCGAGGGTGACCAGCGCCAGCAGGGCCAGCAGCGATGCGACCGCGAATGCCGCGGCGAACTGATATTCGTTGTAGAGGATCTCGACCTGCAGCGGCAGCGTGTTGGTCTGGCCGCGGATGTGGCCCGAGACCACCGACACCGCGCCGAATTCGCCGAAGGCGCGCGCGTTGCACAGGATCACGCCGTAGAGCAGGCCCCACTTGATGTTGGGCAGCGTCACATGCCAGAAGGTGCGGAAGCCGCTGGCGCCGAGCACCGTGGCCGCCTCTTCCTCGTCACGGCCCTGCGCCTGCATCAGCGGGATCAGCTCGCGCGCGACGAAGGGGAAGGTCACGAACACGGTGGCCAGCACGATGCCGGGCACGGCGAAGATGATCTTGACGTCGTGCGCCTGCAGCCACGGACCGAACCAGCCCTGCGCGCCGAAGATCAGCACGTAGATCAGGCCCGCGACCACCGGCGACACCGAGAACGGCAGGTCGATCAGCGTGATCAGCAGCTGCTTGCCGCGGAAGTCGTGCTTGGTGATGGCCCAGGCGGCGCAGACACCGAAGACGATGTTCAGCGGCACCGAGATCACCGCCGCCAGCAGCGTCAGCTTGATGGCGGAGACGGCGTCGGGCTCGATCAGCGAGGCGAGGTAGGTGTCCCAGCCCTTGCGCAGCGCCTCGGTGAAGACGGCGGCCAGCGGCAGCAGCAGGAACAGCGCGAAGAAGGCCAGGCCCAGCGTCAGCAGCGTGTAGCGCACCCAGCGCTTCTCTGCCGTGGCGGGGTTCCCCTGGTAGTGGCCGGCGGCGCGGGCGCGGCCGAGTGATGCGGCGGATCCGGCCATGTCAGCGCTTCCCGTCCAGACCGTTGCGACGCAGGCTCCAGGCCTGCAGTCCGTTGATGCCCAGCAGCAGCAGGAACGAGAACACCAGCATCACGACCGCGATCGCGGTGGCGCCGACGTAGTCGTACTGCTCGAGCTTCGTGATGATCATCAGCGGCGTGATCTCGCTGACCATCGGCATGTTGCCGGCGATGAAGATCACCGAGCCGTATTCGCCGACGGCGCGCGCGAAGGCCAGCGCGAAGCCGGTCAGCAGCGCCGGTGTCAGCATCGGCAGCACCACCAGGCGGAAGGCCTGCCAGCGATGCGCGCCCAGCGAGGCGGCGGCTTCCTCGAGCTCCGTGTCCAGGTCCTCGAGCACCGGCTGCACCGTGCGCACGACGAAGGGCAGGCCGATGAAGATCAGCGCGATCAGCACCCCCAGCGGCGTGAAGGCGACCTTGATGCCCAGCGGTTCCAGCCACCGGCCCATCCAGCCGTTGGGCGCATAGAGCGCCGTCAGCGCGATGCCGGCGACCGCGGTGGGCAGCGCGAAGGGCAGGTCGATCAGCGCGTCCACCAGCTTCTTGCCCCAGAAGTCGTAGCGCACCAGCGACCAGGCGAGGATGAAACCGAAGATCACGTTGATGAACGCGCCCAGCAGCGCCGCGCCGAAGCTCAGGCGGTACGAGGCCAGCACGCGCGGCGACGTGGCCGCGGCCCAGAAGGCCTCGACGCCGTGGCCGGCGGACTTCAGGAAGACCGCGCACAGCGGGATCAGCACCAGCAGCGAGAGATAGAAGAGCGTGAAGCCCAGCGTCGGCGCGAAGCCGGGCAGCACGCGGCGTCGCTTGCGGGCCGGCGCGGCGGCGGCCTGCGTCGCGGGGAGCACGGCGGTGTTCATCGTCGGGTCGGATCGGGTCGGGAGATCGGGATCGGGCGCAGAGGATCAGCGGCGCGCGGCCATGATCTGGTCGTAGGTCCCGCCGTCGGCGAAGTGGGTCTTGCCGACCTTGGCCCAGCCGCCCAGCGTCTGGTCGACGGTGAACAGCTTGATCGCGGCGTAGCGGTGCGCGTGCTTCTTGAAGATCGCCGGGTCGCGCGGACGGAAGTTGTTCTGCGCGATGATTTCCTGGCCCTCGGGCGTCCACAGGAAGTCCAGGTAGGCCTTGGCGAGCGCGGCGGAACCGCGCTTGGCGGCGACCTTGTCGACCACCGCGACCGGCGCGTCGGCTTCGATCGAGAGACTGGGCGCGACCACCTCGAAGTTGCCCTTGCCGAATTCGTTCTCGATGAGTTCGGCTTCCGATTCGAAGGTCAGCAGCACGTCGCCGATGCCGCGTTGCGTGAACGTGGTCGTCGCGCCGCGGCCGCCGCCGTCCAGCACCGGCACGTTGGCCAGCACCTTGGCGACGAAGTCCTTGGCCTGCGCGTCGGTGCCGCCCTTGGCGATCACGCTGCCCCACGCGGCCAGGTAGCCGTAGCGGCCATTGCCGGTCACCTTGGGGTTGGGGATGATGACCGACACGCCGGGTCGCGCCAGGTCGGCCCAGTCCTTGATGCCCTTGGGGTTGCCCTTGCGGACCAGGAACAGCATCGTCGAGCTGTAGGGCGCGGCAGCGTTCGGGAACTTGCTGCGCCAGTCGGCGCCGGTCAGGCCCTTCTCGGCCAGCGTGTCGACGTCGGTGGCCTGGTTCATCGTGACCACGTCGGCCTCCAGGCCGCCGATCACCGAGCCGATCTGCTTGGACGAGCCGCCGTGCGACTGGTTCACCGTGATCGTCTGGCCGGTCTTGGCCTTGTACGACGCGACGAACGCCGGATTGATCTGCTTGTAGAGCTCGCGCGCCACGTCGTAGGAGACGTTCAGCAGCGTCGTCGGCTGGTCGGCAGCGGCCGCGACCATCGAGGTGCCCAGCAACGGCACCGCGGCGGCCAGCATCAGCGCCTGACGGCGCGAAGCGGAGAACAAGGAGCGGGTGTTCTGGTGAGCGTTGTTCTGGGTCATGGCGGACGGGGCAAGCAGGCGGAAGCCGGCGACGTTGGAGGTCGGGCTGCGAAGCTTGCCAAACAGTCCTTATTCCAGGAACGATTGTTTGGGCATTTGCTTATCTCGCATAACGCATATGCGAAGAGTGCAGAAGGCGAGCACGGAAGAAAAGCGCCAGGACCGCGATCGGACACCGCCGGAAGCGCCTCCCCCAAGACCCCGAGGGCGGCCCCCGGTCGCGACCTGGGCTCTCACCATGCCTTCCCGGCGGCCATACTGCCGCCGCCGGCGGGGGCGACATGGGCGCGCCCCGTGGAACGGAGTCTGGGCCGCGATGCGCCGCATCGCCAATGCGCAATCGGCGCAAGCTGCTGCGGGACCGTCATATGCCCGGTCGGGCCAGGGCTGGCGCCCCATGTACAGCTCGGATAGTCTGGCGTTTCGAAGGCGTGGCGCGAGTCTGGCCGCGCAGGGAGAGAACAACAACGCAGGAGCGAGGAGCCGCGACCATGATGAATGCCCCGATTCCCGACAACGAGGCCGACCGGCTCCAGGCGCTGCGCGAGCTGCTGATCCTGGACACCCCGCCCGAGGAGCGCTTCGATCGCATCGTCGCGTTCGCCGCCGAGGAGTTCGGCGTGCCGATCTCGCTGATCACCCTGATCGACGACGACCGCCAGTGGTTCAAGGCCCGCTTCGGCCTGGCGGTCTGCGAGACCGACCGCAAGAGCAGTTTCTGCGGCCACGCGATCCACGTCTCCGAGGTGATGGTGGTGGAGGACGCGACGCAGGATCCGCGCTTCGCGGACAACCCGATGGTGCTGGGCCCCCCGAACATCCGCTTCTATGCGGGCGCGCCGCTGGAGATCCGTCCCGGGGTGCGCGTCGGGACGCTGTGCCTGATCGACCGGCGACGACGGACGCTGGACGAGACCGACCTGGCCATCCTGACGAGCCTGCGCGATCTGGCGGTGTCGGAGTTGCTGGGCCAGGCGGTCGAGGAGGGGCGCTGATGCCGGGTTCTCAGCCTCAGCTCCTGTTGGTCGATCCCCACTCGCTGTTCCGCCGCACGGTCGCGATGGTGGCGCGGCAGCTGCAGATCGCGGAAGTGCACGAATCGAGCAGCATCGAGGCGGCCCAGCGGCTGCTGGAAAGCCAGGCCATGGACGGCCTGCTGCTGGACATCGGCGGAGGGCTGGATGCGCTGGCGCTGCTGCAGAGCGTGCGGGCCGGGGCGCTGCGGTGTGCCGCGGACATGCCGGTCGCACTGACGGCAGAGGCCTGCGACCTGTCGACGGCACAGCTCTACAAGGCGCTCCAGGTGCGGCGGATCATGCTCAAGCCGTTCAAGGTGAAGACGGCGCTGGAGGTGATCCAGGATCTGGCGAGGCCGGGGGTGCCTCCCGGCACCCCGCATTAGCCGTACTGCCACCGTCGCCCCCGTCTTGCTCCCTCTCCCGGAGTGCGGGAGAGGGGCTCAAGGGGCTCTCAAACTCTGGAGGTCACTCCACCCAGTGCTGGGCGACCCACGGGGGCGGCAGCACGAAGCTGCGCAGGTGGCGCCAGCGGTGCTTCACGCCGCCGGCGAAGGCCGCGCGGAAGTGGTCCCACGGCTTCTCATGCGGCGGATCCTGCGTGTTCCAGCGACCGAGCATCACGTCGGCCGGGTTCGGGCCGCCGGGGAAGGTCACGATGCGGGCGCCCGAAGGCAGGCGCGCCGGCTTGAAATAGCGCAGCGGGAACGGCGGCAGGCAGTGCAGGCGGAAATGCCGCGTCCACAGGTGCGGCCAGAACTTGATGCCGCCCGGGACCGAGGCGGTGACCCAGTGCTGCTCGAAGCCGTGCTTGTCCGCGACCCCCTGCGGATTGGCGCGGAAGTTCTCGATGATGTGCGGGTACTTGCCCACCGGGAAGCGGAACACCGAGGTCTGGCCCAGGCGTTGCATCGGCTTGGCCCAGTTGCGGGCCAGGATCACATCGTCCGGATGGCCGTGCGAGAAATAGCCGTCGATGTTGTCGACCACCACCGAGTCCAGGTCCACGAACAGCACCGGTCCCGACAGGCCGGTCTTCTCGCCCATGTCGGCGCTCCACATCACGAGCTTGCGCCACTTGCCCATCGACTTCTTCGGCCATTCGCAGCCGAGCTCGGGCAGGTCGTAGGCATCGACTTCGGGACGCAGGCCTTCGGCGTTGTCGGTCAGGCAGACCAGGCGGAACTCGCCGGTGATGTGCCGCCGCAGCATGCCGTACAGGCGGTTGACGTACTCAGGACCGTACGCGGTTCCCCATTTGACGCAGATGACTTGTTTCACGGGGCTCGTGCTCCTCTGGTTGTTATCCCTACTGGCTTCGGGGAAGTTCATCACTATACGCATGCAGATGTAAACCAATTGCAAACGGGGTATTTCGCGCGACGCGGGCGCCTTATTCGGTTGGCGCGATAGGACATGCCGTCAGCTTCGTTCCGGCGAGGCGGGCCGATGCCTAGAGTCGGCGACCATGACAGCCCTCGCCCCGCCCCTGGCCACCGCGATTCCCGCCCAGGCCGCCGCACCGACGACCTCCACGTCGGCCTTCGACGACGCGCCGTCGCAGCACTTCGAGATCAGCGCCTTCGATGCGCCGCTCGGCGCCGAGGTGGTGGGGCTGGACCTGACGCGGCCCTTGAACGACGCCGACTTCGCCCGGCTGCACCGCGCGCATCTGGACCACCACGTGCTGGTGTTCCGCGATCAGCGCATCACGCCGGCCCAGCACATCGCCTTCAGTCGCCGCTGGGGACCATTGCAGATCCACGTGCTGCGCAACTTCCAGCTGCCCGGCCATCCGGAGATCCTGCAAGTCTCCAACGTGCGCGACGCGCAGGGTCAGCCGGTCGGCCTGGGCGACGCCGGGCAGTACTGGCATTCGGACCTGTCGTACAAGGAGCGGCCCAGCCTGGGCTCTCTGCTGCACGCGCAGGAGTTGCCCGAGGAAGGCGGCGACACGCTGTTCGCCAACCAGCACCATGCCTACGACGGGCTGCCGCTGGCGTTGAAGACGGCGATCGCCGGCAGGCGCGCCGAGCACAGCTACCTCGCGAAGTACGAGGCGCTGCGCGCGCGCAACCCGTGGCGGCCGAAGCTGACGCCCGAGCAGATCGCCGAAGTGAAGCCCGCGTCCCAGCCGATCGTGCGCACGCATCCGGAGACAGGGCGTCGCGCGCTCTTCGTCAGCGAGCACTTCACGACGCGCATCCTCGACGTGCCCGAGAACGAGAGCCGCGACCTGCTCGACCAGCTCTTCGAGCACAGCAGCCGCAAGCGCATCGTCTATCGCCATCAGTGGCTGCCGCATGACCTCGTGTTCTGGGACAACCGCTCGCTGCTGCATCTGGCGACAGGCTGCCCCGATCACCTGCGCCGCCATCTCTACCGCACCACCATCGAAGGCGACATTCCCGCATGAAACCCCACCGCCCCGCTCTCCTGAAATCCCTGCTCACGGGCGCGCTGGCGGCCGGGCTGTCGCTGTCGGCCCTCTCCGCGCATGCGGAGGGAAAGATCCGCATCGCCGAGCAGTTCGGCATCGTCTACCTGCTGCTGAACGTCGCGCAGGACCAGCAGCTGATCGAGAAACACGGCAAGGCCGCGGGCGTCGACATCCGGGTCGAGCGCGTGCAGCTCTCCGGCGGCCCGGCGATCAACGAGGCGCTGCTGTCCGGCAGCATCGACATCGCCGGCGCGGGCGTCGGCCCGCTGCTGACGCTGTGGGACAAGACGCAGGGCAGGCAGAACGTGCGCGGCATCGCCTCGCTGGGCAACTTCCCGTACTACCTGACCAGCAGCAACCCGGCCGTCAAGACGATCGACGACTTCGGCGACAAGGACCGCATCGCGCTGCCGGCGGTGGGCGTGTCGGTGCAGTCGCGCATCCTGCAACTGGCCTCGGCCAAGCGCTGGGGCGACGCGCAGTTCAACAGGCTGGACCGGCTGCAGGTCGCGTTGCCGCATCCCGAGGCGACGGCGGCCCTGATCAAGGGCGGCACCGAGATCAACGCGCACTTCGGCAATCCGCCCTTCCAGGAGCAGGGCCTGGCGGGCAACGCGAACGTCCACATCGTGCTGAACAGCTACGAGGTGCTGGGCGGGCCGGCGTCGGCGACGGTGCTGTACACGACGGAAAAGTTCCGGCGCGACAACCCGAAGACCTACCAGGCCTTCATCGGCGCGCTGGCCGAGGCGGCGGACTTCATCACGAAGAATCCGGAGCGTTCGGCGGACATCTACATCAAGAACGAGAACTCCAAGGTGCCCAAGGAGCTGCTGCTGAAGGTGATCAAGAACCCGGAGGTGCAGTTCAAGATCACGCCGCAGAACACCTTCGCGCTGGCGACCTTCATGCATCGCATCGGCGCGATCAAGAACAAGCCGGCGTCGGCGAAGGACTACTTCTTCGACGACCCGCACAACGCGGCCGGCAGCTGAGCATGAGCGCGGTGCTGGAGCAGCTTGACTCGGTGCCCCCCTTCGGGGCGTGCGACGCCTGCGGCGCGGGCGGAGGCGAGGTGGTCGCGCTCCCGCAGGAGCGGCAGGTGCGCTTGCGGGTCGAGGGCGTCAGCCTCGACTACAAGAGCGATCGCGGCGTGGTCCGCGCGACGCACCGCGTCGGGTTCGACGTGCTGCCATCGGAACGCTTCGTGCTGCTGGGCGCGTCGGGCTGCGGAAAGTCCTCGCTGCTGAAGGCGGTCGGCGGCTTCGTCACGCCGGCGGAAGGACGCATCCTCGTCGACGGCCAGCCGGTGGACGGACCGGGGCCGGACCGCATCGCGGTGTTCCAGGAATTCGACCAGTTGCCGCCGTGGAAGACGGTGCTGGAGAACGTCGCATTCCCGCTGGTCGCGTCGGGCACGGCGCCGCGCAAGCAGGCGCTGGAGCGGGCGCGGGATTGGCTGTCCCGCGTGGGGCTCAGCGATTTCGCGTCGGCCTATCCGCATCAGCTGTCGGGCGGTATGAAGCAGCGTGTCGCGATCGCGCGTGCATTGGCGATGAAACCGCGCGTGCTGCTGATGGACGAGCCTTTTGCGGCGCTCGATGCGCTGACGCGCCGACGGATGCAGGATGAGCTGCTCGCGTTGTGGGAGCAGGAGCGCTTCACGCTGCTCTTCGTGACCCATTCGATCGAGGAAGCGCTGATCGTGGGGCATCGCGTGCTGGTGCTGTCGCCGCATCCGGGACGGGTGCGGGCGGAGCTGAATGCGCAAGGCCTGACACCGGCGCAGCGCGCCGCGCAGGCGCAGCGCATCGAGCACCTGCTCTTCGGCGATGAGCCGATCGCGGAGTCGACGGCTGCGGCTGCGGCGACTGCTGCCGCCAAGGCAGCCACCGCGACGACTGCCTCTGCCGCTGTTGCCTTGAACTGAGGATTCACCGATGACCGTCACCGTGCTGCCGACGCAGCGGCCGCTCGATCCACCGCTGCGCGCGGAGCGCGAGGAGGTGCTGGCCGACTACGTGCCCGTGCAGGTGGCGGCGATCCCGCTGTGGCGTCGCGCGCTGGATTCGAGCGCCTGGCGCCAGGCCGCGTTGCTGGCGCTGCTGGCCACGGTCTGGGAGATCGCCGCACGAGCGGCGGACAACGATCTGCTGTTCCCCTCGTTCGTCTCCGCGGCGCGGGCGCTGTGGGAAGGCTTGTACGGCGGCGAACTGCTGGTGCGGGCGGGGATCTCGTTGAAGCTGCTGCTGCAGGGATACGCGCTGGGTGTGTTGCTGGCGCTCGGACTGACGGCGCTGGCGACGTCCTCGCGCTGGGGTCGGGACTTGCTCTCAAGCCTGACGGCGATGTTCAACCCGCTGCCGGCGATCGCCTTGCTGCCGCTGGCGCTGCTGTGGTTCGGACTGGGTTCGGGGAGCCTGATCTTCGTGCTTGTGCACGCGGTGCTGTGGCCGCTGGCCCTGGCGGCATCGGCGGGTTTCTCGTCCGTGCCGGAGACGCTCCGCATGGCGGGTCGCAACTACGGACTCAAGGGACCGCGCTACGTCGCGCAGATCCTGCTGCCGGCGGCGCTGCCGTCGATCCTGTCAGGGCTGCGCGTGGGCTGGGCCTTCGCGTGGCGGACCCTGATCGCCGCCGAGCTGTTCTTCGGCGCTTCCTCCGGCCAGGGCGGTCTGGGCTGGTACATCTTCCAGAACCGCAATGAACTGCAGACCGATCGGGTCTTCGCAGGCCTGGCCTTGGTCATTCTGATCGGCTGGCTCGTCGAACGCCTCGTCTTCAGCACCATCGAGAAGGCGACGGTCACGCGGTGGGGCATGCAACGATAGGTCCTTGGTCAACGGGCAGAAGAATCCTCGCGATCCTGCCGCCAGCGGGGATTGTCCGGCAGGTCGGGTGCGATACCGCTCATCTTGCAGAGACAGGCTTGCGCCTGCCGGGCGATGAAGGTGCGCAGGACCACGTTGATGAAGTTCTTCCTGTCCACAGGCTGATCCGCGACCGCCAATGCGCGTCGGTAGAGAGCTCGATCGATCACGCGGCTCCATTCACGCAAGGCATGCAGCACTGAGTTCGCGCTGCTGTTCAGTTCTGCTCGCGGGGTCGCCATTCATCAACGGGATTCCCAACAGCGTCGCCAGTCGTTCCATCTTCTTGTCACGAGACCAAAGCTTGGCTTTGGGCGTCCTCATGGTGGCGATCAGGACGGCAATGTCGATCAGCCCGCACCCCTCTCCATAGATCTTGCGATCCTCGACAAACTCAAGAACCTCGTCGAGGTCAACGGGTTCCATGTGAAAGAGATCGGCGAAGAAGCGCAGCGAGCTTGCACGCGGGTTCGGCGGAGTTCCACAGCGCAGTTCACCGATGAGCAGCTCATGCGTGAGCACGCGGTTCTCGTTGATGAGCGCAAGCAGCGTCTGATTGCGTTCGCGGAAATGCGCGATCCAGACGGAGGAGTCCACGACGATTCGAGTGGTCATCAGGAGCCCTCCTCGGGGTCCCAACGACGGCGCGGAATGTCTTCCATTTCCGGCGCGCAACCCCCCAGTTCACCCAGACGGTAGCCCGCCTGGAGTGCAATGTAGGTTTTCATCGCCAAGGTCACGAGCTCGTCCTGACTCATCGGAGCGTCGGAGAGTTCGAGTGCGCGTTGATAGAGGGCCTCGTCAACCATGATCGACCTTTGCATGACCTCGCTCCGCTGCGCCGCCACCGAAACCGCTTCGATGATCTGACACGCGCACCGGATTGCGAAGTCGCTAGGTTGATCCCATCACCCTCTCCCGTCACTGACTGGTTCTTGTGCTCCTTGCCAACGCGCTCACTGGATTCCGTAGTCCCCCTCGCATGAATGCGTGGAACCGATCGATCGCCGAGGGCGCGGTGACAGGTGTTGCGCGCTGTCGGCTGCTTCTCCGCTCCACCGCATGGGCGAGACGCGACAGCCCGAAGCACATCACGAAGTAGCACCCGGCCAGCGTCCCGTAGACCGCCACCGGCTGTACCAGCACCTGCGCGTTGACCTGGCCGGCGATGAAGGAGAGCTCCGACAGCCCGATGATCGTGCCCAGCGAGGTCTCCTTGATCGTCGACGCGAACTGGTTGACCAGCGAGGGCAGCATGTGGCGCAGCGCCTGCGGCAGCAGCACCAGGCGCAAGGACTGACCCCGCGACAGGCCCAGCGCCTCCGCGGCCAGCCGTTGGCCGGACGGCAGCGACTGCAGCCCGGCGCGTACGATCTCCGCCAGGTAGGCGGCGTCGAAGATCACCAGCGCCGCCAGCATCGTGTTGAACTGGTCCGTCTTGTGGCCGGTCACCGCCGGCAGGAAGAAGTAGGCCCAGAACACCACCATCAGCAGCGGCGTGCCGCGCACGACGTAGACCAGTGCGGTCACCGGCCAGCGCAGCCAGGCGCGCCGGCTTGCCCGCGCGACGCCGAGCAGGACACCCAGCGGCAACGCGAGCAGCAACCCCAGCGCGGCCAGCACCACGGTCAGCGCCAGTCCGCCGAGCGGTCCGTTCGGGTATTGCCCCACCAGCACGTAGAGCCAGTAGGTGTCGATCATCTCGGCGATGCTCATCGCGATGCGCTCCGTCTCATGGCATGACTCGTCACCATGGCCGCTTCAGTGCCCAGCCGGCCGCACCGGATACCGGCGCTGATACAGCACGCCCGCGCCGGTGATCAGCATCGACACGCCCAGGTAGGTCGCCGTCGCCATCGCGAAGGTCTCGAAGCCGCGGAAGGTCGCGGACTCCACGCGCTGCGCCTGGTACATGAGTTCAGCCGCGCCGACGACCGTCGCGATGCTGGTGTTCTTCCAGAGGTTCAGCGTCTGCGAGATCAGCGGCGGCACCGTCGCGCGCAGCGCCTGCGGCAGGACGACCCATCGCACGGAGCCGGAGAACTGGAGCCCCATCGCCTTCGCCGCCTCCCATTGCCCCGGCGGCACCGATCTGAGACCGGAGCGCACGTCCTCGGCCATGAACGCCGCCGTGTAGACCACCAGCGCGGCGAGTGCAGCGGCGGCCTCGACGTTGCCCGCGTAGAGCCACGCCTTCACCTCGTCGGGCAGCAGCTCCGGCACCGCGAAGTACCAGAACAGCATGTGCGCCAGCAGCGGCACGTTGCGCACGGCTTCCACATAGGTCCAGGCCAACGCGCGCAGCGGCGGGAACGGCGCCAGCCGTGCCAGCGCGATCAGCGCTCCCAGCGGCAACGCGATCACCAGCGCGAGCAACGTCAGCATCAGCGACAGCCGCATGCCGGCCAGCAGCCAGTCGAGGAATTGCCCTTGCAGCAGCACCGAGAGGTCGAGATGAGGCATGGCGTCGGAGGGAGGCGGGAAGGAGCGGGTCATCGGCGGCGGCGATCGACCGCCGAGGTGGCCTCCGAAATAAACAACGCCCCGGCCGAAGCCGGGGCGTGCTCGCATCGGATGACAAGGTAGATCAGTTCATCTGGGTCGTGCTCAGCCCTCCACTTGGTCGCTATCGATCTTGAAGCTGCGCGTCTGGAACTTCAGACGCGTCGCCGGTCCGTACCACTTGTTGAACAGCTGCTCGGCGGTGCCGTTGGCCTCGAGCTCGCGCAGCGCGCCGTCCACCTGGGCCTTCAACTTGGTCTCGCCCTTGCGCAGGCCCAGCGCCAGCGGTTCGACGCTGAGGTTGGCCGACAGGATCTCGTACTGCGACGCCGCCGGGCCCAGCTTGGCGTACTGGTCGAGCAGCGATACCTCGTCGTTGACGAAGGCCACGCCCTTGCCCTGCTGCAGCGCCTGGAAGGCCTGCGGACCGGTGTCGAAGGTGACCACGTCGACCGACGGCACGGCCTTGCGGACGTTGGGTTCCTGCGTGCCGCCCTTGATGGTCACGACCTTCCTGCCGGCCAGCTGGTTCAGCGCCTTGATGCCGCTGTCCTTCTTGACCAGCACCTTCTGGCCGGTGACGAAGGTGGTCAGCGAGAAGTCGATCACCGCCTCGCGTTCCTTGTTGTGCGTCAGGCTCGCGGCCAGCACGTCGACATGGCCCTGCTGCAGCTCGGGGATGCGCGCCGCGACCGCCAGCTGCTTCAGGCGCAGCTTCACGCCGAGTTTCTGCGCCACCGCCTTCGCCAGATCGACCTCGTAGCCGACGATCTCGCGCGTCTTCGGGTCGATGAAGCTGTTGGGCTCGTCGGTGCCCAGCACGCCCACCACGAGCTCGCCCTTCTTCCTGATGTCGTCCAGCTGATCCGCATGGGCGATGCCCATCATGGCGGCCGAGGTGGCGATCACGAGCAGGGCGCGGCGGGTCACGTTCAGGGTCATGGTGTCGGTGTCCTTCTTTTGGAATCGGTGGAAGCTTGGGAGCGGTGGTTCACGATGAACATCAGCTTAGGAACGCCGGCCTTCACGCGGAACGAACGGATGGGCATATGCATGCGCGGCTTTCGCGCGTCCTCGTCCCGTCCCCTTCATCGACGCGGTGTCGCGCTTGCGGCATGCTGGCCGCATGAGCCTCCTCCGCGACCACGTGCCCGTCATCGACATCTCGGGGCTGCACGACCCGGCTTGCGGCGATCCGGCCTCGCCCGGCGGCCGCCTCGCCGCCGTGCAGATCGGCGAGGCCTGCCGCGCGCACGGCTTCTTCTACGTCAGCCATCACGGCGTCGATCCCGCGTTGATCGAGCGGCTCGATCGGTTGGCGCGCGCCTTCTTCGCGCTGCCCGACCAACAGAAGCAGCGCTGGCCGATGGCCGACGGCGGTCGCGCCTGGCGCGGCTACTTCAGCACCGGCGGTGAGTTGACCTCGGGCCGGCCCGATTGGAAGGAGGGGCTGTACCTCGGCGCCGAACTGCCGCCGGACGACCCGCGCGTGCTCGCCGGCACGCCGCTGCACGGCGTCAATCTCTGGCCGGACGTGCCGGGATTGAGGGACACCGTGCTCGAATACCTCGCCGCCGTGACCGCCGTCGGTCAGCGCGTGCTGGGCGGCATCGCGCTCAGCCTCGATCTGCCGCCCGCCTACTTCCTGACGCACGCCACCGCGGATCCGCTGGTGCTGCTGCGGCTCTTCAACTACCCCGCCGTGCCGGGCGAGGCCCAGGTCGACGCGCCCTGGGGCGTCGGCGAGCACACCGACTACGGCCTGCTCACGCTGCTGTACCAGGACGACAGCGGCGGACTGGAGGTCCACGGCCGCCGCGGCTGGATCGCCGCGCCGCCGCTGCCCGGCACCTTCGTCTGCAACATCGGCGACATGCTGGACCGCATGACGGCCGGGCTCTACCGCAGCACGCCGCATCGGGTGAAGCTCAACCGCGGCGCGCGCGACCGGCTGTCGGTGCCGCTGTTCCTCGATCCGTCCTTCACCAGCCGCGTCCAGCCGATCGCCGGCCTGCCGCCGGCGGAGGACGACAGCGCCTCGCGCTGGGACGCGAGCAACGTCCATGTCTTCGCCGGCACCTACGGCGACTACCTGATGGGCAAGGTCGGCAAGGTGTTCCCGGCACTGGGCGCGTCAGTGCTGCCGTAACACCGGCCCCGGGTCGCCTGCCCCCTGACCGCCATGACTGCCATGCCTGCCCTGGCCGCTCATGCGATCCGCGGATAAGCTGCTGCGACGACCGCGCTTGGAGGCCATCGCTTCCAGCGGATAACCTATGCGGTTTGCCCGCGCCCGGCACCACCCCCGCCGGACGCGTCGCCCGACCATCCCACCAGGATCACAAGGAGCGCCCATGAGTGCCAAGGAGACCTCTTCCACCCCCGTGCAGCAACCGCCCGAGCGGCCTGCGGTGCTGGACCTGATCGGCAACACGCCGCTGGTCCCCGTGCACCGGCTCGACACCGGCCCCTGCCAGCTCTTCCTGAAGCTCGAGTCGCAGAACCCGGGCGGCTCGATCAAGGACCGCATCGGCCTGTCGATGATCGAGGCCGCCGAGCGTGACGGCCTGCTGCCGCCCGGCGGCACCGTCGTCGAGGCGACCGCCGGCAACACCGGCCTCGGGCTCGCGCTGGTCGCGCGCGCCAAGGGCTACCGCGTCGTCCTGGTCGTGCCGGACAAGATGTCCGCCGAAAAGGTGCTGCAGCTGAAGGCGCTCGGCGCCGAGGTCCACATCACGCGGTCCGACGTCGGCAAGGGCCACCCCGACTACTACCAGGACCGTGCCGCGCGCCTGGTCCAGGACCTCCCCGGCGCCTGGTACGCCGACCAGTTCAACAACCCCAACAACCCGCTGGCCCACGAGACCACGACCGGCCCGGAGATCTGGCAGCAGGTCGGCCATCGCATCGACGCGATGGTGTGCGGCGTCGGCTCCGGCGGCACGATCACCGGCCTGTCGCGCTTCTTCGCGAAGGTGCGCCCGGGACTGGACATGGTGCTGGCCGACCCGGCCGGCTCCATCCTCAAGGACTTCATCGAGACGGGCAGCTTCGGCGAAGCCGGCTCCTGGGCCGTCGAAGGCATCGGCGAGGACTTCATCCCGCCCATCGCCGACCTCAGCGGCGTGCGCCACGCCTACTCGATCAGCGACGAGGAGAGCTTCGCCACCGCGCGCGACCTGTACCGCGCCGAAGGCATCCTGGCCGGCTCCTCGACCGGCACGCTGCTGGCCGCGGCGCTGAAGTACTGCCGCGCGCAGACCACGCCCAAGCGCGTGGTCACGCTGGTCTGCGACACCGGCACCCGCTACCTGTCCAAGGTCTACAACGACCCGTGGATGTTCGACCAGGGCCTGCTCAAGCGCGCCACCAAGGGCGACCTGCGCGACCTGATCGCGCGCCTGCCCGAGGACGGCGCCGTCATCAGCGTCAGCCCCGAGGACACGCTGGCCACCGCCTTCTCGCGCATGCGCCAGGCCGAGGTCTCGCAGCTGCCGGTGCTCAAGGACGGCCGGCTGGTCGGCCTGCTCGACGAGTCCGACCTCCTCGCCCAGATGCACATGGACGCGCGCCACTTCAAGGACAGCGTGGACAGCGCGATGAGTCATGATGTGCAGACCCTGCCTCCCGGCGCGCCGCTGTCCGACCTGATCGCGCAGCTGCGCAAGGGCCTGGTGGCCGTGATCGCGGACGATCGCGGCTTCCACGGCCTCGTCACCCGCTTCGACCTGTTGAACCACCTGCGAAAGGGCTTGTCATGAGCCACCACGACCACCACCACGACGACAACGACAAGGACAACCAGGGCCACCCGCCCTTGCACGGCGCCGACCTGCGCTTCGACACGCGCGCGATCCACGGCGGCCAGCATCCCGATCCCACCACCGGCGCGGTGATGCCGCCGATCTACGCGACCTCGACCTACCGCCAGCAGAGCCCCGGCGTGCACCAGGGCTACGAGTACGGCCGCACGCACAATCCGACCCGCCAGGCCTACGAGCGCGCGATCGCCAGCCTGGAAGGCGGCGTGCAGGGCTACGCGTTCTCGTCGGGCCTGGCCGCGATGGCCACGGTGCTGGACACGCTGGACGCCGGCTCGCACATCGTCGCCGGCGACGACCTCTACGGCGGCAGCTACCGCCTGTTCGAGCGCGTGCGCAAGCGCAGCGCCGGCCTGCAGGTCACCTACGTCGACAGCAGCAAGCCGGAGAACGTCCGCGCCGCGCTGCGGCCCGAGACGAAGATGATCTGGATCGAGACGCCCAGCAACCCGCTGCTGACGCTGACCGACCTGGCGGCCGTGGCGAAGATCGCGCGCGAGCACGGCGCGCTGGCCATCGCCGACAACACTTTCGCCAGTCCCTGGTCGCAGCGTCCGCTGGAACTGGGCTTCGATGCGGTGATGCACTCCGCCACCAAGTACCTGAACGGCCACAGCGACGTGATCTCGGGCGTGGTGGTGGTCGGCGGCGAACAGCGCCAGGCGGCGCTGCGCGAGCAGCTCGAGTTCCTGCACAACGCCGTCGGCTCGATCGCCGGGCCGTTCGACAGCTTCCTCGCGTTGCGCGGGCTGAAGACGCTGGCGCTGCGCATGGCGCGCCACAACGAGAGCGCGCTGGAACTCGCCGGCTGGCTGGAATCGCAGCCCAAGGTGCGCCGCGTCCATTACCCCGGCCTGGAAAGCCATCCGCAGCTCGCGCTGGCCAAGCGCCAGATGCGCGGCGGCGGCGGGATGATCAGCGTGCAGCTCGACACCGACCTGGCCGGCGCGCGCCGCTTCCTGGAGCGGGTGCAGATCTTCTCGCTCGCGGAGAGCCTGGGCGGCGTCGAGAGCCTGATCTCGCTGCCCGCGCTGATGACGCATGCGTCCATCCCGGTCGAGACGCGCCAGCGGCTCGGCATCACCGATTCGCTGGTGCGGATCTCCGCCGGCATCGAGGACATCGAAGACCTGCGCGATGACCTGAAGGCGGGTCTCGCCGCCATCTGAGGACATCGGGGACGACGTCGCGGACGACGTCGATCAACGCCCGGCGGACGACACGGTCCGCCATCGAATGAACGCGCCGAGGCCGGGAGGCCTCCGGCGCGTTCTGCTTTTCCGAACTGCAGTCCGCACAAGAAACGAAGTGCGATGTGAAGAATGCGTGAAGATATGCGCGTCAACCGCGCGCTGAACCGATCCGGCAGAGGCACGGACTCCCCCTGACCGGATCGACACACTGTCGGAAAAACCTTCGCTTCAATCGTCTTAACTTCCGTTTAAGCGAAGTTCGTTATCATCCCGGTTCGTCTTTTTCGGAGGCCCCGCCATGTCCACCCTCAACTACCGTCACCTCCACTACTTCTGGGTCGTCGCCAAGGAGGGCGGCTTCGCCCGGGCGGCCGACCGCCTGGGCATGGCGGTGCAGACGATCAGCGCGCAGGTGCGGGAGCTGGAACGGTCGCTGGGCCACCAGCTGCTCAAGCCCGAAGGCCGCGGCCTGGTGCTGACCGAGGCCGGCCAGGCCGCCTTCGCGCGGGCCGAGGAGATCTTCCAGATCGGCCAGATGGTGCCGAACGAGGTCCACGAGGCGGCCACGCAGCGCGTGCAGCGCCTGTCGGTGGGCCTGTCGGACGGGCTGTCCAAGCTGGCCGCGCATGCGCTGCTCGCGCCGGTGCTGGACACGCCCCAGCTGCGCCTCGTCTGCCATGAAGGCGAGGTCGACCAGCTGATCGGCGAGCTGGCCTTGCATCACCTGGATCTGGTGCTCACCGACCAGCCCGCGCCGGTCAATCCGACGCTGCGCATTACCAGCCAGCTGCTGGCGAGCACCACTGTCGACTGGTACGGCCCGGCCGAGCTGATCGAGCGCGCCCGTCGCGCGCCGAACAAGGGCTTCCCGTACGTGCTGGAGACGCTGCCAGTGCTGCTGCCCACGCGCCACGCGTCGCTGCGTTCGGGCCTGGAGCGCTGGTTCGAGCAGCATCACATCCGGCCGCAGATCGTCGGCGAGTTCGAGGACAGCGCGCTGATGAGCGTCTTCGCCGCCCGCGGCCTGGGCGTGTTCCCGGTCAGCCGCCTGGGCGCCGACGACCTGTCGCTGATGGCCGGGCTGCACCTGCTGGGCCAGACGGAAGTGGTCGAGGACGTGCACGCGATCTACTCGCGCCGCGGTCAGAACCACCCCCTGGTGGCCAAGCTGCTGGAGCGTCGCGGCACCCCGATCAACCTGAATGAACTGGAGACGGAAATTGCTTCAGCAAAATGAGTTTTAAGCAGGTTTATTCGATGTGATGGTGGCGTTAAGGTCAGCCCCTCAGGCGCGCGCAAGCGCGTTCCCCGTGCAACGGGTTCCACGACTTCCCCAGCTCCAGGAGAACTTCTCATGAGCGACTTCCAACGACAACCGGCGTCCCCCCAGAGCTGGACGCCCGCCACCGCCCACGGCGGCGATTCGGTCTTCACCCAGCGCGCCGACGTGGCGCGCGTGCTGCGCAACACCTACGCGCTGCTGTCGATGACGCTGCTGTTCAGCGCCGCCGTCGCGGCCGCCGCGGTGGCGTATCGGCTGCCCGCGCCGGGCATGATCATCACGCTGATCGGCTACTTCGGCCTGCTGTTCGCGATCCACAAGACGCAGAACAGCGCCGCCTCTGTGCCGCTGGTCTTCGCGCTGACGGGCTTCATGGGCTACACGCTGGGCCCCTTGCTGGGCGCGATCCTGAAGATGGCGGGCGGCGCCAGCATCATCGCCATGGCGATGGGCACCACCGGCGCGACCTTCCTGGTGCTGTCGGCCTACGTGCTGGCGACCAAGAAGGACTTCAGCTTCATGGGCGGCTTCCTGTTCGCCGGCATGATCATCGCGATCCTGGCATCGCTGGCCAACCTGTTCTTCCAGTTGCCGCTGCTGTCGGTGGTGGTCTCGGGCGTGGTGGCGCTGCTGTCGGCGGGCATGATCCTGTTCCACACCAGCATGATCGTGAACGGTGGCGAGCGGAACTACGTGATGGCCACGGTCAGCCTGTTCGTGTCGCTGTTCAACCTGTTCACCAGCCTGCTGAGCATCTTCGGCTTCGCCGGCTCCAGCGACGACTGATGCAACGGGTGATGCAAGCCGGGCAGGACACGCGATGAAGACCTTCCTGTGGTCCGTGACCGGGCTGTTCGCGCTGATCTGGAGCGGACTGGCCTGGGCCACGGCGGCCCTGGTGCGCTGGACGGTGGAGGCCCTCTCCACCGGCCGCGCGGCCGAACTCGGCAAGAGCGCGGTGGCGTTCAAGTTCCCCGCCTGGCTGGAGCCCTTCCTCGACACCGGGCTGCTCGAGGCCGTGCAAGGCCTCGTGCAATGGCTGCTGGAGATGGCCGGCACCGGCGCGCCGATGGCGGGCTCGGCGATCGGCTGGCTCGTGCCGGTGGTCTGGGTCGCCTGGGCTGTCGGCCTGACGGTGCTGCTGGTGATCGCCCTGGTGATCCATCACCTGATCAAGCGGCTGCCGGGCGCCGGCACGACCGGGCCAGGCGCGGCGGCACTGCGCTGAACGGGTCGGCGACACCGACCGACATCGACACCGACCGGACGACGAGGCGCCCCAGGGCGCCTCTTCTCTTTCACGCGTCCGCGGGCAGCCCGACGGTGAAGCGATAGAGGCAGCACTCGTCCTCGTGGAGGGTGCGGACCTCGCGGGTGATCTCGCCGGCCGCCCGGCCGCGGATGACCCCGGGCCAGAACTGCGCCGCCGGCGTGTTGGCCATCAGGTGGTAGACCTCCCAGCGCCCGGGGAAACGGGCCAGCACCTCCGCCGCCGCGCGCGCCGCCAGGCCGTGGCCGCGGTAGCCGCGCGCCAGGAAGAAGTAGCCCATGTTGTGGTCCGAGTCGGGCTGCTCGCACTCCCCGTCCACCACCGCGAAGCCGGCGAGCTCGTCGCCGACCCAGATCAGGAAGGGATGCACGTCCTCCTGCGCCCAGTACGGCGCCTTGGGGCGCAGCTGGTAACGGCCCTCGTGCGCGAAGGCCACCGGCGTCCACTCGCTGAGGTCGTAGTTGTAGAACTGCATGAGGTTCTCGATGCGCGGCAGGTCGTCGGGCGCGGCACGCTCGATCGTCAAGGCCGGACTGTCCGGCAGCGGGACCGGGATCGAGTCGTCGAAATCGGAAGGTCTTGTCTCCATCGTCGCTTTCTTGTGGCGCTCTTCAGGCGCTTGGGGGGAACGCGTCGTCGAACGGCGACTTCACGCCGGCCAGCGCGCGGATGCGGTCCATCCAGCCGAGCACCGCCAGCGTCTCCGCATGCGGCACCACGGGGCTCTCGATCTCGCCGGCGCGTGCGCAGCGCATCGTCTCGCGGATCTCGTTCTCGAAGCCGTTGATCTCGAACGGGCGGGCCATCGTCTCGGGCGTGCCGCGCGCCGGCAGCCACTGGGCGCGCGTCGCCTCCCAGAAGGTCTCGGGCAGCACGATCGCGCCGGCCGCGCCGAGGATGTGCATCGTGTTCGGCGCGAAGGTGTCGATGGCGCACTGGAACTGCGAGGTCAGCCCGTCGCCGAAGTCCAGCGTCACCGCGAGACCGGCGTCCACGCCGGTCGGCGCGAGCCGGGCATTCACCGCGAGGTCCACCAGCGGCGGCACCTCGCCGAGCGCATGCTGCAGCACCCAGCGCGTCGCGGTCAGGTTGTAGATGCCGATATCCAGCAGCGCGCCGCCCGCCAGCGCGGGGCTGAAGATGCGGCTGTCGGGGTCGTAGGGCGCGGGGAAGCAGAAGCTCGACTGCATGCCGCGCAGGGCGCCGAGGCGACCGTCGCGCAGCCAGGCCGCCAGGTCCTGGTACAGCGGCAGGAAGCGTGTCCACACCGCTTCCATCAGGAAGCTGCGATGCGCGCGCGAGGCCTCGACCAGGCGGCGGCCCATCGCCTGGTTCGGCACCAGCGACTTCTCGCACAGCACGGCCTTGCCGGCCTGCAGCGCGGCGAGGACGTACTCGAAATGCTGGCCGTGCGGCGTCGCGACATAGACGCCGTCGACGGCGGGATCGTTCATCACCGCGGCGGGATCGGTGTGGGCGAGCACGGCGGGTTCGCCGGGACGGGACCAGCGCCCGGCGAAGGCGGACGCGCGTTGCGCATCGCGCCCGCAGACGGCGTGCAGGCGGCAGCCGTCGAGCTGGGCGACGGCCTCGGCGAAGCGCTGCGCGATCGAGCCGGGGCCGATGAGGGCCCAGTGGAAGGTGCGTTCGGACATGTGCGGTGATGCTAATGGGACGGACCCGACGCGGATCGCCGAGGGCCCCGGATCGCGGGGCGCTCAGGGTTGTCCCGGGGCGGGTTCTCCACGGGGCGGACGGCGCCCATGGCGTTCAACTTCGAGAGGCGCTTCGGCTAAGGTGACGGACTCGCACAACACGAACGCCCGCCCACAAGACGGGCCGTCCCCCATGAGGATTCCCTTCGTCCTGGCCGCCACCGTGGCCCTCGTCGCGCCCGTCCTGGCGCAGACCGCCGCGCCGGTGGCGCCGACCGCCGCCGCCCCCGCCCCCGCCGAGGGCGCGAACGCCGCCAACCTGCTGCTCGCGCCGAGCACGCTGCCGCTGCAGTACCCGCCCTTCGACAGGATCCGCGATGCCGACATCGGTCCTGCGATCGACCAGGGCATGGCCGAGCAACTGGCCGAGGTGGCCGCGATCGCCGACAACCCGTCGGCGCCGACCTTCGACAACACCATCGTCGCGCTCGAGCGCGGCGGACGCACGCTCGGCAGGGCGACCACGCTGCTGATGAGCCTGACCGGCGCGGACGCCAACCCCGCGCGCCTGAAGCTGCAGGCCGACTACGCGACGAAGCTGGCCGCGCATCGCGACGCGATCCAGCTGAACCCGGCGCTGTTCGCGCGCATCGAGTCGCTGTACCAGCGCCGCGCGTCGCTCGGCCTGGGCGCGCAGGAGCAGCGCCTGATCGAACGCCAGTACAACCAGTTCCTGCGCGCGGGCGCGAAGCTGGACGAGGACGGCAAGGCCCGCATGAAGGCCATCAACGCCGAGATGGCGCAGCTGGGCGCGCGCTTCAACCAGAACGTGCTGGCGGAGGTGAACGATTCGGCCGTCATCGTCGACGGCGCGGACGAGCTGAAAGGCCTGAGCGACGAGCAGATCTCCGCCGCCGCGTCCGCGGCGAAGGAGCGCGGCCTGGATGGCAAGTACCTGATCGCGCTGCTGAACACGACCGGTCAGCCGGTGCTGTCGCAGCTGGAGAACCGCGCGCTGCGCCAGCGCATCTACGAGGCCTCGGTGGTGCGCGGCTCGCGCGGCAACGCCTACGACAACACGGCGCTGGTGTCGCGCATCGTGTCGCTGCGCGCCGAGCGCGCGAAGCTGCTCGGCTTCGCGACGCATGCGGATTTCGTGCTGAAGGACGAGACCGCCCGCAACCAGCAGGCCGTCAACGGCATGCTGCGCCAGCTGGCGCCGGCGGCGGTCGGCGCCGCGCGCCGCGAGGGCGGGGAGCTGCAGGCCATCATCGACCGTGAGCAGAAGGCGAACAGGCAGCCCCCGTTCCAGCTGGCGGCCTGGGACTGGAGCTTCTACAGCGAGAAGCTGCGGGCCCAGAAATACGGCTTCGACGAGGCGCAGCTCAAGCCCTACCTCGAGATGAAGAACGTGCTGGAGAACGGTGTGTTCTACGCGGCTGGGCAGCTGTACGGCCTGAAGTTCAAGCAGCGCCACGACCTGCCGGTCTATCACCCGGACGTGCTGGTCTACGACGTGTTCAACGCCGACGGCTCGCAGCTGGCCATCTTCATCGCCGACATGTACGCGCGGCCGTCCAAGCGCGGCGGGGCCTGGATGAACGCCTACGTCGACCAGAGCGGGCTGCTGAACCAGAAGCCGGTGGTGGCGAATCACCTCAACATCCCGAAGCCGGCGGACGGCAAGCCGACACTGCTGACGTGGGACGAGGTCACGACGATGTTCCACGAGTTCGGGCATGCGCTGCACGGCATGTTCTCGAACGTGAAATACCCGAGCATGGCCGGCACCAAAGTCCCGCGCGATTTCGTCGAATACCCGTCGCAGGTCAACGAGATGTGGGCGGACTGGCCGAGCGTGCTCGCCAACTACGCGAAGCACTACAAGAGCGGCGAGCCGATGCCGCGCGCGTTGCTGGACAAGGTGCTGGCGGCCAAGCAGTTCAACCAGGGCTTCGCGACGACGGAATACCTCAGCGCCGCAAGCCTGGACCAGCGCTGGCATCAGCTGCCGGCGGACCAGGTGCCCGGTGCCGACGGTGTGATGGCCTTCGAGGCCAAGGCGCTGCGCGAGGAGGGCTACGACTACGACGCGGTGCCGCCGCGCTACCGCACGCCCTACTTCAGCCACATCATGGGCGGTTATGCGGCGGGCTACTACGCCTATGTCTGGTCGGAGGTGCTGGACGCCAACACGGTGCAGTGGTTCAAGGCCAACGGCGGCCTGAAGCGCGAGCTGGGCGACGCGTTCCGCGCCAAGCTGCTGTCGCAGGGCGGCAGCCAGGATGCGTTGACGCTGTTCCGCGGCGTCGTCGGCCACGAGCCGCAGATCCAGCCGCTGCTGGAGCGCCGCGGCCTGGTGCTCGAGAAGACCCGCACGGCGGGCAAGCCGCAGGCATCGACGCCACAGTGACTCGGGGGAGACGACTCACCCGCCCGTCTTGTCCAGATCGCTCGCGTCCTCCGTCCCCTGCTGTGTGATCAAGCGCTGCATCAGCGCGAAGAAGCGGTCGTAGAACTGTCCGGCGGGGATGGTTTCGGAGGCGACCTTGACGAGCGATTCCGTCGACGAGGACAGCGGCACCGAGATCGAGCCGATCGCGCTCACGCCCAGGCTGGTGGAGTTCGCACTGCGCTTGACGGCGTAGCGGTCCTGCAGCGCCGAGACGTAGGCCGTCGCGAGCTTTCCGCCGCCGCCTTCCGGCACGCACACCACCGTGAAGCTGATCTCCACGTGCACCTCGCCCTCGGGCTGGAAGCGCTTGGTGCCGGAGATCGAATCCGGCAGCGCCGTGTTGATCACGTAACCCTGGCTGAGCAGCGCGCGCCGCGCCGCCTCGCAGGTGTCGTGGACGCTCGAATCGAACAGCCGCGAGAAGGTCTCGTCGGAGGCGAAGCGCTCGTTCTGGTAGACGGAGTTCTTGCGCTCGGCGCTCGTCGTGCCGAAGCTGCCGCAGCCCGTCGTCAACGCAGCAGCGAAGACAGCCAGGACGGACAGGGCGAGCGGGCGGAACGTGGCGGGGAAAAAGGAAGCAGGGCGTCGGATCATCGTCGTCAGGCCGTGATCGGCCAGTGACGGATTATCCGCGCCCTGTCTGAGAGCAGCGTGAGGGCGCTGCCTGCAGCGGCTGCGCAACGCGTTCAGCGCGCGCGGCCCGCGCTCAATGCGTGGTCTGTGGGGTCTGCGCGGTCAGCACCGTCTGCCACTCGCCGTCCACGCAGGCGGACAGGTGGCGGGCGCTGCCGCGGCAACGCTGCCAGTGCTCTGTCGCGGCAGACAGCAGTGCCGGCCAGTACGGATGGTCGCCAGCGCAGCGGCTGCGGGGGATCACCAGGGCCAGCTCTTGAACGTCGGCCCGGCCGTCCGCGTCGATATAGGACAGCTGCGCCTTGACCACCACCGTCAGCGGCGTGGAGAGCAGCAGCTCGGCATTCACGCAATGGGAAGGGCGGAAGTCGGGATGGGCGGGAGCGGGGGCCAGGGCGGCGCTTCCAACGGCGGCGGTGAAGGTGTTCATCTTGTTCTCGTCTCAAGTCTCTTGTTCGATGCCTGCATCCTAGGGAGACCGGCTGGTCCGGCCTGTGGGGGCCTCGCGCGATGGCTTGTAGGACAACGCCTCATTCCGCCCGTGGGCGAAGCCATTTCCGCTTGTCCTACAAGACATCGCGGACGTGGACGACAGGGCGGACTGTTCGGGATACGTAGAGTCCATCTCAGCGCACCACGGGGTGCACAAGGAGCTGACAGATGGGCATCGCCGACCACCATTCCCTCGCCTTGCACGTTCATGATTTCGCCTGCCAGGTCCAATGGACCGCGGTCAGCGACCACGAACCGGTGCTGGGACTGGAAGCGGCGCTTCCTTATCTGCTGGACCACGCCCCCGCGACGTTCGCCGAGCCGGCCCCTGCTGTCGTGTCGTCAGACCGCCACGCCGCGTGAGTCCGAGCCTTTTCATCAATCGAAGGAGATCAACATGATGATTCGAGCCACCGTTCTCGCCCTGGCCACCGCTGTGGGCGCCCTGACCCTGCTGCCTGGCTGCGCCGTGACGCGCGGTCAATCCTCCGTCGGCGAATACGTCGACGACGCAGCCGTCACCACCGCTGTGAAGTCCAAGTTCGTCGAGGCCAAGTCGGTCGACGCCAGCTCCATCCACGTGGAGACGCTGCAAGGCGAAGTGATGCTGACCGGCTTCGCCAAGAACGCGACGGAGAAGTCCGATGCGGAACGCCTGGCGCGTGAAGTCAAGGGCGTGAAGCGCGTCAAGAACGAGATCGCGATCCGCAACTGATGCGCTGACGCGATTCCCCTGATCGTGTGTCCGTCGGCGGCCTGACCAACCGCCAGCGGATGCACCGCGCAAACGGACGGTCTGCCTGGCAACCCGTCCGTTTGCGCGTATCCGCTTGTGGTTTCGAGCCGTTCACGAGCCGTCCCATGGATTCCCAGCCCGCCAGTGCCGCCCTCACCTGCTTCCTCGTCGAGGACAACGCCGTCATCCGGGAGAACCTGGTGGCGACGCTCGAGGAGATGGTGGATCTGCGCGTCCTCGGCCATGCGGTGGACGAGAACGGCGCCTTGAGCTGGCTGTCGCAGGACCATCAAGGCTGCGACCTGCTGATCATCGACATCTTCCTGGCGCAAGGCACGGGCCTGAACGTGCTGCGCGCGGCCAGCGAGCGCATGCCGGGAGCGCGCCGCGTCGTGCTCAGCAACTACGCCACGCCCGACATGCGCCAGCGCTGCTTCGCGCTGGGCGCCGACAAGGTCTTCGACAAATCGGCCGAGCTGGAAGACCTGCTCGCCTACTGCGGCGGCCTGGCCGACGCGGCCAACCGCGACGCCGGCGATGCCGCTACTCGATCAGCCCGTTCTTGAGGGCGTAGTAGGTCAGCTCGCTGTTGGTGTTGAGCGAGAGCTTCTCCAGCACGCGCGAGCGGTAGGTCGAGACCGTCTTCACGCTCAGCGACATGCCGTCGGCGATGTGACCGACGGTCTCGCCGCGCGCCAGGCGCAGGAAGACCTGCAGCTCGCGCTCCGACAGCGTGTCGTGCGCGGCCTGGTCGGCCGGCGAGCCCAGGCCTTCGGCCAGCAGCTCGGCCACGGCCGGCGTGATGTACTTGCGGCCGCGAAAGACGGTCCGGATCGCCGTGGCGATCTCCTCGGGGTCGCATTCCTTGTTGAGGTAGCCGCTGGCGCCCTGGCGCAGCAGCGTGGTCGCGTAGTGCGTTTCCGGGAAGCCGCTCAGGATCAGCACCGGCAGTTCCGGCTTGCGCGCCTTGATCGCGGCCAGGGTCTCGACGCCGCTCTGGTCGGGCAGCGAGAGGTCCATGAGCATCACGTCGAGCTCGCCGGCGCGCACGAGGTCCAGGGCCTCGCGCCCGGATCCGGCTTCGCCGGTGACGCGCAGGTCGACTTGTTCGGAGAGGAATTGCCGCAGCCCGGCGCGGACAATCGCGTGGTCGTCGACGATGGCGATTCGGATCATGGTGGCGATGGTCAAGTGAGCGAAATCGCTCAGGGAGTGTAGAGGATGAGTCTGAAGGACACCGTCACGAATCTGGGTCGCAAGACCTGGGCGATGCCGCTGGGTGTGTTCGTGGCCCTGCTGATGATCCTGATCAGCGAGCTGGCCTACTTCGGCGCCGTCTCGCAGATGGACCGTCTGGACACGCTGGGCCGGGCCCGGATGGAACTGCTCCGGCTGATGGCCCGCGTGACCGACGCGGAGTCAGGGCAACGGGGATACCTGATCACCCACCGGCCGGAATACCTGGACCCCTACCGTTTCGCCGCCGAGGATGCGTCGCAGGGGCTGAGCTCCCTGCAGCGCATGTACGCGCAGGTCGGCGCCGAGGATGCCGAGCACCGCAGCAAGGAGATCGCCGGGGCCGTCAGCGCCAAGCTGAGCGAGCTGCAGGAGGTGCTCAAGCTCTACGAGACCGGCCGCGAATCGGCCGGCCGCGAGCTCATGATGACCGACATCGGCCGCGACCAGATGGAGCAGATCCGCCGCCGCTCCGCCGAGCTGCTGGCCGACGAGAACCGCCGCATCGCGCTGGGCACCGGTCAGGTTTACGACACGCTGATGCTGAGCCGCATCGGCGTGGCCGGCATGACGCTGCTGAGCCTGATCGTGTTCGTGCTGTTCGTGCGCAAGAGCCGGGCGCTCGACGTCCAGCGCGCCGAGCAGGCGCAGGAGGTGCGCGCCGAGCGCGACCGGCTGGAGGTCGAGGTGACGCGCCGCACCGCCGAGCTGACGCAGCTGGCGCGCCATCTGCAGACCGCGCGCGAGGATGAACGCGCCCGGCTTGCCCGCGACCTGCACGACGAGCTCGGCGCCCTGCTGACGGCGGCCAAGCTCGACGTGGCGCGGCTGCGGCCCAAGCTCCAGGCCGGGGCGCCGGAACTGATGCAGCGCCTGAACCACCTGACCGAGACGCTCAACAGCGGCATCGCGCTCAAGCGCCGGATCATCGAGGACCTGCGCCCGTCGACGCTCGACCAGCTGGGCCTGGTGCCCGCGTTGGAGATCCTCTGCCGCGAGACCTCGGAGCGGCTCGGCGTCCCGATCGCGGTGGAGCTCGATCCCGCGGTCGACCTGGTCCCGAGCGCCCAGCTGACGGCGTTCCGGCTCGTGCAGGAGGCGCTGACCAACACCGCCAAGTATGCGCAGGCGACCGAGGTGGCCGTGTCGCTCAAGCGCGAGTACGCGCAGGCCTTGGTGACCGTGACCGACAACGGCCAGGGCTTCGACCCGAGCCGGCTGGCGCTCGGCTCGCACGGGCTGCTGGGCATGCGCTTCCGCGTCGAGGCCGAGCGCGGTCAGTTGCAGTTGCGCAGCGTGCCCGGCCAGGGCACCGAGGTCTGCGCGTGGCTGCCGCTCAAGCGCGACGAACCGGACATTCCGCGGATCGATTTCCCGATACCAGGTATGACGCCCCCACCAGGCGCGGCGGGTGCCGGCGGCGGGCTGTAGGCGCGTTCCTACGACGCACCGGGCCGCCGGGGGACCGCCGCTTCCGGCGGCCACCGACCCGGCGCGCGCGGTCGGCGGCTTAGAGTGAAGGCATGGATCCGCGGCCACCCGCGGAATGTCCGCGGAATTTCCGCGATCCCCGCCTATCCCGCGGTTAGCACCCGCGAAAGGAGCCTCGCCATGAAGCACTCTTCCCGCCCCGCCGCCCTGTCCCTGCTGCTGCCCGCCGTGGTGGCCGCCGTCGCGCTGACCGCCTGCGGTCGTGAGGACGATGGCCGCACCGCCGGCCAGCGCCTGGACGATGGCATCGCCAAGATGGAACAGAAGTCCGAAGCTGCCAAGCAGGACACCGAGCAGGCCATGGACAAGGCCGGCGCCAAGATGGAACGGGCCGCCGACAAGGCCGGCGCCGCCATCGACGACGCGCAGATCACGACGTCCATCAAGGCCTCGCTCGCCGGCGACCCGAAGCTCAGCGCGCTCGACGTCAAGGTCGAGACCGAGAAGGGCCACGTGACGCTGGACGGCACCGCGCCGGACCTGGCCTCGCGCGACCGCGCGGGCTCGATGGCCCTGGCGGCCAAGGGCGTGCAGTCGGTGAACAACCGCATCAAGGTCAACGGCTGATCCCCTCCTCTGCAGCCGTCTGACCGGAGCCCCGGATCGCGTCCACCGTGACGCGACCCGGGGCTTTCTGCTGGGGAATCCCCGCTGCTTGTCGTATTCGTGTCGATTCGTTAACGCTCTTCACGGGGCTGTCATCGCCAGCCCCTAGCGTGCCGCCCTGTCGCGTCACGGTTCTGTCGAGGGAAGCCGGGCGCGTCAGTCCTCGAGCCACGAAAGATCGACATGAAGAAGACGACCGACCGTTCCGCCGCGCGTGCCGCCATGCCTGCCAACGCGGTGTTCCGCCGCCTGGGCCTGACCGTGATGACCCTGACCGCCGCGGCCGCCCTGACCGCCTGCAATACCAAGGACAACGATCCCTACGTGATCCCCCAGAACGGCGCGGCGATGCAGGCGCAGCTGGTGGATGCGCCGGTCGAGGGCGTCACCTACGCCGCCGCGCCGTCGGGCATCACCGGCAAGACGGGCGTGAACGGCGTGTTCACCTGCAAGGCGGGTGACATGGTCGGCTTCAGCGTCGGCAGCGTGGTGCTCGGCAGCGCCACGTGCGCGGCGACGGTCGCCGCCGCCGACCTGGCCGGGACGGCCGTGCTGACCGAGGCCAAGCTGCAGAACCGCCTGGTGTTCCTGCAGGCGCTGGACGAGGACGACGATCCCACCAACGGCATCAAGATCACCGCCGCCGTGCACGACGCGCAGACCAAGGCGCTGGACTTCAGCCTGGCCGCGGCCGACTTCGACAAGGCTTTCGCCGCGCTGCTGCCGGCCGGTCAGAACGACGTCTACGGCCAGCCGTACGCGGGCCGGACGATGAACGCCAACCGCCGCGCCGCGGCGGTCGAGCACTATGAATCGACGATGGCCACGCTGCTCGGCAAGACCGAGACCAGCAGCGCCACGCAGGACACGGCGGGCGGCGCGGTCGCGATCACGAAGTTCCAGATCCGCGCGGCCGACAGCCAGTACGTGCCCTACGAGGGCGGCAACGCCGACGCGAAGAAGGACTTCCCGAAGGGCTTCTACCCGGCGGTCGGCTCCGGCCTGGCCTACAAGGGCAGGAACGCCGCGGGCGCGCTCGAGTTCTGGGGCATCACCGACCGCGGTCCCAACGGCGACAGCCCCAGCGCACCGCGGCCGGACAACGGTGCCGTCGTCGCCACCAAGATGTTCCCGGCGCCGAGCTTCGCGCCGTCCATCGGCGTGATCACGCTGGGCAAGGAGGGCGCGGTCATCTCCAGCCTGAATCCGCTGAAGAACCCGAACGGCAGCAAGGTCACGGGCCGTCCGCTGCCCTTCGGCGCCGTCGGCAGCAGCGCCGAGGTGCCGCTGGCCGACACGATGAAGTTCGACCCGACCAAGGGCAACTTCGACGCGAACGGCCTGGACAGCGAGACCCTGGTCTACGACGACGCGAACAAGGCCTTCTGGACCTCGGACGAGTACGGTCCGTTCATCGTCAAGATCGACGCGGCGACCTTCCAGATCATCAAGCGCTACGCGCCGGGCACGGCCGCGGGCAGCCTGCCCGAGGTGCTGAAGAACCGCCGCGCCAACCGCGGCATGGAAGGCCTGGCGATGGACACCGGCAGCGGCAAGCTGCACGGCTTCCTGCAGAGCCCGATCGATCCGGTGGACAACGCCGGCAAGAGCGTCGAGGCCGTCGACAGCGCCGACCTGGACCAGGACGGCAAGAAGGACGACAAGGTCAAGGTGCGCGACTTCGCGCAGTTCGCGCGCTGGATCGAGTTCGATCCGAAGACCGAGACGTCCAGGCTCTACGCCTATCCGCTGAGCTACCCGCTCGCGGCCAAGGGCGAGAAGTGGGACCGCAACCGCACCGGCAGCGCCAAGCTGGGTGACCTGGTGGCGCTGGGCAACGGCAAGTTCATCGTCGTGGAGCAGGGCGCCGATGCGACCGGCGCGGTGCGCAACTTCCTGATGCTCGTCGAGCTGCCGGCCGGGGCGACCGACATCGCCGCGATCGGCATCGAGCTCGAGAAGAACAGCATCGACGGCGTGACCGCGTCGGCGGTGAGCTGGTCCAACGTCGTGAAGCTGAAGAAGACGGTGCTGCTCGACCTGAACGCCGCCGGCTGGAAGGCCGAGAAGGCCGAAGGTCTGGCGATCGTCGACGGCAGCACGCTGGCGCTGATCAACGACAACGACTTCGGCCTGAAGTCGGTGCTGGTCGATGCGAAGGGCAAGGTCGTCGCCGGCGATCCGACCGAGTGCACGGTCGACGTCAACGGCGTGATCGTCCAGGACGGCAGCTGCGCGACCGGCGCGGTCCTGTCGCGCGTGACGCGCGGCAACGAGGTCGATCGACTCACGCACCTGTGGCTGTTCAAGTTCTCCAAGGCGCTCAACAGCTTCAGCGTGCAGTGAGCGCGCTGTGAGCATGCAGTGAGCATGCAGTGAGCAGGCGGTAAGCGGGCGGGGCGCACGGAACGCCGTGCCGCCCGGCGCCAAGACGGATCAACCCGAGGTGTCATCCGGCACCCCGCGGCGGCGGGCGCCTGGCGGAGAATGCCCGTCAGCACCCACTCACCGCTGTCGAGCATGACCCCTCACCTCCTCGCCCGCACCGCCGCGGCCGCGCTCGTCGCGGCCGTTTCCTTTGGCGCCGCAGCTGACGCCGCCGCGCAGAACGCAGCGTCCGCCAGCGCGGCAGACGCGGCGAAGCCGGCCACGGCTGCAGCTGCGACGCCCGAAGGACCGCTGGACCAGCTGCCTTACACGCCGAGCCTGGACACCGCCGCCATGGATCGCAGTGCCGATCCATGTGAAGACCTCTACCAGTACGCCTGCGGCGGCTGGATGGCCGCCAATCCGATCCCGCCGGACCAGGCGCGCTGGTCGGTCTACGCCAAGATGGCCAACGAGAACCAGCGCTACCTCTGGGGCATCCTGGACAAGCTCTCGGCCGCCGATCCGCAGCGCAGCGCCAACCAGGTCCGCATGGGCGACTACTTCGCCGCCTGCATGGACGAGTCCGCCGCCGACCGTCAGGCGCTCGCGCCGCTGCGTCCGCTGCTGTCGCGCATCGATGCGCTGAAGGACCGCCGTGAATTGCCGGCGCTGCTCGCGGCGCTGCACCTGGCGACCAACAACGAGCGCGTCTTCTTCCACTTCACGTCCGGCCAGGACATGGCCGATTCGACGCGGGTGATCGCCTTCGCCTACGCCGGCGGCCTGAGCCTTCCCGACCGCGAGTACTACTTCAAGGCCGACGGGAAGTCGCGCGCGCTGCGCGCGCAGTTCATCGCCCACGTGGCGCGCAGCTTCGAGCTGCTCGGCGATGCGCCTGAAGCCGCCCGCGCGCAGGCGAAGCAGGTGATGGCCATGGAGACGGCGCTGGCGCGCGCGTCGCTGAGCCGCGTCGACAAGCGCGATCCCTACAAGGGCTTCCATCCGATGACGGCCGCCGGCCTGCAGGCGCTGACGCCGGGCTTCGACTGGGCCGCCTACCAGCGCGGGCTGGGCCTGGATCCGCAGGCCGCCTACAACGTGACCGAGCCGGCGTTCTTCAAGGCGTTGTCGAAGGAGTTGCGCCAGCGCGACCTGGCGCAGCTGCGCAACGCCCTGCGCTGGCAGCTGGTCAGCAGCCAGGCGCCGACGCTGTCCGGCGCGGTGGTATCGGCCAACTTCGAGTTCTTCGGCCAGACGCTGCAAGGCGTGCCGCAGCTGAAGGCCCGCTGGAAGCGCTGCGTCGAGCTGGTCGACGCGCAGCTCGGCGAGGCGCTGGGCCAGGAGTTCGTCGCCCGCAACTTCAGTCCCGACCTGAAGGACAAGACGCTGACGATGACGAAGCAGATCGAGGACGCGATGGCCGCGCGCATCCAGTCGCTGGGCTGGATGAGCGCGACGACGAAGCAGCGCGCGGTGGAAAAGCTCCACGCGATCGTCAACAAGATCGGCTACCCGGACCGCTGGCGCGACTACGGCGCGCTGACGGTGGCGCGCGACGATTTCGCCGGCAACGTGATGCGCGGCAACGGCTTCGAACTCAAGCGCCAGCTGGCGAAGATCGGCAAGCCGCTGGACCGCGGCGAATGGGGCATGACGCCGCAGACGGTCAATGCGTATTACGACGCGCAGATGAACGACATCAATTTCCCCGCCGGCGTGCTGCAGGCGCCGCTCTTCGATCCGAAGCTGGACGACGCGCCGAACTACGGCAACACCGGCGGCACGATCGGGCATGAGCTCATCCACGGCTTCGACGACGAAGGCCGGCAGTTCGATGCCAAGGGCAACCTGCGCGACTGGTGGACGAAGAAGGACGGTCAGGCCTTCGAGCAGCGCGCCGCCTGCGTGGCGAAGCAGTACGCGCAGTATGTGGTCGTCGACGACATCCGCATCAACAGCAAGCTGACGCTGGGCGAGGACCTCGCCGACCTCGGCGGCCTGGTGCTGGCGCACGCGGCGTGGAAGGCCCAGATCGCGGACATGTCCCCCAAGCCCGCCGACCGCGACGGACTGACGCCGGAGCAACGCTTCTTCGTCGGCTTCGCGCAGTGGGACTGCAGCCACGCCCGACCCGAATATGCGCGCGTGCATGCCTTGACCGACCCGCATTCACCGGGACGCTACCGGATCAACGGCGTCGCGGTGAACATGCCGGAGTTCGAGCAGGCCTTCCGCTGCAAGCCCGGGCAGAAGATGGTGAAGCCGGACGCGGAGCGCTGCCGGGTGTGGTGAGTCTGTTTTTTCGGCGAACCAGAGGGGTTTGCCCCGGCAACTGAAGCATCGGCCCGGCCGCGCACTGCGGGCCGGGCCGATGTCTTTCAACTTCGCCTCTTCCCAGCACGTCGCCCACCATGCCTCCCCCCATTCCGC
>CBIHMU010000016.1:0-83291 GCA_966211105.1 uncultured Burkholderiales bacterium
ACAGGTGTGCCAACCAAGATGCACGTGGTCAATCTGCTGCATCGCCTCGTCGACGACAAGAGCAGCACGCCTCCGCCCGTCAGTGCCGCTCAGGCACTTCAACTCATCAACGAACCGAAGCCAACGTGAGCGCGCTACGACGCGCTGCGCGGCCCAGAGAGGAAGGTGGGACATGCGTCATGACCCAGCAGCGGCGTCGCTCGTCATCATGCTGCGCGAGCTCAAGATGTTCGGCATGGCGCAGGCCATCTCTGAGCTTGCCGAGCAAGGTGCACCGGCCTATGAGGCCGCTCAGCCCGTGTTGGCGCAGCTACTCAAGGCCGAGACCGCCGAGCGGCAGGTAAGAGCGGTGTAAGCGCCTCGGGAAGTCATGTTGACAACGGCGGAAGCGACGGCCTCAATGGCTGCGTCTCGAATCGAGGCACCTCAAGATTGAGCGTCGGGCCCCCACTTCTGCTCTGGCGGTCCCATGTTTGCCAGCATTTCTGGAGACCAGATTCCGGCCGCCGCGAAGGATGCAGCCACCGATCGCATCAGCTCGGAATCGTCGATCTCTTCGCCAGCCGTATGCGCGATGTAGTAGGTTCGCCTTCCCTCATGCGTGAATGTGTCCAGGTCGTGCAGCACCTGTTGTTTCACCGACCGCGGCAATGACGCAAAGTGGCTCACACTCAATCCTTCGGCAACGAGTTTCTCCACAGCCAACGCAACGTCGTCGACGTGAGCTAACTGCTCGTTCCACATGCCGATCCAGGTGCCAAGTCGATCTTCGACTGAATCATGCATGTCCGAAGTTCCGCAGTGGTAGACGATCCGAGCAGTATGCCGCCAACCATGGATCACAGATTGATCCGGCGCGGTGATCTGTCAGGCCCCTTGATGCCAACGATGAGGCAGCAGATCGTCGATGTCGCACGCCCGGTGAGTGGGCAGGCGAGACAGGACATCGCTGAGGTAGGCGTACGGGTCGTGCCGATTGCGCTTGGCCGTCTGGATCAAGCTCATGATCGCTGCAGCGCGCTGTCCAGCCATCAATGTGCCGGCGAAGATGAGAAAGAATGCCGGGCGCGTTGTGATCACGCCAACGCCATACGAACGTCGCCGTAGCGCAGAGCAGCCTGCGTACGCAGCAGCAGCGGCGGCGGAGGTTCAGACTGACGGCCCGACTCAGAACCGCCGCAGGCTCAGAAAGCTGCCTTCCTACTGAACGTAGGAGGTCCTCGCCGCGGCCGTTTCCGTCTCACTGCCAGCGAGCATCTGGGCCCGACGGCTCATGCGGTCCATCCAAGCCTGGGTTTGCGTGTTGAGCGCTTCCAGGTTGTGGGGAGGGATCTGTCGCACCGTGTGCTCGATTTGTCGTTCGAAACACGCCTGCAGCTCGCGAGGGGCGGGATGAGTGTCGATGGCAGCACAGGCCACCGCTTGCAGGTGAACCGCTTGCAGATGAAGCGCATACATCGCCTCGGTCAATGCCTGAACCTCCGTCTGCAGCGCGGCCAGCGCCGCGAGCATCGCATCACCTTGCGCCGGTTTATCGGGTATCGACATGGCTGGATCTCGCGGGATGGTGGATGCGGCACTCGGGCATGCCATGTGCCCGCAACCTACTTCAGCGGCTTCCACCGTGCGCCGACCAACGACAGCGCGTCGAACTCAATTGTCGTCACCGTCCGGCGCAACGCCGCCCGCCGACTCCGATGCGAGGGTGCGAAGGTTGACAGGCGGGGAGCGCGACCTTGCCGAATGGCTCCGCCACGCGCAACGGCGAGGACCTCAAGGGATCAGAGATGGCGCCGACCGCTGTGGCGCGTGAGGTTGTCGCTGAGCTGCGCCATGTCGATCGGCTTGGTCAGGTTGAAGTCGAAAAGCGTCGGCTCGTAGGCGACGAGGTCGCCCGACCTGGCAGCGGCGGACATGGACACGATCAGCGGGCGGCCCGTTGCGAGGCTTCGGGCGGCTCGGGCGACTGTCATGGCGTTGCCAGACCGCAGGTAGGGCTCGATCACCAGAGCGGATGGGCGATCGCGCTCGAGACACAGGAGCGCCTGACCGATGGTGACCTCGCAGGTCGTTTGCCATCCATCCAGTTCCAACCAGGCCGCGACGGCTTCCGCCGCGTCGGGAAAGTCGTCCAGGAGCAAAACGGTACGGCACTGGTCTAGCACCGGCGCATCGTAGCGTGACAGAACGACACCTCGCGCCGTGCAAATTTCGTTCGCTTCCGGCGGACGCCCATGGGCAAGGTGTCACCGCGAAGATGTCACCGCGCTTCAGAAGTCGCCGACATCGCGGCGCGCCCCAGTCGCACCTCTGGCCCACCGCCCAGGGTGATGCGCCCACCCGCGTCGACCACGCGCAGACCGTGCAGCCTGCCCACCGCCCGGGCAAACCCGGCGTTGTCTCCGGTGCGGAACACCCCGCTGACCCGAAGCCGCGCGCCCTCGCCGGCCCCGGTCACCACGATGAGCCTCGTGCTGTAGCGGTTCATCTCGTTGACCGCCTCCTGAAGCGTGGCGTCGTCGAACACCGCCTCCCCCCGCTGCCATCCCATGGCCTGGTCCATCCGCGGCCGATCCCGCGCGATGGTCACCCCCGCACCGAGCGAGCCGGGTACGCCAAGGGCATCCCGCGCCGGCGGCGTGTCAGTGTCCCGCGGCAGTCCACTATCTTGAATGACGCGAAGCCGCTCCCCTGGCGACATCGTTATGGGAACGGACAAGACGCCTTTCCTATCGACGCCAACGCCCTTCCCTGTTCCTTCGCCCACCACGACACGCCCTTCCACCAGCGTGATGGACAACACCCGGGCTGGCGCCGCGGACGTAGCCGACGCAGCTGACGTAGCAGAAGTACCCGACGCCACGCGCTCAGCCTGTACGGAGGACGCCGTCGACACGCTGGCACGAACCGCGAACGTGGTCCCCGTGGCGCGCACCTGCACTCCACCGGAGACCACCATGAAGGGACGCTCCGGATCTTTCGCGACCTCGAACAAGGCCTCGCCATCCTCCAGATCAACCAGGCGACGGGCACCCTCCATGCGCACACGCGCACGACTGGCCGTGTTGAGCGACATCCGGGAGCCGTCCTGGAGCACCACGGTCCTCCGCTCACCCACGCCGGTCTCGTAACGCTGTGCGGCGGTGAAGGGAAGCGCCCCGGCAACGAGCGCCCCGAAGACCATCGTCACCACCGCCCAGCGGCGACGCGTCACTCCAAGGAGCCCCGGCGCGACATTTCCGGGCGATACCGCGCTCGCGTACGCCGACAGCGTGAGCCCGCCCACCTCCTGCCAGACGTCCGTGGAGCGCTCGAAGGCGAGTCGATGTTCCGCGGACAGGGACTGCCACCGCAGACACTCCTGCTCCATGCGCGCCGAGCGGCTTGGACCATGCAGCCGGGCCACCCAGACGGCCGCCTCCGCGGCGATCTCCGGCCTCACCCGTGCCATTGCGGGCGAATACCGCCGGCACCCACCACGCCGGCCATGATCACCATCCCTCCATCCAGGTGGTGAGTTGCAGCGTGGCCTTGGCGACGTGCTTCTCCACGGTACTGATGCTCAAGCCGTGTTCGAGCCCGATGTCCTGATACGTCCGACCATCCACCCGGTGAGCCAGAAAGATCTCACGGGTCTTGGGCTTCAGGCGACCCACGCACTCGCTCAGGCGAGCCAGACGCTCCCGGGCAAGCACGATGGCCTCGGTGCCGGGAGCCGTATCGATCAGCACCGCTTCCTCCACCAGCACCTGATCGCCATGCGCGATCCGAGCCCGATGGGCGTCGACCGACAAATTCAGCGCCGTGCGCATCAGGAAGGCTTCAGGCTGCGCCACCGGCTGGCCGCCTTCGTAGGAGGCCAACCGCACCCAGGCTTCCTGCACGAAGTCATCTGCCTCATGCGAAGAACGACCACGGCGCATCAAGGCCAGTTTGATACGCGAGAAGACAAGTGTCCAATCGTTGCTCATTGGAATTCCCTAGCCTGGCGCCCCCTCTACGGGCTGCTTGAAAGTGGGATCGTCACGTCATTTCTCCTTCAGAGCGTCAAAGGGTGAAAAAGCACATCGTGAGGATGATCGTCCGTGGTGCTATGAGCGTCAACGAGAAATTATGACCATGTGCCGAAGCCATCCCCCCGCCACTCTCAAGCGCCACAACTGGTGGCGTTCGGCGCCGCCGTCCGACGGCTTCGCCTCGCTGCTGGCGTGTCCCAAGAGGACTTGGCTCACGACGCCGGCATCGACCGTTCGTACATGAGCAGCGTAGAGCGAGGTGAGCAAAACATCGGTCTCGTTCATTCGGCGCAGATCGCAACTGCGCTCGGCGTAAAGCTGTCCGACCTGATTGGCTCAGCAGGACTTTGACGTCGCAGGGCAGTGAGCTACATCTCGTCCGGCCTTTCGCAGCCACCATTGGGGCCGGAAACGTACCGAGTCAGCGCGGCGCCTGCACCTCTTGTTGTGGATGATCGTCCGTGGTGCTATCAAAGTCAAGATAGAACCATTGCGGGGTGCCTCGTCCATCTCCTCGCTACGCCAAAACTCCGCAACTGGTTGCGTTCGGAGCTGCTGTTCGTGAGCGACGACTTGCGCAGGGGCTTTCACAGGAAGCGCTTGCGCATGAGGCGGGGATCGACCGTTCCTACATGAGCAGCGTAGAACGCGGTGGCCAAAACATTGGCTTGGTGCTTGCAGCACAAATCGCGCAAGCTTTGGATGTCAGCCTCAGCGATCTTTTAGCGATCGCCAAGCTTTGATGCTGGCTGCAGACCTGATCCCTGCGTGTTTTTTGCTAGGTGTGTGCGGGCTCCATCGCCCGAGCTCTCCGTCCACCGGGTGCCAGATTGAAGCCAAATGGTTCAAGGCACCCAAGTAGGTCGCTCCGCCTCGGCAGACTACTCGCCTCAGCAGCAAGGGAAAAAAAAAGGTTCATCGCCGATCTCCGGGGAACGCTGCCCGGATCTTGAGGAAGAAGTAGTCGTCATCGCGGAAGCCGTAGGCCATGCGCTTGATGACTTTGATCTTGTTGTTGATGCCCTCGACCAAGTTGGTCCCCAAGGGCCATCGGCAGTGCGAGAGGATGCCTGGCAAGTAGCTTTTGAGGTTGCGAGCAAATGCCTTGAGCGGCTCGATACGGCTTCGCATGGCCCGGTCGTACCACTGCTTCCAGAAGCGCTCGGCGTAGCCGCTATGCCGGTAGTCCCACAGCGTTTTGAGGTCGTCCTTCATCACGTAGACGGTGAAGAGCGCCTTGTTGGCTTTGAGCAGGTCGCGCAAGCGCACGAGGTCCTGGGCGCGCGTGACGTTGCTCAGGTTGCGCGCCAGCAGCCACCGAGCGCCTTTGACCAGCTTGCGCGCGGCCTTGTCGCCGCGTAGCCGGTTGGCCTGATCGACACGCACCCGGTCGATGACTTGGCGGCCATACTTGGCCACGACGTGGAACAGGTCGTAGACGATCTTGGCGCCGGGACACTGGGCTCGGACTTCCTCGGCGTACCCCGCATTCATGTCCATGGCCACCGCCTGCAGGCCGGCCCTGCCGGCGGCGCCCAGCAGCTCGAAGAACGGACGGATGTCGGCGCGCCCGCGCCCCAGGCCAACCCAGAGCACCTGTTTGCGATACGGCTCGACGACGACCGTCGCGTAACGGTGGCCCTTGTGGATTGCGAATTCGTCCATCGCGATGACACGCACCCCTGCCAGATCGACAGGACCGAGCTCGCGCTCCAGATAGCGCTTGTCGATGCGTTTGACCGTCGTCCAAGCCAGCCCATAGAACTGCGCCACGTGGCGGATCGACATCAACTTGCACAGCCGTGCCACGCTGTCGGCCAACCGCACCGTCACCCGTGCGTAGGGCTCCAGCCAAGACAGGTGCTCCAGCTTGGGACCACATCGCGGACAAAGCAGGCGCATCCGCGGAACGACCAGCTCCACTGGGACGCCGAAGATTGGAAGGTCTCGGACACGACGCTCCTGCCAGTCATGGACTGACCTCATCCACGACCCGCAGCCGCCGCAGCGGTGACGGGCTCGCCTCACGCAGCGTAGGTGTATGACGCACCAGATCACGCCAGCCCGGCGGACTTCCTCGTCATGGTCAATCTCGTAGCCTTCCCAGGCACCGAGGCGAGAAATACACTGGGATGCGGCCATGGCTGCCCCCTGCGAAGAAGAGTCTCGACAACTTCAACTTAGCAGGTGCGGCTCCTGGCCGCGTCTCGTTCTTCCCCGCACATCGGCGAAGAACCAAAAAAAAGCCCCGCACGATGCGAGGCTTGAAAGCCCATGGAGGGAGGTCACATGGGCCGAAGCTCAGGGAGGAGCAACTTGGTAATTGTAACACCCCAAGTCCGGCCGCCAACCTCACCCTCATCCTCTGCCCCGTCCGTGTCCGCCAGCCAACAGTGACGGCTTACGCCGATGTCGCATCTCTGTCTTGGTATTCCAGGAACGAGCGGCGGAACGTCATCGGGTTCGAGATGCCAGGGATCGGCGCTTGTGGGTTGCCGGCGCCCGAGATGACCAGCGTGCCGAAATTGCACATCCGCGCGAACATGCCCTGATTCACCTGAACGCTTTCAACCTTCCTGATGTTCATTTCGATGGTCTGACGGCTGATGAAGCCGAACTTGGCAATGACGCGCTTGTTCGTGAATGCCAGCTCCGTTGTTTTGTAGCGGATGAAGGCCGAGAGCAGGAACAGGAGACCCAGACCATAGGCCGGGATCAGCAAGATGCCCAAAACGATTGAGGGGGTCATTGACCACAGACTGATCTGCGCTTCGTAGATCACCTTCTCGTCTGCGATCAGCGAGTTTTGAACGTAGCTCGACACTCTGCCTCCCTATTGCTGCAAGTTGTAGCAACACCATTCTCACGCAAGCTCGGCCCGGCGCGCATTGCCCAGACACGGTCCTCACTCCCGGTCGACATCGCGTGGGCACACAGGTGGCCCCCCGGCACAAAGCTACCGGCCATTAGGTCACGCGCAAAGCTCACTTCCATTGCTGTTGCACGTCGGGGAACGCTGGCATCACCTCACCGTAGCCCCACTGCCAACACGGCGCGTTGGCCTGCAAGCTCTTGTACTTGGCGTCGCGCTCGCTGCGTGACATGAAGGCGCTCATGACATGAAGCGGGACGGCATGCGCCCCGGTATCGAGAAGCAGCGCATTCGGAAACGCCCCCGCCGTCCGAGCGTCGTAGCGCAGCGTCTTGATGAAGCGCCGCCGCTGCCCAACAAGCGCTCTCACGAACTCAAGCTCGTGGATGCCCTCCAGCGGAATCCACTCCTCGCTCGCCAGCATCAGGCTGGCGGTATCGACCTCATAGGTGTGCTCCCGCCGTGCGCGGATCAACGCCGCCATGATGACGCGAACGCGGTGCCCTGTATCAGCATTCCGGGCTTCGAGCAACGCCCCGAAGCCGCGCTCGATGCGCTCCCAGGTTCGGGCCGCCACGAGCAGCGGCGCATCCGGTGCATGCTTGATCCAGATCCTTCGCCCGAATGCTGACGCCTCGCAGCCCTTGAATTCCCCGAGCACGATGGCCAACGGGCTCTGACCATCGCCGGGCATCAGCACGGACAACTTCTCGCGCCGACGACGCGCCGCTTCATGCCGACCCGATTCGGAGAACGCCTCGGGCACATACAGCCGCTCGGCCAAGCTGACCCCGCGCACGGTGATGCCTTCCGCGGCCTCCATCAAGTACTTGTGCAGCACCGCCTGGTTGCGCTTGCCCTCCATAGCCGGCGACCAGCGATCGAAACCGGCCGTGTGAAAGAGAAAGTGCATCAAGGCGCGCAGGCTCATCCGGCGCCGCGCTCCCTTCACCTCCGCCACCTCGTGAATCTCGCCCCGCGGCACCGCCTTCCCCGCAACCCGCGTCCACGGAAAGTTGACGTGGAGGTCGAACCGGCCGGGATGGGGCTCGAGCACCGCATCGCCCACGAGCTCACCCAACCCCGAAAGATGACCGTCCGGCTCATATGAGGGGCAGCCCGATTGGTGCCGCGCACCGGTGCCCGGCATGCGCTTGAGAACGAACTGCCGGTGTCGCGCCACATACATCTCAACGCCTTCGTCGCAACACAGGCATCGCGGCCGGTCTGACGACTCATAGGCTCCAGCCAAGACCGTCTGCAACACCGGATCGTCCGCAGAGATGATCCGGCCCGCCACACTGAATCGCTGCATGTCCATGACGCGCCTCCGAAGCGTTCATGGTCACCACCCGCGTCGCATCTGTGCCAGCCCAAATCAGGACCAATCTTCAGTTTTTTCTCGTGTGAACCTGCACCGCAAACGAGTCAAGGAGCCAACGCGCCGATCGCACTCGTTGCCACCGCCACCCCGAAACCACCGCTGGCCGCGAGGATTCGGCCACATCCGGTGGCGGCGCGGCCCGCCGCGACACTGCCTGCACGCGAAGCTGTCATAGTGACGTCGCTATCCGTGGGCATCGCGTCCACACAGCCTTCTCGAGGTCTGTCGCCAGACTTTGGAAGTCCAGCCTCGCTGGCGCCGCGAACGTGACTCGCCCCAGATTGGCCAAGCCCGTGCGGCTCCGGCCTTCCCCTCAATGATCTGAAAGCAAACCTGCCACATCGCAGGCACAGGTCGCGCGCCCATGGCGCCAGATGACGGGCCAACCGAAAAGCGGCCGGCCCACGCGAGAACCGAACACGTTCGATCAGACGCGGGAACAGTCCTCATGGACCGGCCTGCTCCACGGCACGCCTCGCGCGGCCGATAAGCGCTGGATCTCACCGGTCCAGTTTTCCAGCCGGGGAACCTGTGTCCCCGATGGGAATCGGCGTCCCCCAACTTTCGATTGGAGGACATCATGATGTTGATCGAGAAGCAGACACAGCACACGCGCTGCGTGCTGCTGGGAGGCTCAGGCCACCGCCAAGCTCGGAAGTCGACGCTCACGCGAAGACGCGAGCTGTGCCGCCTGGTTACCGGAGAGCCACCAGTGCAGTTTCCAACCTTCCTGAGCCCTGCAGCTGCTAGCTCGGACCACGGTCACCCGCGTGGCCAATCCAGCGACGCTGCGTGCCGCGGCCAGAAGCACTTGTAGAGGCCGTCAAGTGGGAGGGGCTCGAAGCCGCCCAAGAAACGTACCCGCGAGGCGCAGTTCAGCTGCCTGCCTCCTACAGCGACCCGGGATTCCCCGCCGATCGCCCAAGCAAGCCAAGTCCCGCATCGCCAAAAAGCGACCGCACGGGCTTGCGCCACCCTTAGTTCATCACGGAGGCACCACCATGAACCTGGAAAGAGATCCGTACGCGGCGCCGCGCCGCCGACATGAGAGTGTGGATAGGGAAGAAGAGTTGATCTGGGTCCGTTTCTATGCCCAGGCGCGACGAGACGCGACGCTCGCGATGGAAATACTCGCCGAGCTCGATCGCGACGAAGTGCTGCGGCGACGCCATCGCGGCTTGTGCCTGTCTTGCCAGCGCTGCATCCGGCTTCACGAGCATCGCGAAGCGCGGAATCGGCGACTGGGAGGACTGGTACGGCACGCTTGCACGACGCTGTTCATCGCGGCGCCGCAAGCAGTCTTCCGCGGTGCACGGCACGGTGGACAGCTGCTGCTGGCCTGCTTGCCGGGGAGTGACCGCGAGTCGGCAGAGGACTTGACACGTCACGTGCTGCACGAGGACGTTCTGGATCGATCCGATCGCGCCGTCCGCACCCGTGCGCGCAAGGCCGCGAGCAGGCAAGAGGCCACTGCGTCTGGCGCGCACGTGTCCGAAGCAAGATCGGCAGCGAGCGGGAAGGTAGCCGCGCAAGCCTGACCACGTCCGCCAGAGAGTGTCGAACGCCCTCCCCCGCCTGCACGGCAGGGCGAGGGCGGCTCGGCGCCTCACTGCCCTCGGCCCTGCACCGGACCCGGCTCGTTTGGGGGTGCCGAGTTGGAACGCGGCCCTGATCTCATCCAGCCTTAGACCAACTCGTTCACCAGCTCCTCAAGGCGCACCTCTCGCCGCTTGGCCGACCTCAGTTCGCGGATTCCTAGCAACTCACCGATCTGACCATCGTCCGCGCCGCGTCGGCGCAGCCGGTCCATCACCGTGTGGCGAAGGCGAAGCGCAGACAGCCCCGGATATCCAATGTGTCGAAAGATCTGGCGATAGGCGTGGTGGATCTCCTGGCACAAACACCGTTGTCCATCTGCTGTGGTGGTCACCTCAACGTGGAAACGTCGCCCACCCGCAGTTAAAAACAAGGGATCTCGGCCGTGTAGCCCGCGATACGAGGATCCGTCCAATGCTGCTCCGCCAACAACTCGCCGTGCCAGATAAGCGTCGAGCGCACTGCACGCATTGCTGCTGCTGAAATGCAGCGGCCGCGCCCGTCCGTTGCTCGCCACCTCCTCACGCACCTTGGACGCCACCCTTGCGGATCCGTCGGGACGCAGATAGTCGCTGACCTCAAGACGCGCCACCTCCAAGGGACGAAGACCCGTCGCCAGCACAATCAAAACCATCGCAACGTCACGCTCGGGCGTGGAGCTGCGCACACGCACTTGGCGCACGGCAGTCTGCACCTCTTGCTCAGAGAGTACAGGTGACGCTGGCGCGCGTTTGAATTCGAGGGCCGGGCTGTAGTCCTGCAGGGCCGACTCGATCGGACCGCGATGCGCGCGAAGCTTGCGCACGAAGACCAGTTGGCTCTCGCGCAGGCCGATTACCCGGCGCTCCCGGACCAGTGTCAGTACCAGTGACTTCACCCGTCGCTCGACGGCAGTGCGTGTGATTCCGTTCGCACGGGCGGCGGACTCGTACGTCGTCCCGGCAAGAACGGAACGTAGCAGCTGAATGGACAGCGCGAAACTTTCGCCTTGCATCATTAAGCTCACACAGTGCGGACTCCATAGTGAAATGAGTCCCTCGACAGCGCCACCTCGAACTACAGCCCCGCGTCAGTACTTTTCGGTCGCAGCAGGCGTATCGTGAAGGCCGTGGCGTCAGCGACGCGCTACGACGCGCTGCGCGGCCCAGCGAGGAAGGTGGGATATGCGTCATGACCCAGCAGCGGCGTCGCTCGTCATCATGCTGCGCGAGCTCAAGATGTTCGGCATGGCGCAGGCCATCTCTGAGCTTGCCGAGCAAGGTGCACCGGCCTATGAGGCCGCTCAGCCCGTGTTGGCGCAGCTACTCAAGGCCGAGACCGCCGAGCGGGAGGTACGAGCGGTGGCCTACCAGCTCAAGCAAGCTCGCTTCCCGGCGTACAGAGACTTGGCTGGCTTCCAGTTCGAGCACAGCGAAGTCAACGAGGCGCTGGTCCGCCAGTTGCACCGCGGTGACTTCATGGAACAGGCTCAGAACGTCGTGCTGGTGGGCGGTCCAGGGACGGGCAAGACCCACCTGGCCACAGCACTTGGCGTGCAGGCAGTCGAACATCTGCACCGACGTGTTCGGTTCTTCTCCACTGTGGACCTGGTCAACCAGCTAGAGCAGGAGAAGCTCTGCAACAAGAGTGGCCGGATGGCTCATCGCCTCGCCCACGACGAGATGGTGGTCCTCGATGAACTGGGCTATCTGCCCTTCAGTGCCTCTGGCGGGGCGCTGCTTTTCCACCTGCTGAGCAAGCTCTACGAGCGCACCAGCGTCGTCATCACGACGAACCTGAGCTTTAGCGAATGGGCCAGTGTCTTCGGCGACGCCAAGATGACCACGGCGCTGCTGGACCGCTTGACCCATCACTGCCATATCCTTAAGACCAGCAACGATAGCTATCGGTTCAAGAACAGCTCAGCCCAACCCACCAAGAAGGAGCCCAAGTCCCGAAAGTTACCCACAACCTGAGCCGTCAACGGCTCAACAAGGGTGGGTCAAGATTCGATGGAAATGGTGGGTCACACGTACGCGGAACTGAACAGCTTGGTCGCCCTGCGTGTGGCGACAGCGGGCAACACCCGCCCCTCGATGCCATCCTCCCTCCTAAAATGAAGGCAACTTGCGACGTCACGCCACTTGGCGCAGGACGCCAACCCGACCGATATGGATCTTGGTGAGACCGTTATGAGCAGCTTTTTCTATTTGCAGGCGGAGAAGAATACCCAAAACCACGCCTTCATTGATTCAATCGAGAATCATTGCGAGAAGAATAAGATTCAAGCGTATATTTTGGATCGCCCTTTGGGTGACAGCAAATACTCCTACTCGTATCCAGATGCGCTTGTGTTGCTTGTACCCAAGCATAAAATTCTCTTCGTAAACTTCGGCCCCCGCGAAAATGACTTCGAAGAGTACGTCGAAGACTTTGTAGAGGACCTCGGCTCCATTTCGGATAAGTACCGCTATAAGGACGCCATCGGGCGCCCACGCAATTGGCGCGAAGAACTCACCGCCACGGTTTCCTACAGCGACGTATTTTCAGTTGAAGAGGTATTCAAAAGCTCATTTATTGAGTCTCCAGCGTCTCAGCGAAAATGTGAGCTTCTAATTTCCCTTCTAACCGGCAGTATTAATGATATCGACAAGGTGAAGGTCGATCTGCCCAAAACATTACTAGATCAAGTCAAGCAGAAGATCCTTCTCTTCGATGGCCAGCAGACTCGTTTCGTCTATCAACAACCCAACAAAGACGAAATTCGCATCCAAGGCCTATCAGGGACTGGAAAGACAGAGCTACTTCTTCACAAGCTCAAAGAAATCTATATTGCTTTCCCTGACAGCAAAATCGCATTCACCTGTCATAACAGAATTCTTGCAGATAGCTTAAAGCGCAGAATTCCCGAATTCTTCGACTTCATGAAGGTGGAGCAACAGATTCAATGGAATGAGAGGCTGTGGTGCACCCACGCATGGGGTTCGCTTGCGGATAAAAATTCTGGCATCTATAGATACATCTGCGAAGTTTACGATATACCGTTTCAGCGCTACAGCCGGACGATGACGTTTGACAACGCTTGTAAGTTAGCCCTCGAACATCTTGATAAAAATCCCCCGGACAGGTACGCATTTGATTTCTGTCTAATTGATGAAAGCCAAGATTTTCCAGACAGCTTCTTTGCGCTCTGCAAGCGGGTGACAGAGTCGACTGTCTACATTGCGGGCGACGTATTTCAAAGTATTTTTGATGAAAATATCACGTTCGCTATCGAGCCTGACTTTCTCTTGAGCAAGTGTTATCGAACTGATCCAAAGACACTCATGTTCGCCCACGGCCTTGGGATGGGTCTATTTGAGCAGCGGAAGCTGCGATGGTTGGAGGATCGCGAATGGGCAGCCTGCGGATATATTCTAAATAAACCAGACCCCACTACCTATGTACTGACTCGCGAGCCTCTACGTCGCTTCGAAGACATTGACCGCACGGACCACCCGAGCGTGCAAGTATTCAAGACGGGCGGCAGCTTCGTGCAAGGAGCCGCCGATCAGATTCTCGCTTGTATCAATCAGCTCAAACGAGAAAATCCTAGTATCAGCCCTGACGACATCGGTGTGATTCTTCTGGATTCTGGAGAGAGTGCATTCTCGTTGGGAGACACTCTGGCAGCGCGCATACCTCGCGAAATCGGCTGGAGAGTCAATATTGCCTACGAAACAAAGACCCGAACCAAGAATTCTTTGTTTGTGAGCAATAAGAACAATGTCAAGGGCTTAGAATTTCCATTTGTTATCTGCGTCACAGATAAAATTCAAAGCAGCTACTCATATCGAAATTCCGCCTATATGACCTTGACTCGGTCATTTATTCAAACATATCTGGTGGTCTCTGGCGACCGCAATGCGACCGTCCTACCAGCAATTGAAGCAGGGCTCAAGAAAATCAATGAATCGGGGTCGGTGGTCGTGACGGTTCCCACCGTTGCCGAACAGCAGATGATTAGTGCCACCATCAAGTATTCCGCGAATTCGGAGTCCTTTTATGACATGGCTCATCGCATCTTCGCAGAACTAAAGATTGAACAGGCATACCAAGACAATCTATTAGAGGCCGTACGTAAACTTTTCGCTGATGAATTTGAATACGATAGACTCAAAGAGGCAATTGAAATGAACTACAAGTTCATGCGAGGGGAATAATTTGAAACGCTACTCTTTCGACTTGGATGCTTATCAAGCGGAGAGTTTGTTTCAGATAATTAGAACAAAGAGGGATGTACTTCATTTACTAATGAACGCCGCCAAAATAATGCTCCTGCCCCCGCAGAAGCTGCCCGGAGCGGCTGCCAAATTGCATTTGCACGTCGCCAAGATGAACCGGATTATGGTGGTCGGCGACAAGAAGATATTCTCTGTAAATTTTCCATTTTCCGCCATCGAAGATGAGGATGGCTCACTGAGATTTAGCACGGTAGAGCATTCGGATATCGGCAGCAAAGTAACATCACAAATCATTTCGCTCATCGATGGCGCGTTCAGTCCAGATTGTCGAGAGGTATTAAGCTTTGCTGAGCCGATTTTGGACATATCAGATAGCGATGAGCAATTCTGGTCCCTGTTTCGAACTTTGATGTCCTTTGAGGAAGGATATATAAGATACGACCATGATGAAAAAAATAAGAACGGACACCGTCATCCGCTGCATCATGTCGACGTATTTTATTCAAGCGGCTCCACATTCAAATTAGGTCTCCGGCAAGCACTCCCCTTGGAAGACTTCTCTGATGTGCTAGATATCGGCACCGATTGCCATTATTTGGAAAAGCCAAAAGGTTAAGTGGCTGAGTCCCGTGATCCTCGCTTCGTAACCAGCCTCTATTTCCTGCGACAGGGTGGTCCTCCATGGTTCGAAACGAAGCAAAGGGCTGAGGGGGCCCAGAGTTGAACCTCTGAGTGCAGCATGGGATTCCCTAGCCGGAATCCACCCTGCTACAGTGTCCGATTGCGGACCCGGCCTGTGTACCGACACGTCCACCTCATCGGCAACAACCTCGATGAACACTGGGTTCTCGCCGTTCACCGGGGAGGATAAGTCTCGTCAACCTTTTTCAGAATGTCGTGGTGCGCCATCGGCGTGGCGTCGAGTTAAGGATCCAAGGTATATCGCAGTCGCGGGCAGGCCAGGTCAGACATGTTCATGTCGTTTCGACCGGTTCAAGAAGCTCCGTTCCCAATCTCACGACAGTGACCTGAGAGATCCCGTGAAGCTGCTCGAGCCAGGTAATTTCCAGCACGAGGCCTCCCTCCAGCACGAAGCTCTGCCGGTAATCCCCCATGCGGAGCGCTCCCTCGCCGAGTCCCAGGCTGTTGGCATCCAGGCGCTCTTCAGCGAGCGCAGGTGTGTCAAGTCGTGCATCCAACCCAAACGGCAAGGCCTGACGCCATGGCGCGCCATGAACTCCGGCCACATCGAACAGCACGTCGGTGATCAGCCAGCGGTCAGGATCGCCGTGCTCGACATCGCCGGCATGCGGATGGCGGAGTACCAGGTAGAGCCCGTGTTGAGGCAATGACATCACATGCCTGCCAACCGGGGGCACCGGCAGTACCTGCTGCGGTTCCCTACTCGTGCGGCGGCCAAACTCCTCCAACCAGCGACCCACGCCGCGTCGGTTCACACGCCGACAGAGTTCGTCCGCGAAGCTCACGAGTGTCGAAGGTGCTGTCATGATCGACGTCGGATTTGCAATCAGATGGGGTCGTTGTCAGGGTGATGGATGCGCGTCCACACCTTGCCATCGAACTTCGCAATGTCCTTCCCGCCGACGGACCACAACACACCGCTCGCCCGATCGATGATGCGCGCGTCCTGGAGTTCGGGTGTCAAGCCGGTCGCCACTTCCTGAATACCGGCCTGCGGATTCTCGACGTCGTACACGAACAGTCCGAGGTTGGAAGGCAGGTAGACCTTGCCGAAGTACTCGCACACGCCGAGGAAGAGCTGGTTGTCGTCCACCGAGCTCAAGCTGACGAAGCCGTCCTCCGCATTGCCCACGAGCAGCGTGCCATTCGCACCGGCCAGCCAGATCCTGGTGTCCGTCTCGACATAGATGCTGGTCAGGCGCTCGGCGACTTCGGGAAGTTCCAGCTGGCGCCAGTTCTTGCCGTTCCAGAAATGAACCCGGGGCGGATACCCGTCCTCGGCCAAGGCCCCCACCAAATAGATCGCCTCTTCGTGAGGCCCATCGATGGCGCTGGGCAGAAGTCGGTCATCGACGTCCGGCGCCTGGAGCACCCCTTCGTCCATGTGCACCCATTGGTCCTTGCCCAGACGCTTGTACACCTGACCCGCGCCGCCACAGGCGTAGAGATGGTCGCCGATCTGCTTTAGATTGCTCATGTTGCCCCATCGCGCGGCACCTGACCTGTGGACGCCCGCACCCGGGATCGACTCAACGATCGGGTCTCCGCTGGACCTGATGTACTCCACCTGCCCTTCGTTGGAAAGGCAGCTGAGCGCCCACGGCGCGTCGTCCGACTCGACGAAAACGGCCGTGGCGATCGACCACCATTCGACGTCGTGGTGTCGCCAGACGGGATCGACCAGCTCGTCGTAAAGGAACAGCCGCACATGGGCCGAATAGGCGGGCAGTGCATCGAGAGAACCGCTGATGTAAATGCTTTCTCCATCCAATGCGACGGCATTGATGAATTCGACTGGGGCTGATTTCGTCACTTTTTCGTCTTCCCGAAATGATCGCGTTGCATGTTCTTGTCCTTCGCAGTTTGACTGCTCAGCGTCGAATGTGCCTCCGAATCCTTCGGCGGCGGATTCTGTGTGGTGCGACCGTAGGCCTTGCGATCGACACCTGAGAATGCGTCATCGACCTTCTTCTTGATCTCAGCCTGGCAGTGTGGCTTGACCTTCCCGACCTCATCGATGGAGATTTCGATGATGTCGCCGATGGGGGCCACGCCCAGCGGCCCCTTGTCCTTCCGATCCCCAAGGGCTGCGATCTTGGGATCTGTCCCGTCGTGCGCCTTGTTGTGGTCGGAGTTCTTGACCTTGCTTCCGCCGGTGAGGCAGATGCTGGGCCCATCGTCCAATGAGGGCATCCCAGGGATCCGATTGATCCCCTTGGCACCGTCGGCGCGGTTCCCATAACGAAGCGCGTAGTCAGGAACAATGTGGTGCGCCTGCTGGCCCGTCGGGCATGTCTGGTCCTTGAAGGGTTTGATGCCACACCCGCCCTCGCCCGTTCCTTCAGTTTTGAATCCGTTGTTGCCGGAGCCGGACTTCGGCGGCTCCTTCTTGTCGTCGCGCTTACGCTTCCTATTCGGGACAAGGCTGGTCAACTGATCCACCTTGTTGCCCGCCAGTCGCTGCGCGAAAGCGGTGACGAGCGCGAATGGATTGGGAACCGCGCCAGTGGTGGCGAACTCGGCAGCCACATCGCCAGCCGTGGCCAAGGTCTCGGCCATGCCGCCCACGCCCGCCACGCCGCCACCGATCGCCGACGCCACGCCCCCGCCCGCCGCCACGACGGCACCCGGCGCCGCGCCTATCCCGGTGAGCATCATGCCGCCCCCGACCGTCGACGCCGCGCCCCCTGCCGCGGCAATCTTTCCACCCGAATCCATCGCCCCATCGGCGAAGCCGTGCAACGACTCGGAGACGTTGTCCTTGTAGTACTGCCCGGCCTCCTTGAGCTTCTTCGCGGCGCGATCGAAGAAATTTGCCTCCTCTTCCGTCTCCGCCTTGGCCGAAGGGGTCGAGCGCCCGGCCGCCGCGGGTGCCGTTCCCGAGACGGCCGGCACGGTGACGTAGAGCCCGGGGTTGTTGCCCCCGTTCATCGTGCAGGGGTCGCCGTCTCGGATGACCGCGTGTCCTCCGACCCGGGTCGTCGTGGAACCCTGGGTGGGCTTGACCTCGCCATTCAGGGTGCCGCTCTTCACGCCCTTGGCGACCCCGGCGTTGTCTCGCTTGCAGCTCGGCTGCGTCGTCTGATCCAGCACATAGGTCGGCCGACCATTGAGTCGAACCGACGCCACCGGTCCCAAGGCGTTTGCCAGGTCCTGGACGGTGGGATAAGGCAGAGGCGGCGTCGTTGCCCCAACCGGTGTCTTGTTGAACGAAGGGGCGGTGGACACCGCCTTGAAGCTGTCGTTCTTGCGTGCGCCAAGCCTGTCAGCCACCCGCAGTCACCACAACGGTCCAAAGTCACTCCCATGGCCTGCGAGCGACGGTCTCAAGCCTGAACCGTAACAGCGAGTTATCGACCTGACGCTGGAGGCTGACGCACATTGGTCACATGTCAGCGCGAACGTCGGCAAGCGATGCGGTGCCCACTGCGGAGCCCGCCGCGCGCTTAGCGACAGGCCTCGATCGGACTTCGCCAATCGCAAGATCCTGCGATGGCTTGATGGGTGCAGCGCGCCGCCCCGCGGTTCCCGACGTGGGCTGAGAAATCCATGACCGGACATCTTCAGCTCGCCAAACCGTGATTTTCTCAGACAGTTTCACCGGCGCGGGGAACGTGCCCGAGGCGATCCTGCGCCACAGCGTGGATTTGGAAAACGGGATGAACAACAGGACCTGCGACTGGCGCAGAAACCCCGTGTCGGGAAGAACAGGAGTCGAATTCGGAAATGCGGACATGGTGCGACCTCTTGGCCGGCACTCGCCGGCGTGTTGGAAGCGACCACCTTGTCGCGTGACGCGCGGTCGGATGCGCGACACGTCAGGGACGACATGCTGCAGGCCACACCGCCGACGTCCCGTGTACGGCGTGGATCAAAGAAAGAAAGGTGTCGCCAGGCTCACGCCGGTCGACGTCATGCGACAGGTCCGAGGGGCGGATCGTTCAGCGCCATCGGTCAAAGTCCTGCAAGGCTGGTTAGACAAATGAAGGAGGACCAGCTGCCTCGGTATTCGTTATTTGCTATTCGCTATTCGCCGACGAGGGAATCGGAATCGGCGGGCGCGGGCGGTTGATCCACCGCTAGCTCTTCGCCCGGGACGACATCGACATCGACATCGACATCGGCGTCGGCGTCGGCGTCGGCGTCGGCGTCGGCGACGGCATCGGTGTCTGTGTCTGTGTCTGTGTCTGTGTCAGCAACGTCAACGTCAACGGCAACGGCAACGTCTCGCTGAATCAGTGCCTCCCGTGCAACTTGCGCCAGCTCGACGTCCGCGCCGACATGCTCTCCCACATACGCATCCAGAGCCACGCCAAGACGCGCGCCGGCATCAGGCTGAGCTTGACCGACAGGGATCAACAGTTCGTCGACCACCGACGGCGGTATCGTCAAGCGATGAGGTCGGCGGTGCAGCCGTGGTGCGGCGCGTTGTGCGGCGTCGGCCTCAGCCTCGACGGCATCAGCAGCAGGTTGCCCCCCCTCCCGGGCAACTTCCTCACCGCCGGGCTCGCCGCTGCTCTCGACGCTGCTCTCGTCATCGCTCGTTTCACCGCCGTTTGACTCGGCCCGCCCGCCGCGCCCCGTCCTGTTCCCAGTTCCAGTGCCGATCCCCCCTCCACCACCGTCCGGCCCCAACGAAGCGTTCATCTCCCGCCGCAGATGCGTCGCCAGACGCCGTGCCGAGGTAGCGATGTTACGGATCTGGCGCTTGAGCAGCGCACGCTGGATGTCCAGTGCCTGCGTGGTGATCACTTCGTGGATCTCCAGCGTCTGCAGCAAGGGCATCAGCTGATCGAACTGGTTGATCACCTCCAGGTAACGCCTGCCGCTCGACGAGAGGATGCCCACTTCGATCTCCAGAGGCTGCGTGTCGTAGCCGGCGAAGCTGCTGATGCCGTGCACCTTGAATAGCGCCTCTGCGCCGTCGATCGCCTGACCGAGCGCCTCCTTGACCCCGTCGATCTGCTTGCGAAGCGTGGCCTCCACCGCCTCGACGTCACGGTGCTCCAGGCGCGTGCGGGCGATCACGGAGATGAAGTGCGCATTGAGCTGCAGCGTGCTGAACATCCGCACGAACAGGCGTTTGGCTTCGGCGCTCGTGAGGTAGGTGCGCATCTTGAGGCTTGCCGCCTCCACGCGCCGAAAGTCCGCCTTGGCCTGCCGGGCGAGGATGCGCGCATTGACCCCGCCCTCGTCCGTCTTCACGATCGTGGTGTCTGCCATCGGAATCTCCGTTGCTCAACACATGGGCGTCGATCTTGTTCACCGCCACCAGGCGCGACCACCACGAATGGCTGGGCTCCGCGCGCGAATTCGCCCGCAGCTTGAGGCATGGCGCTGCGCCGTATTGACGCTCGCAGGCCGAGCCGCTAGCTTGTGTTCAACGGCCGTGAACCGGCGGACCTTGGCGCGCAGGAGCACCGAAACACGGATCGACGGCAAGCCCGACGCGGTCGGAATCCCGCCCGCGGCGCAATTGGCTCACCGACCGACTGACAGACTGACGGACAAAGCCAGAACGGATCGGACGCTTCGGCCTTGATGCCACGACATCGGCGTGAGGCCGCGAGAGGCCGCGAGAGGCCAAAAGAGGCCGCGCGAGGCAACAAGAGGCCTCATGACGACACCGCGCAGCGCCTGACTGCAACCTTGTTCCCATCGGTAGCTGACATACCGACAACAGCGAGACCTCGCTGTCCAAGCCAGCCCGGGTCACGCGACCCCAAGGCCTCGGCCAACGCCGAGCCATTCAACCCCGAGGGGCATCCGCCCCCACGGGGCGGAGTGCCTCCACTTTTCCATGGAGGCCCACATGCGGCAACGCCTTGCATTCCAATCCCTCCCGCCCCTCTCCGGCGAGGGCAAGCTGTACCAGAAGTCTGGCATCCGCTCGCGCGGCCTGACCGGCGCGGACATCCCCCGGGACATCCCCCGAGACGTCGCCCGAGACATCTCCCGAGAAAGCGCTCGAGGCACCTCCCGGAACACGGCCCGAGACCCGACTGCGACGCTGGACGACGACGGCCTCGATCAGGACGAGCACGGTCTCGAGCCAATCGACTGGACCGAGGAAGAAATCGTCTTCCTGCATTGGCGGCTGCTCAAGGACGTGCAGCACCTGGCCGACCCGGCCACACCGCTGGACGAGAAGCTGAGCACCCTGCGCTGGATCTTCACCGAGGCAGACAAGGACGCTCGGCCGTTCTCGTTCGTGAACTGCCTGCGCGTGGTGGGCTGCAGCCCGCTGTCGCCCATCGCGTACTGCGGCCGCGTCGACAGCGACGCCATCCGCGAGCACATCGTCAGCAACGCACGGCGCTGGCTGACGGAGTCGCTCACCAGCTACCCCGACTGGGTGGCGCACGCGCTGGCCGACAACCCCGCGTGGGTGGAGGCCCAGCTCGACAGGAACCCGCAATGCATCAACGAGCAAGTCAGGCAGATGGCCATCCAAGGCGACCTGTTCGCCTGAGCACCCATCCCACAAGTCGGGGCATCGCTTCATTGATCTTCACCGATCGTCAGCGGCACCCCGAAAAGGAGAACTTCATGAAGAGCTACATCGGAATACTGACCCTTGTGCTGGGCCTGCTCCTTTCCTACGGCATCGCCTGGCACCTGGACAGCGACTCCCCGCCGGAACGCCCCTCGCGCAGACTGCTCGACAACAGGAGCGTCGGCGCCAGCGACGCCAGGCCTCAGCAGGCTGAGCCCTGCAGCAGTCCAGGACACAGCTTCCCGGCCAGCGCCGGCACCGATCCTGTGCTGGCAGCGGAGCCTCACCAGCCGGAGCTTGTGCCGCTTCCGACGATGAGGCCGGACGCGGAACCGCAAGACTGTGAGGTCGGGCCATGAGTCGCCGCGTCCCCACCCACGCAGAACGCCCGATGCGCACCCGCACGCGGGCAAGTTTGTCGATGGCGGTGCGCGGCGCGAAGGCCGCAAGCCCTCAGCGCAGAACCGGTGCTCAACGGGCCTTGGTCGCCACGTCGACCGTGACGCCGTCGAGATCGAGCACCGGCCCGACAACCGACTCAGGAAGCGGCCCAGCAGCGGGGCCAGAGACCGACTCAGAAACGAACTCAAAAACAAGCTCAAAAACCGACTCGAGCCCTCGGTCATGCGCGGACCTCCACAGCCCAAGCGCCAGCGATGCCCGACGGCGCCTCAACAGCATCACGACACGGAGGCCGAGATGACCGACGAGCAGTTCGCGTTGAAGGTCGATGACATCAAGACGCGCGCCCACGGCCGCTGGGACGAGATCCTGCGCTGCCTGGGCGTGGATGACCGCATCCTGCGCAAGCGGAACATGCCCTGTCCGTTGTGCGGCGGCACAGACCGTTTCCAATACACCGATCGCTTCCAGGAAGGCAACTACCACTGCCGCAACCCGGACTGCGGGCCCGGCGGCGGTTTCAAGCTGTTGCAGGCGGTGATGGGATGGGACTTCGGAACCACGCTGCGCAAGGTCCACGAGTGCGTGGGCGGCATGTCAGCAAAAGCTGGCGAGCACGCCGCGCGCGGCAAGCAAGGCACGTACAGCTTCGATAGCGTCACAGGTGCCACGGGTGCCATGTGTGCCACGGGTCCCGGTGGTGACGACGGCTGCCGGCTGCTCAATTGCCAGCAGGCCGCCAAGGGTCCCAAGGAGCAAACCGGATCCGCGAGTTCCGAGGAGACCACGGCGCGCATGAAGTTGCTCGCTCGCCGGATCTGGCAAGAAGCTGCCCCCGTGCGCGCGGGGGACCCCGTCGATCGCTACCTCAGCAGCCGCGGCCTGGGACTGGACGCCTACCCATTGGCCTTGCGCTGCCACCCACGACTCGGCTATTACCAGCGAGTGGATGGCGGGAAATCGCAACGCGTCGCGGAGTACCCCGCCATGCTCGCCCGCATCGATGAGCCCGAGGGCGAAATGATCTCGCTGCACCGCACCTACCTCGACGGAGGCCGCCGCGCGGCCCTGCCCGACGCGAAAAAAGTGCTGTCGAGCGGCATCAACGGCGCCGCCATCCGGCTCTTCAGCTGCGACGACGTGCTCGCCGTGACCGAAGGCATCGAGACCGCACTGGCCGTGCACCAGCTCAAAAGCGTGCCCGTCTGGGCCGGGCTCAGCGCGGGCAACCTGGAAAGGCTCTGGGTGCCGCCAGGCGTCCGACGGGTGCTCATCTTCGGCGACAACGACGCGGACGGCCAGTTCGACGGCCAGGCCAGCGCCTACGCGCTGGCGCGGCGTCTGCGCAAGGAGGCCGGTCACGGCGTCGAGCGCGATGTGCGGGTCCTGGTGCCGGGCAAGCCTGGCGCCGATTGGGCCGAAGTGTGGTGGAGTGTGGTTCGGCACGTGAAGCGTGCCGCTTGAGCGGAAACGGGCCCGCTGGCAAACGACGCCAGCGCCGCCCGTCCCGCGCAGGACGAGTCCGGCTGAGGCCGTGACTCGCCTTGTCTTTGAGCGCGTGACGGGGACGAGTCGCGGCATTGACGAGGAGCCGATGAGACGGGGTCACGAAGTGTCTCGGTCTCGTGTCATCGACTCGTCTTCTGCCTCCGTCGCGCTCACAGACAAGGCGAGCCCCGCAATGTTCAAGGAGCCCTGCTCCCCCTGGTCGCTGTGAGACCAGGCCGCCCACTCCGTGAGCGGCAAACACAGCCCTGGAAAGCCCCCTTCTAGCCCCCTTCTAGCCTCCTTCTGAGCTGGCTCGCTGAGGCCTACCTGCGTTCTGAACCGCCGCTCCCCGGCGGCTCGGAAACCGCACGAAGACTGCTTGAAGGTCGCAATGAAGCATCCGCGCGACCTGTCGCGCGACCCGTGGAGCGGCACATCGCCCCTCCTGTCACACCCCCGCGGGGCAACGCCCCCGGCCGGGGCGTGCTGCGTCCCGCACCCACCCATTGGATTGGAGACTCTCATGCGTAACGGACGAAGCCTGGTTGCCCTGGCAACCGAACTGGAGCGTCAGCTCTCGACCAAGAAGGACCTCGTGCTGCATTCCTCCATGATGCATCACGAGACGCGCGAAGAAGGCGTCACGCACCTGATCATCGACCATCCCGGCGGCGGCGACTTTGCGATCACGGAGCTCGCCCGCCGCCAGCTGGCCACGAAGCTGGGCATCCCTTTCGCCTACTTCGAGCGCATGCGCTCGGAGCAGCCGCAGCTGCTGGACCGCAACGTCAACACCTGGCTGCAGTGCGACGAGGGCCGAAAGATGGTGCGCACGCTCGATGGGCAAGCGCGCGCCGTGCTGTCCGACCGGTATCGTCGACTGGACAACCATGACCTGGCCAGCGCGGTGATCCCCATCCTGCAGACGCTGCCAGGCGCGCAGTTCGAGTCGATGGAACTCACGGACACGAAGATGTACCTCAAGGTGGTCGTGCCGCCGCTGGCCTTCACCATGGCCCCCGGCGACATCGTCCACGCGGGCATCGTGATCTCCAACTCGGAGGTCGGCCAAGGCACCGTGTCGGTCCAGCCGCTGCTGTTTCGCGTGCTGTGCAGCAACGGTCTGATCGTGCCCGAACGCGCCCTGCGCAAGACGCACGTGGGCCGAGCCCTGGGCGGCGAGGAGGACGCCGTGCGCATCTTTCAGGAAGAAACCCTGCGCGCGGACGACCGCGCGTTTTTCCTCAAGGTCCGCGACGTCGTGCAGGCGACCGTCGCGGAGAAGACCTTCCTGGACAGCGCACGCAAGATGCAGCGCACGATGGGCGTGCGGCTGAGTGGCGATCCGGTGAAGAGCGTGGAGGTGCTGGCCAGTCGCTTCGACCTGAGCGACCACGAGCGCGGCGGCGTGCTGCGCCATCTGATCAGCGGCGGCGACCTCACCGGTTACGGCCTCATCAACGCCGTCACGCACTTCAGCCAGGACGTGAGCGACTACGACCGTGCCACAGCGTTCGAGGAACTGGGCGGCCGGTTGCTCGAACTGGCACCCCGGGAATGGCAGGAGCTCGCTTCCGCGGCTTGACCGCGACGCGGCGGTTTCAGATGCGGTGACGCGTGCGGCGGTCGCGGGAGCGGCCGCCGCGCCGGCATCCGTCAGCTAACCCGTCAGCGCATGTGCCAACGCACGCGCCAACGCATACCTCAATTTGGCGCAAGAGCGCGCGAACCGAGTGCCCTCGCGCAGGCGACACTGTCGTCCGCGCGAGGCGCTCGATCCGCACCCTGCTCACCCGCGACTCTCATTGCCGCACGCCCGTCTCACCACGCTGGCCGCGCACCCACCGTGCGTTCACCCCGTGCGCCGCTACCACCGGTCGCTCCGGCAGCACAAGACTGAGAACGCCGTTAAGCCTGTTGCGCCATCTCACGGTGCCGGACGCGACGCACGGGCCGTCCGCCAGAACCTGCGCACCTGAACCACGCCCTCGATTCGCCCCAGCACCCCAAACCGGTGATCGAGCATCTGCGTCGCGTCGCGGAACACCGCCGCCTCATAGCGCGGGTTGGCACAGCTCACGACCAGTCCCTTGGCCGCTGTGTACTCCAAACGACGAACCAGTTCGCGGCCGTCGCACGTGATCAGATAGTTGCCGTGACCTTCAAACTGCCGAACAAGCCTGTCGACGAACATCGTGTCACCGTCGCAGATCTCCGGCTCCATCTCATCGCCGCGCATGCGACGTGCAACGCACCCGGAAAACTCCTGTTCCACGTACCGCCACACGCCTTCCCACCAGAGGCGTTCGTCCGTGGGTTTGACGTTGCGCCTGTTGCGGGAGCTCGCCGCCGAGCGCAGTGATCGTTTCTCGCGCATCAGCCCCAACAGCCACAACGGGTCGCAGTCCAGACCTTCGCACAGCCGTCGCAGCGAGGCCAGGTCAGGCAGACCTGGTGACCGTACTTCGATCCAACGACGCGTTGTCTGATAGGCGCGCCCGGTGATGGCGGCAAGATGCAGCGCCTGCGCGTGCCCTTGGCGAATTCTCACGTCGCGTAACCGCTCCAGCAGACGAAGCCGCAACGCGCAGGCCAGTTCTGCGCTCGTCCATTCGTCCCCCGAGAGCTCTGTGGAAACCGGTATTGGCGACGGCGTCGCAAGGGACTGTTGGTTCATCGCCGCCTTCTTGTTCACTGCGGAACTGGAGGCTGAGTTGATTCGCGCTGATGACGCTTCGGTTGAAGCACTGGCCTTCTCCCTTTTGGCTCGTGACGCTCCGGCGGCCGGCTCTGCGGGGATGGGTGCGGCAGTGGAGTGTGCGAAGGTGGAATCGTCGGGGCTGGAGTCGAAGGGGCTGGAGTCGACGGGGGTGGAGTTCGCGGCGATGGGGTCTGCACCGGCTGCCGCAACAGCCGACGCGTCCAGCCCCTCCTGCTCCTGCTTCACCTGCTTCGCCTTCTTCGGATCCTTTCGCTTTGATGTCGTCGTCATCTCAGTGCTCGCCTCTGCGGCGCTCGCAAACGGTTTTCGTCATGTCGCGGCCAGCACAGCGTGCGATCGGTTCGCGCCGTCGTTCTCGCTGCGTCCCCACCGACCGGTCGATGGAGGGCTTGTTGATTCTCTGGATCAGCCGACCGATCATCCAACCGATCATTCGGCCCGCGTCCCATTCAACGGACGGATCATCCGACCGAGCGACAGACCAGTGAATCCAACAGTGAACCGAACAAAGAAACGGCCAATTCACGGTTGATCACCATCACCTCATTCAGTCTGATCGCACTTCCCCGAGGGGCTACGCCTCGTCGAATCCCCACCACACCGAACGTTTACGAGCTTGGTCCTCGCCGTGAGAGCAACGTCTCTTGAATTGGCAAACGTCCAGAGCATAGACTCAGGCAGCGTCGTGACACATCCTCGCATTCATCGTCACTTGCGGTCGTTTTCGCATTGATCCAATCGGCTCGACTTACATCGACTGCCCCCCGCAGCCAGAAGCGTGAATGCGTTCAAGCAGCACCATCTCTTTTGCCGTTCGACTCACTGTGTCGCAAGCGGCGACACCACGGAAGGGTTCTCATGAGTGCCGTCCAGTTTTCCGAGCTTGAACTCTTCAACCTCACCCTGCTGCTGGGCATGCGCGACAGCATCGCGCGCGACGTCGTGACGGCGTGCGGTCAGTTCGGTCTTCGAGAAGAGGACGCGCGATACCTGGGCTCGTTGTCGACCACCCAGATCCTGGCCACCGTGGCCAATGTCGGTTCGCAACCCCTGTTCTCCCCTCGGGCCGATCTCTTTTCGATGATGCGCGCGCCGCTTCCGCTCGCCGCACCCTTGATCGCCGTGCGTCCTGCCGCCGCCGTACAGCCGAGGGCTGCCTGGGAGGAAGGCGTGAGACCCGGCGATGCCGGTGGGGTTGCTGTTGGTGTTGCTGGTGGTGGTGAGGTTGGTGTTGGTGGTGGAGTTGGTGCGAAACCTGGTGGCGGAACACGCGCCGGAACCAGCCTCAACTGCGCGACAACCATGACGCCGGCACGCTGATCACCCACAGAGCGAGGAGCGGTCATGGCGGATTACCCCTTCGAACGGCACTTGGGCAAGCTCGAACTGGCGCGCGAATGCGCCCGGCTCGGCGCCCGGCTGCGCACCATCGAGATCCTGACCGGCCTGACCCCACGGAGCGTCTTCTGCCTGTTCCGAGCGGATCGACGCACGCCCACCCGTGGACGCCCGCCAAGGACACCGGAGTGGTACCACGGCGCCACCTTGCTTGATCGCAGCGAAGCCTCCATCTTGGTGTGCGGCTACCGTCGGCTGCGGGACCTGGGTTTCGAGGCCACGCGTGCCCTGCCCTGCGCTTACCGGCAATACCTGGGACTGTGTCGCAGCCATCCGCGGCTGAGCTTCGACCGCGCGTTCGACCTGGCCCGGCAAGTCGACGGCATCTGGGAAGTACAGGAGGCCGGGTTGTCGCTGAATACCTGCAGCGCCTGCGCGAGCCGCTATCTCACGGTCGCGGGCGACGCGTCGCGCAGCAGCGCGGACTGCCCCTTCTGCAAGCTGACCAAGCGCTACTTCTGCGACCCTCGCGTGCAATCCAATTTTCCGAGCGTCGCGCTGCCCGATCTCAACTGCCTCGAATGGAGCATCACGCTCCGAGCACGCCTGGCCGAACTCGAGGCGTGACACGCCTGACACGCCTGAAACACCTGACCCGCCCGGTTCCCAGATGCGCCCGGACACCCCTCCAGACACCGGGCAAGCCGAGCCGATCGTGTCCGCACCGTGGCACTCCATCGCTGCCGCTTACACAGAGCACGCCCAGCACGTCGGGCACGCAAAGGACGTCGCACTCCTCGCACACGTCGAACCCGTCGAACACATCACAGACATCGGGCGCATCGTGGCTACAGCGATCATGGCAACCACAGCAACGACCTCAACCGCGGCGACAGCGGCAGCCACGACGCCGCCGACACCAGCTGCAGACACGGTTGGACCAGACGTCGCCGCGGACAACGGACCAGGCGTCGCCGACAACTCGCCAAAAGGGAGTTGCCGCGACCCGGTTGCCTATCCACCGGAGCTGCCCTCCTATCCCGCGATCGAGCTGCAAGCGCTGCTGGATGCGCACGCCGTGCTGATCGCTCGCATCAAGGTGTGCTTCGGCGTCGAGCGCGACACCTTCGAACGCGAGGTCATGACACTCATCCGACGCTACGCGGCGTACGTGCACCTATTGCCCGCGACGCCCGACGACTACTTCAACCAGCCCGGCGGCCTGTTGCAACTGGGACTCGAGACCGCATTCTTCGCCTTGCAAGGCACGGACGCGCACATCTTCTCCGGGCGATCCACCATCACGACGCGCCGTCATTTGGAGCCGCGCTGGCGCCTTGCGACCTTCATCGGCGGCTTGTGCAGCGACATCCACCGAACCATTGGCCGCTTGACCGTCACCTACCAACGCCAGGACGCGTGGCCTTCCTACATCGTGGCACTGCAGCCCTGGCTCCAGACGCGAGGAGCGCAGCGCTATCACCTGAAATGGCATTTCAAGGTGCCCGAGAACCCGGGACTGTCGCTTTTCGCGCTGCCGCTCGTCGTTCCGGCGACGACGCTACAGCACCTGGCCGAGGCCAACTCGGTGATCGTCCCGCATTTGATGGCCAGCCTCGCGTCGACGACCCAAGTCAGCGAGCGCAACATCTTGGACCAGCTGGTTCGCCGGTCCTCGGCGCTGGTGATCGACCGCTACCTGCGCGCCAGTGCTGATCGGTGTGGCAAGGTGGAGATCGGCGCCCATGTCGAACGATTTCTGGTGGCGGGACTGCGGCGACTCATCGCCACGGAGCCCTCTTGGCAACCCAATGCCGAACGCTCCCGAGTCTGGTTCGGGCCCGATGGTCTGTTCATCGTCTGGCCCAACGCGGCCGCGGACCTGGGCAAGCTGCTCGACGCAGAACAACTGTCCGGCATGCCCCACACGCCCCAGGCGATGCAGGACGTCCTGATCGCCGCGGGCGTCCTGATGGCGCGTCCTGACGGGCGATCGCTGTGGACGATCGAGCCACCCGGTGCCAGTACCGCCATGGAGGCGGTGAAACTGTCCGCGCCCGATCTGCTCCTGTCAGGTCTGGACCCGCGAATGGTCCCGCTACCTCACCCGCTGGCGTCAGAGCCTATCAAAACCACCGTACCCATCAAGTTCACAGACCCCATCAGGCCGGGGCTGTCGACAATACCGTTGGCGTCGGGCAGACCTGCGGAGGACGTCCCGAATGCCCCGAATGCCCAGAACACCCAGAACGCCGCGAGCGCTACACGGACTCGCCAGGTTGCAGGCGGTGTCGCGCAGCGAGAAGGCGCTCAGCCCTCCCGTCTCATGCAGGTCCCCCACACCATGGGTGGCACTAGCGGCGCGGGTGGCACGGGTGGCACGGGTGGCACGGGTGCTGAGGGTGGCATGGGTGGCGCCGGGGGGGATAGAACCGCGGGAGGGCGAGGCGCGTCTCCCGATGGCAAGTCAACCGACGCCATGCTCCAACAATTGGAACTTGGCATTTCTCCCGTGCACGCCCCAAGTCTGGACCTCCCTCCCGACAAGCCAGCCGCAATCTCATCGGCTGTACTCGCGGCGTCGCCGAAGGAAGGGACCGACAGTCCGCGCCGCCTGCCTCCCACGCCGACGGCCGCCCCTACAGTCGATCCAACACTTGAGCCGACGGACGCCCCAGCTCGCACGGCAGCAAGCCCCGCCAGCTTGGAGTCCAGGGCTGGCGCGGTGCTCTCGCTGCGAGCGCCGATGCGCCTGGCCCCACCCGTTCGGCGCGCGATCGAACAGGTGATCAGTGAGCTGAACGCGCATGGCCAGGCGACTGCGTCACAGGTCATCGCCGCCGGGCTGTTCATCGCCCTTGAGGCGTTCGAGCGATGCGGCGTCCCCGCCCCCGTCGGGCTGCGTGCCCTGGCGGACGTGGGCATGGTTCACGATCACCCGCAGACGGCGCCCATACAAACGGCCCCCATACAGACGCCCCCCATACAGACGGCCTCCACACAGACGGCGCCCACACAGACGCTGAGCATCGGCGATCGGGAAGTCCGCGGCGTGGTCATCAGCGGCTCCTTCATCGACGGCCTGTGGGCGTGGATACAGCGCATCGATCGATCCAGTGCGGCCGACCCGAGTGCGCCGGCGGCCCCCTCAGAGCGAACGGATCCAACGACCCGCACACCCTCGAGCGACCAAGCCGACCCGGTCAGCCATGGCAACCTCCTGCAGTTCGACCTTCTCGGCGATCTGGTTCGGCTCGATCAGCTCGCTCCTCTCGATCAGTCCGGCGATGCGAGCCGGGTGGGGAGCTCGGACGACCGGGAACGGTTGAATCGATCGGACCGGGCGGATTGACATGCTGGCGCGCCCCTATGAGATGCCCTGGCGGAGGGTGTATGAGGGATACGCGGCGCTCGCGTGGTCCGCTGGATTCCTTCTGATCCTCGTGCAGGCGCGACTCGGCCAGGTGCCCTGGCTGCTGGCGGCGCCCATGGCCTTCTTCTGCCTGTGCGCTGCGGTATTGAGGACCTCGCAGGCGCTGCGCATCCTGATCGTGCGCGCGTCCTTGTCAGGACGCGCGATGCAGGTCATCGGCCCGCGTCAGATCGAGCAGTTCACCCGTGACGACCAGGGCATATACCTCGGCCAGGGTTTCGAGTGGCAGCCGGTGCATTCGCAGCGTCTGTACGAGCTCGCCAAGGTGGACTACCGCGATTACCTCGTGTCGCCGTCGCTCCTGAACCTGCTGGGTTACCGCACCGATCCACAGCCCGACGCCGAGATCGGTTTGCCCTACATCCACGGCGTTGAGCCGCAAGAGAAGGCGCTGTCACGCCCTTTGCAGAACTTCGAGGGCGGCACCTTGCTGGTCGGCACGACGCAGGCCGGCAAGGGCGTCGCCCTGGCCACGCTCGTGACCCAGGCCGTGCGGCGTGGCGACGTGGTCATCGTGATCGACCCCAAGAACAGCCGACGCCTCAGGCGTGTCGTGCAGTGGGCTTGCGAGCGCTACCGCGAACCGGACACCTTCCAGGAGTTCCATCCAGCCTTCCCGGAAAAGGGCGTGCGCCTGGATTTCACCTTCAACTGGCAAAAGCCCACCGAGGTCTCGTCCCGCATCCAGGCCATCATGCCGCCGGACACCGCGGGCGCATTCGGAGCGTTCGGCTGGGACGCGGTGAACGTGGTCGTGCAAGGCCTCGTGGACCTGGAGGAGCGCCCCAACCTGCTCAAGCTCACGCGCTACATCGAAGGCGGCATCGAACCGATCCTGCTGGCCACGCTGCGCCGCCACTACGCCGCGCTGCTCGGCTCGGCCTGGCGCGAGGTGCCCGAGATGAGACGACTGCTGCAGGACACGCAGCGCGCGAGCGGACGCCGCCCCTCCGAGGCAGCCACGCAGGAGCTGATGGCCCTCGTGTCCTACTACGAGGTGCACGTGCCCGAGGCCCAGCGCACCAAGACCATCGACGCGCAGGTGCGCACCTTCCGTCACGATCGGGAGCATTACCAGAAGATCACCGCCAACCTGCTGCCGGTCCTGTCGATGCTCACCTCGGGCGACCTCGGTCGCACGCTCTCGCCCGACCCCTTCGACGCGGACGACACGCGCCCGATCATGAACCTTGAGAAGATCGAGCAGGCGGGCCATGTGCTCTACCTGTGCGTGGACGCCCTGCCCGACCCGTCGGTCGCCTCGGCCATCGGCGCGCTGGCGCTGGCCGACCTGGCCGCGCGCGCGGGCATGCGCTACAACCTGGGCGCCTACCGCCGCATCGCCTTGTTCGTCGACGAGGTCTCCAACGTCATCAACATCCCCCTGATCGAGATCCTCAACAAAGGCGCCGAAGGAGGGATCTACACCACCTGCGCGATGCAGACGCTGGCCGACCTCGCGCGCCGCCTGGGCAGCGAAGACGCCGCGCGCATGGTGCTGGGCAACCTCAACAACCTGATCGCGCTGCGCACCAAGGATGGCCCCACGCAGGACTTCGTGGTGGAGACCTTCGGCCGCACGGCCATCCATTCGGTGCGCGTGGGACTGAGCCACGGCGCGGACGCGCATCTGGGCGACTTCTCGTCCTCCTACGCCACACAGCTCTCCGAGAGCTTCGAGGAAGCCGTGCCGGCCGACATCCTGGGCAAGCTGCCCAACCTCCACTACTTCGCCTCGGTCTCGGGCGGACGTCGGATCAAGGGTCGCTTCCAGATCCTCGACCCGGACCTGGACGGCGCATCCGCGCGAGCGCCATGATCCGGGCCATCACCATCGGCTCCCTCGTCACGGTGCTGATGCTGGTGCTGTACCTGCCATCGTCCCAGCCACCCGAGCACTTCATCGCACAGCTTCGCCAAGAGCACGAGCGCAACCTGGCGTTCTGGGGCGAAGCGACGGCCGAGCGCATCTTCGATCGGATGATCAGACTGCAGGACGGCGTTCAGACGTATTCGCCGGTGCCAACCGCCGCCGACGCACCAGGGTCAACCCAAACTCAAAGTCAAACTCAAACTCAAACTCAAAATCAAACCCAAACCCAAACCCAGACCGGAGCCGGAACCGGCACCGGAACCGGGACCTCACCCGTCCCGCTCCCATTGCCCACTGGGGTCTCCCCGGCAGTCCAGCAGGAGATGGCAAGGGTCAACGCGAGGCTCTTCAACAACAGTTACTTCCGCGCCATCGACGCCCTGTTGGCGCTGGCCTCATACCGACTCGCGACCTTGGCGCAGTGGTGCATTCCGTCTGGCGTGATCATCCTCGCGCTCCTTGCCGATGGCATGTTGATTCGAGCTCTCAAGGCCAAGGAGCTCCGCCATCACAGCCCGGAGCTGTTCGCCGTCTTCACAAGTCTGGTGATCGTCACTCTGTGTGCATGCACGTTGGCACTGGTGTGGCCCTGGAGTCTGCCGTCCGTCGCGTGGGCCGCGGTGCCGTCAGGCGTCGCGTGGTTCCTCGCGCAGGCCATTGCGCAGTTCCACCGACGAGCATCGTGACTCTCTCTCTCGCGTATCGGCAGTCTCATCGTCAGGGTCCCACGCCTTGCACTGACACAGTCAATGCCCATAGTTCACGAGGCTTAAACGTCGCGCGAACACGTCAACACAGCTGACAACAAGAGACGCCCTCGAATGCGCGATGATTGGCCATCGTTCACCCTCCTTCACTTCAATAGGAAGACCAATGGCGAAATCATTGAAGCAAGTTCTCGACCAGATCAACAAGCTTCAGCGTCAAGCCGAAGAGATCCGCAACAAGGAAGTGTCAGAGGTCGTCTCGCGCATCCGCGTGGCCATCGACCACTACGGGTTGACGGCACAGGACCTGTTCGAATCCCAGCCTCGTGGTACGTCCCGGCGCGGGGCCACTCCGCGAGGTCGCGCAGCCACGCGCAAGCGCGCGGGTGATCCCAAGTACGCCAGCGGGGACGGTCGGACCTGGACCGGAACTGGCAAGCGTCCGACCTGGTTCGTCGAGGCGCTAGCGGCCGGCAAGACGGCACAGGACCTGCTCATCGACCCTTCCGTTGCATCCGCTGCATCCTCCCCACACGCGCTCGTGGCATCCGAAGGCCCTTCGAAAAAGCGCGCCCGCAGAACGTCCACAAAGGTCGCTAAGGCCCCCAAGTCCGCGAAGCCCGGAAAAACGCGAACGGCCCGCACGGACGCTGCGGCCGCAACCCCGCGCAAGACGCGCGGCATGCCCAAATATCACGACGGGGCGGGAAGGACATGGACCGGTGTCGGAAAGCGTCCCAGCTGGTTTGTCGAGGCGCTGGCAGCTGGCCAGACAGCAGAGCAGCTGTTGATCCCGAAAGAGTGATGCGGCCCGCTCATCCGCGCAAGGGCAGCGGGCAGGCACCACTTCGCCAGGGGCGGGAGAAACGCCCCGCGACGGTGACGCGACCGTCACGCGACCGCGGGACGCAGTCCGCCCTGACCACGCTCAATAGCCGAAACGTCCGCAACATCCGTCGCGTGGCATCTATTGGTGAAAACTGTGGAGAACGCCAACGCTGAGGAGGCAGGGGTTGACGATCGTGCGCCCATGTCGCCGTTCGCCGGCCGCGAGCGAGAATCACGAGCCATGTCCGATCACGACCAACGTTTGTCCCGGCCGGTCGAAGCCTCCGAGCCGTCGGTGGCGGCGGCCCCCGCGAGGGCCATCAAGGACCTCGTCGATCTCGATCGACTGGTAATGGCGCTGCCCGAGACGCTTCCCAAGGCCAAGGGCGGCATCTTCAGGCAGCGACTCGGCCAGCTCGCCAACCTAAGCCTCGCGTTGCGCCTGAGCATCGAACTCGGGCGGCCGGCCGTGGAGATCTTCGACGTCTGCGCTCAACTCGATCTGGTCGCCAGGCAGACCGCGCATCTGGCTGCCAAGTCCAGCTTGCCCCAGGGCACTCAGCTGGCCTTCCAGTTGTTGAAGGGGCTTTCCGCGCAACTGCGCGCCACCATGGCCTCGGGCCTGCTCGCCTAGCCGGCGATCTCCTCGGCCGCACGCTGCTCGAGTCGGAAGGTCGCCACGATCTCTGACAGCTGCTGCGCCTGGTTCTTCAGGCTTTCGGCCGCCGCCGCGGATTGCTCCACGAGCGCCGCGTTCTGCTGCGTCATCTTGTCCAGCATCGTCACCGCGCTGCCGACCTCCCCGATGCCCTTGCTCTGCTCATTGGCCGCCAGGCTGATCTCGCCGATGATGCTGCTCACCTGCCGCACCGACGTGACGAGTTCGCTCATCGTCTCACCGGTGTCCATCACCTGACGACTGCCGCCTTCGACGCGATCCACGGAGGCACCGATCAACGCCTTGATCTCTTTGGCGGCGCCCGCGCTCCGCTGAGCCAAACTCCGCACTTCGCTGGCGACGACGGCGAAGCCGCGGCCTTGCTCGCCCGCACGGGCGGCCTCCACCGCAGCATTCAGGGCCAGGATGTTGGTCTGGAAGGCAATGCTGTCGATGACGCTCGTGATGTCGGCGATCTGGCGTGAGGACGCATTGATCTGCCCCATGGTCTGCACGACCTGGCTCACCATCTGCCCGCCGCGATCGGCGACGGCCGAAGCCGAAGACGCCAGCTCACGCGCCTGATGGGCAGCCTCCGCACTGTGGCGTACCGTCGCGGTCAGCTGTTCCATCGAGGCAGCCGTCTCCTGCAGGTTGGACGCGGTCTGCTCGGTCCGCTGGCTCAGATCCAGGTTGCCCGTCGCCACCTCGTCGCTCGCGGTGCGGATGCTGTCGGCGCTCTGCCGCACCTGATCCACGATTCCGCGCAAGGACTGCTGCATGTCCGCCAGCGAACGCATGAACGCCGCCACCTCGTCATCGCCCTGCACGACGATTTCAGCGCTGAGGTCGCCCTGAGCGATGCCTCTTGCCAGATGCGAAGCCCGCTCCAGCGGATGAATGATGGATCGCACCAGCGTCAGCATCAGCAGTGCCACCAGGATCACGACGGCAACGAGCACCGCCACGCGGATGAACGAATGCACCGACTCCGACTGGCGGTCCGACTCGCGCAGGGCAATCAGCTGCGCCTGTGTGTCCTCGACCCACTTGTTGAAGACGGCACGCGCCGTGTCCAGATCCCCTTGGGCCTGCCCCGCATAGGCAAACGCGGCGGAAGCGTCCATCCTGGCGTCGACCACCTGCTGCAGGATGTCCTCCAGCGGCTTCACGTGCGCCTCGAACGCACCGAGGGCGCCTGCCAGGGCCTGTGCGCGTTCAGGGGCTGCCATGACCGCCTTGAGCAGCGTGCGCGTGTCCGCAACCGTCTTCTTCCACTGCACATGGTGCTCGCCCGCCTCGTTGGTGTTGTTGCCGTTGAGCATGACCGACTGCTCCAGGCGCTGCACGCGTTCAAGGGAAGCGAGGATGTTCGCCGTCTCGCGAGCGGTCACGGCCTGCGTATCCAGCAACTCGGCCGCATGCGTTTGAAGACTTCGAAGGCTGAGCGCCGACCAGGCACCCAGCGCAATGATGATGACGCACAGCAAGACGGTGCTGCCAAGCAATCGCTGGCGGATGGAGAGGCTGCGGAGGAAGCTCATTGGACACAACGCTCACTGCTGGGAAGCGACACCGGTCGCGATGGGCCCGAGCTGTTGCCGGGACACCGGGGAATGACGATCCAGTTTGCTGCAGCGCGGGACTCGCTTCGCGCTTCGCGGCGGCACGACCGTGAAATGCTGCCTGGCAACGTTGCCTGCGAGGTACGCTTTCCGGTCTTCCATGTCGGCTGTCGCGCCACGTTTGACCAGATCACGTGAAGTTGCTGCTGTTCTACTCGCTGCTCGTGACCGAAAAGGCAATTTTTGACCGGCAAATCCCGCGACACGCCGTCGATCATCTTCAGGATGTCGCAGTCACGGTGGGCGCCCCGTTGCCCGGCGCGCTGGTTGCGATACAACTCCTGGGCAACTCTTTACCGCCAGCTCTTCGACCTGGGCAGGAAGCCCAGCGTCGCCCACTGAGGCTCACGTCCTGAGCAGTCGGGGACCTCCAAGGCCAAGAGTTTGTGCGCCGGGAAAACAAGCGGGATCATTCATCGCTTCGGTGGCGGTCAGCATCTAACGACGTCGCTCGGGGGAGGCACTCCGAACGGCAGCGGCGTCGTCGCACGTTCAGCCAGAGCCCTTCGCCGAATTCGGCGCCTCTTGCGAGCAGCCCCATCTGCAGTCCTGACCGCAGCACCGAACCACTCCTCCCAACCTCGCTCGACGATGGACTGCGATGTCTGGCGAGCTCTATCTTCTGCTCGCCCGGAGCCCAGTGCGGCGATGGGCGGTTCATTCTTCAACCACTGTCAAGGAGTTCGTCATGGACAAGAGTCAACACCCCGAGCTGGAACAAGAGCTGCAGCTGGTCGAGCTGGGCGACGCCAAGGAGCTGACCATGGGCCCGCCCGTGGGCACCGTCGCGGAAGACAGCCAGCAGTTCCCTTTCAAGCTGAAGTGAGCCCGTGTCGCGCTCGCCCGCGGCCGGGGCGGGCGTGACCGAAGCTCAGCGCGGGCGGGGCGACCGGGCTTGCCCGGCGCCCCGTCCGCAGCGTCCGCAGAACGCGGGAAGTCGGCAGAGTCCGCGCCAGCGCCAGCGACACCGCATGGGCCTGCCCGGCATTCACCTCGCGCCACCCCTGTTGGATCACGAAGGAGTTCCCGATGTCAGTTCCGGTTCGTGGACTCGCACGTTGGATCGCGAGATGGTCCGCTTTCTGGCACTCGAGTCGGCCCTTACATCGAGTCACCCGTCGAACCTCACGTCGGCGTACCGGTCCGCCCGCATGCCCACCCGAGCCCTGCCCCACCTCGTCGCCCAGGCCGAGCGTGGCCTCGCATGTCAGATGCTGCGTCTGCGACGACCAGGTCGTTCTGCTGGACCTGCGGCGAAGCCGCTACCTGAGCCTGCCCGACAAGATCAGCCGCGCGCTGTCGATTGAGGTTCACGGATGGCCTCAATCCAGCGACGCGACGAGCGCGCCACTCTCGCCGTCCGCCATGGAGACCGCTGTTGAGACCGCTGTTGAGAGTGCCTTGGGTCGCCTAAAGCACCTGGGCCTTGTCACCGACGACCGGTCGATGCAGCGCTGGACGAAACGAATGCACGCGGCGACGCTGCAGCGTCGACCCACCCTACCGCCAGCTACCTCGTCGGTGGCTTTCGACTTTCTATCGACGCCACCGCTGTCGACTCGCGACGTGCTGCAGTTCCTGCGCAGCGCCACGCTGGCAGCCTGGTGGCTGCGTACGCAGTCGCTGGACACCATCGCTACTCGAGTCGCGCGCCGCCGTCCAAGTTCAATGGTGGCGCACGCCGGCGCTGACGCTCCCCCGCCGTTGCGTGCAGCAGCCCGCGCCCCCGCGAAGGATCCAGCCGAGTCCACCTCGCCCGGCCCCGACGCGGCCAGGCTTCGCGCGGCAGCGCTCGCCTTTGAGCGCCTTCGCCCCTTGGCCTTCACAGCGCACGATCGTTGCCTGCACGATTCGCTGTCCCTGGTGGTGTTTCTCGCGTTCAAGGGCTTGAGCGCGAGCTGGGTCATCGGCGTGCGAACCCGGCCTTTCGGGGCGCATTCGTGGGTGCAGAGCGGCAGCCTTGTCCTGAACGACCAACATGAGCAGGTTCGCGCCTTTCGGCCGATCCTCGTGGTCTGACCAAGTGGCAAGGCTCATGTTCCGCTACCTTGCCTTCGCCTGGAACCCGGCCGACCCCAACGGCGCGGCGTGCGCGGCAGCCATGAATGCGCAGTGGGCCGACGTCCAGCGTGCGCGTCCGCAGCGGCCAGGAGCGGATTCATCCGAGTGGATCCTGGCCCACGTGACACGGGGCTTACGTGTCCACATGACCGGTGCCCGCCCGGGCGTCAACCAGGCGTTCGCACTGCTCGGCGATCGAGGCAATGGTGGCAATGGCGGCAATGGCGGCGATCACCGGATTTACCGGAATGACCGGCCCCTCGGGATTGGCCCCGCCGACGGCGGCGCTCACGGCGGCGCTCACGGCGGCGCTCACGGCGCCCAGACTCACGCGCATGCCATGGATACGGCCCAGGGCGTCATCCTGGGCAAAGTCTTTCGAACCGAGCGGCTGCACCTGCCCGCCGCGCGGCATATCGAACTCACCAGCGTGGAGCAGCAGCGCATCCTGAGCAGCCATGGCGACCGGCTGCTCGACGAGTTCTGGGGGCGCTATGTCGCCTTTCTTCCGTCTTCCCGCGGCTTGCCCAGCGTGCTCAGAGATCCCAGCGGTGCGCTGCCCTGCTTTCGACTCGAGCACGAGGGCGTGGTGCTCATCTTCTCCTGGCTGGAGGACGCTATGGCTTTGCTGGAACGGGTCAATCAGACACGGTCGAGATCCGGACCGCCCCTGGCAGTGAACTGGGCGGCCGTTGGCGCACTGGCTCGCTACGGCGCCCTCACCGGCCGCGAGACCGCGCTGCAGGGCCTGAGCGAAGTACTCGCCGGCGAGCGACACCAGCTCCCATTCGGACCGACTGAGGTCCTTTGGAGCGCGCCGGCGATCGCCGCGGTCCCGGTGTGCATTCCCGACGAGGTCGCCGCTCTGGAGCTTGCCACCACCGTGCGCGCATGCGCTCGCGCCTGGGCTGCCTCGAATGACCGGATCCTGCTGCGACTCTCGGGCGGCGTCGACTCCTCCATCCTCATGAGCACGCTCGCACCGCAAGGTACCGCCACCGACGTCGTGGCGATCAACTATCACTCCGTCGGCGCGGACAGCGACGAGCGGGAGTACGCACGTCAGATGGCGGCGATCGCCGGACGTGAGCTGATCGAGCAGGAACGCGACACCGATTTTCGTCTTGACCAGGTGTTGCGCGCCGCCCGGATGCCAGCGCCGGTGCCCTACATCGGCTGGATGAACGCGCGCGCCGATGCATCCCTGGCCCTCACCCACCAGGCGCGGGCCATGTTCACGGGGACGGGCGGAGACGCCTTGTTCTATGAATTCCCCAGATGGTGGCCGGCAGCCGACTACCTGCATGATCGCGGCATCGATGCCGGCGTCCTGACGGCGATGCTGGACGCGGCCCGACTCGGGCGGGTCTCGATCTGGCGAGCCGCGGTATCGGCAATCCGCGAGACGCTTCGACCTGGCCTGGCAGAGCGCTCATCGGCCGCGATGAACGACCTGCTCTCCCCCAGTCTGGGCGCTCAACCCGTCGATGCGGATCGATTCGCGCACCCGGGCTGGCGCGCAGCGGCGCGCTTGCCGCCGGGCAAGCGCAATCAAACCCAGGCCCTGATGTACCCGATGGGGTACTACGACCCCTTCGAGCGCGAGCGCGCGCCGGAACTGGTCACGCCACTCCTGTCCCAGCCGCTGATCGAGCTTTGCCTGCGCCTGCCGACCTATCAGCTCACCGCCGGCGGGTGGGGCCGCGGACTGGCGCGGCGCGCGTTCGCGCCCGTCTTGCCGGTCCAGATCGCGCGACGACGTTCCAAGGGCGGCATGGAGGAGCATGTGAGGGCGGTCCTGGACGCCAACATGGCGCAGATCCGAGCCCTTCTGCTGGAAGGGCAGTTGTGCCAGCGAGGCTTGCTGGATCGCCGCGCCATGGAAGCGCGACTGTCGGGCATGCCCACCGCCCTGCCCGGCACCGTGACGCAGCTGCACGGCCTCGTGGCCATCGAGGCTTGGCTGACGCATTGGCGGCATTGAGACGCGCTGCCATGCACCGCGTGGTCGCCCGCCGGTCGTGAGTTGCCAGTTGGGAGCTATCCGCTGGTAATGGTCAGGTGGGATTTGCCAGTCAAGAGCCGTCGAGCGCTCCCCAATTGAGAGTGCCCAGTGGACAGCTGCCATTGCCAGCCCTCAGGTGCCCATTTAGCCACGGTTACAACTACGGTGCCAACGAAGGATCAGCCATGACGATGCACAAGCAGGCCGTCGCAGCGATGGTAGTCCTCGCTCGCGAGATGGACCGACCGGTCACGATGCGGCTGGTTGCAGCCATTGTCATTTGCGTCCTGGGGGGAGCCATCGCCGCGCTCTCGCCCCTGGCCTTGAGGGCCGTGATCGACGCCGTGGGCGGTCCGGCATCGCCCGCCTGCCTCATGACTGGGGCGCTGTGCACGGGTCACTGGGTCGTGCTGCTGGCCGCATACGTCGGCGCCATGGCCTTGGTGAGGCTGGCAGCCGAAGTGCGGGCAGTCCTGACAAGCGCGGCCGACCAGCACGTGCTGGCACGGCTGCGACAACGCTACTTCGAGCAGCTGCTGAGCCTGCCCTTGTCCTTTCATCTGGAGCGCCGCACCGGGGCCCAGCTCCAGGATCTGCAGCAGGCCTGCATAGGCTACCAACTGATCAGCTACCACTGCGTGAACAGCGTCGTCCCCGTGATCGTGGAGACGTCCCTGGTGATGGGCGTGCTGACGATGCTGGGCCAGCCCTTCCTCACCTTGACCGTGCTCGCCACCGCCGCGGCCTACCTGCTCGTCATGCGCCTGGGCAGCGCGCGGCTCCACACGGCCGCGGCGGGCGTCACCGGGGCCAGCGCCGAGATGCACGCGAGACTGGCCGAAGGACTGACCAACTACGAGCCGATCAAGTGCTTCGCGGCGGAGCACCAGATCCTCGCCCGCTTCGGGAGCACGAACACCGAATTGGAGCGCCACTGGTCGAGCTTGCAACGCGCCGGCCTGCGACGTGGGTCTGCGGCGATCGCGGTCTTCGCCACCTCGATGAGCGTCGCACTCGCGCTGGCGGGTTTGGCCGTCGTGAACGGATCGCTGACGGTGGGCGGTTTCGTCCTCGTGAACCTGTACATGCTGCAGCTGGCGCGGCCGTTCGAGACGCTTTGCGGCGCAGTCCGCGATGTCAGTCAGGCGCTTGCGTTCATCGGCCCGGTGCTGGACGTGCTGGCCATGCCAGCGGCGGAGGGGTACCCGGCCGACCATGCGCGCCACGCCCACGACATTGACGACGACCTTCACGACGTCGGCGATGACAGCCGCGATGACAGCCGCGATCAAGGCCGCGATCAAGGCCGCGATGACGGCCTCGATGACGGCCTCGATGACGACCGTCACGCCCTCCATACCGCGCACACCCGCCCAATCACCCCGCCTGGCATTCAGCCCGGCACTCAGCCTGCCATTCAGGCGGCTGCTCGCGCTGTGGATGATGGCGGACTGAGCGCATTGCCACGCCACCTGACGGCCGGGGCGACGTCGATGGATTGCGCATGCGTCGCCATGAGCCCTTTCACGCTGGCGACTCGCGGCGCGCCGTCGGTCGCCTTTCTCGGCATTGATCTCTCGTTGGGCGACCGGCCCAATATCCTGCACGATCTGAACCTGGAGCTTCCCGCCGGTTGCACGACTGCCCTGGTCGGCCAAAGTGGAAGTGGCAAATCCACACTCATCCGCCTCCTGCTGCGCCTGTATGAACCCGCCCGCGGAAGAATCTTCCTGGACGGCGTGAGCATTGATGCGTTGCCGGTTCGATCGGTGCGCCAGATGGTGGCCCTGGTGCCGCAGGACATCATCTTGATGAACTCGAGCCTTGGGGACAACATCGCGTTGGGGCGCAGCGAGAGCACGCCCGAGGAGATCGAGCGCGCGGCGTGCTTGGCCGGGTTGCACGCCTTTGTCCGCGCCCTGCCCGCGGGTTACGACACGCCCCTAGGGGAACGCGGCTTGAAGGTGTCGGGCGGCGAGCGGCAGCGCATCGCCATTGCGCGCGCGATCCTTCGAGACCCATCGATCCTCGTGCTCGACGAAGCCACCTCGATGCTGGACTCCACGAGCGAGGCCCAGGTCCTGGCGAACCTGCGGCGCCTCAGCAAGGGTCGCACGACGCTGATGGTGGCGCACCGTCTCTCGACCATACAGCGCGCCGACCAGATCGCCGTACTCGAGGCCGGGCGAGTCGTGGAACAGGGCGATCATTCATCGCTGCTGGCGCGCGGTGGACGCTACGCTGCCCTGTGGCAGGCGCAGCAAGGAGGCGGCCCCCGCCGCCGCCGCCCCCACCCGCGGCAGCCGCGCAACGACGAACCGACGAGCCATTCAGCGCCGTGAACAACGCGCCAGCATGCGACGCAGAGATCCGCATCTGGGCCGTACCTGGAACGCACCTGGGCCGCCCCCGACCCTCGCGTGGGCCGTTCCTGAGCGGTGCACTCAGCGGTACCTGGTGCCACACTGGAGCGGATGTCCCGCTCACTGCAGCCGATCGTCGGTGCAGACCGGCCCCGTATCGCCGAGCTGCTTGAAGGTGCGCATCGGCTCCCAGCGCGCGTACTGCTGCGCCAGGCTCGCGACCGTCTCTCCTGCGACGAGGGGCACTGTTCGCTTCTCGCCGTTGAGCCAGAACTTGTACCAGTCCACGTTGCCTTGCAGCGAGATCATCCGGTCGGCGGGCCGCCCCAGCGCATGTTCGCCTTCGGGCAACAGGATCATTTCCGCGGGCTTGTATTGACGCCGCAGCAGCGCGTAGATGTCCCAGTTGTTGTGCACGGTGGTGCCATAGGCTTCCACGCGGATGGCGGCTCGTATGCAATCGGTGTGCAGCGACGGATCGTTGGCTAGCCAGTTCTTGCGCCAGGGACCATAGAGCCCGCCGCCGTTGGCCCGTTCTTTCTTCATGAGCAGGCTGTCGGTCGCGGCGTTGGTGATGGTCAGGGAGAACAAGGTGTTGGCGTCCCCGTCCAGGAGCGACGCCGCGCGGATGGGCACATCCGAGAACGTCACGAGGTTCAGCACCAGCTCGCCCGTGCCACTCCAGCCCATGAGTCCCACCCGGTCGCGATCGACGATGCCTTGCGCCGCCAGGGCATCGATGGCGCCACGCACGCCCTGCACGAAGGCCACCCGCTGCTCGCGGACGTCCTCCGGCATGCCCCCGTTCGGGGCCAGGGGCAGCGCCAGCACCAGGATGTTCTCCCGCAGGAACGCCCGTCCGGCAAAGCCGCTGGTGTAGCCGTCGTAGATGTTCGATCCGTCGCGGTAGAAGCGATCCGGCGAAAACCCATAGGACTGGATCACGGTCGCGTGGCGTTTGGCCGGGTCGAAGTCGGCGGGCACCATCAGCCCACCCTGCCACGTCCGACCGCTGACGTCCCGCCAAGCGTACGGACGCATCGATCCCCACGAGGCCGGCTTGAACTGCGGATTGAGCTCGGTCAGCCGCACCGTCGCTTTGCCCGGGGCGCTGGCCTGGATGTCCGGCGGCTGGTTCAGCGATTGCCTCACCTGCACTCGCCATGTGGAGGACTCAGCATCATGAGGCGCTGCGGGCTGCGCGACCGACGCCGCGGCCGAGGCAGTAGGCTTAGTCGCAGCCGTGACCCCTACCGGGGTAGCGCCCGACGCCGAAGCAGCGCCCGAGGTCGGAACCGCGCCCGTGCTCGGAGCCACGCCCGGCGCCACAGCGTTTGAGTGAAGCGCTGCCTCCTCAAGCCATCCGTCACCGGCACGGTCACGAACGAAACGGCGATGCCGGTCGCCGTCGATCACGATGACGCCCTCCCCAGGTCCAGGTGCCGAGAACGCGCCCTTGGCTCGCCCCTGAAGCGCCGCGATGTCCTTCCACTGGCCGCTGTCGGGCCAATATTCGATGACGTGAGAGGCGCTGCCGGGATCGCCGCTGCCCGTCTCGCGCGGAAGGAAGGTGCCGGCGATGACCACCGAACGTCCGCCGTTCACCCACACGCCGGGCGCACGCGCTTGGGTGTCGGCCACGGCGTCGTCCGGTGCATCCACGATGGTGTGCAACTGGCGGTCCGAGAGCCGGTATGCAACCAGGCGACGCGTCACGTAGCTCGACGGGCGCGTGAAGTAGCTCTGCGGGTCCATCGTCAACGCGGCGCCGAACTGCGCGCTGGATTGCGCGATAAAGGGATACTGCTTGGACCAGTCCCGGTGACGTTCGGGCTCGAGCTTGGGCAGCAGCGCCCAGCGGCCATCGGGCGAGATGCTAACCGGCGGCGGGCGCAGGTTGGCCTCGGCGAACGGCTCTCCCAGTGTCTGCTCCTGCCCTCGCGCTCCCGCGGCCACGGTGTAGTACTGATAGCGCCGCTGCTGGCTTCCCAGGTCCTCATGACCGAAATGCAGGCTCCAAAATGAGATCGTTCCGGCCACGATGGCGCGCGCGCCTGCAGGGGCCGGCGGGTTGGGCACGGGCGACACATAGACCACCCGCTGGAGGTCATCGGACACATCGAAGGCCACGACACCGTTCGGCGCGAAGGTGAGCGGGGTGAGCCGGCGAGTCAGCGTATCGAGCTTGTAGGCCTGGAAGGGCGCGTCGTTCATGCGCGCGCGCATCACGAGGGTGCGATCGTCGATCCAGCGCACGTTCGTCAGAGACGGGACCGCGTCATTGTTGTCCCGCCGCGCGTGCACGCGCAGCACTGGCTGCGGGGGCTGGGCACGACCGGTGTCCAGGACTCGCGCGCTCACGTCGAGCAGCAGGATGTCGTACTGGTTCACGTCCGAGGCGACCACCGACTTGCGCGTGACGATGAACAGCTGCTGCCCCCCCGGCGAGCGCTGCATCTGCAAGGTCTCGTCGTCCAGGTTCACAGGTTGGATGATGCGGGTGAACTCGACGAGGTCCTGAACCGTGGGCCCCACCGCGGCATCCGCCGGGGCCGGGGCGCAGACGGCAAGCAGTGCCGCGGCAACCGTTGCGAAGCATCCGCTGCCAGCGAGGAGCGGCCACGCCCGGCCGCCGTTGAACATGCGCGAGAGTGTTCGAAAGCGGGCGCCGGCGCCACTAGGCGCGGCCGGACGACGTTGAGTGGGTTTTGGAGACAGCATGGTCCATTCCGGCGTGTGCGCCGGCTTAAAAGTTGTTTGGTGCCAAGAGCGGCAGGGAATGTCCAACGGGCCAAAGGGCCAAAGGGCCAAAGGGCCAAAGGGCAAGAGGGCAAGAGGGCAAGAGGGCAAGAAGGCAAGAGGGCTAGAGCGCCAAGGGCCCGGGAAGTGCAGGCGGCCAGACGCGCGCACGGGCTCACGTCAGCCTTCGGCAGGCCTGCCTGGGCGTTGTGCCTGGGCGTTGTGCCAGGGCCGCAATCGGCCGGCCGGTGTGGAGGGATCGCTGACGGGAAGCCGTTGGGGAAGCCTTTGGGTAAGCCTTTGAGGCGAGACCATGGAGGCCAAGACATCAACCCATCAGCGCAAGGCCAGTGCCGGCGAGGCGAACGACTGACGTGGATGACGCTGGCCCGCGATGCCCACCCGCGGTGCTCGACGGCTTGCGGATCGGCGATCGATGCTCGCGGCTCAGCGCACTGGGTCGGGCGCTACCAGCTCATGGAGAGCCGCACGTTGGCGTAACGCCCGCGCCAGTCCGCCTGTGTGACGTCGTAATACGGCCACGACCCCACATACTGCGGCTGGCGGTCAAGCAGGTTGGCAATGGCCAGCGACAGTTGCGAGGACTTCACCAGAGGCACGCGCAGACCCATGCGTTGCAGGTCCACCGATGCCGCCGCGTCGAAGACCCAGAAGTTGCCCAGCCCGCGCTCGCCGGGCGCCACGTCCCTGTAGCTCCCCAGGAATCGCCCGGTCAGGCCCACATTCCAACCGCCTCGATCCAGACCAGCGAACACCCGCCCTTTCCATCGGGGCGCCCAGTAGTCCAGCGCGCGGCGCCCCAGCCGGTCTTCCGTCATCGCGCCCGGCGCGAGGACGACGTCGTACCGCATCGTGCGCGTCGCGCCGCCCGACAGCGTCCACCGCGTCCCGCCCGATCGCCATGCCTGCGAGAACTCCATGTCCGCGCCCGCCGTGTCCACGCCCCCGAAGTTGACCTCCGAGTACATCACCTGCGACACCGGGCCCGGCAGGCCGCCATCGCCTGGATCTCGGGAGATCAGGCCGGGAAAGAGCGCTTCGTTGTCGAGCACCACCTGTGGGGACAGGAGCGAGATCAGGCCGTGGATCTTCACCCGCCAGGCCGTCACGGCCAAGCGGGTGGCGTTGCCCGGGCCAGCCCCGGTTTCCGGCTCCCACACCGCGCCCAGCGAGTACGCCCTGCCTCGCTCCGGCTGAAGCGCGGGATTGGCGGCGCGGACAAGTACCCCCTCGGTGATGGGCGCGTTGCCCCGCGACGGGTCGGTCAGTCCGAAAATCTCGATGGGATAGCTTTCGTCGTTGATGTGCGTCTGCACGAGCGTGGGCGGCTTGAACGAGGTGGCCACCGAGCCTCGCAGCAAGGTGGTCCTGGAGGGCCGCATCTCCAGCCCGGCTTGATAGGTGTTCGCGCTGCCGAAGTCGCTGTAGTGGTCGCGCCGCGCCGCGAGGGTCAACGCGGCGGCCTCGCGAGAGGGCCCGCCCCCCTCGGGCGTACGCCACAGGGGAACGCGGGCCTCGCCAAACATCGCGTGGCTCGATCGCTTTCCATGGATGTCGTAGGAACCCGGGACCGTGGAGCGAATCTGATCACGAGACGCCTCGGCCCCTGCGATGACATCCACGGCGCCCGAAGGCAGCTCCATCGTCGCGCCGCGCACGAAGGCACTCACCTGATCTTTGCGCCCGTGGTTCTCGCGTGTGGCATCAGTCCAGATCGAACGCAGCACCTCGTCGCTGGCGGCCCGGGCGCTGGCGAACGGATTCAAGGCCTTGGTCGGGAGCGTTGCAGACAGGGCCGCCGCGAGTGCGGCGCTGTTGACGCTGGTGTTGCGCTGCACGCGGTCCCCGTCATCGCGCGATGTCGAGACGGAGACCTCCGCGTCCCAGCCTTCGCGGAGTTCACCCCGCGCCCCGATCAACAGCCGCTTGAAATCAGTGTCCCGTGCGAAACCTTCTGCACCGTTGTCCAAGCCCAGCCGGCCATTCACGCGGACGTCGACGCCGAAGGGGTTGTACGGGTTGGTCGCCGGCACGAGCGTGTTGCTCAGCAGCAAGCCGTATTGTTCAGCGCTGATCTTGTCCTTCGTCAGCGTCGCCTCCGCAAAGGACTGCCAACTCGCGCCCATCGGCGCCTCGGCCGTGGCGTGCAGCGCCAGGTTCTCCGTGCCGAACACCAGTGCCGTCCCGCGCCCGTTGGACAGCGGATTGCACAGGTTGGGCTGGCCCGCGTTGGGCGCGAAGTCGCGCACGGTGGGCATTCGGTCGGGGCCAAGCACCGGCAGTCCGGCAATCGACGCATTGAGCCCCGGCAAGTTCGCGCCCGATGCGCTGCTCACGGTACCGGGCGTGCACAGGCCCGTGCGTGCATCAACGCCGCCAAAACGCTGGTAGTCGCCGTCCACGAAGAAGCTCCGCTCCCCCGCCGTCAACGGCGTCGTCTTGCTATACGAGCCCAGCAACAGGAACGAACCGGACGCACCGTGCGCGCCGGTGCCCAGCGAGACGGCACGCTCGCTCGTGCCCTTTCCCGAGGCCACGTGCGCGTCGAGCACGACGCCGTCAATGGCCTTCTTCAGGATGACATTGACGACGCCGGCCAGCGCATCACCGCCGTAGACGGCTGACGAGCCCACGGGCACGATCTCGACGCGTTCCACGGCGGCCATCGGGATCAGGTTCAGATTGAAATAGTTGCCCGAGCCGGAGCCAACCGCCTGCACTCGACGACCGTTGATCAGCACCAGGCTCGAGCCCAGCGGCAGGCCCCGCAGCTGCACCGACCCTTGCCCGATCGTCTGTCCAGCGCTGCCCTCGCCCGAGCTCACCGACGCCTCGTTCAAGCTGCTGATGAATCGCTCCAGCGTGGGTTGCCCGCTGCGGTCGATCTCCGCTCGGCTGTAGACGTTCACCGGCGCAGGACCATCGGCGTCGATGCGCTTGAGTCGAGAACCGGTGACCTCGACCCGGGTCAGCGACCCGACCGCGTCGCCCTCGCGAGGCGAGGTCGCCGCTCCGGCCAGCTCGCCATTGAAGGCAGATGCGGCGGCGGCTGACGCGCCGCCCACCAGCGCTACGCTCTCGCCCGGGTCCGTCTGAATCAGGGCGGCGCTCGCCGCCCGCTTCACGGGAGTTCCCACAGTGGCGGGCACCGCGCGCACAACGATGGCGCCGTCGGGCATGACGATCCACTCCAGACCCGAGCCCGCCAGCGCTTTGGAAATCGCCTCCGCCGCAGAAAGCTGGCCACGAACGGGTGGAGACACGCGATCTCCCACGGCGGCGGGATCGAACAGCACCGAGGTTCCCGTTCGCGCGGCGATGCTGCGCAAGAACTCGGAGAGGGGCTGCGCGGGCTGATCGATCCGGTAGCGTGCCTGGGAAGCGGGCAAGACTGTAGCGGGAGCCGAGCCCGAGTCCGCAGCACCGGCCGCACTGCAGGTCAAGAACAGCGTGGCTACCGCGCCGAGTGTGAGGGGGTGTCGATGCACGGCGGGACCCCGGCGAATTCTTCTTTGCATGTCGTCTCTCTCGCATTGCCGAATCGGCGATGCCCAGATGACGAGGCGCCCTGACCCCTTTCTGCTAGGACTTCTCCTACTGGGGTCGGCGCAGCGTCAAACGTCCCCCGGCCTCCCGCACACACGGGCCCTGCGACGCGCCGACGCTGCGCGACCGCGCTTGTCGGCACGCGATGACAGCCGCAATGCACTTAGCCGATAGCGTGGCGTAGCCTGCCCGGCTCCGATTCGAGGGATAGGAATGTGAACAACCATCGGCCACGTGCCCCACCATCAAGTTGCCAGGCCCATCCACAGACTGCCGCTGCGCGAACCCAGGTCCTGGATCAGGCGGTCCATGTCGTTCGCCTTGTCGTAGAACCGGTCCGCCCCTCTTGAAAGCACCAGCGGCTCATAGGTGGCCCGGTCGTTGGCGCTGAGCACGATCAGCTTGCCCCGAAACCGGTTCGCCCTAAGCCTGGACACCAAACTGAGCCCAGTGCCGCTGGCAATGTTCAGGTCGATCAGGACGGCGTCCGGCGCGGTGAGCTGCACCGTGGCGAGCGCCGCGGACTCGCCATCGCTTTGGCCAACGACTGTGGCGCCGGCCTCGTCTTCGAGACGTTGGACCACCAGACGGCGCAGCAGGGCCGAGTCCTCCACGACAACCAACTTCATCTTCGCTCCTGTAGTGCCCGCATGATGCCGATGGCGGGGTCGTCCTGTCCACGCGCCAACCCCCGCTCACGCGAGGGCCTTTGCACTGAAGGCATGTCAGCAAAACGAGGACGCCATGCAATGCGGCTCGGGCGCAGGGGCTAGGTGGGCCGGGTGGGCTAGGTGGGCCGGTGTACCTGAACTTGTGATCGAATTGGTCCCATGGGCTGACTGCGGGCCGCCACGACACGCCTAATGGACGTTGCTGGCGTTCGCTCCGATCAACCAGCTCAAGCGCGACGTGCGAGACGGCCTCAGGGCGTTTCGAGGAGGCCCCGGCGCCCAGATCCCATGTCGGGGAGTTCCGTACCGCTGTGGACCGTGCGACCTCGCTGTTACCGCAGGCATCGGCGACGTCAGTCAGAACGCTTCACCGCGCACGAGGGGGCGCAGGAAATCCTGGGATCTCAAATTTGGGGGCGCTCAGCCAAGCATCCGTCGGCAGCGAGCCCATCTCGCCGGTGCGCAGGAAGTCGAGGATCGCCTGTTTGGCACCCACACTGTCGCGCAGTTGGTAGAAGGCGCCGTCATGTCCCGCGCGATGTACAAGAATGGCGTGCCCGTTGGGAACGTACGGCAACAGGGCATGGGTGTTCTCGATCGGTGTGGACGTGTCCCAGTCGCCGTGGACGAACACGACGGGAATTGGCGAGACGCGGGGCAGTCGGACCACGTCGCCCATGTCGGGGGTGGGCCAATCTGCGGCTGAATAAATATTGCTCTCGAAGTTCCAGTTCCAAGCAAATCGGTAGCAGGATCCGTCCGCATTTGATGTTCACGCTCTGCGGTGACGCCCACGCTGCTGTCGACGAGTGGCCCAATCAAGGTCACCGGCGCGGCCCGGCGGTCCTGGAGGGTGTCGCGCGCCCACTCGTCGTACCGGCCGTGGTACAGCGACAAGATAGACGCCGGCCACCGTGCCGCGTCGCTGGTCCGCGACAGCAAGGCAAGCTGCAGATCCTCCTTGCCCAGTACGACGACTTGCCGCTTGCCGGTCTCATCGCGCGCCGCCACGCGCACCACCACACCTCCTGGCCGCGAGGCGAATCGCCGCTGGAGGGCGCGAACGGCCGCCATGACGCCGCCCTGAGGAAGGTAAGGCGCCAGGCCCGCATCACGATCGGCGTCGTAGGCGATGCGCTGCAGAGCGGCGACAACATGCGACGGCATGTCGTAGCCGTTGTTCAGCGGCTCGACGGACGAGAGCACGGCGCGGGCGACGATCTCGGGGTGGAACCGCATCACCGCGAGCGACCACTGCGATCCGAAGCTGCCTCCGAAAAGACTGATCCTGTCGTAGCGCAGCGACTTTCGCAACGCGTCGACGTCCGCTGCGAACGCTTCGATCGTGTATCCCGAGAGATCCTTGTCCGCATGATGTGCCACCGCACGGATCGCCAACGCACGCATGGCGCGCGCCTCCGCCTGCACCGACGCCGGCCGGTCCAGGGGCGATGCATCGGGCATCTCGACCAACTTTTCTCCCCGGGTCGTGTAGCCGCGCTGCCCCACGATGACCAAATCGCCCACCGGGCGAAAGCTCAACCAGGAGCGCAAGCGGGCCTGGGCCGCGTCGCCGCTATCGGTGAAGGCGCCCAACACGTCGAGGCCGGGGCCGCCGGGCAGCCAGAACACGGGCGGCGCGCCGGTTGGATGAAGCGCCTTGATGCGGGCAAAACCGATCGCTATCGTTCGGCTGTTGGGCTTGCCTCGGTTCTCGGGCAAGTAGAGCGTGCCCATCTCGTAGTCGAATGTTTCGCCATTGGCCAAGGTGACGGTGCGCTGCTCCGCGACGATGCGCTCCGTCACGGGCTGCGCGCGCAGTAGCGGGCTTTGAAAGGCAAGCACCATCAGCGTGCTGACCAAGAATCGAATCGAATGCACGGAAAGCTCCCTGAGGTCAGCCTCCGCACCGAAGGCATCTGGCCGCGGCGATCCGTTTCGGATCACCGCGTCGGATCGGCTGTCGGATCGGCTGTCGGAATCGATCGTACCCATCCGTTGCCGCAACTGCGATACGGCTCCAAACTGGATGTGCACGGCGTGCTCCGGACTGGGGCAGACGTTCGATGTCGTGGGCATTGCTTCGCACGAGCGCCCAGGGCCGGAAGGCAAGGCCGACCCTTGAACACGCCTGTTGGGCCTGCAGCTGCGATACCCCAACGGCGGGGAGCGGGAGTCGGCCGGCGCCCCGCCTTCATCAGGCCGTGCAGATGCGCACCTGCGCACCGTCACTTCCGCCGAACTGCAGCCCAGACCTCGCGCAGTGTGGCGGCGATGACGCCTCGTGCATCGGGATCTCCGTACAGCAGGGCCTTGGCGTACTGCAGCATCTGCTTGGGCTCGACGTGCGGCGGCAGCGGCGGCACATTCGGATCGACAGCCATTTCCAGCAGCACCGGCCGCGTGGCGCGCAGCGCCTGGTCCCAGGCCGGCGCCACGTCCTCCGGCCGGTCGACCCGCACGCCCTCCAGCCCGAGCATCCCTGCGTAGTCGGCGTACGGGAACGCGGGCAGATCCTGGGAGGCCGCGTACTTCGGATCCCCGGCGGTGACGCGCTGCTCCCAGGTCACCATGTTGAGATCGCCGTTGTTGAGCACCATCACGACCAGGCGCGGATCCGCCCAGTCCTTCCAGCGGTGCGCGATGGTGATGAGCGCGTTGATGCCGATCATCTGCATCGCCCCGTCGCCGACCAGCGCGATCACCGGGCGTCCCGGATGGGCGAGCTTGGCGGCGAGTGCGTACGGCACGGCGCATCCCATCGTGGCCAGGCCGCCCGACACCGACCCCATCATCCCGGGCCGGGCCTTCAGGTCCCGCGCATACCAGCCGGCCGCCGTGCCGGAATCGCAGGTCAGGATCACGTCGTCCGGCAACCGGGGCGACAGGTCCCAGAACACGCGCTGCGGATTGACGGGCTTCGCGTCGTTCATCGCGCGCGCTTCCAGCACCTGCCACCAGTCGCGCACCTGGCCCTCGATCCGGTCGCGCCAGGCGCGGTCCGGCTTGGACGTCAGCAGGGGCAGCAACGCCTCCAGCGTGAGGCGGCTGTCGCCGATCAGGTTCGCTTCCATCGGATAGCGCGTGGACACGTGGCGCCCGTCGATGTCGATCTGCACGCCGCGCGCCTGGCCTTCCTTGGGCAGGAACTCCGAGTACGGGAAGTGCGAACCCACCATCAGCAGCGTGTCGCACTCCTCCATCAAGGTCCAGCTGGGCCGGGTGCCGAGCAGGCCGATGCTGCCGGTCACGAAGGGCAGGTCGTCGGGGACGGCCATCTTGCCGAGCAGCGCCTTGGCGATGCCCGCGCCCAGCCGCTCGGCGACCTGGACGAGCGCGTCCGTCGCGTGCAGCGCGCCGGCGCCCGCCAGGATCGCCACGCGCTGGCCGGCATTGAGGATGTCCGCCGCGGCGCGCAGTTGCGCGTCGGCGGGGACGCCCGCCGGCGCCGTCCAGCCGATGCCGGTGTGGACGGTGTCGTGCGCCCGGGGCGGCGTCGCCACCGCCTTTTCCTCCTGCATGTCGTGCGGCACGATCACGCAGGTCACCGTGCGCCGGTCCCGCGCGATGCGCACCGCGCGATCGATCAGGTGGCGCACCTGGGCGGGCGTCATCGCGGTGTGGACGAACTCGTGCGCGACGTCCTTGAACAGGCTGTGCAGGTCGACCTCCTGCTGGTAGTCGCCGCCGATCGCGCTGCGGGCGCTCTGGCCCACGATCGCGACGACCGGCATGTGGTCGGCCTTGGCGTCGTACAGGCCGTTCAGCAGATGGATCGCGCCGGGACCGGAGGTGGCCATGCACACGCCCACCTCGCCGGTGAACTTGGCGTGGGCCGTGGCCATGAAGGCCGCCAGTTCCTCATGCCGGACCTGCACGAATTCGAGGCCGAGCTGCTGACGGCCGAACGCCCCCATCAGGCCGTTGATCCCGTCGCCGGGATAACCGAAAACGCGGCGTACACCCCAAGCATGAAGTCGTTCGAGGATCTGGTCACTGACGGTGGCGGACATGCGGGTGGCTCCTGGACGATGGCGCTGCCCGGTTCTGGCAAGCGGCACACCGCCCCGTGGCGCTGGCGCTGGCGCTCGCGCTGGCGAAGCCAGTTGATCGGATGATCGGATGCGTCGACTGCGATCTTCGCTCTCATCCTTGCCACGCCTCGGCTCTCCGCCCTCCCTGGGGTGCCGTGTCGTTTTGGATGCGCGCACCGTGAAGCCATCCAGCACCGGGGAGCATCTCCCGGCGTCGCGGCGTCCTGCGTCGCGACAGGGTTCACGAGAACGCTACGAACGAGCGTCCGGGCATTGGACATTGGGGGCGACCGCATATACTGTGTTTTCATACAGTAACTTTTCAGAGCCAATGATGTCGCCCGCCTCACCCGGGCTGGCGGGAGTGTCGCCTCCTGGCAGCCTCACCTCGCCTAGCCAGAACGCCCCGCCCGTCCCATTGGGTGTCGCTATGGAGCACGAGCCCTTGCCGCCGGCCATGGAGGCCGCGCTCTGGCGAGGTGATCAACTGGGGAGCGCGGCCGCCGCGGTGGAACCCACCGGCTTTTCGGCGCTGGACGCCGTGCTGCCCGGCGGCGGCTGGCCTTGCGCGGCCCTGACCGAGGTCCTAGTCAGCCAGTTCTGCGTCGTGGAGTTGCGCCTGCTCGCTGCGGCAATGGCTGCCATCACCCGTCGTGGCGCGACCGTGGCCCTGGTGGGCCCCACCCTGCGCCCGCACATGCCGGGCTTGCGCCACGAGGGTGTGGACGATCGCCACCTGGTCTGGGTGGATGTGGATGCGCCGAAGGACCGGCTGTGGTCGACCGAGCAACTGGTCAAGGCGGGCAGCTGCGGCGCCATCGTGGCGTGGCTGCCGCTCGTGCGTGCCGAGCAGGTCCGGCGGCTGCAGGTGCTCGCCGCGCATGGCCGCTGCCCGGTGTTCCTGTGCCGGCCCGAGTCCGCCACGCGCGACGCCTCCGCCGCGCCCTTGCGCGTCGCGGTGCGCGTGGACACCGACTGGCAGATCACCGTGGAGGTTTTCAAACGCCGGGGCTCACCCGTCGAGGCGCCGCTGCAGTTGCTGTCCATGCCCGGAGGCCTGGACACCATCATGACCCCGAGGCTGCGACATCCCAGCCGCCTCGTCACCGTCGAGTCCAGCCATGCTGTGGACAGCCCTGTTGCTGCCGCCGAGCGCAAGCCAGACCCCGTCCTCGAACCTTCCCGGTGCTGACGCGCTCGCCGCCGTGGCGGTCTGGGCGCTGCAGTTCACGCCCCGCGTCACCGTGTCCGAAGATGCCGTCCTGATGGAGGTCGAGGCCAGCACGCGCCTGTTCGGTGGCAAGCGGGCGCTGCGCGACCGCGTGGTCGCGCAGGCCAAGGAGATGGGCGTGGCGCAGGTGGCCTGGGCCACAACCGCCCTGGGCGCGCATGCCCTGGCGCGCTGCGGCATCGAGAACGGCTTCAAGAAGCCGCTCGAGCTCATGCTCGACGCGTTGCCCATGGCGTGCCTCTCCGCAGTCCGCCCGCACGCGACCACGCTCGCCCAGGCGGGCTGCCGCACGCTGGGCGACGTGCGGGCGCTCCCGAGGGGCGGCTTGAGCCGGCGCTTCGACAAGCAGCTCTTGCAGGCGCTGGACCGCGCCTACGGCCATGCGCCCGAGGTGCATGCCTGGGAAGCGCTGCCCGACACCTTCCACGCCAGGCTGGAACTGCCCTTCCGGGTGGAGCACGCGCCCGCGCTGCTGCAGGGCGCGCGGCGGCTCCTGGTGCAGATGTGCGGCTGGCTGGCCGCGCGCCACGCCGGCGTCACGGTGTTCACGCTGCGCTGGTGGCACGACGCCATGCGTTCCAAGGACGCGGGCGAAGGCGGTTCCTTGAGCGTGGGGACCGCCGATCCCAGCCGCGATGTCGAGCACCTGTGCCGGCTGCTGGCCGAGCACCTGGCCAAGGTGGCGCTGCTGGCGCCCGCGGGCGACCTGGCGCTCACCGCCGACCAGGTCCACGACCAGGCCGGCAGCACCGCGGCTCTCCTTCCGGGTCTGCCAGGCTTGCAGGATGCGGCGCAGGACATCGAGTCGCTGCACCTCGTGCTGGAGCGCATGGCCGCACGGCTGGGGCCCGAGGCGGTGCGGCGTTGCGTCACGCGCGAGGATCACCGCCAGGAGTGGATGGGGCACTGGCAGCCCGCGGCCGTGCCGCCCTCGCGCAAGCTCCCGGCCAGCACCTCGCTGCCCCAGCCCACCTGGGTGCTGCCCGAGCCGCTGAAGCTGGCCGTGCGCAAGCACCGCCCGGTGTACCAGGGAGAGCTGCAGCTGCTGGCCGGCCCCCAGTGCGTGGAGGCCGGCTGGTGGGACCGAGACGACGCGACCGACGAAGGACGGCTGGTCGTGCGCGACTACTGGCTGGCGGAGTCCCGACACGCCGGACTGCTGTGGATCTTCCAGGCCAGGCTGGACGACGGCACTGCGTGGTTCCTCCACGGCGTGTTCGGATGACAGGGCACCGATGATTCCGGACTACGCGGAGCTGCGCTGCGCCTCCAACTTCACCTTCCTTAAGGGCGCGAGCCAGCCCGAGGAACTGGTCGAGCGCGCCAAGGCGCTGGGCTACCGGGCCCTCGCCCTCACCGACGAGTGCAGCATGGCCGGCATCGTGCGGGCGCATGTCGCGGCCAAGGAAGCGGGCCTGCAGCTGCTGGTGGGCAGCCAGTTCAAGGTCGCGGGCGACGTCCCGTTCACGCTGGTGGTGCTGGCTACGAACCGCAACGGCTACGGCAACCTGTGCGAGTTCATCACGCACCTGCGCCGCCGCTCCCCCAAGGGCACCTATACGCTGGGCCTGGGCGAGATCGACAGCAAGACCTTGTCGGACTGCGTTGTGGTGGCCATCCCGGACCGCGAGTGCACCCAGGCGCAGATGGCCAGCATAGCGCGCTGGCTGCTGAGCCACTGGGTCGGATGCTGCTGGCTGGGCTGGGAGCAGCTGCGCCGCATCGACGACGAGGTGCAGCTGTTCAAGCTGCGCGCGTGCAGCGAGCTCACCGCCGTGCCGGTGGTGGCCGTGGGCGATGTGCACATGCATGTGCGATCGCGCAAGGCTTTGCAGGACGTCCTGACCGCCACGCGGCTCGGCCTGCCGCTCACCGAATGCGGCCTGCGGCTCAAGCAAAACGCCGAGCAGCACCTGCGCACGCGCCGGCGCATCGCCGAGCGCTGCCCGCCCGAGCTCATGGAAGAGACGCTGCGCGTGGCCGCGCGCTGCGAGTTCTCGCTGGACGAGCTGAAGTACCAGTACCCCGAGGAGGTCGTGCCCGCGGGCGAGACGCCCCAGAGCTACCTGCGCCGCATCGTCTACACGGGTGCGGGACGCCGCTGGCCGCGCGGCGTGCCCGCCAAGGCCCAGGAACAGATAGAGCACGAACTCGCGCTCATCCAGGAGATGCGGTACGAGCACTACTTCCTCACCGTCTACGACATCGTCGCCTTCGCGCGCTCGCAGGGCATCCTTTGCCAGGGACGCGGCTCGGCGGCCAACTCGGTCGTGTGCTACTGCACCTTCATCACCGAGATCGACCCGCTGCGCAGCAGCATGCTGTTCGAGCGCTTCATCAGCAAGGAGCGCGGCGAGCCGCCCGACATCGACGTGGACTTCGAGCACGAGCGCCGCGAGGAGGTGATCCAGTACCTGTACCGCAAGTACGGGCGCGACCGCGCGGCGCTCACCGCCATCGCGAGCAGCTACCGCCCGCGCAGCGCGCTGCGCGACGTGGGCAAGGCGCTCGGGTTCGAGGACGCCACGCTGGACCAGCTCAGCAAGGGCATGAGCCACTGGGACCTGGACATCGGCGACGAGCTGCTGGCCGAGGTCGGCCTGGACAAGGCCCGGCTGGCGGTGCGCCAGCTGCTGCTGCTCACGGGACAGTTGATGGGTTTTCCGCGCCACCTGAGCCAGCACCCGGGCGGCTTCGTGCTGACCAGCGGGCCGCTGTCGCGCATCGTGCCCATCGAGAACGCGGCGATGGCCGAGCGCACGGTGATCCAGTGGGACAAGGACGACCTGGACCTGATGGGGCTGCTCAAGGTGGACGTGCTGGCCCTGGGCATGCTCACCGCGCTGCACAAGGCGCTGGACTTCATCGGCGCGCGCAAGGGCCACGTCTTCGAGATGCAGGACATCCCGGCCGAGGACCCCGCCACCTACGACATGGTCTGCAAGGCCGACACGGTGGGTGTGTTCCAGGTGGAGAGCCGCGCGCAGATGAGCATGCTCCCGCGCCACCTGCCCCGCTGCTTCTACGACCTGGTCGTGCAGGTGGCCATCGTGCGGCCCGGTCCCATCCAGGGCGGCTCGGTGCACCCCTACCTGGACCGGCGCAGCGGCAAGGTACCCGTGGTCTACCCCAGCCCCGAGATCCAGCAGGCGCTCGGGCGCACGCTGGGCATCCCGCTCTTTCAGGAGCAGTGCATGCAGCTGGCCATCCTGTGCGCGGGCTTCACCGCGGGCGAGGCCGACGGCCTGCGCCGCGCGATGGCGGCCTGGCGGCGCCGGGGGAGCCTGGACAAGTACGAGCCCCGCATCATTGGGGGCATGCTCGAGCGCGGGTACACGGACGCGTTCGCGAGGAACGTGTTCGAGCAGATGAAGGGCTTCAGCAGCTACGGCTTCCCGGAGAGTCACGCCGCGAGTTTCGCGCTGCTGGTCTACGCCTCGTGCTGGGTGAAAAGACATCACCCCGCCGAGTACCTCGCCGCCATGCTCAACAGCCAGCCGCTGGGTTTCTACACCCCCAGCCAGCTGGTGCAGGACGCGCGCCGCGCGGGCGTTGAGGTGCTCCCGGTCGACGTGCTGCGCAGCGACTGGGACTGCACCCTGGAAGGCATGGAGGGTATGGAACACATGCTGCACGCCGAGCAACGGCCCGCCGTGCGCCTGGGCCTGAGGCTGGTCGATGGCTTCAAGGAAGAGTCGGCAAAGCGTCTGTGCAAAGCGAGACAGACCGTCTATTTCGAAAGCGCCCAGGAGCTCGCCCGGGAGGCCGAACTGGAGCAGCATGAGATGCGCCAGCTCGCCGCCGCCGACGCGCTGAGGTCGCTCAGCGGCCATCGCCGCCAGCAGGTCTGGGACGCCGCAGCGCTCAAGCGCGCGCCCGTGTTGCTGCGCCAGGCGCCCATCGACGAGCCAGTGCTGGACCTGGTCCCCGCGGCCGAGGGCGAAGAAGTGCTCTGGGATTACCGCGCGCTGGGTCTGACGCTGCGCAGTCACCCGCTGAAGTTGCTGCGCCCCGTGCTCGCCACGCGAAAGCTGTGCACGGCCCAAGACTTGGCGGCGATGCCCAACGGCCGCGCCGCGCACTACTGCGGCATCGTCACGCTGCGCCAGCAGCCCGGCACCGCAAAGGGCGTCGTGTTCCTGAGCCTGGAGGACGAGACGGGCAACGTCCAGGTGATCGTGTGGGCGAGCGTCCAGGAGAAGCAGCGCAAGGTGTTGCTGCGCGCGCGGCTCATGGCCGTGCACGGCACGTGGCAACGGCAGGGCGACGCCTGCAGCCTGATCGCCGGTCGGCTCGAAGACCTGACCGAGCTGCTGGGCGAACTCGACACCAGCAGCCGGGACTTCCGATGAACGTGGCCCACCGTGCAGAGGGGCAGTTGCAAACGTTCGCGATGAACCACACCGCACGCAATGAACGCACTGATCGGAGTAAACCGCGCGCTCTTGCGGTACAAAAAACCGCTCCCCGGGCCGCAGCCTGCGAGAATGCGGATCAACAAGGAGATCCGTGAAAGAAGCCGATGGACTGCGCGTGCTGCTGGTGGACGATGTCATGGACGCGCTTGAACCCCTGCAGATGCTGCTGACGCTGCGGGGTTGCGATGTGCGCTCCGCAAGTTGCGCAGACGCAGCCCTCGCCATCGAAAAAGTGTGGCGGCCCGACGTGGTGATCACGGACATCGGCTTGCCGGGCATGGACGGCCGACAGCTCGCGTCGCAATTGCGCGAGCTCGACCCGCATGTGGTGATCATCGCGCTCAGCGGCACGCCCCCGCCGTCGGACTGGAATTCGCAACAGACGGCGATGTTCGATCACTACCTGGTTAAGCCGCTGAACTTCACGCAGCTGGAAGCAATGCTTGGTTTGTCGTGAACGGGCACGGAGAACGCTTGCCGCAAGCGGTCCTCGCTGGCTGGCGTCCAGCGTCCGGTGTGGGAATGCGGTCTGCGATTGCCGCCTCCTTGGCCTCCCCCACTTCGCAGCTATGTCATCCTCGGTCCGGAAAGAAATAGCCCGGCGACGTGGCCGGGCTCAAAAGGAGGGTTCCGCCCGTAAGCACGGCGAAACGGAGCCCTTCTATGCCGAGGTGAAGGCCGCGCCGCCGGCTACAGAGCCTCATAAATTCCCTCAAAAAAATCCATGGCGACGAACACACTGAACATTACCGAGGAGGAACGCGCAGCGCTCTACTTCATCCCTCAATCCGAGGGCGGAAAGATCATTCCTGAAGAGCTGCAGCAGCGCCTGCAGGACAAGGGATACGCGACCGCCCCGCGAGAGGACGGCCGCCGCTGGCTGACCGAACTGGGCGACCAGGTGCGACGCGGCAGGCTGTAGATCGGTACCTGCTTTGTTAGTCGCCGATCGTTGGCATTCACCCGCAGCGCGCCCGGACTCCACGGCTGGCGCCAGTAGCAGCGATCGCCCGCTCATCCTGCGGCGCCAGAATCGGCGCCCCTGATTTTTCATCGCCCCTGAGCAGAGCGGCACCCGCTGGGCAAGCGCTCGTACTGTTGACGCTGGCCGTCGACGGTTTACTCGGCACGACGAACGCGGTGCGTTTCTATGCCTTGAGCCAGCACTGATGACAGCCTGTTCTGCAACTCTACGCCAGCTGCATAAAAGAGCGACGCGTCGTTCAAGCGGTGCTTCATCAAGCGTTACCACGCCGCAAGGCTCTTGCTCCCGCGATCGGACTTGCCCTTCAGACGGCGGGAAGCTCGCCCTCGTCTCGACTTTCCGATCGAAGTTCAACACCGAATCCGGCAGTTCATCCACCAGCCCGCGAGCGGGACGAAGCAATCGGCTCCGACGGTTGGGAGAGACTGACCGCCATGGATCGGCCGATGCGATGTGATTTGGATTGCAATGCGACGCGTCATGTTCTTCCACGAAAGCAGCATGTGCTGCGCTGGGAACTCACTGGCCGACCATCTCGCTCACGCGCGCCGCAAGCACGGCCATGTCAAAGGGCTTGCTGATCAGCGACATGCCTGCGCCGAGCACGGGGGCTGTTCCAGCGCCGTCCCGGTTGTATCCCGTCATGAACAGCACGGGTATCTGCGGATGATTGCGTCTCGCCGACTCGGCCACCTCCACCCCGCTCGCTCCCGGCAGGCCGATGTCGGTCACCAGCAAATCCAACGGCCCGTCGAGCATGCGCATGGCCACCGCGCCGTCCGCCGCCTGATGCACCTCGAAGCCCAGGTCCTGCAGCGCCTCGACGACCAGACCGCGGACGACGTCGTCATCCTCCACCACGAGAAGCCTGCCGCGCCGCGGCGACGGGCGCGATGCGGCAGCAGGGACCACCTCGCGTTCGCCGTCGCGGCTTGGCGCCGCGGGCAGGATCAGACGCACGCGGGTGCCCTGCCCCGGCTCGGACTGGATGTCGCAGGCGCCGCCCGACTGCTTGGCGAACCCGTAGATCATGGACAAGCCCAGGCCCGTCCCTTTTCCCATCGGCTTGGTGGTGAAGAAGGGGTCGAACGCCCGCATGCGGACCTCCGCGGGCATCCCCGTGCCGGTGTCCTCCACCTCCACGATTGAATACCCGCCGTCGCGGGACCGTGCCGCCGACGCCTCCCCCATGTCCAGGGGTGCGCCGGAGGTGGTGTCCACCAGCGCATCGACGGTGGAGGTCCGCACGGTCACCGTGCCGCCCTGGGGCATCGCGTCACGCGCATTGATCACCAAGTTGAGGATCGCGTTCTCCAGTTGATTGGTATCGCAACTGGCCCGCGGCGTGGTCGGATCGAGATCCAGCGCCAGCACGATCGTGTCTCCCAGGGACTGCCGCAGAAGGTCCCGCATCGACGTCACCAACTGGTTCAATGGCACCGCCGAAGTTTTCAATGGCTGGCGCCGGGCGAAAGCCAAGAGACGCTGCACCAGCGCCGCAGCCCGATCCGCGGATCGTCGGCCGCTGTCGATGGCGCGCTGCATGCCTTCGGTGCTGCCGGTCGCGACGCGTTTGTTCAGCACGTCCAGGGAGCCGCTGATCCCCTGCAGCATGTTGTTGAAGTCGTGCGCGATCCCCCCGACCAGTTGTCCCAGTGCCTCCATCTTCTGACTCTGACGCAGCCGGTCCTGGATCTCGTCGCGCTCCGCGGTGCGCAGCTGGACAAGCGTCTCCAGCGAGTTCGCAGCCTGCGCGATCGTTTCGCGCGCGGCCGCCAGCTCGTCCATGCGGTCGCGCAATTGGAACTGACGCTCGCGTGCCCGCAAAGCCGAATGCACGGCGCTGACGAGCGATGCACGGCTCAGTGGGCGCTCCAGCACGAGGGTATTGCCGCCCAGCTCCGCCACGAGTTCGGGCAGCACGCTCTGGCGCAGCGCCGCCGAGCGCTGCGGCATCAGCAACACCAGGGGAAGATCGGACCAGATGGGCTGAGCCGCCAGTGCCGCGCGCAGTGCAGCGAGCGCCGGGGGCGCCAAGGCCTCGGTCGTGATGAGCACAGCGCCCAGGGGGCCCTGATCGGCGTGGCGCGCCTGCGCACGCGCCGGCGCCTCCGACAGCTCGTCCGCCACCCGCTCAGCCACCCGCTCCGCCAACTCACCAACCGAGCCCATCACCACCGTCTGCAAGCCTGCCTCCGCCAGCAGCATCACGGCGTTGCGCGTGTCCGCTCCAGTTGGCGCCAGTATCGCCACGCGCATTGGCCGGGCGGGGAAGCCGCGTTGAACGTGCTCGCGGTGTGGGGCGACTCCGACGGCGTCTTCGGCGTCTTCGGCGACGGCGGCGTGGTCGTTTTCGGCCTGATCGGCGTGATCGGCGTGATTGCCGCGATCGGCTTGGCCGGCTTGAAAAGCTTGGTCGACGTCGTCGGCGTGGTCGGCGACCCGGGCGTCCCTTGCATCAAGGCGCCCGGCGTCATCGACTGCCTGCCCGCCCGGTGCGCCACGGGCGCCGCTGACAAGGGGCAAACCGTCAGGGGGCGAAGTCACCACGATCCTCCATCAGCTGCTCGGCCTGCCCTTCGAAGGTGGGCACGCCCGTGAGCACGCCATGGAACGCCTCGAGGACCTCGCCGATCCGTATCCCCTGCCGGTCGATGCGCAGCTCGCGGATCGATTCCTCATGCGCGCCACCGCGGTTCTTGATGATCGAGAGCGCTTTGCGGATTCGACCGCGGTGCTCGAAGAATCGCAGCAGCAACACGGCATCGGCCACGTAGCTCACGTTGAGGTTGGAGGTGGACATGGTGCCGACCAGGCTTTGTTGCGCGTTGAGCAGCAACGTGGTCACCCCTTGCTGGTTCAGGTACGCGAGCAGTTCATGCAGTTGAAGAATGAGCTGCTGCTCCTGAGGCATCGCCGCCATGTACCCGGTGAGGCTGTCGACGACGATCATGCGGGCGCGGCGCCGTTCCACCTGCGCCACCACCATGGCGTCGAACTGTCCGGGTGAGATCTGCGCGGGGTCGACCTGTTGAAGCTCCAGCAGACCCGCATCGATGTGGCGGCGAAGCGGCAGTCCAAGCAGTTCGGCCCGTCGCAGCAGGGTGCCGATGCGTTCGTCGAATTCGTACATCGCCACGGGCTCGCCGCGTTCGCACGCGGCATGGACGAACTGCAGCGCGAGGTTGGTCTTGCCACTGCCGGCCGGTCCCATGAAGAGCGTGGAGGTCCCGCGCAGCGGTCCTCCGTCCATCATCGCGTCCAGCTCCTGGAGGCCGCTGCTCACCGCCTCACCCGTGAAGAGCTGGGCGTGGTCCGACGCGATCAGCCTGGGAAACACTTGAGCGCCGCCCGTGAGCACCACGAAATCGTGGAACCCGGCCACGTAGTCCACCCCGCGAAGCTTGCGCACCTGCAGGCGGCGCCGCGCGCCACCGAAATCCAGCGTCAGCCGCTCCAGCGAGATCACCCCGTGGCACAGGCTATGCAAATGGGCGTCGCTTTGACCCTCGTTGCCGGTCAGGTCGTCAGTGAGCAGCACGGTGACCTGCCGCGTTGCGAAGTACTGCTTGAGCGCCAGCACCTGGCGCCGATAGCGAAGGGAGTCCTGCGCCAGCAGCCGCAGCTCCGACAGACTGTCGAACACCACGCGGGTCGGCTGCAAGTCATCGATGCGGTCCGTGATGCGCTTGATGGTCTCGCCGAGCTCGAGTTCCCAGGGATGCAGCAGCGTTTGCTGGTGGTCGGGCGAAAAAACGGTGTCGACCTCGGAGAACTCGAAAAGGCTGATGCCGTCCAGATCCCAGCCGTGCGACGCCGCCACATCGGACAGCTCCTCCGCGGTCTCGGACAGCGTGACGTACAGCACCTTCTCGCCGAGCGCCGCGGCGTGTCGCAGGAACTGCAGGGAGACGGTCGTCTTGCCCGTGCCCGGCGGCCCTTCGAGCAGATAAAAGCGCGAGGCCGGCAAGCCCCCTCGCAGGACCGCGTCCAGTCCTGGAATTCCGCTCTCGACCCGTTTCGAAGTCACGACTTCTGTGCTCATGCGCGTGCCTGTAGGTGTGCCACTCCAGCGCAGGATAACCCGCCCTCTCGGCCGAGAACGGTGGAAGCTCGATTGGAAAAGCACGCGGGTCACTGACCGCCCGCGCCGAGCGCTCCCAGCTCGGCGACTAAGCCGTCTTCGAGAGGCCCACGCGGCCCGCAGCATCTGAGGCAGACCGGCGACGCTTCGCGGCAGCCGCAAAGCGTTCCAGCCCCCATGCTGCGCGCGCCGTGCGGACATCGTGCGGACATCGAGCGGCTCTGACGATCTCCACGAACGGGCCGGACGCCCGCAGCACGATCATTGCCGGCCGGCTGGAGGCCCTGAGGCGCCTGCTCGGCGAGCTGCACAGCAGCACCGGGGGTTTCCGCTGACGGGGCCGTCGCGCCGCGCCAACCCAAGAGCATCAGTGGTTCCCACCGATCGCTGCGTCGCCGCCCCCACCGACACCGGCATCGATCGCGGCATCGATCGCGGCATCAATAGCGTGCGCGAGCTCGCCCTCGTGAAACGGCTTGGCCACGCGTCGGAACCAAGGCAGCGGCGGTTGGTCGACAGGGCCCGTGTCGCCTCCCGCGCTGATGGCGATCACCGGGATGGCGGCAGTCCGCGGTGCCTGTGCGAGCAACTCGAACGCCTGCCGTCCCGTCAACTCCGGCATGTGGTTGTCCATGAGAATGACCGAGGGCTGATGCGCAATCGCCAGGGCCACCCCTTCGCGGCCGTTGGTGGCCGTGATCAGGTGCAGGTCACGGCGATGGGACAGCTGAGCCCTCACAAGTTCTTGACTCCGGAGATCGTCCTCGACAAGGAGCACCGTGTGACGGGGCCGATCGGTCGAGGGTGATTGGTGCCCCGTCGCCCGTTCCACCTCGACCTCCACCTTCCCCTCCACCTCCACCCGGACTTCCTGCGCCCACGCTTGGCCTGGTCCGGCGGCCACCAGTTCAACCCAGAAACAGCTGCCCACGCCAGGAGTGCTCGTCACGCCCATGCGCCCGCCCATGAGTTCCACCAGATGTTTGGTCACGACAAGCCCCAGACCGGTGCCCTCCGTGCCGCCTTCACCATGCTGGGAGCGACCCAGCCGGTTGAAGGCCTCGAACAGGTGTTCGAGTTGCTCCGCGGACAGCCCCGCGCCGCCGTCGACCACCTCGATCCGCACGTGGCCACTGTTCGTCTGCCTCACGGTGAGCGTTAGCTCGCCCTGCGCCCGGTTGTACTTCACCGCGTTGGACAGCAGATTGAGCACGACCTGTTTGAGCCGCGTGCGGTCCGCGACGACGGTCACGTCGGGCGCTGGGAAGAAGCGGCTCTTCAGCGAACGGGCGCTGGCCAAGGGCTCGATGATCGCGGCGCATTCGGCCAGCACGTGATCCAACGCCAGCGGCTCCAGGTGCAGGTCGATCTTCCCGGCCTCGATACGGGCCAGGTTCATGAGCTCGTTCACCAGCGTCAGCAGGTGTTGCCCGGCCTGCAGGATGTGCCCACTGAAGGCGGCCTGACGCTCCGCGGGCAACGCGTGGCCCGCGTGACCTGGCTGAGTGAGCAGTTGGGCGAAGCCGATCACCGCATTCAGCGGCGTGCGAAGCTCGTGACTCATGCGAGTCAGGAACTCACTCTTGGCCTCATTGGCGCGCTCCGCCGCCTGCACGGCAGCGGCGAGTTCCAGGTTGCTCGTTTCCATCTGCCGCGTGCGCAGCGCCACCCGCTGCTCCAGCGCATCATTGAGACGGCGCACCTCGGCCTCGGCCGTCTTGTGAACCGTAACGTCCTTCAAGGTGCTGAACCACAACGAGCCGCCCACCACGGCGTCTCTGGCGATCGGCTCAAACACCTGGGCCACGTACACCAGCTCGCCTGACGGTTGGACCAGGCGGTACTCGATCTCCGTCTTGGCGCCGCTGCCGAGCGCTTGCGCGATGGCTCGACTGACCTCGCCCTGGTCCTCCCCGTGGACGAGCCGGGCGACCCAATCGGGATGGCTTCGCGGCAAGCTCTCCGCCGAACATCCGGCCAGCACCGGCAGCGTATCGGACCAGCTCTGAAAAATGCCGTCAGGCAGTGCCACGACGTGGGCAAGCCTGGCCAGCTTCTGAGCGTGTGACAGCGCGGCTTCGCGCTCGCGCAGGGTGGCCTCTGCCTGAACGCGCAAGGTCACGTCCAGCGGCGCCACGAAGCGAGCCGGCCGACCTCGGTACATCAGCTCATGCGACGTGATCTCGACGAAGATCAATCGCCCATCGCGCAACCGATGACGCCACACACCGCTGCTGAAGACCTGCGCCGGCGTCAACCGAACGGACTGCTCCACGGCGCCGATGTCTTCCGGCGGACGGATGTCGCGGATGGTCATCGCCAGAAATTCATCCCGCGAGTAACCGTACTTCTTGCAGGCGACCTCGTTGACGTCCAGGAAGGCGAGCGTTTGCAGATCGTAGATCCACATGGGCACCGGGTTGGCTTCGAAAAGCTGCTGGTACCACTGAGCGTCGGCTGCGTCCATTGCGGGCGTTGGTTCCATTGAACCCCTGTTCCGTCGCGGCGACTTGGTCGCCCTGGATCAGGAGGTGTTGGGAAGGATGCTTGGCGCCGAGGGCACTGCCTTCGACGCGTCCGTTACCGCCGAGACAGCATAGCTGCAACGGCGCGTTCTCAGCCGACGTTCATCGACTGAGTGACGCGTTGCCACCGCCACCCGCCCTGCGCGCCCTGCCCCTCACGAAGTAGGTCAGACATCGGACGGTAAGCCCGATCGACCGAACGCGCCGGCAAAGCGACGACGCGTGGCTACGGGCGGCGGTCGGCGCGCAGAAGACGCGCGACTTCTTGCATCAGGACAGGCTTGACAAGATTGAAGTCGAAGACGGTAGGCTCATAGGACGTGGCGTCGCCAACCCTTCCGACTGCCGACATCGAGATGAGCAGTATGGGCTTTGGCATCCTTCTCGCGGCCAGCGCAACGAGGAGCGCATTGCCCGATCGCAGGTGAGGCTCCATCACGACGGCGTCGACGGGCTCATGCGCCAAGCAAGAGAGGGCTTCCTCGACGTTTCGCGCGCACACCGGTCGCCAGCCCTCGATGGCAAGCCACGTTGCGACCGGCTCCATGGAGTCCGGAAAGTCGTCGAGGAGCAGGATCGTTGAGCCAAGCTTGAGCACGCGTACATGTTATCCATTCACGCGCATCGAACACTTGGAAACTCTTACAGGGCAACCCGTATGGGAAATGTTCTACAGGGTGGCGCCCGATGAGGGGGTGGATGTCCAAGCCCAACTCGCTCATCGAACAAGAGTGCCTCAACTTTGAAGGACCTCCTCCCGTCCGCCTGCGCTCAGCCGGACGTCAGGGTCGTCTTCAGGACGCCGAAGCGGCCATCGAGCCAGCCTAGCGACTGACCCAGAACGTGCTGGAAGCCTGCAGCACGATCATCGCGATCGTGGCCGCGCCCATCGCCGCAGTCGCCAGCCAGCCCAGCACACGCCATACCGGCGGCAGTCGCAACTCGCCGACGATCTTGCGGTGCGACGCCGCCACCATCACCGCGATCATGATGGGCACGGAGATCACGGCGTTCACGACCGCCGACCACACCAGCGCCTTGATCGGATTGAATCCCGAGAGGCTGATCGCCAGACCGGTCAGCATCGCGCCGCTGAGGATCGCGTAGAACACCTTGGCGGAATGGGCGGGGCGGTCGAGCCCGCGCCGCACGCCGGCGAGCGTGGCGACGGCATAGGCGGCCGATCCCGCGAGCACCGGCAGCGCGAGGAAGCCCGTGCCCACGATGCCGGCGGCGAAGAGCACGAACGCGAAGTTCCCCGCGATCGGCTTGAGCGCCTGCGCGGCCTGCGCGGTAGTCTCGATGTCGCGCACGCCGTGGGCATGCAGCGCCGCGGCGGTGGCGACGATCATGAAGAACGCGATCGTGTTGGAGAAGCCCATGCCGACCAGCGTGTCGGTGCGCAGACGGCGGAACTGTGCCGTCGCCTGCTCGGGCGCGACTGCAAGCGGACGGTCCGCATCGATGCGACGGATCTCCTCAGCCTCCTGGCTGGCCTGCCAGAAGAAGAGGTAAGGACTGATCGTCGTGCCGAGGACCGCGACGACGGTGGTCGTGTATTCGCGGTCCCAGTGCATCGTCGGCATCACCAGCGACTTCAGCGCGAGCACCCAATCCGCCTGTGCTGCGAAGCCGACGCCGACGTAGGCCAGCAGCGTCAGCGTCAGCCACTTCAGCAGCATCACGTAGCGCGCGTAAGGCAGCCAGATCTGCAGCAGGAGCGAGAGCAGCGCCATGACCACCACGAACGCGCCCGGTGGCCCGCCCACGGCGAGGTGCATCGCGTCGCCCATTGCGCTGAGATCGGCACCGAGGTTGATGACGTTGGCGACGACCAGCAGCGAGACCAGCGCGACCACCAGCCAGCGCGGGCAGAGCTTGGAGAAGTTCTCGGTCAGGCCCTTGCCGGTGATGCGGCCGATGCGCGCGCTGGCGAGCTGGATGCCGACCATCAGCGGGAAGGTGACCAGGATAGTCCAGCCGACCGCGTAGCCGTACTGCGCACCGGCCTGTGAATAGGTCGCAATGCCGCTCGGATCGTCGTCCGCGGCACCGGTGATCAGACCGGGGCCGAGCTTACTCCACCAGGGTGCACTGACGGAGGCCTTGTCCGAGGGCGATTCCTCCGACCGCGTCGTGACGGAAGAAGCCTCGTGGGCGGAAGCCTCATCGGAAGGCGGTACCGCGTCAGGCACGGCAGCCATCACATCTTCGGCTGGCCGTTGGAGGCCATCACGCCGCCGTCGACAGGAAGGTTCACGCCGTTGACGAAGCGCGCATCGTCGCTGGCCAGGAAGGACACGACCGCGGCGATGTCGGCGGGCTCCGCCGGGCGGCCCAGCGGCATCCGTTCCATGAAGCGGGCGACGAGGTCCTGGTCCTCCAGCATCTCTTCGGTCATGCCGGTGCGCGTGAGCGACGGCGCGACCGCATTGACCCGCACGCCCTTGCCGCCGAAGTCCAGCGCGAGCGAGCGCGTGAGGTTCACGACGCCGCCCTTGGCCGCGTTGTAGGCGCACATCCCCCAGTCGCCGGAGAGGCCCGAGACCGACGCGGTGTTGACGATGCAGCCCTTGCGCTTGAGCAGCTCGGGCATCGCCGCGCGGCATCCGTGGAAGACGCCGCTGAGATTGATGGCGAGGGTTTCGTTCCAGTCTTCCAGCGAGACCGTCAGCGCGTCGCCTTCCGTGCCGATCCCCGCGTTGTTGACGATCACGTCCAGCCCGCCGAAGCGTTTCACCGCCGCGGCCACTAGCGCCTCGACGTGCGCGTACTTCGAGACGTCTGCCGCCTGTGCCAGGGTACGGTTCTGCGGGAGCTGTTTCGCGACCTGGTGCAACTTGTCCTCATGCCTCGCGCAGATCAAGACGTTGGCGCCCTCGTGCGAGAAACGCTCGGCGACGCCGCGTCCGATTCCCGACGACGCGCCGGTGACGATGACGGTCTTGCCCCTGAATCGTTCCATGCCGGTCTCCTGTGGTCTGCCGTGGTCTGCTGTGGTCTGCTGGGACCCGCGTGACAACAGGCAAGGCGAATGCCCGCCAGTGGCGGCAACGGCAAGGCCGGCTGCAGGGCGATGGCGGTCGAACACCACTGCCTTTGCAAGGCGCCACCCATCTCACCGGGGGAGCGCGACTTCCCGCGGTCAGCGCCGACGCCTCACCGGAGCGACCCGGACTGCCGGTGCGGCCCAATCATGCGCATGTCCAGCTCGGTCGCGAATCTTGGGGGCGCCCCCGGGTCAAGTCTCGCGTGAGCAGAGCCACTGGCGTTTGCGTTGGCAGCGCCCTGCCCTGAGCATGCGGCGCGTACGGGACTTAGCTACGGGTTGAGCGCAAGCACTGCAACCATCTCCCCCGTGCCTGCCTCCAAGCCGATCTCTTCAAATCCGAACGCCGCATACAAACGCTTCGCCGTTTCATTGGCTGGCTTGCAGCTGATGAAGACCTTGCTCGCGTCAGCGTGCAGGGAGATTTCCCGCAGTACCACATCCAAGGCCGCTCGACCGTACCCCTTGCCCTGATCAGCCCCGGCAATCATGAAACGCCAGATGCCGTAGCTGCCTGGCTCCTCGTCGCCCGGTTCCGGCACGACATACATGACGAACCCGACAGGCTCGCTGCCGGCCAGGATCGCGCGAGGCCGCAGTGCGTCGTTGAAGCTGGCCTCCGCGATCGAGTAGGCGTTGGAGGCCAAGAAATCGCGTTGATGTTCATGGACCTCCAGGCATGCGACCGAGTCGAAAATCTCTCGTGTGACGGGAACAAGGCTCACCAAGGGGCTCATGACACAAGTCTAGCGACGGCTCCCCCTTGAGCCGATCGGCACCCCAGCGGACGACGTTCGCCAACGCGCTGGCGTTGCGACCGACCCATCCACAGACGGGCTCACGCCGTCCCGACGGGGGATGCCGCGGAGGCCGCTCTCGCGCGCGTCACGACGAACCCTGCCCGCTTCATGGCGAGCTGGAGCGCATCGGCCAGCGTGGCCTTTGTGGTGATCCTTCCAGGTCGATGCCAAGATGCACGATGGTCTGTGCGATCTGGGGTCGGATGCCGCTGATGATGCAGTCCGCGCCCATCAATCGGATCGCCGTCACCGTCTTCATCAGGTGCTGGGCGACGAGCGTGTCCACGGTGGGAACCCCGGTGATATCGATGATCGCGAGCATCGAGCCGGTCTCGACGATCCGCTGAAGGAGCGTCTCCATGACCATCTGCGTGCGACCGCTGTCCAAGGTCCCGATCATCGGCACGGCCAGGACGCCCTCCCAGAGCTTCACGACGGGCGTCGACAGTTCAAGCAGCTCCTCTTGCTGGCGAGCGATGATGTCTTCCCGGGTCCGCTGATAGGTCGTGACCGTGTACTGCGCCATGCTGTCGAGCAGGGTCGAGATCTCCCAGGTCGATTCCGCCAGCGCCGTGGGCTGATCAGCGAAACGCTGCTGCAGTCCTACGAACAGGGGCCTCTTGAGCGCCAGCACGAAGCGACTGGTCTCCGCAGCCGTGACGCCCTTCGCCGCACCCGAGCGTGAAATGGCTGCCAGGACCCCGCGCACGCTCTCCCAGGTGGGTGTCTCGAAGTTGCCCGTGTCGCCACTGGCTCGCAAGCCGGCCAGGAGGGCCTTCAGCAGTTCACCCGCTTCTCGGCCTTGCGCGACCGCGTTGGCCCCGCCACGCCCTTGGCCCAGTTCCGCCATCCATTGGTTGATCAGTTGATCCCCGGGCTGAGAAATGAGGTCTTCGAGCGCGGCTTGATTTTGCTTCATGGGTCTTCGGGGCGGCCCGAAGGCTCAATGGGATGGTGCGCGATAGTACGCTCGCCCAGTGACTCAAGGCGCGTTCTCCGCGGATATCTCTCTGAATATCTCTTCCGAGCTCCCTGAAGCAGCCATAGAGCCGCCAAAGAGCGTCCATGAACCCCTGAGTCGTGGCCGGCCGCTACCGACACTTCATCGTGAGAACTAAGCTGGCGATGAAGCTGACGATGCCCCGGCCTCCCGGCCGCCGCTCAAGACAGCAGGAAATCGGGCATCATGAACATGGCCGCCCAGCGCGGCCACCAAGGACGCACCCACGCGCCGGGCAGTGCCAGGGTCACGCGTCTGGCGTCTGCGTCAGAAGGTCCGCGAGATCTTGTGCGAGCCGCAAGAGATCGACCGGCTTGGTCCAGTACGCAACCGCCCCCCCGCGCACCGCGTCCTGCACGTGTTCGGCAGCGGTATGTCCGCTGAGCACGGCGATCGGCACGCTGCCCATCATCGGCTGGAGCCGCAGTCGTCGCAGGACCTCGCTTCCCGGCATGTCGGGCAGGTTGAGATCGAGGAGGATGGCGTCCGGCCGCTCGCGCTCGTTGGCCAACAGTCCCGCCGCACCGGTTTCGGCAATAAGCAGCTCAAGGTCGGGGAACTGATCGGCCCAGCTTTGCATCAGGCGGATGTTGGTCTGGTTGTCCTCGATGTAAAGGACGCGGCCCCGGGGCCCGGGCGAACTGCTGAGATCCATATCCCCAAGGTAGCAGATCCTTGGTCAGCGTTCATCACCCCACCTCGGCGTGGATCGCGACGGATTGCGCACTGAGGCAGCAGGTGTCGATAGAACCAAGCAAGAATCAAGCAAGGACCAGTCAAGCATCAGGCAATCAGCCGTGGCGGCGCTGCCCGTGAACAGCGTGTGTCGGTCTTGCCTCGTTGTTGCTGCGGAGCCAGGTCACGCCCTGCCGACGGCCGTGCGAGCCCAATCACGAAGAGCACTGCAGGCCAGTTCCGCGGTCACTTCAGGCGCTTGAAGCGAACCGAGTCGACAAAGCGCTCGCCGGACTCACGCTCGGCATGTTGAGCGGTGATTTCCACGAGACCTTGCTCGGCGAGTTCGTCCAGACGCTCGAGTTCGCGAGAAAAGCGCTCCAAGGTCTCCACCACGTCCTGGTGGGTGCTGAAGGCAAACGTCTGTTCGCTGCCGACCTCGGCCATCTTGTACAGGTGATCGATGAGCATCGTTGGCTCCACGTGAAATTGACGAACGGCGATATCAGGTACGGGCGAGGCTGGACGAGCCTCACACGATCGACGGCGGTGCCTGCTCCGGCGGCAGATATCCGCTCTTGCGCGTGGGAGGCCTCGCTGTCCACGATGCGTGTCGAGGCTCGACTCGACACCAGACCGCCAACACGATTACGAACAGGCAAACAGAGCACACGACAAAGGGAGACCAGACGCGGCGAGTGTGTGATCGGCGTCGGCAGCGAGTCATTTCGGCAAGCCGATGAAAGTGGTGGGCTCCCCGATCGGGCGGCCATTGCGCGCTGCCCGGAACTCCGCCGATCGCTCGTAAACAAGCTTGCGCGCGCGCATCACCCCGCCAAGCGGCCGGTGCGCCTGCAGCCCGTGCCAGGGGCTGAACAGCTTGTCGTCATCCACGGCCGTGGCACGAGCCGCCGTCCACGCCGGCTGCGCCTGCACCGTGATCGTGGCGACGGTCACGTACGGGCTGTCCTCCTCTGGCCAGTGCGCCGACGCGTCCTCGATCGGCATGGCTTGCTGATCCCGGCACAGTTGGGCCCTGACCGCCCACTGGCCGCCGTTTTCCGCAAAGAAGTCCACCACCGCCTCCCGCAAGCCATCCGGCTTGTCCTTGAGGTCCACCTTGGCACCGGTGAGCGCGGTCAGCCCGCTGGAGATGGGCACGACCGACAGCTTGGCGATGTAGTCTCCGAATCGCAAGGGAGCCTGGCTGAAATAGCTTTCGCCCAGCACGTGCGTCTGGGCATGCCCGCCCAGCGACACCAGCGTGCCGCTCTTGCCGCCGAACGCCTCGACCACTTTTTCGACAGCTTGCAGCGTGGCTGACAGCGCGATCTTCGCGCCCTCGCCCTTGTCGGTAGTCTTGGCCAGCAGCTTGAGGTTTTGCAGGAACTTCTTCGGCGTGGCGACGGTGAACGCCGGTCCGTTGGCCAGCACGAGGTCCTGTGTCGTGCCCTGGCCGGATAGCTGCGGACCGTCCACGCCCAGCACCTTGACGGCCAACCCGCGCGGTACCGACACCTTGTCGTCGAGGATGTCCCCCGGGTTGGTCGAAAACCGCATCAGCACCGGATGCGTCCCGGTGCCCGCGAACAGCCCCTGCGCGAACTCCGGCGCCAGACCCGGCTCGATCGTCATCTCGCCCACCAGGTAGCCGTGACTCTTGGCGTGGACGCTGCGCGTGGCGTGCCCGCTGTTGTCGAACGTGGTCTGGCGGATCTTGCCCATCGTCTCGTTGAGCTCGGCGATGGTGTCGGCCTCATCATCGGGAACGGTCTCGACATCCGGACTGAACGGGACGGGCGGCTTCAGGTGTTGGCTCAAGGTCATGCTCCTGGTTCGAGGTGCGAGGCCTCGGTCTGAAGGCCTCGGTGTGATGGGGGCGGTCTGATGGTGGCGGTCTGATGGTGGCGGTCTGATGCCGGCTGTGATCGGCGAGCTGTGATTGCCGAGCTGTCATCGCCCAGGCCTGATGCCGGAGGTCTGATGGCCGAGGTCTGATGGCTGAGGTCTGATGGCTGAGGTCTGATGGCGGAGGGCTGAGGTCTGATGGCCGAGGTCGGGCATCAAAGAAGCTTGTCGATCGTCACGGGCAGCGAGCGCACCCGCTTGCCCGTCGCATGGAAGATCGCGTTGGCCACCGCCGCGGCCGTGCCGACGATGCCGATCTCGCCCAGGCCTTTCACGCCCAGCGGCGTCACCTCCGGATCGGGCTCGTCGACGAAGATCACCTCGATTGAATCGATGTCCGCGTTCACCGGCACGTGGTATTCGGCAAAGCTGTGATTCATGAAGCGGCCGAAGCGGTGATCGGTCAGCGTCTCCTCGTGCAAGGCCATGCCGAGGCCCATCACCACGCCGCCCAGGATCTGACTGCGGGCCGTCTTGGGATTGATGATGCGCCCGGCCGCGACCGCACAAACCACCCGGCTGACGCGCACGACGCCCAGTTCCTCGTCGACACGGACCTCCGCAAAAACGGCGCTGTGCGTATTGCGCGACTTGCGCATCGTGCTGATCAGGTCCATCGGACCGGGCTTGGCGGTCTCCTCGACCTCCAGCCGATCCTTGCCGGTCGCGGCAAGCGCGTCGGTCAGGCTGATCTGCCTGGCGGCATCGGCCTTGAGCCGGATGACGCCATCGCGGAACTCGACCTCATCGAACGCGGCGCCGTGGAGCGCGCCGCCGTCGATCTTCGCCGCGGCCTTGAGCAGCTGCTTGGCCATCGATTCGCAGGCCAGCTGCACCGCGGCGCCGGTGGACGCGGCGCCCCAGGAGCCCCCTTCCACGGGCGCCGCCGACAGCGCGCTGTCGCCCAGTGTCGCCCTGATCTTGGACACCGGGACGCCGAGCGTCTGCGCGGCCACCTGGGTCATGACGGTATAGGTGCCCGTGCCGATGTCCGCGCCGGCGTTGGCCACCTGCAGCGTGCCGTCAGCCAGCAGCGTCACGGTGGCCGCCGTCTTCATGAACATCGCATCCCACATGCCGGTGGCCATGCCCCAGCCGACCAGTTCGTGACCGTCCTTCGTGGCGCGGGTGGCGAGGGGCCTGTCCTTCCAGCCGATGGCGTCCGAGCCGCGGTTGTAGGCCTCCCGCAACGCCTTGGAGGTGTACGGCGTGTCGTTCATCGCGTTCTTCTCGGCGTAGTTCAGACGCCGGAATTCCAGCGGATCGAGGCCGGCCTCGAAGGCCATCTCGTCCATCGCGATCTCGAACAGGGTCATGCCGGTGGCCGCACCGGGGGCGCGCATGTCGCCCGGCGTGTAGGTATCGAGTTCAGCCAGCGTGTACTCCGCGCTGGCGTTGTCGCACGCGTAGGCCATCAGCCCCCAGTTGCAGACGACCTCCATGTAGTGCTCGAAGCGCGAGGTCGGCGTGGTCGCGTCGTTGATGATCGCCTGCAGGCGACCGTCGTGATCCGTCGCCAGGGCCACGGTCTGCACCGCCTCCGGGCGATGGACGTGACTGAACATCTGCTGGCGGGTCAGCACCACGCGGACCGAGCGCTCGAGCTTCTTGGCCGCGAGCGTGGCCAGGAACACCTGGTACTGCGGCCGCAGCCCCGATCCGAACCCGCCCCCGACATACGGATTGAGCACGCGGACGTCCTTCTTTGAGAAGCCAAAGACCGACGCGAGGTAGCCCTGCACGTTCTGCGCGCCCTGGGTCTTGTCGTGCACGGTGATCTTGCCGTCCCCGTCCCAGAACACGGTGGTGGCATGCATCTCCATCGGGTTGTGGTGGTGGGTGCCCAGGTGGTACTCGGCCCGATGCTTGAGCGCGGCCTGCTCGTAGGCGACGGGCGCATCGCCGCGCGACTTGGGCGCCTCGAAGGTGCTGCGCTTTTTCTTCGGCTCGAACTTGTCCTTCATCGCCACGCGCAGGTCCGTGTTGTGCGGCTGGGCTTCGCAGTCGATGCGCACCAGGGCCGCGGCGTCGCGCGCCGCTTCGAGCGACTCGGCCACCACCAGCGCGAGCGGCTGCGCGCTGAACATGATCTTGTCGTCGTACAGCGCGCGAAACGGCGAGCCGGGAACGGCGACCATGTCCGTGTAGCTGTGATCCAGCCACGGCAGATGGGGCCGGTTCTCGTGCGTGATGACGTCCACGACGCCGGCAAGCGCGCGGGCGGCCCCATCGTCGATTGCGCATACCCGCCCCTTGGCGATGGGACTGGAGACAACCCAGCCGTACAGCAGGCCGGGCGTCGTGTATTCGGCGGCGTAGCGCGCGGCGCCGCTCACCTTGGCGTGGCCGTCGACCCGGCTGAGCGGATCGCCGATGTGGCCCCGCATGGCGTCGGCTGGGAAGCTGTCGGTGGTCATGGCGGCTCCTCAGCGAACGCGCTTGTCGGTCTGCGATTGCGGCGTGCCGTCGCCGGCCTGCTTCAAGGCCCTCACGATGGCTCGACGCGCGAGGTCGATCTTGAAGTCGTTGCCGCCCTGGCCGACCGCGCCCTTGAGCAGGGCCTCGGCGGCCGCGCGGAAGATGCCCTCGGAGGGGGCGGCGCCCCGCAGCAGGGCCTCCGCTTCAGCGCTGCGCCAGGGCTTGTGGGCCACACCGCCCAGCGCCACCCTGGCGTCGCCGATGCGCCCATCCTCGTCCAGCGTCATCCCGACGGCCACCGACACGAGCGCGAACGCATACGACAGCCGGTCGCGCAGCTTCAGGTAGGTGTAGTGATGCGCAAATCCTTCGGCCGGCAGGTCGATCGCAGTGACCAGCTCCCCGGGCGCCAGCGTGTTGTCGCGTTCGGGCGCATCGCCCGGCAGCCGGTGATAGTCGGCCAGCGGGATGGTTCTCGCTCCTGCGGGCCCGATCACCTGCACCTCGGCCTCGAGGGCCGCGAGCGCGACGCACAAGTCGGAGGGATGGGTGGCGATGCAGCGGTCGCTGGCCCCCAGGATGGCGTGGATGCGCGTGACGCCGCCAACCGCGCTGCAGCCGGAGCCCGGCTCACGCTTGTTGCAAGGCGTGGCCGTGTCGTAGAAATAGTAGCAGCGCGTGCGCTGATTGAGATTGCCGCCGTTGGTGGCGACATTGCGCAGCTGCGGGCTGGCGCCAGCCAGGATCGCCGAGGCGAGCAAGGGATAGCGCGATTGCACGCGCGCGTCGTACGCCGTATCGGCGTTGGTGGTGAGCGCGCCGAGCCGCAGACCACCGCCCTCGCGCTCTTCGATGCCCTTGAGCGCGAGACGATTGATGTCGACGATGTGCAGCGGTCGCTCCACGTTCTCCTTCATCAGATCCACGAGATTGGTGCCACCGGCCAGGAACCGCGCGCGCTCGGTCGCGCCGGCGCGCACGGCCTCGGCCACGTCCGTGGCGCGGGCGTAGTCGAAGCGGATCATGGCGCGGCCTTCGGTGTCTGCGTCTGACTTTGCGGCTGCAGCTGCGTCTGCGTCCGCAGCCCCATCACATCCACGATGGCGTCGGTGATGTTGCTGTAGGCGCCGCACCGGCACAGATTGCCGCTCATGAGCTCACGCACGTCGTCGCGACACTGCGCCCTGCCCTCGTCGATCAGGGCACGCGCCGAGCAGATCTGCCCGGGCGTACAGTAGCCGCACTGGAAGGCGTCATGGTCGATGAAGGCCTGCTGCAGGGGATCCAGCGTGCCGTCCGCCGCCGCCAGGCCCTCGATGGTGGTGATCCTCGCGCCGTCCGCGACGACTGCCAGCATCAGGCAGCTGTTCACCCGCTTGCCTTCCAGCAGCACGGTGCAGGCGCCGCATTGCCCGTGATCGCACCCCTTCTTGACGCCCGTCAGGTCGGCGTGTTCGCGCAGCAGATCCAGCAGCGTGACCCAGGGATCGATCTCGATGTCGAACGGCCGGCCATTGAGCTCGAGATGGATCGGGAGGCGTGCGCCCGCGGGCGCCGGTGGTGCCTGGCTGACCGTGGGGTCGGCTTGGGTGTGCATAGGGGTTCTCCGGGTGAGGTCGGTGCCAACTGAGATTCGGCATGTCCACATTTCGGCATGTCCGCATCTCGGCATGTCGGCATGTCGGCATCTCGGCTTATTGGCTCGGACCTGTCGGCATGCAGGCAAGGCCGGCTCCCGCCATCGGCGGCGCCCAGCCCGCCTCCCCATCGCAGTTGCCAAGCGCGGTGGGCATGCGCCCTGCCAAGCCGGCGGCATGCAAGACCACACCACCTCAGTCGCCGAGCCCACCGACATCGACGAGCCGCCGCCCAGCAGCGGCGGATGGGGCTCGCTGCGCGCCGTGGCAACGATCCTGGCGCGTGAGGGAGTGCCCGTGACCGGCGCCGCGGCGCTGCTCAAGCAAAACAAGACCGCGGGCTTCATGTGCGTCAGTTGCGCCTGGGCCAAGCCGAGGTCGCCTCACGCGGCCGAGTTCTGCGAGAACGGGGCCAAGGCCACGGCATGGGAGATGACCAGCAAACGCCGCACGCCCGCGTTCTTCGCCGAGCACACCCTGACCGAGCTTCGAAGCTGGTCGGACCACGAGCTGGAGGTGGGCGGACGGCTCACCGCGCCGCTGCGATACGACGCCGCGTCGGACCGCTACGTCCCGGTGGGATGGGACGAAGCGCTCACAGAGATCGGCACCGAGCTCAAGCAGCTCGCGCCAGAGTCAGCCGTGTTCTATGCCTCGGGCCGGGCCTCGCTCGAAGCGTCCTACCTGTACCAGCTGTTCGCGCGGGTGTATGGCCACAACAACCTGCCCGACAGCTCGAACATGTGCCATGAAAGCACGTCGGTCGGCCTGCCAAAGACCATCGGCTCGCCCGTTGGAACGGTCTACCTCGAGGACTTCGCGCAGACGCAGGCGATCTTCTTCTTCGGCCAGAACGTCGGCGTGAACAGTCCGCGGATGCTTCACGACCTGCAGGAGGCGCGCCGGCGCGACGTGCCCATCGTCACCTTCAATCCGCTGCGCGAAAGCGGCCTGGTCGCCTTCGACAACCCGCAGTCGCCTCGCGACATGCTGCTGCCCGGTCACACGCAGATCAGCACGCAGTACCTCCAGTTGCGCCCAGGGGGCGATCTGGCGGCGCTCAGCGGCCTGTGCAAGGCGCTGATCGAGTCGGACGACGAAGCCGTCGCCGACGGACGGCCACGCGTGCTCGACGCCGATTTCATCGTCCAGCACACGCACAAGTTCGAGGACTTTGCCGCCAGCATGCGGGCGACCACCTGGGACGACATCGTGCGCGAATCTGGCCTCGCCCGGGCCGACCTGGAACAGGCCGCCCGCACCTATGCCAACGCCAACGCCGTGATCCCGGTCTACGGCATGGGCCTGACGCAGCATCGCGAGGGCGTGCTCAACGTGCAGATGGTGTCCAACCTGTTGCTGCTGCGCGGCAACATCGGCAAGCCCGGCGCTGGAATCTGCCCGGTGCGCGGACACTCCAACGTGCAGGGCCAACGCACCGTCGGCATCACCGAGAAGCCCGAGCTCGCACCGATGGACAAGCTGCGTGAGGTCTATCGTTTCGAGCCGCCGATGAAGCGGGGGCTCAACACGGTCCAGACCTGCGAAGGCGTCCTCGACGGCTCGGTGCGCGCCTTCATCGGTCTTGGCGGGAACTTCCTGCGCGCAGTGCCCGACAATCCGCGCATCGAAGCCGCGTGGCGTGGCCTGCGGCTGAGCGTACAGGTGGCAACCAAGCTCAACCGCAGCCACCTGTTTTACGGGGACGTGGCGTATCTGCTCCCTTGCCTGGGGCGCAGCGAGATCGACCATCAGGCAAGCGGCCCACAGAAGGTGTCGGTGGAAGACTCGACGGGACACATGCATGCCTCCACCGGCGTGGTCGAGCCGGCGGCGGCAACGCTCAAGTCCGAGATCGCCATCGTCGCGGGTCTCGCCAAGGCGACGCTCGCGCCGAGCGACTTCTTGAAGTGGGGCGAGTGGACCGGCGACTACGCACTCATCCGTGACGAGATCGCCCGCGTGCTTCCCGAGATCTTTCACGACTTCAACGCCCGATTCGAGCAGCCGGGAGGATTTCCTCGCCCGATCCCCGCTCGCGCGCGAGTCTGGAAAACCGACACGAAAAAGGCGACGTTCATGGTGCCGACATCGCTTGTCGCCGATCCTGACGCCCCCAGCAGCATCGACGGGGACGATCCGACCGTGTTGCGGCTGATGACCATGCGCAGCGACGACCAGTTCAACACCACGGTCTACAGCCTGGATGATCGCTTTCGCCGTGTGTCGGGCTCGCGCGCCGTGTTGCTGATGCACCCTGACGACATCGCGCGGCTGGGATACGTGGTGGGCGCGGTCGTGACCGCCACTACCGCGCTCGACGATGGCCAGACGCGCACGGTCCACGGGCTGACGCTGAAGGCGTACTCGATCCCGAAGGGGGCGATCGCCGGCTACTTTCCGGAGCTCAATGCGCTCATTCCGCTTCAGCACCACGCCAAGGAAAGCATGGTGCCCGCGGCCAAGTCCATTCCTGTTCGCCTGAGCGCTGCGAAAAGCCCCCGCGTGGTCAGTGACTGAAGGCGCTGGGCGCGAGGCGCGAGAGCCGGGATGTTAGACAAAGCCGAGTGGCCCGAGACACGAGACACGAGACACGAGACACGAGACAGGAGACAGGGGACAGGAGACAGAAGGCGCGAGCCTGGGACGAGATACGCTGACGCGAGAGGCGGAGACCGCGAGCGACGCCCGCAAGCTACGGATCATTCAGTGCGGTGTCATTCCATCGTGATCGTTTGCTCGCTGTCCCCGGGCAGCAGCAGCTGCGGGACTTGCTGAAAGCGCCAGGATTGCCCTGCTCGCAGGATGGACCAGGTCACGTCAAAACGATCCGCAGGCCACGCAGCGGGAATCCGGTCATCCGCGATGAGTTCACGCGCCAGCCTCGGCAGTGCGTCGTGTCGCCAGCACACCAGGACTGCGCCTTCCAGGCTTCGCAGGGCATCGGCCACTACGCGAGCGTCGTCCTCGTCGGACCAGCCCTCGTTCACCTTCAGTCCGAGGAAATCCGCCAATGCGTAGACGGAGTCGCCGGGCCGGGTCGATGGGTGCCGTTCGGTGGGCCGGGCGGCGACAATGTGTCGGGGACGACGGATTGGGCCGTCGCCGCCTTCGGTGGCAGAGCCGAAATACGCCACCAAGGCGGCGGCGCGGCGCCAACCCTGGACACTGAGCGATCCCGGCGCGGGCGCTCTAGCCTCGTCGACACCGCCCGAGTCGCCCCGATCGCCCGAGTTGCCAAAGCCGCCCCGGTCGCCCCGGTCGCCCGATGCCGACTCAGGCTTCTCGGCATGTCTGATCAACATGACGCATGTCGACATGGTTGGACCCATTTCACAGCCATGGACTGAGCGCCTCGTCCGATCCGGCGGGCGTTAAGCGCTCGTTGAAACGGCCGCTTTCAGTGGAAGAACAGGGCGATCAGGATGATGATCGGAATGGGAACGCCGAGGAAGAACAACAGCAATGAGCGCATGATTTACTCCTGGATGCAGTGATCAGAGATCGCGTCGACGGCCGCCGAACGTGGCCAACAAGCTCGCCACGAACGCACCGATTAACAGCGAGACGAAGAGCCAAAGCGCCGCATACAGCGAAGCTTTTCTTGCCTTGTCGGCGGCTTCCTTGGCCGACATTTCGGCCTGCTTCAGCTTGGTTTGCATGGCCGTGAACGTCTGGCTCAACCGGGCCGCGGCCTCTTGCTGGCTCAGCCCGGTGCGTTGCGCGACAAGCTGCGCGAGGTACTGCTGATCAGGCGCAGACAGCGCACCGTCTTTCAGCCCCACCGCAAAGATGCGGCCGGCTTCCGCCAACTGGCCCGCGGAAATCGCGGTGCCGGCCGAACCGGGAGCGCTGGAGGCGGAGATTGCTCCCGTTGCCCCCATTGCTCCGATTGCACCAGTTGCACCGGTTGCACCGGTTGCACCGGTTGCCGCGGTTGCACCGGTTGTTCCACCAGCAGCGGGTGTACCGCCAGAAGTCGAGCCTGGGCGGAAAAGCATGTCCGTCCAGTAGCCTAAGGGGGAGGCATCTGCCTCACCGCCGCCAGCACCCGTGCGGGCTGCGTCGGCCGCACTTGCTGCGTCTGGCGAACCTGCAGAGCCTGCAGAACCCGAAACACCCGCGACACCCGCAGCCACCGCGGTCGCCTTGGCTGCGCCGCCCGCCAAGGCAGCACCGCCGCTCACAGCGCCTCCAACGGCCGTACCCAATGCCGCCGCCGTGAACAGCGTCGCCACCGCCCAAGCCAGGAAACCATGGGCGGTGTCGCGGAAGTAAACCTCGTCGGTGTGCACGGCCACCCATCGTGTGCGCAGCCGCCCCGCGAGATAACCCCCCATGCCGCTGGCCGCAAGTTGGGTGAAGGTCAGCCAGGCGATTGCCGCGAACCCGAAGGTGTCTGCCTCGACCCCTTTGCTCGTCCACGGCGATACGGAAGACAGGCCAAGGCCTGCGCCAAGCAGGAGCAGGATCAGCGAAAGCGCCGCAGCAGCCGCAGCGCCTGCGAGGATCGCTGCCCACGAGACTGCTGAAGCGCTTGCCGTGTAGGGAGTATCAGGAGTGCCGGAGGCATCGACACCTCGAAGCCCGGCGCGCGTTGCGTCTAGGGTGGCCATATACACCGCCTTGTTCATGTTGTTGAGCTGGATGGACCATGTCGCGCCTGCTGACCAGTGGCGACAGGGGCCCAGCCGTATCGGCAACCGGCGGGCCCAGGCTCGTTCGTCTTGCCCCCTAGATCGCAAGCATCACGCGATCAACCGTTGCGCTGTCGGAACG
>CBIHMU010000017.1:0-80921 GCA_966211105.1 uncultured Burkholderiales bacterium
CAATCGTGCCCACGTTCACGTGCGGCTTGGTACGTTCAAACTTGCCTTTTGCCATCATGCGCTCCTGGCGATCAGATCAATCAAGAAACGGGATAGAAGAGAGGTGGTGCCCATGGCGCGGATCGAACGCGCGACCTCTCCCTTACCAAGGGAGTGCTCTACCACTGAGCCACATGGGCATCGACACAGGATTGATGACCTTATCAGCAAACCTGTGTCGATCTCTCGACACAACACCTTCAACTTCCTGTGGAGCGGGAAACGGGAATCGAACCCGTGTCATTAGCTTGGAAGGCTAAGGTTCTACCATTGAACTACTCCCGCCCGGGAGTTTTCCAATTCCACTGCTTGAACCGCGAAGCGGGTGACGATCACCCGCTTCGTTGCTCTGGCATTGGTCTGCCTTGGTGGAGGAGGCTGGATTCGAACCAGCGTACGCGTTAGCGGGCAGATTTACAGTCTGCTGCCTTTAACCACTCGGCCACCCCTCCAAGGCAAGCCCACGACTATAGCACCGTTATTTTTTGGCGCAAACAAAAAATCCGCCGAAAAGTGCGCGCGTGCGATTGTCGCTCTCTGGCGAGGGCAGCCGAAAAGGGAAACGCAACGCGCGCCGGCCCACATCCACCGTGCCCCAGCGCACGCTCGGCCACGCTTCGACACGGACCACTCCTAATACCAATTTGCGACTAAGTGGTCTCATCCCCGCGGGCGCCGACCACGAGGCCAGCACCGAGACGGCGGACGGCCAGACACCGCTGTCCATGCGGGTCGCGGCGATGCCACAGCAGGGAAAACACCGGCGTCAAACTGGTAGCAAAGTGGCTTTACCGCTCGTTATAGTGGCATGGCATTGGTTGCATTGAGGTGTATCGGGGGCGCCAGCTGCATGCCACTCCGCCGAAGGGTGTCGTGATTTCAGGTGCCAAGTCTTCATCACGGCCACAACTCCCTGGCCACTCGAGGAGCAGTTCATCATGAAGGTCAACAAGACCCCAATCGCGGCGGCGGTGACGCTGGCGCTGCTGAGCGCGGCGTTCGCCGTGCAGGCGCAGGAACAGAAGAAAGAAGAAAACACGCAGCTGGACCAGGTGGTGATCACCGGCATCCGCGCATCGCTGCAGACGGCGGCCAACATCAAGAAGAACGCCAACGCGGTGGTCGATGCCGTGTCGGCCGAAGACGTGGGCAAGCTGCCCGACTCCGACGTCGGCCAGGCGCTGGGTCGCATTCCCGGCATCTCGGTGGGACGCGACTTCGGCGTTGGCGCCTCGGTGTCGATCCGCGGCACCGACCCGCAGATGACCCTGACCACCCTGAACGGCCACAGCGTCGCGTCGACCGGCTGGTATGACCAGAAGGCGATCGACCGCTCGTTCAACTACTCCCTGCTGCCGCCCGAGCTGATCGGCGGCATGGAGGTCTACAAGTCCTCCCAGGCCGACCTGACCGAAGGCGGCATCGGCGGCACCGTGATCGTCAAGACCCGCAAGCCGCTGGACCTGGATCCGAACGCCGTCTTCGTCAGCCTGAAGGGCGGCAAGGGCACGGTCAGCAAGGACTGGACCAAGGAAGTGTCCGGCCTGTACAGCTGGCGTGACAGCGGCAAGATGTTCGGCGTGCTGGTGTCGGGCGCCTTCGAGCGCGGCGACTACATGCGCCGCGGCATCGAGGCCGACGGCCGCTGGTCCGGCGACGTCACGCCGGGCACCTTCCTGCAGGAGCGCGAGCGCAAGGCGTTCAACGTCAGCCTGCAGGCGCGTCCGACCAAGAACATCGACCTCGGCCTGAACTACACCCGCCTGGAGTACGACGCCGACGCGTCCAACACCACGCACTACCTGTACACGCTGCAGGACCCGGGCAAGGGGTACGCCGACACCAACGCCTGCGTGCAGCCGAGCCCGGATCCGGCGCTGCTGTGCCAGAAGACCAACATCACGCAGGCCAACGCGACCAGCACCTTCCTGCAGACCTGGGCGCGCGCCGCCAAGATGACCTCGGACACCGTGGTCGCGGAAGGTTCGTTCAAGGGCGACGGCTTCAAGCTCGAAGGTTCGGCCGGCACGACCAAGGCCGACGGCGGCACCTCGCTGACGACGAACTACAGCTACCTGGGCTGGGGCAACGCGCCGGGCCTGCCGAAGTGGTGGGGTTCGACCGACGCGACCGGCAAGAAGATCTCGATCTCCCCGGGCCAGGACATGACCGTGCCGCTGAGCGCGCTGGGCGCGACCTCCACGCCTGAATCCTGGGCGACCGCCCGCGGTCCCAACAAGGACAAGGAAGACTTCGCCCAGGCCGACGTCACGGTCGATCTGGACTACAGCATCCTGACCTCGTTCAAGGCCGGTCTGCGCGCGACCAAGCACACCTTCACGAAGGACGAATACCGTCCGACGATGGTGACCACGCCGGTCAGCGCCAACACCGACACGCTGTTCAGCGGCACCATCCCGATGGGCACGCCGGGCTGGAGCGTGCCCAAGCCGAACCTGGGCGCGATGTTCGCGCTGGCCAATGCCAACGTGGCGAGCTGGACCCAATCGCGCGGCGGCTACGGCGAGATCGAGGAAAAGAACACCGCCATGTACGGCATGTTCAACTTCGAGAAGGATGCCCTGCACGGCAACTTCGGCCTGCGCTACATCCGCACGAAGGCGAGCAACGACGCCTACGTGTTCGACGGCACGCCGCTGGCGGCCGGCGACGTCGCGCAGAACATCGGCTGGAGCACCACCAAGGCGCAGCAGAGCTCGACGTACCACGACTGGCTGCCCAGCCTGAACGTCGTGTACGACCTTGATCGCAACACGCTGCTGCGTTTCGCGGCCTCGAAGGCGATCACGCGTCCGAACTACGACAACATGTTCGCCGGCGCGACGCTGGGCTGGAACGACCAGGTCAAGAACAACGAGACGGTGAACTACGGCACCCCGGCGCTGAAGCCGCAGTCGTCCAAGCAGTTCGACCTGGGCATCGAGTACTACTACGGTCGCGGCAACCTGGTGTCGGCGGCGATCTTCCACAAGAAGATCGACAACTTCATCACCACCGACACGCAGATCAACCAGAAGATCGGCCTGATCAGCCCGGATACCGGCCTGGACAACTGGACCATCAACCGCTACATCAATGCGGGCGGCGGCAAGATCAACGGCATCGAGACGCAGCTGAACCACTCGTTCGACAACGGCTTCGGCGTGGTGGCGAACTACACGTTCACGGATGCGAAGGCGCCCAAGACGAGCTATCAGGACGAGCTGAACATGTTCACGCTGTCCTCGCGTCACAACGTGAACCTGGTCGGCTTCTACGAAACCGACGTGTACAGCGCGCGCCTGGCCTACAACTGGCGCTCGAAGTACATGGTTCGCGAGACCGGCTACTACGGCAACCGCATGCATGACGACTACGGCACGCTGGACCTGAGCCTGGGCTGGAACGTCACGAAGAACCTGCGCCTGAGCTTCGAGGCGATCAACCTGACCAAGGAAGACGACGTGCAGTACGGCGCCGCCGGTTCGAGCACCACGCTGCGCCAGTCGCTCAAGGGCGGCTACCCGGCCTGGTCCTTCATGGGCGAGACGACCTACCGCATCGGCCTGAACGCCAAGTTCTGATTCCAGAACATCTCCGAGGGTCTCCCGGCCCTCTTCAAGCCCGGCTCATGCCGGGCTTTTTTCTTTCTGCCCACGCCTGGCCGCGCAGACGAAGCGATCTCAGAAGTCGACGAACGTATTGACGGTGAGCCGACCGCGGCGCGGATCGTCGCTGATGCTGAGCGCGGGATTCACGCAGGCGGTATGGATGAGCCCGCCCGAATACACCACGAGACGGTTGAATTTCGCCGGCAGCATGCCGAGGAACTCGAAGTGCTCATCGCCGGCGTCGAAGTAGCGCTGCGGCGGAGGCCGGCGCTCGAGCTGCTCGCGGACCGCGGCGCCGTAGCGCTCGATGCTGTCGGACGAGATCCGCTGGAGCCCGGTGGCCTTGTGGCGATAGAACCCCGTGCCGCCGTGACGCCCGTCGCAGAGGTACAGCAATGCCGCCATGTAGTGCGGCGCGCTCGAATCGAAATGCGGCACCCGTTGCAACGGACCGAGCCGCTCCGGCGGGATCGTCGTCAGCGAGAACATGCACGGCGTCTTGCGCAGCGGCAGGCGCTCGTCGATGCTGAAGTTGACCCGGATGAGCGGATCCAGCAGCGACACCAGTTCCTGCGAGTAGGCCTCGGGCGCGTTCGCGCGCATGCCGGGATAGCCCTTGCCTTCGCTCGCGCCGGGGCAGAGCTCGAACGCGCTGTCGCAGGCGGCCTGCACGAGCGTCTGCGGATGCTCGAGGAAATCGTCGATCAGCAGGACCTGATGGCCGCCGATGGTGAGCGACTGCACGTCGGGCGGCATGCGGATGGAAAAGCTCATCGCCCGATTCTCCGTCCGCGCGCGGGCGCGCGCGTCGGGGTTCACACCTTGATGTAGAGGCGGCGTGCGTCGAGCACCCGCACGATCGCCCACCAGACGGCGACGAACGCGAGTGCGAAGGCGAGCGAGCGCCCGTACGGTCCGACGAGCGGCTCCAGCCAGCCGAAGCCGTGGGCGTAGAGCGGGTCCATCCAACCGAAGCCCGCCAGGAACACCGTGCACATCCATGCGCCGGCATACGCGGCGATCGCGTTGACGCCGAAGCTGCGGAACAGCGGCGGCCAGCCGAGGCGATCGATCAAGGCATGGGCCCCCAGCAGCGCCAGCGCGGCAAGACCGCCGGTGAAGAGCACGAACGACGGCGTCCACAGGTTCTTGTTGATCGGCATCAGGCCGATCGCGTCGAGCGCGAAGCCCGCGGCTGCCGCCGTGATTCCGATGGTGGCGATCTGCTTCAACGCGCCGCTGCGCAGCGCCTCGCCGCAACGCCAGCCGAGCAGCGTGGTCGCGAGCGCGCCCAGCGTGGCGACGATGCCCTCGGGGTCGTGGCCGAGTCCGGTGACCGGATCCCACTCATACCCATGAGGTCCCAGCAGCCACGCGTCGACGCGGCTGGCGATGTTGCCGACCTTGTCGAGCGGACCGCCCCAGAGCAGCAAGGCGCCATAGCCGATCAGCAACGCCGCGAGCCAGAGGCGCTGGCCGGTCGCCCGCCACTGGATCGCGATCAATCCGGTGAACGCGAAGCACAAGCCGATGCGTTGCAGCACGCCGGGGATGCGCAAGGCCGGCTTGCCCATCAGCCACCAGGCGAGCGCGTGCAGCACCAGCCCGAGCACCAGGATGCGCAGCGCGCGCTTGACGACGGTGCCGCGCAGCGCATCGCCACCGCCCGCCTCGATCCGGGCGCCCATCGCGAGCGACAGCGACACGCCCACGATGAACAGGAAGAACGGGAACACCAGGTCGGTCGGCGTCCAGCCGTTCCAGGCCGCGTGCTCCAGCGGCGCATAGACGTAGCCCCAGTCGCCGGGATTGTTGACCAGCAGCATCGCGGCCACGGCCAGACCGCGCAGCGCGTCGACGGACGCGATGCGTTTCGAAGGAGCGTTCATGGAAATGAGATCGGAAGAATCAGAAGTCGCAGCGGCTTTCGAGCGCCGGCTCGGCGGCCGGCACCTGGTCCAGCCGCGCGACGCCGCCGGCACGCCAGCGCTTCACCTGCGTTTCCACCTGAGCCGGACTCAGCACCGTGTCCTTCGCATGGAAGACCCAGTCGACGTCCTCTTCGTAGACGCGCGGCGGCCCGCCCGCCGATCCCTGCGGCAGCGCCCCCCCCGGCGAGAACCACAGGTTGAAGTTGATCGACATCGGCACCACCGGATAGTTCCGGCCGCCGTGTTGGCCGACCTTGCGGCCGTCGATGAACCAGTGCGTCCGACCCTCCGCCACCTGCATCACCAGCGTGTGCCAGTCCTTGCCGGGCTCGCCCAACGCGCCGAATTCCTCGTGCTGCTGGTTGAACGCCAGCCAAGGATCAAGCCTCACCGTCTGCCAGGTGATGCCGTAGATCCGCGTCTTCTCGCTGCCCCAGCCACCGTTGGGCAGGTACTCCCAGTCGAGCTCGCTGAACTCGGGATCGAAGTCGTGCTTCAGCGGGCTCACCACGTAGAAGGTCTGGATCACCGGATCACCGTCGGCGCCGCTCACCGGCCGGTCGCTGAAACGCACCCGCGCGGCGTAGGTGCCGGCCAGGTACTTGCGCTGGTGGCAGACCTGGACCTGCGTCGTGCCCGCACCAGTGCCGTCGGTCGTGCCGCGCAGGCGCAGCTTGCCCTCGACGAGGGTCAAGGCCTCCGGCGCCCAACGCGCGCCAGGCAGCCCCGGATGGCCAGCCGCGTTGCGCGCCGTCCAGCCCTGCTGGAACATCGCCGCGGTGTCGGCGTAGTTGAAGTCGTCGAAGAAGAACTGCGGCGTGGCGGCTTGAGCGCTAGCGACGGACAGGAGCGCTGCAACGAGGACTGAGGACTTCATGTTGCGCTCTCGATCGGGGTGGCCGCGGCTTCCGAGGGTTTAGCGCCCCTTCCCGGAATTCGGATGAACGGAAGCATCAGCAGCACAGGCAGTCCGCAGAACAGCGTCCACAGAAAGAAGTGCTGGTAGCCGATCGCCACCTGAATATCGCCGCTGATGCCGCGCGAGAAGATGAAACCCAGCTGCATCACCCCAGAGCCGAGCGCATAGTGCGCCGTCTGGAAACGGCCGGGAGCGACCGCCTGCATGATGTAGAGGATCATCCCGACAAAGCCGAAGCCATAGCCGAACATCTCCACGAACACCGCGCCGCCGATGTGCCACATGTCCTGCGGCAGCGCCGACGCCAAGTAGTAGAAGGTCGCATTCGGCACCATCATCGCGATCAGCAGGACCGGCATGGCCCGACGCAGCGTCAACCAGGCGGTGAAGTAGCCGCCGAGCACACTGCCCACGAGGAACGCACCCGTACCCACCCAGCCATAGACGTCCGCCACCTGACTGGTGGTCAATCCCAGGCCGCCCTTGTCACGCGATTCGAGAAGAAACAGCGGGCCGATCGTCTGTACCTGCCCTTCCGCGAAACGGAAGAGCACGATGAACAGCACCGCCAGCCAGATGCCCGGCTTGCTGAAAAAGTCGATGACGATTTCCTTCGTTGTCGCCCAGATCGCCTCGGCCTTCAAGTCGCTGTGTTCCGTGCTGAGCTTGCCAGGCAACGCGTACGCGTTGTAGATCGCCAGACCTCCCATCAGCACGGCAACGCCGGCGAAGACGGCGGTCCACGCATTGGCCACGCCCATTGGACCCTCCAGCAGGCCGGCGATCTTCAGCACGACACCGAGCATGAAGAAGCGCGCGCCGTTGAAGAACGCCCCTTGCCAGCCCGCGTAACGCGCCTGGCGGGTCGAATCCAATGCGCCCATGTAGAGCCCGTCACAGGCGATGTCGTGCGTCGCGGACGCATAGGCGCAGACAAAGAAGACGCTCAACGCAAGCAGGAACCACCACGGCGTCTGCAGCGTCAAGGCCAGCAGCGCCACCAGCACGGCACAGACGACCTGCATCGCCACCACGATCGTCTTCTTGTGGCGCATCAGTTCCAGGAACGGGCTCCACAGCGGCTTGATGGCCCAGGCCGTGCCCAGCACACTGGTCCAACGCGTGATCTGTTCGTTGGACACGCCCATATTCTTGAAGACGAAGCCCGCCAGCATCATCACAACGAAGAACTGCGCGCCCTGCATGAAGTACAGGCTGGGCACCCAACGCATCGGGCTGCCTTCGGCGGCGGAGGAAATCTGCGACTGGCTCATGGGACGGCCCTCGGATCGATGCGAAGCTCCGGCCCGCGCGGCGGCGACCGGATCATGTCAATTCAGTTCAGCGTGACCGGCGACTGGCCGCCGGCCTCGCCGCGGCCTTGCAGCCAGGCGCCGAGCGCGCCCAGCGCGCCGTCGGCATAACCCCAGCTGATGACCGTCGGTGCGGCGACGTCCAGCGCCTGGAAGGGATTCCACAGCACCAGATGCAGGTCCGGCCGCCATGCGGCGGCGTTCGCGCCGTAGCGCGCGCGGTGCGTCGAGGCCACGATCGTGAAGCGGCCGTCATCCGGCACGAGGGACCAGTCGAGCGCCGCGATGTCGCCGAGCGAGACGAACTCGACATCGCCGTAGCCCTCGAACAGCGCGCGCACCTGCGCGCCGGTCGGTCCGGCTTCGGAGACGCCGTCGGTCGGCACTTCATCCTGCACCAGCACGCGGATCGGACGGTCGACGGCCGGCGGCTTCGCGCCGCGCAGCGCGCTCAGGCCCGCGGCCCAGGCGCGGCGCATCAGCACGTCATCGGCCTCGCGCTGCGCGCCCTGGTAGTCGTCGAAGCGGACCGGGAAATCGCGCGCCAGCTTGTCCAGCCGCGCTTGCGCCTGACGACCGCGCTCGACGCTCAAGCCGCCACGCGACAGCGCATCCTGCAGCGCATGGATGGCCTGCGCCTGCTCGTCCAGCGAGCCCTGCGCCAGGATCATGTCGGCGCCGGCGTTGATCGCCAGCACCGCCGCCTTCGCGTAGCCGTAGCGCTCGGCGATGGCCTTCATCATCAGCGCGTCGGTGATGACGACGCCGTCGTAGCCGTACTCGTCGCGCAGGATGCCGCCCAGGATCGTCTTGGACAGCGTCGCCGGGTACAACGGGTCGATCTTCGGATAGACGATGTGCGCCGTCATGATCGACGGCGCCACCTCGCGCAATGCCTGGAAAGGCTTGAGTTCCAGCGCGTCCAGCTCGGCGCGGGACTTCTCGACCGTCGGCAGATCCAGGTGCGAATCGACGTGCGTGTCGCCATGCCCCGGGAAGTGCTTGATGCAGCAGGCCACGCCCGCCGCCATCGAGCCCCTCATCCACGCGCCCGCCAGGCGCGTGACGGTGCCGGCGGTCTCGCCGAAGCTGCGCTCGGCGATGACCGGATTGGCCGGGTTGTTGTTGATGTCGGTGACCGGCGCGAAGTTCCAGTTGATGCCGATGCCGCGCAGCCCGCGCGCCACCGCGCCGCCGACCTGCTCGGCCAGCCCTTCGTCGCCCGCCGCGCCCAGCGCCATCGCCGACGGCGGCTGGGGCAGGAAGGTCGCCCGCACGACGGAACCGCCCTCCTGGTCCAGCCCGATCAGCGCCTCCGCGCCCATCGCCTCGCGCAGATCCCGCGTGAGTTGACGGACCTCCGCCTCGGTGCCCAGGTTCTTGCGGAACAGGCACACCGCCCGGATCCTGTTGTCCCGGAGGAAGGCCGCGGTCGTCGCATCCAGCGTCTTGCCCTGGATGTCCACCATCACCAGCCGGCCCGGATGGAATGCTGTGTCGCTCATGTCGCTCTCTTCTGCCTGGCCCGCGGGTCGAAGCTGGGAAATGCTGGAAATGAAGGTCCGATCACGCCGGACCGCCGGTCAATGCGCGATCAATGCGCGATCAATGCGTCTTGGTGACCTTGGCCAGATGACGCGGCTGGTCGGGGTTCAGACCCCGCGCCTGCGCCAGCGCCTCGACCATCGGATAGAAGCTCTGCACCGCGGTGATCGGATCGAGGTCCTCGTTGCCGGTGCAGGTCAGCGGCAACTCGGCGCCCGGCGTGCCTTCGGGTGCCGCCAGCAGCACGCGCGCGCCGCGGCCGCGCATCTCCTCGGCGAGCGCCAGCAGACCGGCCTGCGCGGGACCGCGCGGCGCGAAGACCAGCAGCGGATAGCCCTCCTCCACCAGCGCCATGGGGCCGTGCTTCACTTCCGCGCCGGAGAAGGCCTCGGCCTGGATGCCGCAGGTCTCCTTGAACTTCAGCGCCGCCTCCAGCGCGATCGGCAGCGAGGTGCCGCGGCCGATGACGAACAGCTTGTCCGCGTCCTTGAGCACGTCGACCGCCACATCCCAGCGCTGCTTCGCGGCCTGCGCCATCGCCTGCGGCAGCGTCTGCAGCGCGGCCGACAGGTCCTCGTCGCCCTGCCAGGCAGCCACGACGCGCGCGCCCGCCACCAGCTGCGCGATGTAGCTCTTGGTCGCGGCGACGCTCTGCTCGACGCCGGCATGCAGGCGGAACACGTGCTCGGCGGCCGCCTCGAGCGGCGAGCCGGCGGCGTTCACGAAAGCGACCGTGCGCGCGCCGTTGGCGCGGAAGTACTGCGTCGGAGAGACCAGGTCCGGGCTCTGTCCCGATTGCGAGAACGCGAAGGACACCAGCCCCTGGCTCTCGATCTTGCTCTGGTAGAGCGTGATCAGCGACATCGGCAACGAGGTCACCAGCCGGCCCAGACGCGCCATCACGAGGTAGGCGAGGTAGTGGGACGCATGGTCCGAGCTGCCGCGCGCGATGGTCAGCAGCGAAGTCGGCGGCTGCTCGCGCAGCGCGTCGCCCAGCGCGGCGTAGGCGTTCTGATCGGCCGCCAGTTGTCGGGCCACCACCTGCGGCGCGCTCAGCGCCTCATCCAGCATTCGCGAGGTCAATTGCTTCTCCTTCAACGACCACGCACTGCAACTGCAAGCCACGGTCCATCACCACGTAATCCGCCCAGGCGCCCGGCGCCAGACGGCCCCGGTCGCCCAGACCCAAATAGTCGGCCGCGTTCGTCGAGACGCGCTTGGACGCGTCCTCGATCGGCAGGCCCAGCTTCAACACCAGGTTGCGCAGCGCCTGGTCCATCGTCAGCGTCGATCCCGCCAGCGTGCCGTCGGGCAGGCGCACGCCGCCCAGGCACTTGGTGACGCGGTGGCGGCCCAGGCGGTAGTCGCCGTCGGGCATGCCGGCCGCCGCCGTCGAATCGGTGACGCAGAACAGGTGCGGGATGCTGCGCAGCGCGACGCGGATCGCGCCGGGGTGCACGTGCAGCAGGTCCGGGATGATCTCGGCGTACTGCGCATGCGCCAGCGCGGCGCCGACCATGCCGGGCTCGCGGTGATGCAGGCCCGTCATCGCGTTGAACAGGTGCGTGAAACCGCCGGCGCCGCGGCCGAGCGCGGCCACGCCGTCTTCGTACGTGCCCAGCGAGTGACCGATCTGGACCTGGAAGCCGGCCTCGCGCAGGCGCGTGACGAGGTCGAGATGACCGGGAAGTTCGGGCGCCAGCGTGATCAGGCGGATCGGCGCGATCGCGTGCAGCTCGCGGATCTCGGCGATCGACGCGGCCTTGGCGAAGTCCGGCTGCGCGCCGAGCTTGCCGGGATTGATGTACGGCCCTTCGAGGTGCACGCCCAGCACGCGGGCGCCGCCCTCGGGGCGCACGACGCAGAGCTCGGCCAGTCCGCGCATCGCCTGCCGGATCTCGTCCAGCGGCGCGGTCATCGTGGTCGCCAGCAGCGACGTGGTGCCGTGTTTCGCATGCAGCTTCGCGAGCTGCGCGGCGGCGTCGCCGCCTTCCATCGTGTCGCGACCGGCGCCGCCGTGGACATGCGTGTCGATGAAGCCCGGCAGCACGATCGGCAGATCGTGCGCGCCGTGCCGCACCTCGTGCTCCGACGCGGCGGTCCCGTCGATGCCGACGACGCGACCGTCTTGATGTTTCAGCACACCGCGGATGAACCCGCCCGGTGTCAGTAGGAATCCGTCGATGTGCTGGGTCGTCATCCGTCTCGCCTCATCTCCGCGACGAAGTCGTAGTAGTCGCTGCGGCAGTAGGAATGGGTGAGCTCCACGGCCTGACCCTGGTCCAGGTAGCCCACGCGGGTGATGAACAGCACCGCCTGCCCCACCGGCACCTGCAGCAGGCCCGCGAGACGCGAGTCGGCATTGATGGCGCGGATGTGCTGCAGCGCGCGCACCGGCGCGCCGCCGTGCTGGGCGAGGTGCTCGTACAGCGAGGACTCGACCTGCTGCGGATCGGGCAGCACGGCCTCGGGCAGGATCGAGAGCTCGTAGGCCATCACCACGGCGTCCGCCAGGCGCAGGCGTTCCAGGCGCGCGACGCGTTGACCGGTCGTCAGGCCGAGCGAGAGCTGCTCGTCCGGCGCCGCCATGGCGAAGCCGCGGGTCAGCCAGCGGCTGCTGGGCTTGAAGCCGCGTTGATGGAGTTCCTCGGAGAAGCTGGTCAGGCGCGACAGCGGCTGTTCGAGCTTCGGGGCGATGTAGTTGCCGGAGCCGCGCTTGCGCACGATCAGGCCCTGCTCGACGAGGCGGTCGATCGCCTTGCGGGCGGTGACGCGCGAGAGGTCGAGCGATTCGGAGAGCACGCGTTCCGACGGCAGGGCCTCGTCGGCCTGGTACTGGCCCTCGCGGATCGCCTGCGCCAGCTTGTGGGCCAGCTGCATGTACAGCGGCGAGGCGGCGGCGGGATCGGGCTTGAACTGGAAGGGCAGCTTGGTGCTCATCGGGCTTCTCGTCTTCAACGGGGGTCGGAGAGAGCGCCGCGGACCAGCCGCAGCGCGCCGTCGGCCGAGTCGCCCTGGGGCGACACGCAACGGGCCCGAATGTTGCCTGAGAAAAGCGCGGCGAGCCGCTGCGCCACGCTGCCCGCGAGCGACAGCGGCAGCTGCCGCATCGGATCGAGCGCGAGCGCGAGTTGCTCGAGTTCCGCCACCGCCTGCGCGACGAGCGCCGCGGCGGCCGGATCGGATTCGGATTGTTCGAACACCAGCGGCGCCAGCTGCGCGTACGCGTGCTGGCCGGCCTGGGCGACCCAGGCGTTGATCGCATCGCGGTCCTGATCGTTCGTGCAGCCGGCGGTGGCCCACACGGCGCGGGCCAGCGGTCCAGCCTCGACGCGGCCGTCCATCGCCTTCTGGGCGAGACGCATCGCCTGGATGCCGAGCCAGGCGCCGCTGCCTTCGTCGCCGCCGATCCAGCCCCAGCCGCTGACGCAGACCAGGGAACCATCCGCGCGAAGCGCCTCGCCCACCGTGCCGGTGCCGGCCGCGATCACGCCGCCGGGCCGGCCCGCATGGGCGCCGATGACGGACGTGGTGCCGTCGTTCACGAGTTCGATGTGGGCGTAACCGGGCTGCTGCGCGACGAAGGCCTGCGCCTGTGAAGCGACGCCGGCGCCGGAGAGGCCGAGGCCGATCGCGGTCTCGCCGAGCGGCAGGCGCTCGATGCCCGCCTTGGCTGCCGCTTCCTGGACGGCCGTCTGGATGTGGCGCCACGCCTGGGCGATGCCCTGCCCCAGCGCCGACGGCCCCGCCCAGCCTTGTCCGAGGAGCTGGCCATGGACATCACTCAGCCGGACCCGCGTGCCGGTGCCCCCGCCGTCCACCCCCACGAGGTAGCGGACGCCCGCGAAGCGCGGCTGCAGAGGAGCGGACCAGGCGTCCGCCAGAGGGTGGCTTGTCATGATTAATACCAGTTTAGTACCAAAAAACGCAGAGCGTCAATTGGTAGCGCACTGGACTTAACCCTGATGCCGAAGCCCCTTTCAGAGGGGTTGCGTGGTTATGACCACCAACGTACCAGTTATGGCTCTGCAGAAAATCGGGAGGACCACGTAGCAGCGTACTTCAACGACCCTCACCCCCACCCTCTCCCGCAATGCGGGAGAGGGAGCCTCCACCGCCCAGAAGTAGTCGTTGCAGGGCTCGGTGCTGGTTTGGCCCCTCTCCCGCACTGCGGGAGAGGGGTTGGGGTGAGGGTCGTGGCAGCGCGCGGTATCAGTCGAGCGACCAACCCAACTCCACGCCCTGTCCTTTGAGCCAATTGCTCGCCGTCGAGAAATGGCCGCAACCGATGAAGGGCGCGGGACCGCGCGTCGCGGACAACGGCGACGGATGGTTGGCCTGCAGCACCAGATGCCGGCGACCCGCCGCCTCGATCAACGGCGCCTTCGCCTGCGCATGCGCCCCCCAGAGGAGGTAGACCTTCGGTGCCGGGTCTTGCGCGGTCGCCGCGATGAGCGCGTCGGTCAGCGACTCCCAACCCTTCTTCGCATGCGAGGCCGCGGCGCCGTCCTCGACGGTCAGACTGGTGTTGAGCAGCAACACGCCGCGCCGCGCCCACGCGCCGAGGTGGCCCGACATCGCCGGCTGCTGCCCCAGGTCACGCTGCAGCTCCTTGAAGATGTTGCGCAGCGAGGGCGGCAGCTTCTCCCCCACCGGCACGGAGAACGACAGCCCCTCCGCCTGCCCCGGCCCGTGGTACGGGTCCTGGCCGACGATGACGACCTTGACCTCGGTCAGCGGCGTGAGGCGCAGCGCGCGCAGCGGGTCGGGCGGATAGATCACCGCGCCTTCGGCCAGGCGCGCCTTCAACAGCGCCTCGATGCGTCGACCGTCGGCGCTGTCGCGCCAGGCGTCGATGAGCGGCTGCCAGCCGTCGCCGGCCGACCAGTCCAGGGCCTTGAGCGTCGCCGTCATCAACGGAACAGCGCCGACAGCGCCGCACCCGGATCGGGCGCGCGCATGAAGGCCTCGCCGACGAGGAAGGCGTTGACCTGCGCGTCGCGCATGCGCTGCACGTCCTCAGGTCCGAGGATGCCGGACTCGGTCACCAGCAGGCGATCGGCCGGCACCTGCTTCAGCAGCCCGAGCGTCGTCTCCAGCGTGACCTCGAAAGTCTTCAGGTTGCGGTTGTTGATGCCGACCATCGGCGTCTTCAGCCGCAGCGCGCGCTCGAGTTCAACGCCGTCGTGGACCTCGACCAGCACATCCAGGCCGAGGCCCAGCGCGCAATCCTCGAGTTCTGCCATCAGGCCGTCGTCCAGGCTCGCCGCGATCAGCAGGATGCAGTCCGCGCCCATCGCGCGGGCTTCGTAGACCTGGTACGGATCGATCATGAAGTCCTTGCGCAGCACCGGCAGCGCGCAGGCCGCGCGGGCCTGCTTCAGGAACTCGACCGAGCCCTGGAAATGCGGCGCGTCGGTCAGCACGCTCAGGCAGGCCGCACCGTGCTGCTCGTAGCTGCGGGCGATGTCGGCGGGACGGAAGTCCTCGCGCAGCACGCCCTTGCTCGGGCTGGCCTTCTTCACCTCGGCGATGACGCCGCTGCGGCCGGCGGCGATCGTGGCGCGCAGCGCGTCCACGAAGCCGCGCGTCGGCTCGGCGCGCGATTCGGCCTCGGCACGCAGCGCCGCGAGCGGCAGCCGCGCCTGGGCCGCGGCGACTTCCTCGCGCTTGACGGCGTTGATGCGATCCAGGATGTCAGACATACGACCCTCTTGAAACTCTCTCGAAATCAGCCCAGGGAGGCTGCCTGCTGCTTCGTCTCGGCGACGAACTGGTCCAGCTTCGCGCGGGCCGCGCCGGACTCGAGGGCGACACGCGCCTTCGCGATGCCGTCGGCGATCGACGCCACCACGTTGGCCGCGTACAGCGTCGCGCCCGCGTTCAGCAGCACGATGTCGCGCGCCGCGCCGGGTTCGTTGCCGAGCACGCCCAGCAGGACCTGGCGACTCTCCTCCGGCCCGCTCACGCGCAGGTTGCGGCTCGCGACCATCGGCATGCCGAAGTCCTCGGGATGGATCTCGTACTCGCGGATCTCGCCGTTGCGCAGCTCGCCGACCAGCGTCGCCGCACCCAGGGAGATCTCGTCCATGTTGTCCTTGCCGTAGACGACGACCGCGTGCTGCGCGCCCAGGCGCTGCATCACGCGGACCTGGATGCCGACGAGGTCCGGATGGAAGACGCCCATCAGGATGTTGGGCGCGTCGGCCGGGTTGGTCAGCGGCCCCAGGATGTTGAAGATCGTGCGCACGCCCAGCTCCTTGCGGACGGGCGCGATGTTCTTCATCGCCGGATGGTGGTTGGGCGCGAACATGAAGCCGATGCCGGTCTTGCGCACGCACTCGGCGACCGCCTGCGGCGGCAGCGACAGCGTCACGCCGAGCGCCTCCAGCACGTCCGCGCTGCCGGTCTTGGACGACACGCTGCGGTTGCCGTGCTTGGCGACCTGGGCGCCCGCCGCGGCCGCGACGAACATCGCGCAGGTCGAGATGTTGAAGGTGTGCGCGCCGTCGCCGCCGGTGCCGACGACGTCGACCAGATGCGGGCCCGGCTCGATCGGCACCTTGACGGAGAACTCGCGCATCACCTGCGCGGCGGCGGTGATCTCGCCGATGGTCTCCTTCTTGACGCGCAGGCCGATCAGGATGGCCGCGGCGGTGACCGGCGAGATGTCGCCGCTCATGATGCGGCGCATCAGCGCCAGCATCTCGTCGTGGAAGATCTCGCGGTGCTCGATGACGCGGGTCAGCGCCTCGTTGTCGGTGATGGGCATGGCGATCTCCCGCTCAGGCGTTGAAGAACCGGCGCGTGGCCGCGACTGCACGGTCGACACCTTCGGCGTCGACATCGAGGTGGGTCACGAACCGCAACTTGTACAAGCCGGTCGTGAGCACGCCTTCGGACTTCAGATGCTCGACCAGCTTCGCCGCGATGCCCTTGTCGACGTCGCAGAAGACGATGTTGGTCTGCGGCGCTTCCACCGCCAAGCCTGGCAGGCCTTGCAGCCCTTCGGCGAGACGCCGGGCGAGCGCGTGGTCCTCGCCCAGGCGCGTCACCTGGTGATCGAGCGCATGATGCGCCGCCGCCGCGAGCAGCCCCGCCTGGCGCATGCCGCCGCCGAGCATCTTGCGCCAGCGGTGCGCGCGTTGGATGAGTTCGCGCGAGCCGCACAGCACCGAGCCGACCGGCGCGCCCAGGCCCTTGGAGAAGCAGACCGACACGCTGTCGAAGTGCGAGCAGATGCGCTTCGCCGCGTCGTACGGATCGCTCGCGTCGCGCGCGGCGACGGCGACGGCCGCGTTGAAAAGGCGCGCGCCGTCGAGGTGGCGCGACAGGCCGTGACGCTGGGCCAGCCCGGACGCCGCGGCGAGGTAATCCATCGGCAGCACCTTGCCGCCGATCGTGTTCTCGAGCGCCAGCAGCCGCGTGCGCGCGAAGTGCGCGTCGTCGGGCTTGATGTTGGCTTCGATGTCGGCCAGCGGCAGCGAGCCGTCCGGCGCGTGGTTCAGCGGCTGCGGCTGGATCGAGCCCAGCACCGCGGCACCGCCGCCCTCCCAGCGGTAGGTGTGGGCGAACTGGCCGACGAGGTACTCGTCGCCACGCTGGCAGTGCGCCATCAGCGCGCACAGGTTGCTCTGCGTGCCGGTGGGCATGAAGAGCGCGGCCTCGAAGCCGAGCCGCTCCGCCAGGGCCGCCTGCAGCGCGTTGACGCTCGGGTCGTCGCCGAAGACGTCGTCGCCCAGCGGCGCGGCCGCCATCGCGGCGCGCATGCCGGCGGTCGGCCGGGTGACGGTGTCGCTGCGCAGGTCGACGATCGCGCCGATGTCGCCGCCGCCCTGACCGGCGGCCTTGCTGCCTTCGTTCATCGTGCCAACTCCAGGAAGTTCTTGAGCATCGCGTGACCGTGCTCCGAGAGGATGGATTCGGGATGGAACTGGACACCTTCCAGCGGCGTCGCGGTGCCGGCCAGCGCGCGATGGCGCACGCCCATGATCTCGCCGTCCTCGCTGCGGGCGCTGATCTCCAGCGCCGCCGGGATCGTCGATTCCTCGATCGCCAGCGAGTGGTAGCGGATCACGTCGAAACGCTCGGGCAGTCCGCTGAAGACGCCCTGCGTGTCGGTCGTGATCGTCGAGGACTTGCCGTGCATCTGCACCTTGGCGCGGACGATGTTGCCGCCCAGCGCGGCACCGATGCTCTGGTGGCCCAGGCAGACGCCCAGGATCGGCAGCTGGCCGATGAAGCGCTGGATCGCCGGCACGCAGACGCCGGCTTCCTTGGGCGTGCAGGGACCGGGCGAGAGCACCAGGTGCGTCGGGTTGAGCGCGGCGATCCCGTCGAGCGTGATCTGGTCGTTGCGGACCGTCTTCACCTCGGCGCCGAGCTCGGCGAAGTACTGCACCAGGTTGAAGGTGAAGCTGTCGTAGTTGTCGATCATCAGCAGCATGTCGTTGCTCCTTCGTTCACTTCAGCTTCAGAAACCTTCTTCGACCAGTTCCGCGGCGCGCAGCAGCGCGCGCGCCTTGGCCTCGGTCTCCTTCCATTCGAGCTCGGGGACCGAGTCCGCCACGATGCCCGCTGCCGCCTGCACGTAGAGCACCTGGTCCATGACGATGCCGGTGCGGATCGCGATGGCCAGGTCCATGTCGCCGCCGAAGCTCAGGTAGCCGCAGGCGCCGCCGTAGACGCCGCGCTTGACGGGCTCGAGCTCGTCGATGATCTCCATCGCCCGGATCTTGGGCGCGCCCGACAGCGTGCCGGCCGGGAAGCTGGCGCGGAACACGTCCATGTTGCCCACGCCGGGGTTCAGCAGGCCTTCGACGTTGCTGACGATGTGCATCACGTGCGAGTAGCGTTCGACCGCGAAGGCGTCCGTCACCTTCACGCTGCCGGTCCGGGCGATGCGGCCGATGTCGTTGCGGGCCAGGTCGATCAGCATCAGGTGCTCGGCGCGTTCCTTCGGATCGGCCTGGAGTTCGACCTCCAGCGCCTGGTCCTGCTCCGGCGTGCCGCCGCGCGGACGCGTGCCGGCCAGCGGGCGGATCGTGACCTTGCGGCCGTCGGGCGTCTGCTCCTGGCGCACCAGGATCTCCGGCGAGGCGCCGACGATCTGGAAGTCCCCCATGTCGTAGAAGTACATGTAGGGGCTGGGATTGAGCGAACGCAGCGCGCGGTAGAGGCTCAGCGGGGACTCGGTGTAGCGCTTCTTCAGCCGCTGGCCGAAGACGATCTGCATGCAGTCGCCGGCGGCGATGTAGGCCTTGGCCTTCTCGACCGAGGCGAGGAAGTCGGCCTTCGCGAACTCGCGTTCGACCGGATGCGCCTGGGCGCGCGCGACGCGCGGCGCGGCGACCGAGTAGCCCAGCTTGTCCTTCAGTTCGGTGAGGCGCTTCTTCCCCTTGAAGTAGGCCTCCGGCTGGCCGGGGTCGGCGTAGACGATCAGGTAGAGCTTGCCCGACAGGTTGTCGATGACGGCCAGTTCCTCGCACTGGAGCAGCATCACGTCGGGCGTCGGCAGACCGCCGTCGGGGGTCGAGTCGGCCAAGCGCGGCTCGATGTAGCGCACCGCGTCGTAGCCGAAGTAGCCGGCGAGGCCGCCGCAGAAGCGCGGCATGCCGGGTCTGAGCGCGACCTTGAAACGTTGCTGGTAGGCCTCGATGAAGGCGAGCGGATCGCCCTCGTGGGTCTCGATCACGGCGCCGTCGCGGATCACGCGGGTGACGGGGCCGTCGCTCTTCAGCACGGTGCGCGCGGGCAGGCCGATGAAGGAGTAGCGGCCGAAGCGCTCGCCGCCGACCACCGATTCGAGCAGGAAGCTGTGGCGGCCCGGGCCGTTGCCGGCGCAGAGCTTCAGGTAGAGCGAAAGCGGGGTCTCGAGATCCGCGAAGGCCTCGCTGATCAGCGGGATGCGGTTGTAGCCGTCGGCGGCCAGGCTTTGGAATTCCAGTTCGGTGATCACGTCGTCAAACCTCTTGTCGAATGCGGCGTGTCGTCCGTGACGCAGGGCATCACGACGCGCGCGCAAGCGCTAACTCAGGTCGCCTGTTGGACCTGCCCCGTAGGTAGGGTGCAGAGGAAGTGTGACGGTCCCGCGTCCGGGGATGGAGGTGGACGGCGGGTGGCAAGCAGCAGGCGGCTTCAGGTGAAGTCGTGCCAGGATCGCCAGGGCCAGGCTCCCCGGTCGTTCGACCCCTTGATGTGCTTGCGCGTGATAAACATGGTGCGGATCAGTGTAGCAGGCGGCGTGGCAGGAGGATTCCCGGAGGCCCGCTTCGCATGCCTGGCGGATACTTCGCTTCCAGAGCCGGCCGTGGAGCCGGCCGACCCCTGGAGGGAAAGAGACAACATGTCCAAGCGCAAAGTCCTGATGGCCGCGGGCGCCCTTGCTGCGATGGCGGCGGCCGCGGTCCTGACGCCGTTCGCCGCGTCGGCCCAGTCGACGCCGCCGGCCGCGTCCGCGGCCGCCGCGGCGCCGATCGAGGTGGCCGGCGTCAAGTACGACGGCACCGTCGAGGTGGCCGGCCAGAAGCTGCAGCTCAACGGCGCGGGGATCCGCTACAAGGCGATCTTCAAGGTCTACACGGCCGGCCTGTACATGAACGCGAAGGCGACGACGCCGGAGGCCGTGCTGGCCAACACGGGCCCGAAGCGCATGCACATCCAGATGTTGCGCGACATCGACGGCGAGGAGCTGGGCAAGCTCTTCACCAAGGGCATGGAGCAGAACGCGACGCGCGAGGAATTCGGCCGCTCGATCACCGGCGTGCTGCGCATGTCGGAGATCTTCGTGCAGAAGAAGAAGCTCAAGACGGGCGAGAGCTTCGGCGTGGACTACATCCCCGGGACGGGCACGGTGGTCTTCGTCAACGGCCAGCTGGTCCCCGGCGACCCGATCAAGGGCGAGGATTTCTTCAACGTGCTGCTCAAGATCTGGCTGGGCAAGTCGCCGGCGGACAGCGACCTGAAGGTCGCGCTGCTGGGCGGCGCAAAGGCGGTGGCGAGCAACCGCAACGCGGCGGGCAGCGGGCGCTGAGGCGCCCTCCTCCGCGCCCGGGGCCGGCACCCGCCGATGCGCCGTTCCACCTGATGCGGCGGACGGCGCCTCCTTGCTTTCAGCCGAGCAGTTCGTCGAGCCGGTCGATGTAGCGCTCCGCGGGCACCTCGCGGATCGGCTGGCCGTGGTTGTAGCCGTAGCTGACCAGCGCGATCGGGCAGCCGGCGGCATGCGCGGCGCGGGCGTCGTTGCTGGAGTCGCCGATCATCCAGGTCGTCGCGGGCGCTGAACCGAGCGCCTCGCAGGTCTTCAGCAGCGGCATCGGATCGGGCTTCTTGCGCTCGAAGTCGTCACCGCCGAAGACGCGGTCGAAGTAGTGGTCCAGTCCCTTGCGCTTGAGCAGCTCACGCGCGAACGCGGCCGGCTTGTTGGTCAGGCAGGCCATCGGCAGGCCGAGCGCCTTCAGCGCGTCCAGGCCGTCGATCACGCCGGGGAACACGTCGGCGTGTTCGCCGTTGAGCACCGCGTAGTGGCGCTGGTAGAGCGCCCAGGCCTGCTCGTAGTGCGACTGCGGCGCGCCGACCTCGGCCAGCACGCTGCGGATCAGATGTTCGCTGCCCTGCCCGATCGTGTGCTCGACGAAGTCGCGGCCGACCGCCGGCAATGCCATGTCGGTCATCACGCGGTTCAACACCGCGACGAAGTCGCCCAGGGTGTCGACGAGCGTGCCGTCGAGGTCGAGCATGAAGGCGGTCGGAGTCGGATCGAGTGCAGGCATGCCGGCATCCTAGCCGCGCCTCACGCTGTCTTCGGGGAAGGACTCTCGCCCTGCGCCGCGACCTCCGCGGCGACTTCCGCCACCAGCGCCCTGAGCCACCGATGCGCCGGATCGTCGCGATACCTGACGTGCCACGCGATCTCCACCGGGAAGGTGCCCAGATCCACCGGCAACGGCAGCACCTTCAAGCGCTTGTCCGACGCCAGCCTGCGGCAGATCTGCGCCGGCAGCGTCGCGCAGTAGTCGGTCACCGCGACCACTTCCGGCACCGCCAGGAAGTGCGTCACCGACACCGCCACCTCGCGCTTCAGCCCCTGCTTCTCCAGCGCCTGGAACAAGCCCACGCGCAGCCGGCCGGGCGGCAGCACGTTCACGTGCTTGAGCTGCTCGTACTGCTTGCGCGTCATCTTCCGGTCCACCGTCGGATGGCCGCGCCGCACGATGCAGGCCAAGCCGTCGTCCATCACGTGCTGCACCACGAGGTTGTCCGGCGGCTCGACCACTCGCCCCAGCACCATCGCCGTCGAGCCCGAAACCACCCCCGTCTCCGCCAGGTCCGTGCCGAACGGCGTCAGCCGCACCGCCATGTTCGGCGCCTGCTGCCGCAGCCGCGCCACGATCGCCGGCACCAGCACCAGCTCGACGTAGCTGTTCGGGGCGAGCGTCACCAGCTGCGTCGACTTCGCCGGATCGAAATCCCGCTGACCCAGGATCGCCGTGTCCAGACTGGCCAACGCGGCGGCGATGACCGGCGCGAGCTCCTCCGCCTTCTGCGTCGGCTGCATGCCGTAGCGCTCGCGGATGAAGAGCGGATCCATCAACATCGCCCGCAGCCGCGTCAACGCGTTGGACAGCGCCGGCTGCGTGATGCCCAGCCGCTGCGCCGCGCGCGTCACGCTGCGCTCCTCCATCACCGCCAGGAACACCGGCAGCAGGTTCAGGTCGTATCGCATCCAGCCATATTGCCCGACGAATATCTTTTGTTCAACGGATAAATTGGATGAATGTGGCGCTGATGTCCAGACTTCGTCCTGTCATCGAGCCGCCGACATGCCTTCCCCGGGACCCGACGGCTCGCCCCTCCCCCGCTTCACCGCCTCACCGCCTCACCGCCTTGGACTTTCTGGAAGGAACCGCCATGTCCGCTCATACCGCCCCCCTCGACCAGCCCCTCTTCAACCCCGGCCGCATCGGCGCGATCGAGGTCCGCAACCGCGTCGCGATGGCGCCGCTGACCCGCTCCCGCGCCAGCGCGGACGGCGTGCCGTCGCCCCTGGCCGTCGAGTACTACCGCCAGCGCGCCTCCGCCGGACTGATCGTGGCCGAGGCGACCAACATTTCCCGCCAGAGCCGCGGCTACGCCTGGACGCCGGGCATCTACACGCCCGAGCAGGTCGAGGCATGGAAGCGCATCACCGACGCCGTCCATGCCGAAGGCGGCAAGATCGTGCTGCAGCTGTGGCACGTGGGACGCATGTCGCATGTCAGCCTGCAGAAGGACGGGGCCGCCCCCGTCGCGCCTTCCGCGCTCCAGGCAGGGACGGTCGTGTTCACCGAGGCCGGCTTCGAGCCGCCGTCGGCCCCCCGCGCCCTGGCCTTGTCCGAGCTTCCCGGTCTGATCGAGGACTACCGCCGCGCCGCGGTCAATGCGAAGCTCGCAGGCTTCGACGGCGTCGAGATCCACGCCGCCAACGGCTATCTGCTGGAGCAGTTCCTGCGCGACAGCACCAACCGTCGGACCGATCAGTACGGCGGTTCGATCGAGAACCGCGCCCGCTTCGTGCTGGAGGTGGTCGACGCCGTGACGGGGGTCTGGGGCGCGGACCGCGTCGGCCTGCGCCTGTCGCCGCTGTCGACCGCGATCGGCGACACGCCGGTCGACAGCACGCCGGCCGAAACGCACGGCTACCTGGCCCGCCAGCTCGGTGAGCGCGGCCTGGCGTATCTGCATGTGGTGGAAGGCCAGCTGCACGCCGGCAACGGGGCCGTTGCCTTCGACGTCGAAGCGCTGCGGTACGCCTTCGGCGGCGCGTACATCGCCAACAACGGGTACGATCGGCAGCGCGCGTTGGAGGCCACGTCGTCGGGCCATGCGGACATGGTCGCCTTCGGCAAGCCCTTCATCGGGAATCCGGACCTGGTCGATCGACTGAAGGGCAACCTGCCGCTGTTCGAAGCGCCGCAATCGGCTTACTTCGGCGGCGGCGCGGAAGGCTACACGCAGTTCAGCGAACAAGCCGCCGCGTAGTCCTCCGTTGGTTCTTGCGTGACACTGCTGGCCCTCACCCCTGCACTCTCCCGCAAGCGGGCGAGGGAGTCCGGCCAGTTCGACTCGCAGCACTGGCTCCTCTTGCCCTCCCGCAAGCGGGTGAGGGAGTCCGGCCGGTTCGACTCGCAGCACTGGCTCCTCTTGCTCCCTCTCCCGCTTGCGGGAGAGGGTGGGGGTGAGGGCCAGCGGCCTCGGCAGTCCGCCGTCAAGAAAAGACGCCGACCGCCGTGACCAGCACCTGCGACTGCTGCTCCAGCGACTCCGCCGCGGCGGAGGCCTGCTCCACCAGCGCAGCGTTCTGCTGCGTCGCCTGGTCCATCTGCGCGATGGCCTGGTTGATCTGCTCGATGCCCGCGGTCTGTTCCTGGCTGGCACTCGAGATCTCGCCGACGATGTCGGTGACCCGCTTCACGCTGCCGACGATCTGCGACATCGTCGCGCCCGCCTGGCTGACCAGCGCGCCGCCGGCTTCGACCTTCTGCACCGAGTCGCCGATCAGCGCCTTGATCTCCTTGGCCGCCGTCGCGCTGCGCTGCGCCAGCGTGCGCACCTCCGACGCCACCACCGCGAAGCCGCGGCCCTGCTCGCCCGCGCGCGCGGCTTCGACGGCCGCATTCAACGCCAGGATGTTGGTCTGGAACGCGATCCCGTCGATCGTGCCGATGATGTCGACGATCTTGTTGGACGAGCTGCTGATCGACGCCATCGTCGCCACCACCTCGTCCACCACCTTGCCGCCCTGCACCGCGATCTCGGACGCCGACATCGCCAGCTGGTTGGCCTGACGCGCGTTGTCGGCGCTCTGCTTGACCGTGGCGGTCAGCTCCTCCATCGACGCGGCCGTCTCCTCCAGCGCACTCGCCTGCGATTCCGTGCGCGACGACAGGTCGCGGTTGCCGGCCGCGATCTCGCCGGCGGCGGTCGCGATCGTGTCGGTGGAGCCGCGGATCTGGCCGACCGTCGTCGACAGGCTGCGCTGCATGCGGTCCATCGCGGACAGCAGGCTGTCCGCATGCGCGTCGCGCAGGTCGACCGCCACGTTCAGGTCGCCCGCGCCGATGCGGTGGACGATGTCCGCCGCATACGCCGGCTCGCCGCCCAGTTGCCGGTAGATGCTGCCGGCCAGGCGCCAGCCCAGCACGCCCACCACCGCCATCAGCGCCAGGCCGATGGACAGCAGCACCGTGGCGCTGCGCCAGAAGGCCTTGTCGATGTCATCGATGTAGTCGCCGAAGCCGATGATCCAGTCCCAGGGCTCGAAGCGGACCACCGCATAGAGCTTCTCGACCTCGTCCTTCGTGTTGGGCCGCGTTCCCAGCGCGATCACGGTGCCGACCTTCTTGCCCTCGAGCGCGGTGCGGTAGCGCACGCCGGCTTCCTTGCCGCCCTTCGCGTCGACGATGCCCACACGCTTCGGGTTCGGATGCACGAGGTTGACGTCGTCGCTGTAGCCGCGGACGAAGAAGTAGAGCTCGTCCTTGCGGAAGCTGCCGATGATCAGCTTGCCCTGTTTCTGCGCTTCCTCGCGGGTGATCTTGCCCGCGGCCTCCTGCTCGTGGAGCTTCTCCAGCGCCGACTGCGCCAGCACGACCAGGGTCGACAGCTGCGCGGTGCGCTCCTTCATCATGGTCTGGCGCAGCGTGGTCAGCGACACCGCGGCCAGGACGATCATGCCGATCAGCGCGGCAAGGCAGAGGAAGAGGATGCGGGTTCGGAGTTTCATGGGGGCGTGTGGAAGGCTGGCGGCCGCGCACGGCGGACGGGGGAGCCCGGACGGGCCATCCGGGTTTATCGACCAGTTCGAGCGCCGCCTGAGCCCCCGTCGCCGTTAACGCACGGCGTTATCCGTCACAACCGCACGGATAGCCTCACGGAGCGTGAAACCGATTTCGTTCCTGCCTTCCTGGGGCGCCTGCGCGCGCTTCACCGCGTGCGCGCGTCGTTGTCCCAGCGCGTTCAACCCCTTCCGCTCCGCCGGAGAAGCGGTCGCCGACGAGTACTGCAAGCGACTGGGCCTCGATGCCTCGCTGCAATCGCTGCAATCACTGCAATCGCTGCAATCGCTGCCGGACGAGCCGCGCTTCGTCTTCAACGCGACCAACCATGCGACGGGCGTCAGCTTCCGCTTCTCCAAGCCCTGCGCTACGCCGATCGACCGGTCGAGGCGCCTGACAAGGGAGGGGACCGGCTGCCCCCAAAAGACGAAGGCGGACATCCTTTCGAATGTCCGCCTTACCCATTGACGTCCGGCTTGCGCCTCTGCGGCTCCACCACCAGAACCCTGGGCCGCATGAACCAAAGAATACGCAGCGTCCGGCGGGCTCGAAAGGCGGGTTCACCCCATCGCGGCTTCGGCGGATCGCTGATGCGTGCGTGAGGCGATGCCCTACCCCGCTCTATGCCTCGGGCACCTTGAGCAGCCGGTACAGGGTGTTGCGTCCGATGCCCAGCCGCCGCGCCGCCGCCGAGTGGTTGCCGTCGCACTCGTCCAGGACCCGTCGCGCATGCGCGCGGGATTGCTCCCGCAACATCGCCGGCGCAGCCTCCGTCGACGCGGCCCGTGGCGAGGGCGCGCCCGGGCGAAGCGGCGCCGCGGCCGTCGCCCGCGTCTGGACCGGCACGAGCACCGGAATGACCATCGGCGCGGTCTGGTCCAGCTCCTCCACGAGATCGTCCGGCAGATGGCCGCGTCGGATCACCGATTCGCCGGGCTCCATCAGCGCGCAGGCGATGCGCAAGGCCTGCTCCAGCTGGCGCACGTTGCCGGGCCAGCGGTAGGCCGACAGCTCGCGCGCCAGCGCGGGGTCGAGCACGACGCGCCGGGACGGCTCCAGCGCCGCCAGCAGGCGCGCCACGAGCACCGGCAAGTCCTGTCGTTCCCGCAGCGGTGGCAGGCACAGGGTCAGGCCGTTCAGGCGGTAGTACAGGTCCTCGCGGAACAGCCCCTGCGCGACCAGCGGTCGCAGCGGGCGGTGGCTCGCGCCGATCAGCTGGAAGTCCACCTGCACCGCCGGTCCGCCGCCCAGCGGCTGCACCTGGCGGTCCTGAAGCACGCGCAGCAGTCGCGCCTGCAGCGGCAGCGGCATGTCGCCGATCTCGTCGAGGAACAAGGTACCGCCATGCGCCTCGCGCAGACGCCCCTGCGCGCCTTCGCGCGACGCACCGGTGAACGCGCCGGGCCGGTAGCCGAAGAGCTCCGCCTCGATCAGCGTCTCCGGCAGCGCCGCGCAGTTCACCGCGACGTAGGGCCGATCGCGGCGGGGTCCGCTGTCGTGCACCGCGCGGGCGAACAGGTCCTTGCCGACGCCCGACTCGCCCTGCAGCAGCAGCGGGATCGGCTTGTCGAGCACGCGACGCGCGCGCAGCACCGCCTGATGCATCGCGGCGTCGCCGAGGTCCAGCGCCTGCAGGGCGTCCTCGACGACCGCCCCGTGCGACGAGCGCTCCGGACCCGGTTGCCGCCCGTCGTGTTCATGGCCCTTGGCGTCCACCGACGACGGCACGACCAGCTCCGCATCGACGATCGCCGAGGTCCTGCTCGTACTCGTACTCGGAGCAGCCGAGGCAGGACGTCGCCAACCGCGCGGCGCGTCCAGGCGCAGCCAGAGCGGCGATGCATCCTCGCGATGCATCAGGCGAGCCCCCTCGCCGCCCTGCCGCGCCCAGTCCATCAACTCGGCCCACCGTACCGGCAGAACCGACTCCAACGGACTGGGTCGCGCCGCGTCCGTCCCGAGCCAGGCCTGCGCCGCCGCGTTGCAGCCGAGGATCCAACCGTCCTCGCTCAGCGCGAGCAGGCCTTCGGTCGGCGTCCCCAGCCCCTCCGGCTGGACGTGGATCTGCAGACGCAATCCATCCGCGTGTCGTGTCTGGAACAGGCGATGCTCGACCATCCGCGCCGCCGAACGCACCAGCGCCAGCGTGTGCCGCTGGAAGCCGCGCTGCTCGCCGGAGATGTCCAGCACGCCCAGCACCCGCCCTTGCGGGTCGCGGATCGGCGCCGCCGTGCAGCTGAGGAAGGCGTTGCGCTCCAGGAAGTGCTCGCCGCCCAGCACGGCCACCGGCCGCTGCTCCGCCAGCGCCGTGCCGATCGCGTTCGTGCCCCGCCAGCGCTCGTCCCAGATCGCGCCGGGCCGCAGCGCGACCCGCTGTGCGCGGTCGACGAAACGCCCGTCGCCGAGCGCCCCCAGCAGCAGCCCCTGCGCATCGGCCAGGATCACCAGGCCGTCGTCATCGCCGGTCTGCTCGAAGAGATCCTCCATGACCGGTCGCGCGTGAGCGACCAGTTCATGCTGGCGCTCCAAGGCGCGTCGCAGTTGCGCGCCGGACGCATGCGGCGCGCCCGGCGGTCGGCCGACGGGGCTCAAGCCGAAATCGCGGCTGCGCAGCCAGCTGCGGCTCAGCCCTTCGTCGAGCGTCTCGACGCTGAGCCGACCGGTGTCCAGCAACTCGCGCCGTGCCGCGCGCAGCAGTCGCGGCGCCAGTGCGGCACCGCTCGGTGTTTTCACCATGCTTTTGTCTCCTCGGGCGCATCGCTCGCGCTCACCGGGTCGCCACCGGCGGGTTGAACCGGTCCCGACGCTCCGTCGAGGCTCCGGTGTTCCATTCCGGAACACCTGGGCCGCCGATCACGTGCCTGCGCCACCTTGGATCGATCCTGACCAAATCGGACCGGGAAGGGAAGAGGCTTTCCGCCCGGCAAGGAGGGTCTTGCGCTGGAAGCCCGTGTTGGCACGGGCCATGCAATGAGTCCACGGGCGTTCCCCGCCTCAACAACCACGGAGACAACATCATGATCTACGCCAAGCCCAATGCGGCCGGTGCGCCGCTGGAGTTCAAGAAGCGCTACGACAACTTCATCGGCGGCCAATGGACCGCACCGCGCGACGGCCAGTACTTCGACGTGATCACGCCCATCACCGGACAGGTCTTCACGCAGGCTGCGCGCTCGACCGCCGCGGACATCGAACTGGCGCTGGACGCCGCGCATGCCGCCGCCGAGAAGTGGGGCGGCACGCCCGCGGCCGAACGCGCCAACGTGCTGCTGCGCATCGCTGATCGCATCGAGCAGAACCTGGAGCTGCTCGCCTACGCCGAGACCGTCGACAACGGCAAGCCGATGCGCGAGACGCTGAACGCCGACCTGCCGCTGGCGGTGGACCACTTCCGCTATTTCGCCGGTTGCCTGCGGGCGCAGGAGGGCGGCCTCAGCGAGATCGACGCCAACACGATCGCATACCACTTCCACGAGCCGCTGGGCGTCGTCGGCCAGATCATCCCGTGGAACTTCCCGATCCTGATGGCGGCCTGGAAGCTGGCGCCGGCGATCGGCGCGGGCAACGCAGTCGTGCTCAAGCCGGCCGAGTCGACGCCGGTCAGCATCCTGGTGCTGACGGAGCTCATCGCCGACCTGCTGCCGCCGGGCGTGCTCAACATCGTCAACGGCTACGGCAAGGAAGCGGGCATGCCGCTGGCGCAGAGCAAGCGCATCGGGAAGATCGCGTTCACCGGCTCCACCGCGACGGGCCGCGTCATCGCGCAGGCCGCGGCGACCAACCTGATCCCGGCCACGCTGGAGCTCGGCGGCAAGAGCCCGAACGTGTTCTTCCCCGACATCGCCGCGCAGGACGACGACCTGTTCGACAAGGCGATCGAGGGGCTGGTGCTGTTCGCCTTCAACCAGGGCGAGGTCTGCACCTGCCCGTCGCGCGCGCTGATCCATGAGTCGATCTACGACAAGTTCATCGCGCGGGCGATCGACCGCGTCAAGGCGATCAAGCAGGGCAACCCGCTGGACACGGAGACGATGATGGGCGCGCAGGCCTCGTCGATGCAGCTGGACAAGATCCTGTCGTACCTCGAGATCGGCAAGCAGGAGGGCGCGCAGTGCCTCATCGGCGGCGGGCGCGCGCAGCTGGGCGGCGACCTGGCGGGCGGCTACTACATCGAGCCGACGCTCTTCAAGGGCACCAACGACATGCGGATCTTCCGCGAGGAGATCTTCGGACCCGTGCTGGCGGTGACGACCTTCAAGACCGAGGAGGAGGCTTTGCGCATCGCCAACGACACGCCATACGGGCTGGGCGCGGGCGTGTGGTCGCGCGACATCAACACGGCCTTCCGCATGGGCAAGGGCATCAAGGCCGGCCGCGTGTGGACCAACTGCTATCACGCCTACCCGGCGCACGCGACCTTCGGCGGCTACAAGGAATCGGGCATCGGTCGCGAGACCCACAAGATGATGCTGGACCACTACCAGCAGACGAAGAACCTGCTGGTGAGCTACTCGCAGAAGAAGCTCGGGTTCTTCTGACGGAGTCCTAAGGGCCAAGGGCCAAGGGCCAAGTCCCAAGGCCCGCGGGCAGCGAGCGGGAGTGGGGCCGGAATGATGCGAGGGGTTCCCGGAGGGATGCCCCTCGCGTCGTGGAGAGCCCGCGCCTGGCTCCCCGCAGTCGCGGTTCGCTCAGCTCAGCTCAGCTCAGCTCATCCGGAAGACCGCAACGGCCTGAACAAGCTGCGTCGCCTGTTTCTCCAGGGAGTCGCTCGCCCCGGCGGATCGCTGCACCAGTGCGGCGTTCTGCTGGGTCGTCCGATCGAGTTCGCTCACGGCCTGACTGACCTGGGCGATGCCGGTCGCCTGCTCGCGCGTCGCGTTGCCGATCGTCGAGATCAGCGCCGAGACGCGCTTCACCTGCTCCACGATCTCGTGCATCGCCTTGCTGGCCTCGTCGACCTGACGGCCGCCGGCTTCCACGCGTTCGACGCTCTCCCCGATCAGCTGCTTGATCTCCTTGGCCGCCGCCGCGCTGCGTTGGGCCAGCGAGCGCACCTCGCTCGCGACCACCGCGAACCCGCGGCCCTGCTCGCCGGCGCGTGCAGCCTCGACCGCCGCGTTCAGCGCCAGGATGTTGGTCTGGAACGCGATGCCGTCGATCACGCCGATGATGTCGCCGATCCGCTTGCTCGACGTCGTGATGCCGGCCATGGTCTCGTTGACGTGACGGACCACCTCCCCGCCCTGCGCCGCCGCGACGCTCGCGCCCTGCGCGAGGTCTTCGGCCTGGCGCGCGGCGTCGGCGTTGCTGCGCACGGTGGCGCTCATCTCCTCCATCGACGCCGCCGTCTGCTGCAGGCTCGCCGACGCCTGCTCGGTGCGCGCGCTGATCTCGTTGTTGCCGGACAGGAGGTCCCCGCTGGACGAGCGCACCGTCACCACCTGGGCCGCGACGTCGTCGATGACCCAGCGGAACATCAGCCCCATCTGGTTGAGCGAGCGCAGCGCCATGCCGATCTCGTCGACGCGGTCCATCTGGAGCGGCTCGCGCGTGTCGCCGCTGGCGACGCGCTTCGCGTGCCGCGCCAGCGACTCCATCGGCGACACGACCTGCGCCTCCAGGAACCACATCGCCAGCATCGACACGATCACGAAGGCGCCGATGCACAGCGACGCGCCGCTCAGCGAGTCGGCGCTCATCCACTCGGAGACGATCGCCGCGACCGTCAGCGCCAGCACCGGCAGGCGCACCCGCCACCGCACCGGCATGGTCTTGAGCATCGAGGTCCACGCCATCGCGCCCTGACGCACCACGACGCCTTTGTGGATGCGCAGGTGCCTGGCGCGACCTTCCCGCATGTCGGCGTAGAGGCGTTCCGCGCCGGCGATCTCCTCGGCCGAGGGCCGCGTGCGCACCGACATGTAGGCGACCGGCTGGCCGTTGCGCATCACCGGCGTCGCGTTCGCACGGACCCAGTAATGGTCGCCGTTCTTGCGCCGGTTCTTCACCAGGCCGGTCCAGGACTCGCCGCCCTGCAGCGTCTGCCACATGTCGCCGAAGGCCTCGGGCGGCATGTCGGGATGCCGGACGATGTTGTGGGGCTGACCCTGCAGCTCCTCCGTCGTGAAGCCGCTGGCCTCGACGAAGGCCTCGTTGGCGTAGGTGATCCGACTCTTCGTGTCCGTCGTGGACATCAGCGTCGCGTCGGCGGGAAAGTCGTACTGGCGCTGGGTGACGGGCAGGTTGTTCCGCATGGCGTCCTCCTTGTCTGTTCGCTGCGGCATGCCCCCCGCCGTATCCGGTCTGTGGGAGCGTCTGAAGGGTATGCAAAGTTCGCTATTCGCGCGAGTCCTTGTGGTTGCAATGAAGAGAATAAACAAATGTTCTTTCGAAAGACATATGTTTGCGTCAAAGATTGAAGCTCTCTAGAATCCGCCGCCATGACGCCCCCCAAGGACCTCTCCTCGAAGGAACAGCTGCTGTCGCTGGTCGAAGCCAACCCCTTCATCGGGCAGCAGGAACTGGCGGACCGGCTGGGACTGTCCCGGTCCGCCGTGGCCGGTCACCTGGGGCAACTGACCCGCGAAGGGCGCATCCTGGGCCGCGCCTACGTGCTGCCGCAACGCCAACCCATCGTCTGCATAGGCGGCACCAACCTGGACCGCAAGCTGCGCGCCGTCGGCCCGCTGCGCATGGGCAGTTCCAATCCGGCGCGGCAGCATGAATCGGCGGGCGGTGTCGCCCGCAACATCGCGGAGAACCTCGCCCGGCTCGGTCTGCCGGTGCACCTGCTGACCGCCGTCGGCCGCGATGCCGCCGGGCAGACGTTGCTGGCGCAGTTGCAGGGACTGGGCGTCGATTGCGCCGGCTGCCTGCAGGCGGCGGACGCGGCGACGGGCAGCTACACGGCGGTGCTCGATCCCGACGGCGAGCTGGTGCTCGCGCTCGCACACATGGAATTGACCGATAGGCTCGATCCCGCCTTCCTGCGCCAGACCGCGCCGCAGCGGGCGCCGGCGCGCTGGCTGGTCGCCGACCTGAACCTGCCGCGCGAGACGCTGGACGAGTTGCGCGCCGAGGCGCGCCTGCGCGAGCAGCGCCTGCTGCTCGTGGCCGTGTCGGAGCCGAAGATGGCGCGCCTCGGGCCCGACCTGCGCGGCGTCGAGCTGCTAGTGCTCAATCGCGGCGAGCTGCAGGCGCTCATTGGCCGTCCCCTGCCCGACGACGACGAATTGAACGCCGCCTGGCGGTCGCTGCGGCAGGCCGGCCTGCAGCGGCTCGTGATCAGCGACGGCGCGGACGGCGTCCGCTTCTCCGACGGCGACGCGCTCGTCCTGCTCCCCGCGCCGCCGCTGGACCCGGCCTCGATCCGCGAGGTCACCGGCGCCGGCGATGCGATGACCGCCGGCATCGCCGCCGCGCTGCACCGCGACCCCGACGACCTGCGCGGCGCCTGCGCGCTCGGCCTCCAGCTCGCGGCCTTGACGCTGCAGAGCGACGCCACCGTCAGCGAGGCGCTGAGCCCGGCGCTGCTCGTCTGATCGACCCCCTCGAACCCTTCGAACCCTTCGACCTCTTCGACCTCTTCGAACGCGAAAGCACCCGCATGAACACGCAAGACCTGATCGACCGGCACCTCATCGACTTCTCGCCCGAAGTGGCCGCCGCGCGCGCCGAAGGCCGCCCGCTGGTGGCGCTGGAGTCCACGATCATTTCGCACGGCATGCCTTATCCGCAGAACGTGCAGACCGCGCGCGAGGTCGAGACCATCGTGCGCGAGCACGGCGCCGTGCCCGCGACGATCGCGGTGCTGGACGGCAAGATCCGCGTCGGCCTGAACGACGCGCAGCTTGAACTGCTGGGCCAGTCACCCGACGCGATGAAGCTCAGCCGCCGCGACCTGCCCTTCGCGCTGGCGACGGGCCGCGTCGGCGCGACGACGGTGGCCGCGACGATGATCTGCGCGCGTCTGGCGGGCATCGAGGTCTTCGTGACGGGCGGCATCGGCGGCGTGCACCGCGGCGCGGAAACCTCCTTCGACATCTCCGCCGACCTGCAGGAACTGGCCCGCACGCCGGTGGCCGTCGTCTGCGCGGGCGCCAAGAGCATCCTGGACCTGGCGCTGACGCTGGAATATCTGGAGACGCACGGGGTGCCGGTGCTGTCGGTGGGGCAGGAGAACTTCGCCGCGTTCTACACGCGCGACAGCGGACTGAAGGCGGACTTCCGCATCGACGCGCCGGCCGACCAGGCGCGGTTCCTGCGCACGAAGTGGGCACTGGGCCTGAGCGGCGGCGCGGTGATCAGCAACCCGGTGCCGGCCGCGCATGAGATGCCGCAGGCGGTCATCGACGGCTTCGTGGAGCAGGCGCTCGAGGAAGCCGCCGCGCAAGGCATCAGCGGCAAGGCGGTCACGCCCTACCTGCTCGCCCGCATCAAGGACCTCAGCGGCGGCGCGAGCCTCGCCACCAACATCGCACTGGTGAAGCACAACGCCGTCGTCGGCGCGGCGCTCGCCAGGGCACTCAAGGGCGGCTGACGCTCGACGACCCTCCCCGCTGGAAACGCTCGTTCACGCTCCAATCGCACAGGTTTTCCTCCCGCTCGCGCAGGATTAACCTGAACGAAACAATCATCGAAAGAGCCGGACTTAACCTTCCGCGCCCTCAGGGAGCTTTGCAGAGCGCTCCCTGGATGACTGTCGTTGGAGAACGTGTTCATGCGCCGCAAGCCCCTTGTCCTGTCCCTGATCGTCGTCCTGCTCGTCGCGGGCGGGGGATGGTGGTGGAAATCGCGCGCCGCCTCGCGTGACGGCGGCGACGCCGGCCCGGCCGCCGCCGCACGCGGCGCCTCGGGTCCGGCCGGCACCCAGACCGTCGGCATCGTCACCGCGCAGCGCCGCGACGTCCCGGTCACCGTCGAGGCCTCCGGCACGGTCTCCCCCATCAACCAGGTCGACCTCCGCGCCCAGACCACCTCGACCATCCGCGACGTCCTGGTCCACGACGGCCAGACGGTCACCAAGGGCCAGGTGCTGTTCCGCTTCGACGAGCGCGCGGACCGCGCCAACCTCGACAAGGCCCGCGCCCAGCTCGCCCGCGACAAGGCCGCCCTCGGCGACCTGCAACGCCAGTACGAACGCGCCAAGGACCTGCTCGCCCAGAACTTCGTCGCACAGAGCGCCCTCGACACCGCGCTGGCCAGCCTGCAGGGCGGCCGCAGCCTCGTCGACGCGGACACCGCCGCCGTCGAATCCGCGTCCGTCGCGCTCAGCTACAACGAGATCCGCGCGCCCTTCGCGGGCCGCGCCGGCGCCGTCAACGTCTGGCCCGGCAGCCTGGTCCAGGCGAGCGCCACCGGCACGCCGCTGGTCAACATCGTCCAGATCGATCCGATCGCCATCAGCTTCAACCTGCCCGAGACCGAACTCGCGCCCGTGCTCGACGCGATGCGCCCCGGCGCCACCGGCGCGCAGCTCGCGCCGCCCGAGGTGCAGGTCGTCCTGCCGACGATCGAGGGCGGCCCCTCCCGCAAGGACAGCAAGGACAGCAAGGGCGGCAAGTCCGTCGACGCCGTGGCCCGCGGCAGGCTGACCTTCGTCGACAACCTCGTCGACGCGACCACCGGCACGATCAAGCTGAAGGCCGAGTTCAGCAACGACGCGCAGAAGCTCTGGCCCGGCCAGTACCTGCGCGTGCGCATGACGCTGCGCAGCATGAAGGACGCGATCGTGATCCCGCAGGCCGCGATCATCCTGCGCGGCAACGACCGCCAGGTCTACGTGGTCGGGCCCGACAGGACCGCCCAGCTCAAGCCGGTGAAGCTGCGCTACGCCTTCGGCGAGATGGCCGTGGTCGACGGCGTCGACGCGGGCGCGAGCGTGGTGCTCGACGGCAAGCAGAACCTGCGCCCCGGCACGCCGCTGCGCACGCAGCCCGCCGCCGTCGATCCGGCCGCCGCCGCGCGCCTGGCCGCAGCCTCGGCCGCCGCAGGCGGCGGCGCCTCCGGCAACGACGTCGCAGCGCCCTGACATGAATCTCACCGAACTCTTCATCCGCCGGCCGGTCATGACCGTGCTGCTGAATGTGGCGCTGGTCGTCGCCGGCATCGCTGCGTGGAGCCGCATCCCGGTCGCCGCGCTGCCCAGCTTCAACACGCCGGTCATCAACGTGCAGGCGACGCTGCCCGGCGCCAGCCCGGAGACCATGGCCTCCTCCGTCGCGCTGCCGCTGGAGAAGCAGTTCTCGACGATCGCCGGCATCACGACGATCTCGTCGACCAACACGCTGGGCAACAGCTCGCTGACGCTGGAATTCGACGCGGCGCGCGACATCGACGCCGCCGCGGTCGACGTGCAGGCGGCGCTGTTCCGCTCGCTGCGCGCGCTGCCGGTCGAGATGACCACGCCGCCGTCCTACCGCAAGGTCAACCCGGCCGACGCGCCGGTGCTGCTGGTGGCGCTGACCTCGCCGTCGATCAACCTGTCCGAGCTCAACGACTACGCCGAGAACCTGATCACCCCCAGCCTGTCGACGATCGACGGCGTGGCGCAGGTGTCCATCTACGGCCAGAAGCGTTTCGCGGTGCGCATCAAGGCGCGCAACGAGCTGCTCCAGCAGCGCAACATCACGCTCGACGAACTGCAGGCCGCCGTCAAGGGCGCCAACGCCAACACGCCCGTCGGCACGCTGGACGGCGCGCGCCAGACCTTGACCATCCAGGCCAACAAGCAGCTGCGCGACGCCCGGGCCTTCGGCGGCATCGTCGTGGCCACGCGCAACGGCGCGCCGGTGTTCCTGCGCGAGGTCGCCGACGTCGAGGACAGCTACGAGACCGTCAAGTCCTTCTCCAACTTCAACGGCGAGCGCTCCATCGTGCTGGCCGTGCAGCGCCAGCCCGACGCCAACACCGTCAAGGTGGTCGACGCGGTGAAGGCCATGCTGCCGCGCTTCGCCGCGCAGCTGCCGGCGTCGGTGCAGATGAGCACGCTCAACGACCGCTCGGTGTCGATCCGCGAAGGCCTGCACGACGTCTACTTCACGCTGGCGCTGACGGTGGCGCTGGTCGTGATGGTGATCTTCCTGTTCCTGCGCCGCATGGTGGCGACGCTGATCCCGACGCTGTCGCTGCCGATCTCGCTGATCGGCGCGGTGACGCTGCTGTTCGCGCTGGGCTACAGCCTGGACAACATCTCGCTGCTGGGCATCACGCTGGCCGTGGGCCTGGTGGTCGACGACGCGATCGTGATGCTGGAGAACATCTACCGCCACGTCGAGGACGGCATGGCGCCCTTCGATGCCGCCATCCGCGGCGCGCGCGAGATGGCGTTCACGATCATGTCGATCTCGATCTCGCTGATCGCGGTGCTGATCCCGATCTTCTTCATGCCGGGCGTGATCGGGCTGCTGTTCCACGAGTTCGCCGTCGTCGTGTCGCTGGCGATCGGCGTGTCGGCCGGCGTCTCGCTGACGCTGGTGCCCATGCTGTGCAGCCGCTTCCTCAGCAGCCACCACGAGGTGGAGGAGAACGCGCTCGGCCGCACCTTCGAGGCCGGCTTCGGCTGGGTGCTGGACAAGTACACGGCCTCGCTGGACTGGGCGCTGGCGCGCCGCTGGGTGGTGGGCGTGGTGGCGCTCGCCACCTTCATCGCCAGCGCGTGGCTCTGGATCGTCATTCCCAAGGGCTTCTTCCCGGAAGAGGACATCGGCCAGATCCAGGCCAGCACCGAAGCGTCCGAGGACATCTCCTTCGCCGCGATGACGGTGCTGCAGGAACGCGTCGCGCAGATCGTGCAGGACGATCCGTCGGTGGCCTCGGTGTCCGCCGCGGTGGGCGGCGGCGGGGGCGGCGGCAACGTCAACACGGGGCGCCTGTTCATCAACCTGAAGTCGCGCGGCGAGCGTCCGCCGATGCCGCAGGTGCTGGAGCAGCTGCGCAAGAAGCTGCGCGGCGTGCCCGGCATCGCGGTCTACCTGCGGCCGGTGCAGAACCTGCAGCTCGGCGGCCGGCAGTCCAAGAGCCGCTACCAGTTCACGCTGCAGTCGGTCAGCACCGGCGAGCTCAACACCTGGGCGGTGAAGCTGCAGGACAAGCTGCGCAACGACCCGGTGTTCCGCGACGTCACCAGCGACTCGCAGCTGCGCGGGCTGCAGGCCAACCTCGTGATCGACCGCGAGCGCGCCACGCTGCTGGGCGTGCAGATGCAAGACCTGCGCAACGCGCTGTACTCGGCCTTCGGCGAGCGCCAGGTCTCCAGCATCTACGCCGAGAGCAACACCTACCAGGTGATCATGGAGGCGACCGACAGCGACCGCCTGAGCGAGGACGCCTTCGACAAGATCTACCTGCGCGGCAAGAACAGCACGATGGTGCCGCTGACGGCCTTCGCGAGCGTGAAGCGCGAGCTGGGCCCGACGGCGGTCAACCACCAGGGCCAGCTGCAGGCGATCACGCTGAGCTTCAACCTGGCGCCGGACGTGCCGCTGGGCACGGCCACGGGCAGGATCGACCAGTTCACGAAGGAGATCGGCCTGCCGCCGTCCATCATCACCAGCTACGGCGGCGACGCGGCGGTGTTCAAGGACTCGCAGGGCGGCCAGCTGCTGCTGATCGTGCTGGCGATCGCGGTGATCTACGTGCTGCTGGGCGTGCTCTACGAGAGCTACATCCATCCGCTGACCATCCTGGCGGGCCTGCCGTCGGCGGCGGTGGGTGCGCTGCTGACGCTGCAGCTCGCAGGCATGGAGCTGACCATCATCGCGACGATCGGCATCCTGATGCTGGTGGGCATCGTGAAGAAGAACGCGATCATGATGATCGACTTCGCGCTCGACGCGCAGCGCAACGGCGGCATGACGCCGCAGCAGGCGATCCGCGAGGCCTGCATCCTGCGCTTCCGCCCGATCATGATGACGACGCTGGCCGCGCTGATGGGCGCGCTGCCGATCGCGCTGGGCCTGGGCGCCGGCGCGGAGCTGCGCCAGCCGCTCGGCCTCGCCGTGGTCGGCGGGCTGGTCCTGTCGCAGGCGGTGACGCTCTACATCACGCCGGTGATCTACCTGGCGCTGGACCGGTTCAGCGGGAAGGGGCCGGATACGCGGGAGGTGGCGCACATGCGCCTGACCGAGCATCCCGAGCATTCCAAGCATCCGGCGCCAGGGGTCGCGGACTGACGGGGGCCGCCCACCTGCCGTCGCCGAGCGCGGCCTCCACGGGGCATGGGGGCTCCCTCCAGGACCCCCAAGCCCCATGCCGGCCCGGAGTCACCGCGGCGGCTTGAAGGCGAGGCGGGCAGCGGCGGCCGTTTGGCGGCCAATGCAGCCCGGGGCATGGTCGTTGACCAGCCCCATCGCCTGCATGAACGCGTAGACCGTCGTGGGGCCGACGAACTTCCAGCCGCGCTTCTTCAGTTCCTTGGAGAGCTTGACCGAGGTCGCCGATGTCGGGCGTACATCGCCGCCCTCCTCCGGATCCTCGAAACGCCAGAAGAACGCGGCCAGCGAACCGGCTTCCTGCTGCAGCGCGAGCGCGCGGGACGCGTTGTGGATCGCCGCCTCGATCTTGCCGCGGTGACGCACGATGCCCTCGTCGGCGAGCAGCCGCGTAACGTCGGCCTCGCCGAACTTCGCGACCCTGGCGATCTCGAACTGCCTGAATGCCTTGCGGAAGTTCTCGCGCTTGGCGAGGATGGTCCGCCACGACAGCCCCGACTGGAAACCCTCCAGGCAGAGCTTCTCGAACAGCCGCCGGTCCTCGTGGACGGGGTAGCCCCACTCGTTGTCGTGATAGTGGCGGTACATGTCGAAGCCAGGGGCCTCGCACCACTTGCACCGCCACTGGCCGTCCGGCCCCTGCGCCAACCGATCGCTCATCGCCGCCCTCCCAGGCGTGTCATGGACGCGCGATTCTGGCCCGAACGCCGTCCGGACCTGGCAGCAGCTCAGCCGCCGGCCGTCTTGTGGAACACCGCTTCATCCTTCGGCCAGGTGTGCACGCGGGCCTCGATCAGGTCGAGCACATGCACGAAGGCGTTGCCCGCGCCGTAGTACGGGTCGGGCACCTCGTCCAGGCCCAGCCCGTTCATGCCCGCGAGGAACAGTCCGAGCTTCGCCGGCGAGACCGCGGGCTTCGCGGCCTTCAGGCCGCGCAGCACGTTGCGGTCCATCGCCAGGATCAGGTCGTAGCGGTCGAAGTCCTCGGTCTTCACCTTGCGTGAGCGCCAGCGCCGGTCCATGCCGTAGCCGCGCTGCGCCAGCACCGTCAGCGCGCGCTTGTCGACGGCGTGTGCGCGCGACGACGCAAACACGCCGGCGGAATGCACCTCGGTCAGGCCGAGTTCTCCGGCGCGCAGGCGCAGCACCGCCTCGGCCATCGGCGAGCGGCACAGGTTGGCCGCGCAGACCAGCAGCAGTCGGGTCACCGGGACGACGCCTCCGGACTCAGAGCGCCAGCTCGGCGCGCATCGCGTCGATGACGCCCTTGTAGTCGGGCTTGCCGAAGATCGCCGAGCCCGCCACGAAGGTGTCCGCGCCCGCGGCCGCGATCTCGCGGATGTTGTCGACCTTCACGCCGCCGTCGATCTCCAGGCGGATGTCGCGGCCGCTGGCCAGGATCATCGCCTTGGCCTGCTGCAGCTTCTTCAGCGCGCCGGGGATGAAGCTCTGGCCGCCGAAGCCGGGGTTGACGCTCATGATCAGCACCAGGTCGACCTTGTCGATCACCCACTCCAGCACGTCCAGCGGCGTGGCCGGGTTGAAGACCAGGCCGGCCTGCGCGCCCTCGGACTTGATCAGCTGGAGGGTGCGGTCGACGTGCTGGCTGGCTTCGGGATGGAAGCTCACCAGGTTGGCGCCCGCGCGGCAGAAGGCCTGGGCCAGGCTGTCGACCGGCTGCACCATCAGGTGGACGTCGATGGGCGCCGGCGTGCCGTCGGGCTTGACGGCGTGCTTCTTCAAGGCCTCGCAGACCATGGGGCCGAAGGTCAGGTTGGGCACGTAATGGTTGTCCATCACGTCGAAGTGGATCCAGTCCGCGCCGGCGGCCAGCACGTTGCGGACTTCCTCGCCCAGGTTGGCGAAATCAGCGGACAGGATGCTGGGGGCGATGCGGTAGGTGGGCGGGTTCATGGCGGAACGGGCGCGCGGGCGCTGGCGGGGAAAGACGGGGATTGTAGGAAGGCTGCCGCGTGCCCGGGCGCCCGCTAGCGGTAACGCTCCGCGAGCCGTGCGATCTCGCCGGAAGCGCTGAGCTGGCGCAGGCGGTCGGTGAGCCGCTCCGCCACCGCCTCGGGCAGTTGGCGCGAGACGACGGCGTACTGGGTCTCCTCCTCGAAGACCTGCGGCCCGATGCGCACACGCGATTCCAGGCCCGCGCCGCGCGCGGCCTGGCGCAGGTTGAAGTCCTGGCCGTAGACCCCGGCCGTGCGACCGCGCACCAGCATCTGCAGCGCTTCCTTGTCGCTGCGCGCCGATTCGATGAAGGCCACGTCCGCCTCCTGCAGCGTCGCGGCCAGCTTGGTGCCCTGCGCCAGCAGCAGCGGCTGGCGGCGCGCGAAGGCGCGCAACTCGTCCCAGGTGCGCGGCGTGCGCTCGTCGCCGACGCGCATCGCCAGCACGTGCGAGATCCGGTAGAGCGGCACCGGCAGGTAACGCATCAGCGCGTGGCGGTGCTCCGACTTCAGCAGGCAGAAGAACACGTCGAGGTCGCCGTTGCTCAGCATCAGCTCCAGGCGCCGCAGCGGCACCGGCTGGTCCAGGCCCTCGAGGTGCAGGTCCGGATCGGTGCGCATGACGGCGGCGGCGATCTCGCCGCACAGGCCCGGTCGCTGCGGGTCGCCCGACGCGTACTTGGCCGGCGCGCCGGCCTGGGCAGCGCTGCGCAGCGTCAACGGCCCCGTCGCCCCGGCGCCCGGCACCGCGGGCGCCGCCGGTCCCGACGGGGCCGCCATCACCGAATTGGCGGCGGTCAGCCCCAGGTCGACGCAGACGGTCGCGGCCACGCCGACCAGCGCGCAGCCGCGCGCCATGGCCTGGCGTCGCGTGGGACGCGGCACTGCCAACAGGTGTCCTGCCCTTGTCTCCATGACGGATGGCGTCCGGATGCGTGCCGGTCGCGTTGGATGGTCCGTTCGAGCGGTTTCTGGTTGTTCTCTGTGCGGTAGCCAGCATAGCCCACGTGGGCGCCCGTGAGTTCCCTAGAATCCGCCGATGGCCCATCCGCACTTTCATTGCAGCGTCGTCGTCGAGCCGCTCGCCGACCAGACCTTCCCCGATCGCAACGAGTTTGCGTACGGCTACACCGTGACGATCGAGAACCGGGGCGACGTCACCGCCCAGTTGATCGGCCGCCACTGGACCATCGTGGACGGCAACGGCAAGGAACAGGAAGTGCACGGGTTGGCCGTCGTCGGACACCAACCGCTGCTGCAGCCGGGCGAGCGTTTCCAGTACAGCTCGTGGGCGCAGATCTCGACCCGCCACGGCACGATGAGCGGGCGCTTCCTCTGCGTCACGGACAAGGCCGAGGTCTTCCACGCCGAGGTGCCCGAGTTCCTGCTGGCCGACTCCGGTTCCCTGCATTGATGTTCCGTCGCCAGGGCTGGGACCTCACCGCGCTGCTGAACGCGGCGCAGGCGGCGCATCCCCAGGCGCCGCTGGCCGAGCGCAATCTCTGGCTGGTGCGATTGATCGAATGGCTGCGTCACGCGCCGCTCAAGGACGACCGGGCGCCGGCCGCCGCCGCGCCCCCGGCCGCCGCCTCGACCTCCGGGGACGACCCGGCGTCCGCCACGGCGCCCTCGGCGGCGCCCCTCGCCGCGCCGTCCGCGCCGCTGCCGATCCGCCGCCTCAGGTACCTGCTCCGCATGCTGGAGCGCCACCCCGATCATGCGAAGGCCTTCGCGGCGGTCATCGCCAGTGTCTGGGCCGACGTCGATGCGATCAGCCTGTTCGCGGAGGTCGGCTTCGCGCCGCGCATGGCGCTGTGGAACGAGTTCCTCGGCCGCCTGCGCCGCCGCGTGCTGCCGCTGAGCGCGGACACCCGGGACCTGTCCGAGCTCTTCGAACTGCTGTTCCCGCACGAGGCCGACGAGCAGTGGATCAGCGCCGTCGACGATGAACTGCTGGAGCGGCTGGGCCTGCTCTTCGCCGGCGCGCCCGAGGGCGACTGGCGCGACGAGATGCGCGCCGCGATCACGGTGCTGGTGAGCTCGGTGCGCTCGGCCGGCCTGTCCGGCGCGCTGCGCGTGCGCATGGATCCGCAGCTGCTGGCGCGGCGGCCCTTCCGCAACCTCGCGACGGCGTGGGAGCAGGTCGAGCACGCGCTCGTCGAACAGGACCGGGCCACGCTGCCGGGCAGGCTGCAGTACCTGCGCGGCCTGCTCGATGAATGCCGCGCGGCGGTGCGCTCCGTCCCGGATCATCTCGAGGAACACGGCGTCTCCGTGGACCTGATGTTCGGCGTCGAGCAGATGCAGGCACGGCTGCGCCGTGTCGAAGACCTGCTGGCGGTGCTGCTGGCCGATCACCCGCAGCGCGAGCTGCTGCGCCTGGTCGCGGCGCTGGTGGCCGTGGTGCACGACCGCCGCAGCATCCGGACGCTGTTCGCGCGGCACTACTCGCTGCTGGCGCGCAAGGTCGCGGAACGCAGCGCCGAGACCGGCGAGCACTACATCACCCGCAACCGCGAGGAGTACGGCGACATGCTGCGCCGCGCCGGCGGCGGCGGGGTGGTGATCGCGGGCACGACCTTCATGAAGTTCGCGATCATGGCGGTGGGGCTGTCCGCGTTCTGGGGCGGTTTCTGGGCGGGCGTGAACTACGCGGCCAGCTTCGTCTTCATCCTGCTGATGCATTGGACCGTCGCGACCAAGCAGCCGGCGATGACGGCGCCGGCGCTGGCCGACAAGCTCCGCCACATCGACAGCGACGCGGGCCTGCAGGCCTTCGTCGACGAGGTCGTTCACCTGTTCCGTTCCCAGACGGCGGGCATCCTCGGCAACCTGGCGCTGGCGGCGCCGATGGTGCTCGTCGTGCAGCTGGCGGCGTGGCTGAGCTTCGGCAAGCCGCTGGTCGGCGTGAAGGAAGCCGAGCACGTGCTGCATTCGCTGACCGTGCTGGGCCCGTCGCTGTTCTTCGCCGCGTTCACCGGGGTGCTGCTGTTCGCCTCGAGCCTGATCGCGGGCTGGGTCGAGAACTGGTTCGTCTTCCACCGGCTGGACAGCGCCATCGCCTGGAACCCGCGCATCGTGGCGCGGCTGGGCGCGGGCCGGGCGGCCCGCTGGTCGCGCTGGTGGCGGGACAACATCTCGGGGCTGACCGCCAACATCAGCCTGGGCCTCATGCTCGGCCTGGTGCCGGCCCTGCTGGGCTTCTTCGGCCTGCCGATCGAGGTCAGGCACGTGACGCTGTCGACCGGCCAACTGGCCGCCGCGGCCGGGGCGCTGGGACTGGACGTGCTCAAGCACTGGCCGTTCTGGCTCTGCGTGATCAGCATCCTGGGGACCGGCGTGCTGAACGTGGGCGTCAGCTTCTTCCTGGCGTTCAAGGTGGCGCTGCGCTCACGCGGGATCCGGCTCGCGGACCAGAAGCGCGTGCGCGCGGCGATCTGGACGCGGATGCGCCGGCACCCGATGAGCTTCCTGGTGCCGCCGAAGGGGTGAGGCCGAAGGGTGAGGCCGAAGAGGAAGGAAGGCGCCTGAATGCGACGCTCAGGTGGCGCTCAGGTGGCGCTCAGGCGGCGTCGTGGTCGTCGGGCCGCTCGCCGCCCTTGCGGCCGGAGAACATCGTCCACCAGACGATGAAGACGAGCAGCGCGAGGGCGCCGAGCGCCTCCAGCAAAATCACGCCCATGATTCGTGGTCCGATCCGTAGCAGAACTCGCCGCTGGAGCGCGGCGCTGGCGATTCTAGGCGCGCTGGGCGCGGCCTCGGCGGCCGTCCTCGCGCCCGCGGCAGCGTCGGCGTTGGCGGCGGGGCTGCCGATCGATCCGGAGAAGCTGCTCAATGGCGAGGACGACAACGCCGGCCGTCAGGTGCTTCAACGCGAGCGCGCGCGCTGGGTCGCTGCCGCGTGGAACGAGCTGCCCGGCTGGGGCCAGGATCGCGCGCTGGAATGGTGGCCCGCGCTGCTGCGCGGCTGCGAGAAGCCGATGCCGGGCTGGGCCGCGATCTGTACGCAGGCCCGCGGTTTCAAGCCCGGCGACGACTGGGACGCGATGGTCTGGCTGATGAAGCGCCTGCAGCCCTACCGCGTCGAGTCGCCGGAAGGTCGGCGCGAAGGCGTGGCGACCGGGTACTACGAACCGGAGCTCACCGCGCGCCGGCAGGCGCAGGGCGACTTCCGCGTGCCGCTGCTGGCGCCGCCGCAGGACCTGGCGCAGCGCAAGCCGTACGACACCCGTCAGCAGATCGAGCAACAGATCGAGAACAACGCGTCGCTGACGCGGCTCAGCCTGGCCTGGGTGCAGGACCCGCTGGAGGCGCTGGTGATGCAGATCCAGGGCAGCGGCCGCCTGCGCGTGACCGAGCGCGACGGCCGGAGCCGCTGGGTGCGGCTGTCCTTCGCGGCGCACAACGAGCAGCCCTACCGCTCGATGGGCCAGTGGCTGATCGCCCAGGGCGAGCTGCGGGCCACGGAAGCCTCGTGGTCCGGCATCAAGGACTGGGGGCGGCGCAATCCGCAGCGGCTCAAGGAGGCGATGTGGGCCAACCCGCGCTACGTCTTCTTCCGCGAGGAGCCGCTGCCCGATCTGGCGGTCGGTCCGCGCGGGGGTCAGGGCGTGCCCCTGACGCCGGGACGCTCGATCGCCGTGGACAAGGCCAGCATCCCCTACGGCACGCCGGTGTGGCTGGACACGACGGAGCCGCTGTCGACGACGCCGATGCGCCGGCTCGTGATGGCGCAGGACACCGGCGCGGCGATCGTCGGCGCGGTGCGGGCGGACTACTTCTGGGGCTGGGGCGAAGCCGCCGAGGCGCAGGCCGGCCGCATGAAGCAGCCGCTGCGGCTGTGGGTGCTGTGGCCCAAGGGGCTCACTCGGTGACCTGGACGCCCTTCCAGAAGGCGACGCGGTCCTTGATCTCGGCGGCGGCCTCGGAGGGCTCGGGGTAATACCAGACGGCGTCCGGGTTCATGTCGCCGTGGACCATCAGGCTAAAGTAGTGCGCCTGGCCCTTCCACGGGCAGGACGTGCGGTGATTGCTGAACGTGGTGAACTCGCGCTTCAGCGAGGCGACGGGGAAGTAATGATTTCCCTCGACCACCACGGTGTCGTCGCTTTCGGCGATGACTTCGCCGTTCCAGATTGCCTTCATTCCAACTCCTCGTGCTCAAACGCTATTTCGCCCATCGGGGCAAGGACATCTTCGTCACCGCCGGGTCCGCCAGAGACCTCGCCCCCGGCAGTTTCGGGATCTGTGCGATCGGGGGCGGCGCGGAAGGCTGGTCCGTCGTCCATGTCGGCCCCGACGGCGACGCCGCCGACCTCGGCGGGGAGTACTACTTTGCCACCTCCGAGGAAGCCCTGGCGTTCCTGAAGGAACTGATCGACCTGATGGTGGATGGGGGTGAGCCGGAGGGGCTGGAGAACGTCTGAATCTGCTTGTGAGGCGATTAGGCGACTTAATCACATCAAATTTGATGTGATTTAAGTACATGAAGCGATTGGCACTTGAAATCGAATCAAATCTGATGCGATTAATCACTACAATCGCCTCAAGATGGCATACGACCTCCCGCTGATCTGGCAGGCCGCCAACTGGCCGCAGCTTCATGTCGACCTGGAGCAGATCCAGGACGCGTATTCACGTGCGCGCCGCTCGCAAGGCCTCGTGGAAGGAAGACTGGCGTTGATCGGCTTCGAGCATCGACGGACCTTGGAAGCGGAGGCGTGGAGCCAAGACGCCTTGGCCACGGCGGCCATCGAAGGTGAACGCTACGACCTCGTCTCGGTCCGTTCATCCATCGAGCGTCGACTGGGCTTCGGCGAGGCCAACGCGCACGAGGCCCCGCGCAACGTCGAAGGTCTTCTGGACATCATGGACGACGCCGTCAGGCGTGCTGCCAAGCCGTTGACACATGAACGCCTGCATGCCTGGCAAGCGGCGCTGTTCCCGACGGGCTACTCCGGCATGCGCAAGATCCTGGTCGGGGCCTACAGGAACCACGAGGAGCCGATGCAGATCGTCAGCGGCGCGCAAGGACACGAGAAGGTCCATTACGAGGCACCTCCTTCCAATCGACTGCCGGTCGAAATGGAAGCATTCGTCACCTGGTTCAACGGAACCGCCGGCAAAGATCCTCTGGTCACCGCTGCCATCGCGCATCTCTGGTTCGAAATCATTCATCCCTTCGAAGACGGCAACGGTCGCGTGGGCCGTGTCGTGATCGACCTGGTCCTCGCTCGGGAAATGGGTTTCAGCAGTCGCCTCATTCGCATGTCTCAACAGCTGCTGAACAAGCGCAAGGAGTACTACGCCGAACTTGAAGCGGCACAGCACGCCTCGGTTGACGTCACGCGCTGGGTGCACTGGTTCCTGGCGCAGGTCCGGGTGGCATGCGAAGACGCTGTGACCGTCATCGACGCCACCCTGAGCAAGGCTCGTTTCTGGACGGAGCATGAGAACCTTGACATCACGTCTCGCCAGCGCAAGGTGCTCAATGTGCTGCTTGACGCAGGTCCCCAGGGAGTTCAGGGCGGAATGAGCACACGCAAGTACGTGAGCATTGCCTCGACATCGAGTGCGACCGCGTCCCGGGAACTGCAAGACCTGGTGGAGCGCGGCTGCCTGCGACAACTTGGAGCAGGCCGATCAACACGGTACTACGTGGCCATCGATGGCTGGGGCCCCATGACTGACGCCGACGGCGGGAACGCTCCCGCCTGAGGATTCACAACGGCTTCAGATCCTCTCCCACCACCCGCACCAGCAGGCCCTTGCCCTCGGGCGTCACGCGGAACTCGCCGTACTTCGCCGGCTGCCAGCGCGCCGCCTCGCCCTCCTTGAAGAACCAGGCGTCGGACACGAAGGTCCATTGGCCGCCCTTGGGCGTCAGCTCCAGCAACTGCGCGCCAGCGGGCACCGCCTCACCCGGCGCGAGCAGCTTCGGCGAGTGCGCGATGCCGCGCTCATCGAGCAGCACGGCGACACGCGGCCGCGCGCCCCAGAGCAGGGAAGCGTCCGGTTCGGATCGGAAACGCCAGCCCACGCCCGGCAGGTCGTAGCTCAACCGCATGTAGTCGCCCTGCATCAGCGAACGCGGATCGACCGGCGCCAACTTCACGAAGACCGGGCGGCCATTGGCGATGAGCTGCTCCCGACTGGCGATCAGGACGTTCACCAGCACGAGCGACAGCACGCCCGCGCCGAGCAGCACCGCTGCCGCGCCACGCAGCGCGAGCGCCGGTCGCGCCTCGCCATCGGACGAAGGCGCCGCCGGATGCCATGCCAGCCAGCGGACCCATGCGGCGAGCGCCGCACCAGCGGCCACCAGCGCGAGGGACTTGTGGGCGAGCGGCAGTTGCCACTCGTGGTACAGCGCCCCGATCGCCCACACCGCCGCCGCGCCGGCGAGCGCGGCCAGGCGCCAGCGTCGCGTCGACGCCATCGACGCCAGCACCAGCAGGATCCCGCCGAGCGCGGGCATCAGCGCAGCGAGCGCCGCCAGCAGCAGCACCGGCGGGACCAGCCGCGCCGCGCCCGCAGGTCGCCACCGACGCCACAGCCAGGCGGCCGCGACGAGCGTCAGCCATGCCGACACGGTCCTCGACACCCAGATCAAGGTCACATCCGATGACGCCAGCCCCGCTGTCGCACCCCGGAAGACGCCGCCGAGCGCGCCGCCCGCCGTGAACGACCAGCCCGCCGCCATGGCGAAGGCGGCCAGCACGGCCACCCACCAGCCCGTCAGCACCGGCTCAAGCATCGCCGCATGACGAGCAGAAGGCGCCCGTCGCCCCGCCCCATGCTGCGCTGCCATCAGCGCCAGGCCCACGAGCAGCAGCAAGGTCGCCAACGCCCACCCCATACCGCCATGGCGTTCGTACCAGGTGAGCGACAACACCTCCGTGAAGGCCAGGTGGCCGAGGTGCGCCACCGGCACGGCCACCGCCATGCCGAGCAGCAGCCGCATCCACGACGCCCCCAGCAGCAGGATCAGGCCCGCGCCGACCCCCAGCGCGACGAGGTCGACGCCCGCCGGCGGCAGGTCCTTCGCCAGGGCCATGAACAGCAGCACCAGTCCGGTGATCAGCAGGGGCACGGCGGCCTGCTCGAGGAACAGCGCGATCCCGCGAGATCGGAGCATCAACACCGACAGGGCGATCAACGAGATGCCGGAGAAGCAGGCGACGGCCTCGCGCTCGAGGGCCGAGCCGGACAGCGCGAAGAACAGCATCAGGAACGGCGGCACGGCGAGCCACGCGCCCAGCGCCGTCAGCAGCACGACGGGCCAGGGCCTGGTCGCTTCGGGCGCTTCGGGCGCTTCGGGCGCTTCCTGTGCGTCCCGCGGCTCCGCCGGCGCCAGGCCCTCCGCCCGGGCCTGTTCGATCCAGTCGACGCCGTTCATGCCCGCGCCTCCGCGACCCGCAGGCGCCGCATGATCAGGCTGACGCTGACGGCCAGCAGCGCGCACGCAGCCACGCCGATCAGGAAGTACCCGCCGACGTCCCACTTCTCGTCGACGATCCACCGCGCAAGACCTGCCACCAGCAAGGTGTCGACCGCCAGTGCGAGCGCGCTCAGCGCGAAGACTTCGGCACGATGCCACGCGAGCGCCAGCCCGATGCCCAGCACCCCGAGGCCGAGGAAGTACTGCGGCGCCACCTGCCGCGCGAACAGACCGCCCAGCGCCGTGCCGGAGATCGCGATCACCGACGCCAGCACCGCCAGCCGCCACGCCCAAGGCTGCGACGTGGCCGCCGGCCGCAGCGCGAGTCCGGCGCACAGCCCGCCGTACGCGACGAAGCCGATCGCATGCACCGGCACCGTGGCGGCGTCGAAGCGCCACGAATGGCCGCCGAAGGTTTCCATCCACAACCCGATGCCGGTCGCGACCACCAGGGCCCACGGCGTCCACGCCAGGTCCGATCGGGCGGCCCAGGCGATCGGCAGTCCGAGCGCGGCCCAGAGGGCGAAGAGCTGCCAGGGATCCGCGCCCGTCTGGTAGGTCTGGCCGAAGAAGGCCAGCAGGCCGCCCAGCGTCAGGAAGGCCACCAGGGCCAGCGGCGCGCGCCACGGTCGCAGCGTCGCCGCCGCGATCAGGCTGACGGCGAGCACCGCCTGCAGCAGCCCGAAGCGCACGATCCGCCCGAAGTCGTCCCAGTTCGCCGCGACCCACAGGATCAGGCCGAATCCGATCAACCCTGCCGCCAGCGTGCCCGCGCCGCGGCGCAGCGGCGTCCACGGATCGCCCGGCGGATCATCGACACCGCTGAGCTGGCGCAAGCGCCGTGCGCTGGTCGCATCCAGGCCTTGCCGGGCCGTCCATTGGTACAACTGCTCGTGCAGACTCACGGGTTCCTCCCTCAGGATGCGACCGCCCGCAGGGGCCGCCGGTGATGTGCGTCGAGGGAGCCGATTCTTCCTCATCCTTCGTTTCTTCCTCTTTCGGCACTGGGAGTTCCACATGGGCCAGATGATCGACTTCGAACGTCCTGACGGCGGCACCACCGCCGGCTATCTCGCCAGCGCCGGGGACGGCGCGCCGGGCATGATCCTCATCCAGGAGTGGTGGGGGCTCAAACCCCACATCAAGGACATCGCCGAACGCCTGGCCTCCGCGGGCATCACGACGCTGGCCCCCGACCTCTATCGCGGCCGCATCGCCGCCGACGCGGACGAGGCCAGCCACATGATGGACGGCCTGGACTTCGCCGACGCCACGACGCAGGACCTGCAGGGCGCGCTCACGCACCTGCGCGAGCACCTCGGCTGCGGCCAGGTCGGCGTGATGGGCTACTGCATGGGCGGCGCGCTGACCATCCTGGCGGGCGTCCACCTCCAGGACCTGCAGGCGGCGGTCTGCTACTACGGCATCCCGCCGGCCGAATTCGCCGACCCGGCGAAGATCGACGCGCCCTTCCTCGGCCATTTCGCCACGCGCGACGACTGGTGCACGCCGGAGAAGGTCGATGCCCTGGAGGCCCGCATGAAGGCAGGCGGCAAGCACCCGGTCATCCACCGCTACGTCGCGGACCACGCGTTCTCCAACAAGACCCGCCCCGAGGTCTACGACGAGGCCGCCGCCGAGCTGGCCTGGTCGCGCACCCTGGATTTCCTCAAGCAACACCTCGCCTGACAACGCCTGACCCCATGACCTGCCATCGCCGCCGCCTCCTCCCCACCGCCGCCGCTGTCTGGGCGCTGATCGCTTCTTCCGCCATCGCACAGACCGCGCCGGCCTCGGGGCCGGCGTCGGCGACGGCGCGCGCCGCCTCGGAGACCGCGGCGCCGCCGCTGGATCCGCGCGTGGCGCCGATGCTCGCGGACATCTCCGCCGAGCGCATCGAGTCGACCATCCGCAAGCTCGCCGCCTTCGGCACGCGCCACACGGCGTCGGACACGAAGAGCGACACGCGCGGCATCGGCGCCGCACGGCGCTGGATCGAGCGCCAGCTGAAGGACTGCAGTGCGAAGACCGGCGGCCGCTTGCAGGTCACGATGGACGCGTTCATCGAGCCGGCGGGCAACCGCCTCTCCGCGCCGACGGAACTGGTGAACGTCGTGGCCACGCTGCCCGGCGCGTCGGCGGGCACACCGCGTGAACGCATCCTGGTCGTGAGCGGGCATTACGACTCGCGCAACGGCGACGTGATGGACGCTCAGGGCGAGGCGCCCGGCGCCAACGACGATGCCTCCGGCACGGCCGCAGTCATGGAGATGGCCTGCGCGGCGGCCAAGCAGCGCTTCGACGCGACGCTCGTGTTCATGGCCGTTCCCGGCGAGGAACAGGGCCTGCTCGGCGCCCGCGACTGGGCCCGTCGCGCGCGTGCGCAAGGGCTGAACGTCGAAGGCATGATCACCAACGACATCATCGGCAGCTCGCGTGGCGACAAGGGCGAGCACGATCCGAAGCGGCTGCGCCTGTTCGCCGACGGCTTCGATCCGCTGCTGCGGCTGCTGGTCAACGCGAACGCCAACAGCCCGGCCAACGAGGACGAGGTCAAGACCAACGCGGCGATCCGCGTGCAGCTGCAGCCGCTGGCGGTCGCCGGCGGCGGCGAGGAACTGCCGACCCAGCAGTTCGGCCGTCACCTGAAGACCGAAGGCGAGCGCTACCTGCCGGACTTCCGCATCGACCTGATCCAGCGCCGCGACCGCTACCTGCGTGGCGGCGATCACCTGCCCTTCCTGGAGCGCGGCTACGCCGCGGTGCGTTTCACCGAGCCCTTCGAGGACTTCCGCCACCAGCACCAGAACCTGCGCACGGAGAACGGCGTCGTCTACGGCGACCTGCCGGAGTTCGTCGATTTCGGCTACGTGGCGGACGTCGCGCGCGTGAACCTCGCGGGACTGGCGACGCTGGCCTGGGCGCCGTCGCCGGTGAAGGGCGCGCGCATCGATGCGCGCGAGCTGACCAACGACACGACGCTGCTGTGGACCGCGAACGTCGATCCCGAGCTGGCGGGATACCGCATCGTCTGGCGCCGCAGCGAATCGCAGGCCTGGGAGGGCGCGAAGGATGTCGGCAACGTCACCAAGGTCACGCTGCCGCTGTCCAAGGACAACCTGATCTTCGGCGTGCAGGCGGTGTCGAAGTCAGGCCACGCGAGCCTGGCGAGTTATCCGTTGCCGCTGGCCCGCTGAGAGCGCAGTCGAAGCGTCATGGAAGCACCGCGTCAAGCTTCGCGCATAGCGCGTCCCCCAGCGCGGGCCGCTTGCGCCCAGCGACGAATCGTCGCGCGCAGTCGCCGGCGCGAGGCCTCATCGAGTGGCATGTCAGCGGTGAGGGTGAGCGCCTCCGCCGGTGTCACGTATCCGTGCTCGAGCAGAGCGACGCAGAACTCACGGTCCTTCTCGCGCGCGGCGACGGCCTTGGCAAGGAACAGATCGATCACACCGAGGCAGTAGCCCACGCGATCCCTCGTGTTGCCGTTCTGGACTCGGCGCACCCGCGTCATCCAGTCGCTGGGCAGGACGGCGGTGTCCGGGCCGACGCCTTGAGCGTCGTAGCCGTAGGTCTCGTGGAATGCCGATCCTTCGCCGATGGCGCCATCGATCATGTCTGCAAGTTCTGGCGCTTGGAGCGGATAGATGTCCGCTTCCATGGAGACGGTGAAGACGTCTTCGGGCGTTGCGGTTGTGCCGAGAATCGACTGGCTCCCGAGGATCACGAACTCGTACTGATCGGTGATATCGCCACTGGCTCGGATGATGTGTTCCAGTTCCTGCCGCGTCATGGTGTCTCTCCCGTCTCTTCCGTCGGAGTGCCGACCTCGGAGTCAAGGATGACGCCTTTCCTGAGTTGGTTCACCTGCCTCAAGATGCGTTGTCGAGACACCTCCGGGAGGATAGTGACCAGAGGAGATGTTTGTCGAAGCTGTTGCGCACGCCGCGTGGCGCCAAGCGCCTTCCGCCAGGTGCCGTCACGCAGGATGTCCTGCCATTCACGCCACAACGCTGCCGAGCGGGAGTCGCCGGAAGAGAGCCAGCGCTCGACGGTTGCCTCCGCCTTTTGGACCAAGGCGGGATCTGCCTTGGCAAGCCGTACGGCCTCCTGGTGGAGTGCAATGCTCTGCAAATCCTGGAGACGATGCTTCGCACCGCTGGCGGAGACCTCCACGCGCACGATCGGTGCGTCTCGCCGCGATCTTGCGGCGGCCGAATCCGCGGGCGGCGTTTGCAGGATGTCACCGGCAAGCAAGGCGAGTTCGCCACCGATCCCGAGCACCGACATCACCCGCAGGTAGGTGCCGATGGAGGTTGCCGGATCCCCGGCCTCCACGGCTCGCAGCGTGTTGCGCGTGACGCCGACCCGCTCCGCCATGTCGACGGTGCCAAGGCCTTGCGATTTGCGCAGGCGGCGAAGGCGATCACCCAGCTGAAGCAGCAACTGGCGATCGAGGACATCAGTGGCTTGATGGGCGCTCATTTGGTCAACATATTAACCAAAATACCAACTCGTGGTTAATCTGCTGACCAGTTGCTTGAATCTCAAATCACCGCAGCACGCCCTTCCCCAACCACTGCCCCCAGATTTTCATCGTCACGCGCTGATCCCGGAGCCCCGGGTATTCGGCCATGGTCTTGCGCAGCGCTGTCTCGTCGGTGCCGCGCGAGAAAACGACCTCGCCGATCGGTCCGTCCTGCAGCGAGTACCAGGCGCCGATGACGCCCTCGTCGAGCGCTCGCTGGAGGAATATGGGGACCGCGTCCCGGTCCTTCTCTTCCGCGCGGCTGAACAGCACGATGCGGTTCTCCTCGATGCTGTCGGGATCGATGCCGGTGTGGTTCAGCGCCTGGTGCACCGTCGCCGGCTGCGCGTTGACGACCATGTAGCCCTCGCGGACGTACTGGTCGGGCTCGAAGTAGCTCAGCAGGATCTGCCGGTTGGGCGCCTTGGCCACGACGATGCCGCGCTTCTGTTTCAGGGGATCGCGCATCGGCCCGGCCGCGAAGAGCTTCTCGTCGGCGAAGAGCCGCTTGAAGTTCTCGAGGTGCCCGGCCTGCATCGCCGCGACGGCGGCCTTGTCGTCGGGCACCGGCTTGCCGGTCTCGAGGAAGATGAAGAAGTACTGTTCGGCGGCGATCATCTGCGGGCGTGTCTGTGCGCGGGCCGGCAGCGCCGCGAGCGCGGGCATCGCCGCCGCGGTGGCGATCAGGGAACGGCGTTGCATCGGAGTCTCCTTCCGTCGTTCTCCGGGGCCGTCGTCGGACTCCGGCGTCGACGGACGACTCTACTCCCGGCCGCCGCCCGTGCCGAGCACCTGCAGCGAACGCAGCATCAGCCGGCTGCTGGTGACGTTGGTGGCGCAAGCGACGTTGTGGACGTCGCAGGCGCGGACCAGCGCGTTGATGTCGGGTTCATGCGGCTGTGGCGTCATCGGGTCACGCAGGAACACGACCGCGTCCACCAGCCCGACCGCCAGCCGCGCGCCGATCTGCAGGTCGCCGCCATGCGGGCCGGACAGCATGCGCTCGACCGTCAGGCCGACCTCCGCCGTCAGCCGCGAGCCGGTCGTGCCGGTCGCCACGAGGTCGCAGCCGCCGAGGAAACCGGCGAACTCGGTGGCGAGCATCACCATCTCGTCCTTCTTGCCGTCGTGGGCGATCAGGGCGATGCGCAGGCGCGCGGGCGCAGCGGCCGTCGTCGCGACGCCGGTGGCCGTGTCGGGCTGGGAAACGGAAGCGGTGGGAGCAGTCATGGCTGCGATCGTAGGCCCGGAGGGACGACGTGCGAGTTACCGGTGCGGTTCTTTCTGCGTCATCAGCGGCACGTTGCCGACGCCGCGGTTCATCGCGTTGAGCAGATCGCCGTTGTCCTGGCTCAGCTCCCAGGCGAAGACACCGGCGAGGCCCTGATCGCGCACGAACCGGCCCTTGGCCAGCACCGCCCGCGGATCGTCGTAGCCCATCCAGAGCTTCTGCTTCGGATTGAACAATGACCAGGACTGCGTGACCGGATCCCAGACGGACTGGTAGCCCGCGCGACCGTTGCCCTTCGCGTCAAGGATGCGGCCGGCCATCTCGCGGTAGCCCTGCGCGCCTTCGGCGCCCGGGTAGGCGCCAGTCTTCGCGGCGCCGGCCTTGGCCTCGCTCACGCCGGTGAAGCCGCGACCGTACATCGCGACCCCAGCGACCAGCTTCGACCGTGGCACGCCCGCCGTCTCCAGGTTGCGGACCGCGCGCTCCAGGCTGTCGTCCGCCTGCGGCGACGACGCGCGCAGCGTCGTGTGATGCCCCGCCACCGGCGACCACATGCCGTAGAAGTCGTAGGTCATCATGAAGACCAGATCCAGCGGCTTGGACGCGTCCTTGAAGTTGATCTTGCCGACGATCGACGCCATCGGGTTCACCGCCGTCGTCAGCAGGTAGGGGCGGCCCGTCTCCGCGGTCAGCGCATCCAGCGCCTGGCGCAGGTCGGCCATCAGCGCCGCATAGGACTGGCCGTCCTGCGGGCTGCCCAGTTGCACGCCGTTGGCCGCGCCGTTGTTGCCGGGATGCTCCCAGTCGATGTCGATGCCGTCGAAGGCCGGATGGTCGCGCAGGAACTGCTGCGCCGAGGCCGCGAACACCGCGCGCTTCGCCGGATCGCCGACCAGGTGGAAGATCGGATCCGATCCGCCCCAGCCCCCCACCGACGCGACGATCTTCAGGTGCGGGGCGCGCAGCTTGTAGCGTTGGAATGCATCGTTGAAACGCGTGTCGATCGGCCCGGTGCCGATCTCGAAATCCTTCTTGCCGACGCACTTGGCGGCGTCCTTTTCCAGCTGGCCCGGACCGCACAGGCGCAGGAAGGCGTAGAGCACGTGGGTCAGGTTCTGCGGGGGCACGCGCTCGATCAGCTCGACCGGCTCCCAGTTGGGCACGTAGAGGCCGACGATCTTCCCGCCGGTGCGCTCGAACTCGACCGGCTTCGCGCCGAACAGCGGGTAGCCCGGGGCGTCCGAGTTCTTGTCGGCCTTCCCATCGGAGACCGGGGTCGCGGCGATGGCGGCCGAGGCGGCGATCGCGCCGAGCGCGGCGATCGCGGCGGTCAGCGAGGTCGGGATGCGGGACAGAACGCGAACGGACATGCGGGGCCTCCAATGGACGCCGCAGCTTAGCGGATCAGGTCGAAAAACAACACCAGTCAAATACCAATTCAACCGATGCAGCGACTTCGGAGAAACCTTTATGGAGCCACTTCGCCGGGTGGCACCGCTTCGATCAAGGTGCCACGTCTACGCGAAGTTGCAGTTCGCGGAGCTTCTGCACCTCCGCGTCCCGCGTGCTGTAGGTGTTGCGGCTGGCACTGGAGCTCACGCTGCCCGTGCGCGCGATCGTGACCCAGATGCCGAGCGGCGCCTGGACGGTGCTGAGGACGTCGGTGCTCGGGCGCTGCTGGCCATCGGGCAGCGTCGTGCCGTAGGCGCCGCCCTGCGGCATCTGCGCCTGATCCGAAGCCCGGACTTCGACGTCCACCGGGCTGCGTCCGCCCGGCCATCGGGGTCGCACGACGATGCCGCGCACGCGCTCCGCCATACCCTGGCGCGGCACGACGACGACGCGGTCGCGCTGCTCGCCTTGCTGACGGTCGAGCGCGACATCGACCCATTGGATCGGCGTCGACTCGGTCATCGTGAACGAGGCCTGCGAGCCGTTGAGCACCAGCAGGCGCGGGAACAGCTGCTGGCGCTGCTCGCGGTTCTCGGTGGAGAGCGACACGCCGCCGCGCGCCGACACGGAGCCGCCCGTGCTGACGACCGTGCTGCCGTCGCGGAGGCCGGCGACCGTGGCGCCGCTGAGCTCGGACTCGACCCAGCGCATCTCGACCTGCAGGTTCTGCTTCGGGCCCTGCGCGCGGAGCGGCGTCATCAGGGAGGCGCCGACGCCGAGCGTGGCCGCAGCAAGAACGACGAGGCGGCGATTCGAGTTCATTTCATCAGCATACGCCCTGAGGACGACGCTTGTTCAATGCGTCCCTGCCGATCGCCCTACCCCCGCAGCGCCTCCTGGACGGCGGCTACCTGTTCAGCGCTCTGCAGCGGTCGATGTCGCAGGCGGTCGGCAGCATCGAACGGTATTCGACGACGCTGCCCCAGCTCTTCGGGTCGCGCAGCGCGCAGCGCTCGCCCTTGCCGTTGTCGTAGTAGGACATCGTGTCGACGCAGCGCTTCGAATGCGCCATCAGGCCCAAGAAGTGGCCCATCTCGTGCGAGAGCACCATCTGCAGCGTCTGGTCCGCGGGGTGCTTCGGGTTGCGCTCGCGCAGCAGCGCGAAAATACCGGGGCCGATCGACAGGCTGCGCGCCGTCACGTTGGCCAGCGCGAACTGGCCGCGGCTGCCGACGTCGCTCCAGAGGATCTGGATGGCATCTTCGGGCGGCACCTGGCCGCGCGGCACGGCGATGACGGCGAGCTTCAGCCCGCAGGCGGACCAGGCCTCCGCGGAGCGCTTCACCAGCGCCATCACCTGGGGCTCGCTGAACCACGGCGGCGCGTTGTCGTGGCGATAGGCGAATCGCAAGGAGCGCGTCGCGATCGCGCGATCGCGGCCGTCGCCCCAGGTCTGCATCTCGCCGGGCAGGCACTGGGCGATCTCCTGATCGCGCACGGCGGGAATCGTCGCGGGCGCCTTGCCCTTCTCGGGAGGGACGAGCTGAGCGCTCGCGCCAAGTGGCGTGAGCGCAGCGAGCAGCGCCATCGCCCATGCGATGAACGCACCGGCCAGCCGGCGACGTGCGCGCATGCCGATGCCGATGCCGATGCCGATGCCGATGCCGATGGGCATCCTCATGCCTTCGCTGCCCTCAGCACCCCGCGCACGTGCGGCCACAGCAGGTTGATCGCGAGCCCGCTGATCACCAGCGCGGCGGCCAGCAGCTTCCACGGCGGCAGGCCTTCGCCGAGCAGCAGTGCCGAGCAGCTCATGCCGAACACGGGCACCAGCAGCGCCATCGGAACGATGGTCGCGGCGGGGTGGCGCGACAGGAGGAAGCTCCACGCGCCGTAGCCGAAGAGCGTATTGCCGACCGACTGCCAGAGCACCGCGCCCCATGCGCCGAGGCTGGCGTTCTGGATCGCCTCGCTCATCTGCGCGGGGCCTTCGACGATGAAGGACAGCGCGAACAGCGCGGGTGCGGCGAACGCGCTGCTCCAGACGACGTAGGCGAGCATGTTCACGGCGCCGGCTCGCTTGCCGACGATGTTGCCGCTGGACCAGCAGAGCGCGGCCAGCAGCACCATCCCGAGACCGAGCACCGTCGTCGTGCCATCCGTGTGCGAGGCGATGACGCCGATGCCGGCGGCCGCCAGCAACAGCGCCAGCCACTGGAAGCCCTGGACGCGTTCGCCGCTCATCTTCATGGCGAGCAGCAGGGTGAAGAACACCTGCGTCTGGATGACGAGCGAGGCGAGCCCCGGCGAGATCTGCGAGCGCATCGCCAGGTAGAGGAGCGCGAACTGTCCGACGCCGACCAAGGCGCCGTAGGCGGCGAGGTTGCGCCAGCCGACCTTCGGCCGCGGCAGCAGGAGCATCGCGGGCAGCGCGGCGAAGGTGAAGCGCAGGGCCGCGAACAGCAGCGGCGGGAACGCGTTCAGGCCCCAGCGGATCACGACGAAGTTGCTTCCCCAGATGGCGACCACGGACAGCGCGAGCAGGAAATGTCGGAGCGGTAGCGTCATGGCGGCCATGGAGCGAGGGGGGACCGTCGACTATGCCAGCGGGGCTCTCCATCGACCCGGTACAGCCGCTCGAGCGTGCGACCGGTACAGCTTTCCATCCTCGACGTGGTATCGCCGCACCATCACGTCCGACCTGTCATGCCCACCAGCTCAATTCAACTTACTCGCTCTTGTTACTTTCAGCGCAAGGCAATATCCAAATTGACCAATTCAGCCCACCCATTTTCATGATCGACTTTTCCCCTATTTCTCGACCGGCACGCGGCCGTTAGCGTCGTAAGCGCGGCATGCATGAAAAGGTGCCGTTGCCGTGACCGCCAGATGAGCGGCATGAAAATCAACGTCAATGAGGAAACGTCATGTCTACGATGGAAATCAATCACGGAGAAATTCGAGAGCTGACCGAGGAGGAAATCGACATGGTGTCCGGCGGCTGGGACACACAGGCAGCGATCAATGGCGCGTACATCGGCGGCGTCGCGGGAGGGGTCGGCGGAGCGATCACTGGCGCGATTGCGGGTCCGGCAGCCGCAGCGGGGTTTGTGGGCGGTTTCATCGGCGGAGCGGTCACCGGATTCATTGCCGGTGGACTGTCCGATCTCTCCAATCAGAAGGTTGCAAATACCCAGCTGTAAAGGGCTCGAATGAAAAACCATGATTCAAGGCGTTTGGGATGGCGATGGGCCATCTCGTTCACACTGTTACTCGCCGCTGTGCTGCCCATCGTGTATTACCAGCTGAACGGTTGCTGGCCCGCCACGCTTTATTGGGTCGCCACGCCGCCGCTCTCCACACTCTTGGCGTATGCCATCCACTCCTGCGTGAACAAGGGTCGATAACGACTCTGGGTATTCGCGAGCACGGCGGTCGTCGAATTCGACGACCGCTTATCCCTTCGGCTTCAAGTGCCCCAGCGGCAAGGCCCCACCCGCCTTCACTTCCCCGAGCGAGAAGCTGGTGTGGATGTCCTTCACATTCGGCAGGTTCAGCAGCGTGTCGATCGAGAACCGGCTGAACGCATCCAGGTCGGTGGCCATCACCTCCAGTTCGAAGGTCCCGGCGCCGCTGATGTAGTGACAGGCGATCACCTCGGGCAGTTGCCGGATGGCCTCCTCCAGCTGCTTGGTCGCCGCGCCGTTGTTGCGGTCCGCGTCGACGCGCACGAAGGCCAGCACGCCCAGGCCCAGGCGGCGCCGGTCGATCTCGGCCCGGTAGCCGGTGATGAAGCCCTGCTCCTCCAGCCACCGCACCCGGCGCCAGGTCGGCGCCGGCGACAGGCCGATGCGCGTCGCCAGTTCCGCGTTGGACAGCCGCGCCTCGCGCTGCAGCTCTCCCAGGATCGCCACGTGATACCGGTCGAGTTCGCCGCTTGCCGGTGCACCGGACCCGCCCGCGTCCTCGCCGCGATCGACGCCCCGGTCCGGTCCCTCGTCGCCGCCCGCGGAACCCGTCGTCGCCCTCATGGTTTTCCCTGATGCGCCGTTTTTCGATGCCATTCGAATCCCTTTCGTCATTCCGGGAAAGATTCTTGCTCAAACATCGGTCGTCGGCGCAGAACTAGCAAACACTCGCCGGGCGTTGTTTCCTACACTGTTCCCTGCGTTTTCCGCGCGCCGCCATACTTGGCGCGACGGCAGCCAAGGCACACGGCCTCGCCACAAGCGGGGACCGGACGTCAGCCACCCATCAGGAGACTCCCCGCATGAACGCCCCCTTGCCCGAACACATCCTGCGCGCCCTCGAGAAGGTCACGCTGGATGACAAGTACGCACTCGACGAGGGCCGCGCCTTCATGAGCGGCGTCCAGGCGCTGGTCCGCCTGCCGATGCTGCAACGCACCCGCGACGCCATCGCCGGCCTCAACACCGCCGGCTTCATCTCGGGCTACCGCGGCTCCCCGCTGGGCGGCTACGACCAGGCCCTGATGGCCGCGAAGAAGCACCTCGCCAAGCAGCACATCGTCTTCCAGCCCGGCGTCAACGAGGAACTCGGCGCCACCGCCGTCTGGGGCACGCAGCAGCTCGCGCTCTTCCCCGAGAAGGCGAAGTTCGACGGTGTCTTCGGCATGTGGTACGGCAAGGGCCCGGGCGTGGACCGCTCCATCGACGTGTTCAAGCACGCCAACATGGCCGGCACGTCCAAGCACGGCGGCGTGATCGCCATCGCCGCGGACGACCACATCGCCAAGAGCTCCACCGCCGCCCACCAGAGCGACCACGTCTTCAAGGCCGTCGGCTTCCCGGTGTTCTTCCCGAGCAGCGTCCAGGAGATCCTGGACATGGGCCTGCACGCCTTCGCGATGAGCCGCTTCTCCGGCCTGTGGTCGGGCATGAAGACGATCCAGGAGATCGTCGAATCCTCCAGCAGCGTCAGCGTCGATCCCGACCGCGTCGAGATCCTGATGCCCGAGGATTTCCAGATGCCCCCGGGCGGCCTGCACATCCGCTGGCCCGATCCGCCGCTCGATCAGGAAGCGCGGATGATGGACCACAAGTGGTACGCCGCCCTCGCCTACGTCCGCGCCAACAAGCTCAACCACAATGTCATCGCCACGCCGCATGACCGCATCGGCCTGATCGCCTCGGGCAAGGCCTGGAACGACACCCGCCAGGCGCTGCACGACCTGGGCCTGGACGACGACAGCTGCCGCCGCCTGGGCATCCGGCTGCACAAGGTCAACGTCGTGTGGCCGCTGGAAGCGACCATCACCCGCGACTTCGCCACCGGGCTGCAGGAGATCCTCGTCATCGAGGAGAAGCGCCAGATGATCGAGTACCAGCTCAAGGAGGAGCTGTACAACTGGCGTCCCGACGTGCGCCCGAACGTGCTCGGCAAGTTCGACGAGACCGACGGCGACCGCAGCGGCGGCGAGTGGAGCCACCCGAACCCGAGCAGCAACTGGCTGCTGCGCCCGCAGGCCGACCTGACGCCGGCCATCATCGCGCGCGCCATCGCCAAGCGGCTGAAGAAGCTGGGCGTGGACGCCGACACCGCCGCGCGCCTGGACGCCCGCATGGCGCTGATCGACGCCAAGGAGCAGTCCCTCAAGAGCGAGGAGAAGACCGCCGGCGGCGCGGACCGCACGCCGTGGTTCTGCTCCGGCTGCCCGCACAACACCAGCACGCGCGTGCCGGACGGCTCGCGCGCCGTCGGCGGCATCGGCTGCCACTACATGGTCACCTGGATGCCGGGCCGCAACACCGCGACCTTCACCCAGATGGGCGGCGAAGGCGTGCCCTGGGTCGGCCAGGCGCCGTTCACCGACGAGAAGCACATCTTCAGCAACCTCGGCGACGGCACCTACTTCCACAGCGGCATCCTGGCGATCCGCCAGTCCATCGCCGCCGGCGTCAACATCACCTACAAGGTGCTCTACAACGACGCGGTCGCGATGACCGGCGGCCAGCAGGTCGGCGAGCGGCCCGAGGGCCACAGCGTCACGCAGATCATGAACAGCCTGGTCAGCGAAGGCGTGGCCAAGCTGATCATCGTCACCGACGAGCCGGAGAAGTACGACGGCAAGCCGCTGGCGCCCGGCGTGACGGTCCACCACCGCGACGAGCTCGACGAGCTGCAGCGCCAGTTCCGCGAGATCCCCGGCACCACGGTCATCATCTACGACCAGACCTGCGCGACCGAGAAGCGCCGCCGCCGCAAGCGCGGCAAGCTGGTCGACCCGGCCAAGCGCACCGTCATCAACGAGCTGGTCTGCGAAGGCTGCGGCGACTGCTCGGTGCAGTCGAACTGCCTGTCGGTCGAACCGCTGGAGACCGAGTTCGGCCGCAAGCGCCAGATCAACCAGAACACCTGCAACAAGGACTTCTCCTGCGTGAAGGGCTTCTGCCCGAGCTTCGTGACGATCGAAGGCGGTGAGCTCAAGAAGCCCAAGAAGGACAAGCGCGTCAGCCCGTTCGACGCGTCGCTGCCGGTCATCCCGCAGCCGACGATCCCGAACGCGGTCGAGGCCTGGGGCATCGTCGTGGCCGGCGTGGGCGGCACCGGTGTGATCACGATCGGCCAGCTGCTCGGCATGGCCGCGCATCTGGAAGGCAAGGGCGTGATCACGCAGGACGCGGCCGGTCTCGCGCAGAAGGGCGGCGCGACCTGGAGCCACATCCAGATCGCCAACACGCCCGACGCGATCCACTGCACCAAGGTCGGCACCGCGGAGGCCGACCTGGTCATCGCCTGCGATTCCATCGTCGCCGCCAACAAGACGACGCTGGCCGTGATGCGCGAAGGCCGCAGCTTCGTCGCGCTGAACACGCACGGCTCGCCCACCGCGACGCTGGTCAACGACGCCAACTGGTCCTTCCCCGGCGCCGCCTGCGAGGCCGCCGTGCAGAAGGCCGTGGGCGCCTCGCACCTGGGCATGTTCGACGCGGAAGAGGTCGCGGTGAAGCTGCTGGGCGACTCGCTGTACACCAACCCGCTGATGCTGGGCTACGCGTGGCAGAAGGGCCGCGTGCCGCTGAGCCACGCCGCGCTGATGCGCGCCATCGAGCTCAACGGCGTGCAGGTCGACAACAACAAGGCCGCCTTCGAATGGGGCCGTCGCTGCGCACAGGACCTGGCCGCGGTGCAGTCGCTGTTCGCCGCGCAGCAGGTCATCAACTTCGTCAAGCGCCAGGGCGTCGATGAGCTGATCACCAAGCGCGTCGAGTTCCTGACCGACTACCAGAACGCCGCCTACGCCGAGCAGTACCGCGCCTTCGTCGAGAAGGTCCGCCAGGCGGAAGCGCCGGTGGGCGGCACGCGCCTGACGGAAGCCGTGGCACGCTATCTGTTCAAGCTGATGGCCTACAAGGACGAGTACGAGGTCGCCCGCCTGCACACCGACACCAAGTTCCTCGACAAGATCAAGGGCCAGTTCGAAGGCGACTTCAAGGTCGTGCATCACCTGGCGCCGCCGATGCTCGCCAAGAAGGACGGCCAAGGTCATCTGCAGAAGCGCGCCTTCGGCGCCTGGGTCCGCCCGGCGATGGGCGTGCTGGCCAGGATGAAGGGCCTGCGCGGCACCGCCTTCGATCCGTTCGGTCATACCGAGGAGCGCAGGACGGAACGCCAGCTGATCAAGGACTACCGCGCAACGATCGAATCGATCCTGGCAAAGGGCCTCACCGCCGAACGTCTGTCGACCGCCGTCGAGCTGGCGCGCATTCCGGAAGACATCCGCGGGTACGGTCACGTGAAGGAGCGCCATCTGAAGGCGGCGCGGCTGAAGTGGGATCAACTGCAGAAGCAGTGGCAGGCAGTGGCGTGACCTTCAACGGTCGCTGCTGACGGACAGCCCCTCGCGGGGCTGTATGTCTTTGGTCACTGCGCTGGCTTTTTGATGCCCCCGGATGGGGGAAGTGCGGATTTCCCGACGGTTCACATCGATAGACTCGCACCCTTCGGCCCGAAGAGGCCGGGTTCGATACACCGTTTCGAGGGAAGCCCCATGACCACCACCCCCTTCGCCCGCTCGCTGCGGGTCTTCGCCGGCGCACTGTTCGGCGCGATGTTCATCGCCGCCGCGCCCGTCTCGGCGCAGTCCGGCGAGAACGAGTTCGCCAAGGTGCTGACCGCGGCACAGAACGACATCGTGAAGGGGCCGCAGGACGTGAAGCTGTCCAGCCAGGCGGTGCTGCACCTGCCCGAAGGCAAGGTCTATGTGCCGCAGCCGCACGCGGCCAAGCTGATGCGCGCGATGGGCAACCCGGGCGATTACAGCGATCTGGAAGGCGTGGTGTTCCCGCGCGGCGACGCCGACTGGTTCGCGACGCTGCGTTTCGAGAAGTCCGGCTACATCAAGGACGACGACGCCAAGCACTGGGACGCCGCCGACATGCTGAAGAGCTTCAAGGAAGGCACCGAGGCCAGCAACGACGAGCGCAAGAAGATGGGCGGCCGCGCGCTGGAGATCACCGGCTGGGCGCAGGAGCCGGCCTACGCGGCGGACTCGCACCGCCTGGTCTGGGCGATGAAGTCGCGCGAGGTCGGCGCGCCGGCCAACGAGCCGCAGGGCGTCAACTACAACACCTACGCGCTGGGCCGCGAGGGCTACATGAGCCTGAACCTGGTCACCGGCCTGGACGACCTGCCCAAGTACAAGGGCGATGCGCAGCAGCTGCTGGGCGCGCTGGAGTTCAACGACGGCAAGCGCTACGCCGACTTCAACGGCAGCACCGACAAGGTCGCCGAGTACGGCCTGGCCGCGCTGGTGCTGGGGGTCGGCGCGAAGAAGCTCGGCCTGCTGGCGGTGATCGGCGCGTTCGTGCTGAAGTTCGCCAAGATCATCCTGCTGGCGGTCGCCGGTTTCGGCGGCGCGATCATGAAGTTCTTCGGCCGCAAGAAGAGCGAGTCCGCGGAGTCCTGAGCCGATGACCAAGCTGCTGTTCCTGCTGTTCTCCGGCGTCAAGCTGAGCAAGCTGCTGCTCAGCGGAGGCACGATGCTGCTGTCGGTGCTGCTGTACGCCTGGGTCTACGGCTGGCGCTACGCGGTGGGGTTCATCGCGCTGCTGTTCGTGCACGAGATGGGCCACTACCTGGCCGCGCGCCAGAAGGGCCTGAACGTCGGCCTGCCGACCTTCATCCCCTTCGTCGGCGCCTGGATCGAGCTCAAGGAGATGCCGCACGACGCGCAGACGGAGGCCTACGTCGGCCTGGGCGGGCCGCTGCTGGGCACCGTCGGCGCCACCGTCTGCTACCTGATGGCGCGCAGCTGGAACCTGGACTGGCTGCTGGCGGTGTCCTACGCCGGCTTCTTCCTGAACCTGTTCAACCTGATCCCGATGTCGCCGTTCGACGGCGGCCGGATCACGGCGGTGCTGTCGCCGCGCATCTGGTTCGCGGGCGTGCCGGTGCTGGTCGGGCTGTTCCTCTACCGGCCCAGCCCGATGCTGCTGCTGATCGCGCTGCTGGCCGCGCCGCAGTTGATGAAGGCCTGGAAGTACCGCGCCGACAGCGAGGAGGCGAAGACCTACTACGCCGTCCCCACCCGGGTGAAATGGGAGTACGCCGCGTACTACATCGGCCTGGCGGCCTTCCTCGCGGTGATGACGCACGACGTCCACGAAATGCTGGGCGCGGCGCGCCATCTCGGCGGCGACGTCTGAGGTCGCCACGCCGCCGCCCGTGCCGCAGCGTCGTAGCGTCGCAGCGTCGTAGGGTCGCCGGGACGCTCAATCCGACGCCTCGGGCGCCCGGTAGAACATCGCGCTGGGCGTCTTGCCGCCCTGCCCGCTGGCCCACCGGAAGTGCGGATAGGCGGCCTGGTTGTCCACGACGATCATCTCGTCCTGATTGACGCACCGGACCACCAGGAAGACGTGATCCTCGCCGTGGTGTCGCTCCTCGCGACAGGTGCTGCCGATGTCGCCGGCCTGCTGCCCGCCTGGCGGCACCTCCCGCCATCCGCGCGCCAGCAGCATCGCCGGCACGTCGATCGCCCAGTAGCGTTCGTGGACCTCGAATCCAGCCCCCCGCATGAGCAAGGTCAAGGTGATCGCGCACCCGTCGGCGGGATAGACCTCGCCGCCGGGATCCAACAGTCTTCGGGCGGCGAGCGCCTGGACGGCGCACAGCTGGTCGGGATCGACCGCCATCGCCAGCAGCCCAGGGATCCGGGCGCGATCCGGGACCTCGTCGTCGGGGCGTGGAGGGAGTTCGGTGAACGGCAGGGAATGGAACTGCGGCATGTCGGCCTCGAAGTGACTGGAATGAGTGAACGCCTCCCGACGCCTCGGCATGAGGCGGGGGCTGCGCTCCTCAGTGAAGTCAGTCGGGCGAAGCGCTTCAGTCCAGCTTGGCGCGTTTCGCCGGCTTGACCTGCTTGCCGGCACCGTCCGCACCAGCACGCTCGATCGCCTTCGAGACCTTCATCGCCTTGACGGCCTTCACGGCCTTCACTGCTTTCACGGCCTTGGCGGCTTTTTCCAGCGCCTGCTGCTGACGCGGCCGCAGCCATCCCAGCGAGAAGCCCGCCTGGGCCGCGGCCGGCACGTCGCCGCGCGCCATGGCCATCGCCAGTTGCTCGCGCGCCTGGGACAGGCCGACCTCGAGGTCGTTCAAGGCCCCCAGGCGCTGCGCGGCCTGGTGGACGCGCGCCAGTTGCCGGGCCCGCGCCTCAATCTCCTTCTTGGACAGGCGGCCGCCGTCGCTGCCGCCGGGCACGGCGAAGCTCAGCTCCAGCGCGAGCCGCAGACGTCTCAGGCGCCGTCTCAGGTGATGGCGTCCCTCGGTGTCGAGGCGGTCGAATCGCTTGACCTGCTTGTCCGCGGCGGCACGCCACTGCGCGATGCGTGCGTGGACGAGGGCCAGGCCTTGCTCGTCCCCAGGCACATGGTCCGGCGCAGGACGCGCGAGCCAGCCGATGATCGCGAGCATCCAGCCCTGAACCTCCGGCCCGCGCAGCAGGCCGGCGACGTCGATGGACGGTGCCGGGGGCAGCCCGGACGCCGCGGACGGACGCTCGGCGCGCCAGGCGGCGAGCATCGCGACGCGCCAGGCGGCTTCGGCCTGGGCATCCGCATCGCGCGCGCCGGTGAGTCGTCGCGACAGGTGCCCGGCGCCGTCGGCCAGCGCGTGCAGCGCCAGGTCCTCGTCCGACGCGAGCAGCCGCAGACCGGCGCGCAGGCGCCGCAATCCGACGCGCATCTGATGCAGGTGTTCGGGCCGATGACGTCCGCTCGCGATCTGCGAGGCGTTGCCGACGATCGGTTCCAGGCACTCGCGCAGCAGCACGTGAAGCGCGTCATCGCGGGTCATGTCGCCGGTCCAGTGGATCGCGTGCGAGTCGGCGACCGGCGCGCAGTCCAGGCCGCGCGCGAGCAGGTCGCCGCGCAGCGCCTTCGTGCGCAGTTCCAGCGACAGCCCGAAGCGTTCGATGGCCCATTGCCGCGCGGTTTCGAGCACGGCGCGGGCTTCGCCGCTCTTCAATTCGATCTCGAGTTCGGCGACCGGCGTGCTGCGCAGCGCGTCGCCCTCCCCGGCGAGCAGCGCGCCGTGATCGAGCGCGAGTTCGACCGTGCCATGCGGCGTGCGCAGGGGACGCGTGAGACGGGTGATGTCGGTGCGGAACAGCGCCTGCAGCGCGCCTTCGGGCAGCTGCTCCAGCAAGGCCTGAAGCGCCTGTCCGGCGGGATGGTCGGCGTGGCGGGAGACATCGAGCCGGGGGATGTCCGCGCCCAGCGGCACGTTGTGCTCAAGGCGGGTCATGCCGTCGGGCGCGGCGCCCTTGAGCGTCTGCACCCAGACCTCGCCCTCGCGCCGCAGCCGCAGCGCGAAGCCGGCGTGCGCGAGGTCGCGCTCGGGCGTATCGAAGTAGGAGGCCTGCAGCCGTTCCTCGGTCGCGACGGATTTGCCGGTTCCTGCGACCCAGCGGCGCACGGCGGGCCATTGCGATTCGGGGATCTGGAAACGCAGTTCGATTTCGGTCATCCGGCAGTGTCGCATGGGAGGCGTGACAGGCCTCGGGCAGCGGACGACACGTCACAGTCAGCGCGGCCCGCAGGCTTACTCATCGATGGTGGCCCTCTTGCGACGGACAACGCAAGTTCTGCTTGACGCGAGGCATCGTTGACGCGGCGCAAGGCGTGAAGGGAACCGAGTCGGAAACATGACTGCCCTCTCAATTCCGAGGGCTTCCCGTCATGAAACTTCCCGAACCGGCGAATGAGCCGGTCTTGCTCGCCGACCACGTCCTCACTCAAGTTCCCATCGAGCAGCATCTCGATGCCGTGCGTCCGCACCATCGATTCAAGGGCGTCGCTCGAAGCGGCGTTCCATGGGATCTCTCCCACCTCGAGCCATTTGCTTTCCGTGTCAATCCTGGATTGGGGTTCGACCTCACGGTCGTTGTTCTCTTCTCGTGTCACTGCTTCACTCGATCGCTCAGTCGAGACGGTCGATCACGCCACCAGATACCTGCAGGGGAGATCTTTGACGATCGTCGGGAAGTCAGGGTACTGTGCGAAGAGCGCTACGAACTGTCCCGGCGTTTTCTTCCTGAACTCATTCGAAAGCTTCATCGTCGAGTGATTCGATTTGCCCGAGAATCTCCGCAGAACTTCGTCACCATCGAGGCGCTGGACGATGGCCTTGAAACCGAACGTCGCCACTACGTCGTGTTCATCGCGGTTCAAAGGGACACGAAGCGCAAGCGTCAGGTCTTCATGCAGGTGCAATCCGCCTATGTGAAGCGTCCTCTCGAGCCCTGGCTGAGCAAGGGTCGAAGGATCTCCCTGGAACGCCTGCTCAGCGCGACCACTCTCGGAAAGCGATTGACTGGCTGACAAGCAAGACGCCTCCCAGAAAGACAGACGGCCACCCGAGGGTGGCCGCCGCATGCGGGGTTCTCTATCGCGTTTCCGCGAACTCCCAGTCCGGCTGGGACCCGATGGCTCGGGTGGCTCGACCTTCTCACTCCGCCTGGTTCGATCTTGAGGTGCTCAGTCTATCGATCCGACATGGGCCGCGCAAGATTTCCAGACGACAACACCGCATCCGGCGCGTCCGAAATTTGACCGGCCCGGTCAAACCAGAGTTCGACCTCGCTGCCGTTGGCGCGCAGCAAGGCGAAGCCGTCGCCGGGGTGGTCGGACCAGGCGCTGACCACGCAGCGCAGGCGTCGGCCGTCCGGGCCGTCGAACTCGAAGGCATCGGGCGCGGCCAGTTCCTCGGCGGCCGTGATCGCGAAGGGCCACGGCGCATACAGCGCCGAGCTGTGGACCGAGTGAACCCGCACCGGCGCGCGGTCCGCGCCGTCGACCGCGGAGATCTCGGCGCTCACCCAGCCCGAGCGGTGCTCGTCACCCGACAGGAACACCAGTCCCGACGCGCGATGCCGCCACACCGCGCCCAGCAGCTCGTGCAGGCTGTGCGGATAGCCGTCCCAGGCGTCGGAGCGCAGGCAGCTCGCCGCATGCTCCACCGTCGTGCGTCGCCGCGGCAGCGGCAGCGAGCCGCTCAGCACGAACTTCGGCCGATCCCCGCCGCGCGACAACCACTCGCCGAAGGCATCGCGTTGCGCGGTCGACCACAAGCGCGCGCTCGACCAGTTCGCGACGCGTCGCGCCTCGCGCTCGCAACGCGCGTCTGCGATGAAGAAGGCCGCGCCGCGCCAGTCGAAGTCGTGCCACAGCAGTTCAGGCCCGCCCACGCGCGCACCGGCTTCCCAGCGGTGATCCCAGGCCGCCTGGCGCGCGACATCGAACCACGGGCCCTTGCCCCCGTGACTGGCACGGGGGCTGGGCTCCCAGTTGTCGACGATCTCGTGATCGTCGATCGCGTGGACGAGGCGCGCCACCGTCGGCGGCAACAGCCGCGCCGGGCCGGCCTTGAACTCCCCGTAGCCCCGCGCATAACGCTCGATGCCGCTGCGCGAGTCGGCCAGCCCGCCGCTCGCATCCGCGTAGATCTGATCGCCGGCGAACAGCACCAGCGAGCAGGTCCGTCCGCGCGCCGTCGATCGCGTGAAGGCGTGCAAACGCGCCAAGGACGCCAGACCCGGCCCCGCTTGCGAGGCGTCGAGTTCCCAACCCGGACTCGCATCGAGCAGCCCCGGTGGGTACTGGCACGCCGCCAGCGCGAAGCACACGCCCTCGCCTTCCGACAAGGGATCGGGATCGGGATCGTCCGGCGACGGCACGAAGCCGTGCGCCCAGCGATAGGGCGGCAGATCGAGGAGCTGCTCGAGCGCGCCCTCGACCTGCGCGCGCAGTTCCTCGTCGCCGAGCTCATGCATCACGCCGCGATGCGCGCCCTCCATCGCGAGCGCGCGCGGCTCGAGATAGAGCGCCACCAGCAGCAGGCCGTGGACGTCGATCCCGCGGTCGTCGCCGCCCTCTTCGCCGCCCTCTTCGTCGCCCTCGTCGTCGCCCTCGTCGTCGCTGTCGTCGTCGCCTTCGGCGTCGGACTCGTCATTCGTGTCGATGGCCGCACCGGTTGGTGCGTCGGTTGGTGCGTCGGTTCGTGCGTCGGTTCGTGCGTCGGGCCGCGGCGGAAACGCCTCCACCGCCTGCGAGATCCGCCACGGCGCACCCGGCTGCCCCACGCCGGGCGGCACGAACGACTCGATCCGCCAGGGCTGCGGCAACGGTTCATAGGCCCATCCGCCGCGCCATCGCATCGGCACCCAGAGCAGCCAGTGCGGCCAGCCCCGCTCGGGCCGCAGCGCCGTCAGCAGCGGCACGCGCCCGTGCGCCGGCGCCGCGCGTTCGACGCGATGGCCGGGCGCCTCCGCGCCGATCAACAGCCCGTCGGCCGCCGTGCCCCGCCGGGTCGCGCGCAGCAACCCGCTCACGGCGGCGACTCCTCGGCCAGGAAGGCGAGCACGTGCGGGAACACCTGCGTCGCGACGTGGCGTCCGATCAGACAGTCCTGATGCCCGTGGCCCGCGATCACCCGGTACCGATAACGCCCCGGCGCGGCCTGGTCGTAGTACGCCTTCAGCAGCTCGGCGCTGTCGGCGCTGCACAGCCCGTTGTCCTCGCCGTGCAGCGACAGCACCGGGAACGCCTTCAGCAGCGCCAGGCTCTTCGCGAGGCTGTCGAGGTAGACGCTCGCCCCCTGCCAGTCGGTGATCTCGTGGCAGCGCGCGAAGTGGATCGCCTGCGCGACCGTGTCCATGTTGAGCGGACCGAAGTGATCGTCGATGAAATCGAAGACCGCGCGGTCGACGTTGCCGATCGCGAAGTCGCGTCCGTACAGCAGGTCCATGCGATGCCGCGTCGCCGTCCAGGGGGTGCGTCGCATCCGCCAGGGCGGCCAGGGCGGCGGATTCTCCAGGTCGAACTCCGCCTCCGGATACGGCAGGCTGGCGAGCAGCCGGTCGAGCAGGTGATCGAACAGCGTGAGCGTGCCCTCGGGCCGGAAGGCGTAGTCCCCCAGCGGCAGGTAGGGCCGCAGGTACTGCATCAGCACGCCGCGCAGGCTGTTGGTCGGCGACATCACCATCAGCGGCGTGACCTGCGAGATGACCAGCTTCGAGATCCTGTCCTTCAACGCGGCGCGCAACGGGAAGCAGCGCTCCCAGGACTGCTCGCGCGGCTCCAGCAGCGCCATGTGCAACATCACCGACCCCATGCAATGCGCGAGGAGGTTCAGCCGCTCCCGGCCGGTCTCGCGCAGCACCCGGTCGACGGCGAGCGGGATGTCGTTGAACGCGGCTTCCTCGAAGGTCCACGGCAGCCGGGCTGTCGGCAGGCCGGCGCTGGTGCGCAGGTCCAGCACCCAGACGTCGTGGCCCGCGTCCCACAGCAGCTTGGCCGGACCGGGACGCACGGCGTGATGCGCGAACGTGGTGCCGCTGGCGCTGTAGCCATGGATCATCAGCACGGGCTCCCCGCCCGGCCGGGCGTAACGCGTGAGCCGGATCAGGACCGGGCGCTCGTCGTCCTCGCGCGGCGGGCGGTCGAGGTCCTGGCGCTGCGCGCACGCGTCGCCCCAGCGCCCGGCGGCCATCTCCGTCACCACGGGATCCGGCAGGCCGGGCACCGCGCCCGGCAGCCGCGAGATGCGCCGCGGCGGCGCCTCGTCGGGCTTGCGGAAGGTCCAGGCATGCAGCCCGATCGTCATCCGCGCGACGTAGGCCATCAGGGCGCCGATGTCGCGCGCCGCCGACGGGATGTCGCGCGCCTGCCGGAGGCGCAGCAGCGGCACCCGCTCGCGGGCCAGGTGATGCATGTCCAGCGTCAGCACGATCTCCCGCGCGCCCGGCGGCGGCGCCATGCCGGCGGTGGGCGACAGCGTCATGCGGCTCAGCTGCGTCCACGGGTTGCCGCGTCGCGTGTAGCTGATCCGTTTGGCCCCGATCAATGGCTGGTCGCGCAACGCGGCCGCCCATTCGGGCAGGTCCGCGGCCGGGTCGACGCGCACCTGGTAGCGCATCACCCGCGCCTCTCCGGCGTGTCCCGCGAGGTGCCAGGCGTTGACGGCCCGCGCGCGCAGGCCCGCCCGTGCCGCGCCCGGCGCCGTCGGCGGCGAGCGGCGTCCTGCCCAGTCGACCAGTCCCTGCCAGGCATCCCGCACGCCGCGATTGATCGCCCACGCCCACAACCCGCGCGCGTGCCGTCGCAACGAACCCGACGCTTCACGCTGGAACAGCGTGAGCTCCCCGTCCGCCAGCGGCGCGGTGAAGAGCGCGTGCTCGTCGCCGCGCTCCTCGTGCGCCCAGAGGCGGCCGTCGCCGGGCTTCGCGCCGACGACGTCGAAGCCGCCGGGCCGGCGCTCGCGCGTTTCGAAAACGCGCAGCCGACTCCCGGGCGCCACGATCAGCCGCCGCTCGGGGCCGGGTCTCAACAGGTCCCTCAACGCCTTCGGCTGGTAGACGACGCAAAGCTCCAGGTACTTCACCGGCGAGCCCGGCGCGCCGGACCAGCGCACGAAACCGCCGAGGCGCTCGCGCACCTCGATCACCGTCGCGTCGCCCCCGGTTTCGCCAGCGCCGCCCATGTTGCCAGCACTGCCCGTGTTGCCAGCACTGCCAGTGCCGCCATTGCCGCCATTGCCTCCATTGCCGCCAGTGCCGCCAGCGCGGCCAGTGTTGCCCGTGGTGCCCGTGGTGCCCGTGGTGCCGTTGCCACGAGCGCCGCCGGCGCTCCCCGTGCCGACCGTCGATGAATGGGACGGTGCCTGCCGTCCCGGCCCGGGCAGCGGGCGGAAGACGGGCCGCACCGGTTCCCGTCGCACGGCCACGGGCGACGGCGCGCCCAGTCGCCAGAGGAGGACCAACTGGTCCAGCGCCCGCTGCGCCAGCGCGCTGATCGTCAGCGCCGGATTGATCGCGAGCGATCCCGGCACGATGGCGCCGTCCAGCACCACCAGGCCGTCATGCACCGCCTCGCCGTCGCCGGAGAACACCCGTCCGATCGCATCGACCACGCCGTCGGTGCCGCGGTCGCCCATCGCGCAGCCGCCGAGCGGATGCACGCTGAGCATCGGCCCGCGCGCGTCGTTCGTGAGGAAGGCCATCTCCGGCGGCAGCAGCTGCCACAGCGGGTTGCGCAGCAGCCGCGCGCCCTGGGCGCGCAGGCGTCGTTCGAGTGCCTCGTGCCGGCGCGCGATCGCCGGCTCATCGCGCAGCCCGGGCCAGTCGACCTGCAGTCCGCCGGGTTCCTCGAACCCCTCGCGCCGGACCAGGCGCCCGGTGCCGCTGTCGCGCCCGACGATCGCCAGCGGCAACTGCCGCTCGGTCACGGAGGGGCGGACGGCGAAGGGATCGTCGAAGTCGGCGCGTTCCTCATGCAGTCCGGGGTTGGCGCGCGCCAGCGCGTCCAGCGTCGCCGCCAGCGCGAAGCCCTCCTCGAAGAACGGACGCAGCGCGCCGGGAATCGCCAGGTCCTCGACGACATGATCCGGCCCGGCCTTCCACACGCCGGTGATCGTCGGACCGACCTGCCGCGCCGCGGGGGTCTGGTCCTCGTCGGCGACCGCGTGGACGACGCGCGGCCATTCGTGGCCGACCGCGAGCACATCGCCGTTGGCCGAGAACGCCTGCCCGAGCATGCGCGACAGCGGCAGGCCGCGGTCCCGCGAACGCATCAGGATCTCCGTCGATCCCAGGGTGCCGGCCGCCAGGATCACGCGACGTGCGAGCACCTCGAACGGCTCCCCCTGGCGCTGGCGCAACAGCTCGTCGGTGTGCTGCAGCGTGACGCGCCAGCCGACGCCCGGTGCGGCGGCGAGCGCCTCGACACTCGCGCCGCAGACGAGGTCGGCGCCTTGCCGCCAGGCCTGCAGCAGCAGGCCGGTGTCCAGCGACTGCTTGGCCTCGTGGTTGCAGCCGGTCGCGCAATCGCCGCAGGCGATGCAGGCGTGGTGCGACCACCCGGCCGCGCCGCGCGGCCGGCCGTCCATCGCCACCTGGATCCGGGCCGCGCGCGCCTCCGACGGGCCGAGCGCCTTCAACGCGTCGAGGCGGCGCGTCTGGAAGCCGGCGTGGGCGCGCAGCCGCTCGATGGTGTTGGCGCCCGAGCCCTCGCCCTCGCCCTCGTCGTCGCGGACGCCGAGCAGCCGCTCGGCGCGCTCGAACCACGGCCTCATGTCCTCGTCCAGGAAGGCCTGCGGCCAGCCGGGCTCGCGGAACACCGACGGGTCGGGCCGCTCCATCACGCCCGCGTTGATCAGCGAGCCCCCGCCCAGGCCGTTGGCGAGCGCGACACAGACGTCCGGCCCCAGTCGCAGATCGAAGAGCCCCTCGCGGCGCCCCATCGGTGCGTCCGCGCCCGGACGCGCAAGCCTCACGTGGCCCGGCAGGTCCGCGAAACGGCTGGGGAAGGCGCCGGACAGGTACTCGCGGCCGCGTTCAAGCACGACGACGTCCAGGCGCCGGCCGTCCTCGTCGCGCCGGCCGGCCAGCGCATGCGCCGCCGCGGCGCCGCCATAGCCGCTGCCGACGATCAGCACATCGACGACCGCCGGGCCAGGCTCGGGCTCAGACAGCCGCCCGGCCATCCAGTCCTCGAGCGGCCGCGACAGCCAGCGGGTGCCCAGGGGTCTCGGCGGCGGCGCATCGGCGCCGGCGGTCGGCCCTTCGGACAGCGCTTCGGACAGCGCTTCGGACGGCACGTCGCTCGGCGCGTCGGAGCCGGAATCGGATGCGGTATCGACCACCGTGCCGGACACGGCGTCAGACCGGACGCTCGGCGCCTCCTCGAACGGGCGAGACATCGGGACCCTCCCTTCGATATTCGGCGAGCGCGGCCTGCATCGCGCTGATGAGCAGGTCTTCGGTGACCGGCTTGTGCAGCAGCGTGAGTCCCGCCTCGTGGGCTTCGCGCAACCGCTCCGGCGCAGTGTCGCCGCTCACGATCAAGGCGGGCAGTCCCGGGAACGCGCTTCGCAGCGAGCGCACCGCGCTGATGCCGTCCTCGCCGCCGCGCAGCCGGAAATCGGTCAGCAGCAGATCCGGCTGCTGGCCCATGCTCTTGAGCAGGCCCTCGCGCGTGCTGCCGGCCAGCAGCACCTGGCAGCCGTGCGCGCTCAGCAGCGCATGCATGGCGACCCGCACCGGCTCCTCGTCGTCGATCACCAGCACCCGCATCGGCGGCAGCGCCGGCCCCTGCGTCGGCGTCGAGCCGGGCCGCACCAGCGCGATGTCGGCGGCGGTCACGTTCAGCATGAAGCTGGAGCCCTGGCCCGGCGTCGAGCGCAGTGCCAGGTGCAGGTCCAGCAGGTCCACCAGCCGCGTCACGATCGACAGGCCCAGCCCCAGGCCCTTGGCGCGGTCGCGCTCCGGATTCCCGACCTGGTAGAACTCGTCGAAGATGCGCTGCTGCTCGTGCTCCGGGATGCCCATGCCGGTGTCGCGCACCGACAGCCGCCAGACCTCCTCGTCCTGGCCGCGGTTGACCTCGATGGCGACCTCGCCGCGCGCCGTGTACTTGAGCGCGTTGTCGATCAGGTTGCGCACCACGCGCTCCAGCAGCACCGGGTCGCTCTCGACGCAGGCCTCCGGCGGGCAGTCGAGCCGCAGCAGCAGGTGCTTGCGCAGCGCGGCCGGCTGGAACTCGCGCTGCAGCCGGCCCAGCCAGGGCTGTAAGGCGAAGACCTGGTTGGTCACCGGCACGACGTTGGCGTCGAGCTTGGAGATGTCCAGCAGCGCGTCCATCTGCGAGGACAGCGAATGCAGCGCCAGGTTCATCTGCGTGACGATGACCCGGCCCTCGTCGTCGAGCGGGCGCTTGTCCAGCGCCGCGCCGAACAGCGACAGCGTGTGCATCGGCTGGCGCAGGTCGTGGCTCGCCGACGCGAGGAAGCGCGTCTTCGCCGCCATCGCGGATTCCGCCTGCGACAGCGCCTGGCGCAGCTGCTGGTTGCTCTTGTTCTGCTGCAGCCGGATCAGCACGGATTCGGCGAACACGCGGTAGGTGTCGCGCGCCAGGCCGGTCAGGATCAGGCCGAAGAAGATGATCAGCGCCGACAGCACCCAGTCCAGCCAGCGCTGCTCCGCGCCGGGCTCGTGGAACAGGCCCCACGACAGCGCGGTGGCCAGCGTCACCGGCCAGAGGAAGACCTGGAACACGACGCGGTGCCCGGCCGTCGTCGCGACCGCGCCGGCGCACAGGCCCAGCAGCACGATGGTCTGCACCATCCGCTGGAAGTCGCTCAGGTGCGGCGCCGCGACCAGCGAGGCGCTGAAGGCCAGCCCGTTGGCCAGGCTCAGCCACACGGCCCAGTCCATGCGCTGCTCGAGCGGGCGGTGCTGCATCTCCGGCAGGCGGCCCAGCACGGCCCAGCGCGCCGCCAGCACCGCGTACACGAGGGCCAGCCATCCGTAGGCCAGCCAGGGCGACATGACACTGGCCGCCATCACCGCCATCATCAGCGCGGCGATGCTCACCGGGTAGGGGACGCGGCGGCCCTGCTTGCCGATCAGGCGCAGCAGTTCGAGCTCGACGCTCGCCTGCTCGGCGCTGCGTTCACCCGCCATGACCGGAGGAGACAGCGCCTGGCCGCTGCCGCGAAGGGAACTGCATGGGTTGTGTAAAGCTTGTTCTGGGCGGGCAATATATCTTGCCGATTCCCTTCACGCCCAAGCGTTCGCGATGCGCCACGCAGATAAAACTATGCCGACCACCGCCACCCTTGCGGGCTTTGGTAGGTCGGCATAGCACTCCTCCCCTTGATCACATCGCTGAGGTCCAGGCAGCGAGCGATCGGGATCCAGTATGCAAAGCGGGCCGGGGGTCCGATATCCCCCTCAAGAGGGAGACCGACTTGGACATCGTCCCCTTCCGCCTCAGGCGATGCGCACCCGCTCCGGCGCGCGCGCCTCCCGCAGCAGTTCCTCGAGCAGTGCCAGGTAGTAGGCGAGCGGCGGCGTGCGCATGCCCGGCCGCTTGGCGAGGTCGTCCCAGCGGCGCAGCTGCAGCGACGCGCTGGCCTGCGGGTGGGCCATGAAGAGCAGCCTTTCCTCCGCGTTCATCGGCCCGCCCTGCAGCGCGAGGCTGTGGCGCGAGGCGTCGGACAGGCTCGGCCCGTAGGCCGGGTCCGTGCTCACCAGGTAGCGCTTGGCGGCGACATGCAGGCGGATCGGCTCCACCACGTCCGGGCCCAGTCCGCCGGCGCGCAGCAGCGGGAGGGCGGTCAACTCGTGCTCGTCGTCCCGCAGGGGGGCGGCAGAACCACCGTCCATCAGTTGCCCGAGGTCGTGCAGCAGCGCAGCGACGACAAGGCTATGCTCCGCGTGCGCCCACTCGGCGAGCTGGGCGCATTGGAGCGCGTGCTCCAGCGCGGTGACGGGTTCCCGGCGCTCGTCACCGTACTGCAGGTGTCCGCGGCGGTGGAACACCGCCTCGATCTTGGCGATCAGGTCCATGGCAACTCCTAGCCATCGCTCCAAGGGCGGAGCGGGCGCCAGTCTCGACGCCGACTATGACGGATCTGTGAAGCTTGACCGGGCTCCCCATTCAAATTGGATGAACAGTGGCCTCAGATCCGGTGAACCGACGATGTACGGCGCACGCGGACACTTCGATCCATTCCGGACCACCCGGCGCCCCAGGTCTTCCCAAGGACGCGAGCCCGACATGACCATCAGCCACCAGAACAACGACCCCGACCAGCAGCCGACGCTGCCTGCCGAGACGCTCGACGCCTCCGCGCCCGCCGTGGCCGTGACGTCGGCGGCCACGCCGATGCCTCCGGTGGCTCCCCGATCTTCCGGATCTGCTGCATCTCCCGTTTCCCCGGCGGCAGCCGTCACGCCGCCGGGCAAGACCCGCTACGACGGCCTGGCGATGCTCTTCCACTGGGTGCTGGCGATCGCCATCATCGGCACCTTCTCGGTGGGCTGGTACATGGCCGACCTGCCCTTCTCGCTGACGCGGCTGAAGCTCTTCAACTGGCACAAGTGGGCCGGCGTGACCATCCTGGCGCTGTCGGCGCTGCGGCTGCTGTGGCGCCTGACCCATCGCCCGCCGGCGGACCTGCCGATGCCGGGCTGGCAGAAGCTGGGCGCGCACGCGGTGCACTGGCTGCTGTACGCCGCCTTCTTCGCGGTGCCGCTGAGCGGCTGGGCCTACAGCTCCGCCGCGGGTTTCCCGATCGTGTGGTTCGGCGTGCTGCCGCTGCCGGACTTCGTCGGCAAGGACAAGGCGCTCGCCGAATCGCTCAAGCAGCTGCACCAGTTCTTCGCCTACGGTCTGGGCCTGCTCGTCCTTGCCCACCTTGGCGCCGTGGTCAAGCATGTCGTCCTCGACAAGGACGGCCTGCTGCGGCGCATGCTCCCGGGCCGCGCCTGAGCGCACCGCCCGGAACGGCCCGGACAACACCTGACCCCACGGGCGCCGAGTCACTTCACAGGACGCGCGCCAGAACGCGCACCACAACGCGCACCACAACGGCTTCCACAGACCCGCTTCACCGCATTGCAGAGGACTTCATGACCGCACGCATGGCCACCCATCTCTCGATCACCGCGTTGTCGGTGCTGAGCGCCGCCCTCCTCCTGGCCGCGCCGGCGATGGCGCAGACCAAGCCGGCCGCGGCCCCCGCGGCGACGGCTGCGGCGGCCGCGCCCAAGCTGGTGCCGGCGCAGAGCGACATCGCCTTCACCTTCCGCCAGATGGGCGTGCCGGTGGACGGCCACTTCAAGAAGTTCGACGCCCAACTGGCCTTCGACCCGAAGAACGCCGCGGCCGGCAAGGTGACCTTGTCGATCGAGCTGGGCAGCGCCACGCTGGGCGACGCCGCGACCGACGCGGAGCTGGTCAAGCCCGAGTGGTTCAACGTCAAGAAGGTGCCGACGGCGACCTTCCAGAGCACGGCGATCAAGGCGCTGGGCGGCGGCAAGTTCGAGGCCACCGGCAAGCTGACCATCAAGGGTCAGGTCAAGGACGTGGTCGTCCCGGTCGCGCTGGCGCAGGCCGGCGGCACGACGACGGCGACCGGCGCGTTCGCGATCAAGCGGCTGGACTTCAACATCGGCGAAGGCGAGTGGAAGGACACCGCCATGGTCGCCAACGACGTGCAGGTGAAGTTCAAGCTGGTCATCACCGGCATGGCGCCGCTGTAAGCCGACGCTGCCGCGGATCGCGGCCTCCCGATTTCTCCAACCGGTCCGGGTCCTTCGCCCGGTTCCTTTCCACCGCGGTACCGCCGCGGTTTCCACCACCGTTCCGACCCCTGGTCGACAAGGACCCACCACCATGATGAAGAAAGCCCTGCTGCTCGCCTCCCTGATCGCCGTCGCCGGCCTGGCGCAAGCCCAGACCGCGACCTACGCGATCGACCCGACGCACACCTACGCCACCTTCGAGATCAAGCATTTCGGCACCTCGACCAACCGCGGCCGCTTCGAGAAGAAGGAAGGCACCGTGCAGTTCGACAAGGCCGGCAAGTCGGGCAAGGTCGAGATCACCTTCGACATGAACGGCATCAGCACCGGCTCGTCGCAGTTCGACACGCACCTGAAGAGCAAGGACTTCTTCGACGTGGCCAACAACCCGACGGCCAAGTTCGTCGGCGACAAGTTCACCTTCTCGGGTGACAAGGTCGCGACGGTGGCGGGCCAGCTGACGCTGAAGGGCAAGACCGCGCCGGTGACCCTGACGGCCACCAACTTCAACTGCTACGAGAACCCGATGCTCAAGCGCGAGGTCTGCGGCGGCGACTTCGAGACCACCTTCGACCGCACCGCCTTCGGCGTCGACTACGGCATCCAGTACGGCTTCTCGAAGGACATCAAGGTCATCGTCCAGGTCGAGGCCGTGAAGCAGTAATCCCTCCGGGAACACTTCACACCAATGCCGGAAGGCCCGCGGAAGCGGGCCTTCTGCGTTTCCGGCTTCGGTCGGTGACCGAAGGGTCCGTTCACTTGCTGCTGACGACCTGCGACGCGGATGCGGCAGCGGCAGGTGCAGGCGCCGATGCGGCGGCTGCCGGCGCAGGCGTCGCGCCGATGGCCTCACTCGCCATCGTGGGCTGGCCTTCCTTCTCCACCGTGCGATCGAACACCAAGGTCTTGCCGAACACCAGTTGCACCCAGGTCGGGTAGGTGTAGGCCGTGCCGCGGTTGTGATCGACGATGGCGCCGACCGCACCGCCCAGGATGATGTTGCCCCACATGCCGCCATTGGCGCGTGAGATGGCGCGTGCATTGGCGTCCGGGTTCTGGGGGTCCTTGCAGACGATGTCCAGGTCCTTGCTGGAACGACGGACCTGGGTGGTATCGCCCGACTTCATGGTGGTCGTGCCGTAGTCGTTGGTCAGGCGGCATTCGGCGCCGACGACCGGTTCGCCGGTGGCGCTCTTGGTCTCCACCTTCATCGGGTGGGTGGTCTCGTTCACCACCGAGGCACATCCGGTACAGGCGAGCACGGTCAGTGCTCCGATCAATGGCTTCATCTCAGTTTCCTCCCTCAACTCGTAAAAAATTCCCGGTGCTTCTTTGAGCGCTACATGGCCGGCACCGAGCGGCACGGATGATCCCACCCCCATC